>NZ_JBHTZI010000030.1:0-1090 GCF_042790355.1 Rhodococcus sp. NPDC056743 | reverse complement strand
ACCGGTCAGCGCGTTGAGCAGTGAGATCACCACCGGCATGTCGGCGCCGCCGATCGGCAGCACCACCATCAGCCCGAGGATGCCCGAGAGCACGAGGACACCGACGATCCACAGGGAGCTGGTCGGGCCGTCCGGGGAGATCGCCTTGATACCGATGATCACCGAGAACGCGACAGCCGCGATCAGCAGCAGCGCGTTCAGGGGCTGCTGCAGCTTGCCGATGCCGATCGGGCGACCCGGCAGAGTTTCCTGCAACTTCAGGAACGCGATCACGCTGCCCCAGAAGGAGATCGAACCGATCACCGCGGCAAAGAGGGACGCGATGACGATGTGCACCGTCGGGGACTCACCGTGCTTGAACGCGGTGAAACCGTCCGAGTCGAGGAATTCCGCGTAGGCGATCAACGCGACGGTACCGCCACCGACACCGTTGAACAGTGCCACCAACTGCGGCATCGCCGTCATCTTCGTGCGCAGCGCCGGCGGAACACCGAGCACGACACCGATGATCAGACCGGCCGCGATGAGGATCCAGTTCCCCATCTCCGCATCACGGATGGAGATCAGGGTTGCGATGACGGCGATGAGCATGCCGACCGCGGCGATCTGGTTGCCGCGCACCGCGGTCTTCGGGCCGGTAAGACCCATGAGACCGTAGATGAACATCGAGAACGCGACAATGTACAAACCATTGACCAGGTATTCCATTACTGGTCACCATCCTTCGAAACAGCCTTGGCTGCGGGCTTGGCCTTGAACATCGCCAGCATGCGGTCCGTGACCACGAAGCCACCGACAACGTTGACCGTTCCGAAGACAAGTGCGACAAACAAGATGATCTGCAAACCGACAGACGGATCGTGCACCTTACCCAACACGACGAGCGCGCCGAGGACGACGATGCCGTGGATGGCGTTGGTACCCGACATCAGCGGGGTGTGCAGAGTGTTCGGGACCTTCGAGATCACCGCGAAACCGACGAACCCGGACAACACCAGGATCGCGATATTCGACAACAACGACGTGTACATCAGGCGCCCTTCTCTTCACGGGTGACGCACGCACCGGCCAGAACCTCGTCGGAGAAATC
>NZ_JBHTZI010000029.1:0-1953 GCF_042790355.1 Rhodococcus sp. NPDC056743 | reverse complement strand
CTGTAGTCGGTCCCAAGGGTTGGGCTGTTCGCCCATTAAAGCGGTACGCGAGCTGGGTTCAGAACGTCGTGAGACAGTTCGGTCCCTATCCGTCGTGGGCGTAGGAAATTTGAGAGGAGCTGTCCTTAGTACGAGAGGACCGGGATGGACACACCGCTGGTGTACCAGTTGTCTTGCCAAAGGCATCGCTGGGTAGCTATGTGTGGACGGGATAAGTGCTGAAAGCATCTAAGCATGAAGCCCCCCTCAAGATGAGATTTCCCATAGCGCAAGCTAGTAAGATCCCTGAAAGATGATCAGGTTGATAGGTCAGAGGTGGAAGCGTGGCGACATGTGTAGCTGACTGATACTAATCGATCGAGGACTTAACCAAACTTTAAAAGCATAAGCTTTACTCAGCGAACTGTTACCTAGTTTTGAGAGAACAATCTCTTGTCTGGTGGCGATAGCGAAGAGGTCACACCCGTTCCCATACCGAACACGGAAGTTAAGCTCTTTAGCGCCAATGGTAGTTGGGACTTTGTCCCTGTGAGAGTAGGACGTTGCCAGGCTGTTATTATTCCGCAGTAGCTCAGTGGTAGAGCTATCGGCTGTTAACCGATCGGTCGTAGGTTCGAATCCTACCTGTGGAGCCATTGCTTCCATAGCTCAGCAGGTAGAGCACTTCCATGGTAAGGAAGAGGTCAGCGGTTCGAGCCCGCTTGGAAGCTTATCTAAATACGTTGATCTGAAGCAGTTTCCGCGCGTTATGGAACTGTTATTTTTTGTTTAGTTCAGTAAATATCTGTTGCTGATTGTACCAGTTAAGGTATAGGTATTTAGCGCGTCTTCTGATGAAGCCTTTCTTCAAGGATGCAAAAGAGATTAACATAATTAATTGTTAAACGGTATTGACTTTTATCAAAACCTTGATATAATTACTTTTGTCATAATGAACAGTATGCTTTAGATTAGTCTGCGGGTTATACCGTTTGGAGTTTTACTGAATAAATAACAATACAGTTTTTGGTTATCTGATGCTGTATTCTGGCTGTACATTACATTTTTACTTGCGGAAGTAGTTCAGTGGTAGAACACCACCTTGCCAAGGTGGGGGTCGCGAGTTCGAACCTCGTCTTCCGCTCCAACTATACTATACCATCCATGCCGGGGTGGTGGAATTGGCAGACACACAGGACTTAAAATCCTGCGGTAGGTGACTACCGTGCCGGTTCAAGTCCGGCCCTCGGCACTATTTTGCGCCCGTAGTTCAATTGGATAGAGCGTTTGACTACGGATCAAAAGGTTAGGGGTTCGACTCCTCTCGGGCGCGCCATAAACGGGAAGTAGCTCAGCTTGGTAGAGCACATGGTTTGGGACCATGGGGTCGCAGGTTCGAATCCTGTCTTCCCGACCAATATTTTGGGGCCTTAGCTCAGCTGGGAGAGCGCCTGCTTTGCACGCAGGAGGTCAGCGGTTCGATCCCGCTAGGCTCCACCAATCGGAATTTTGAACTTTGAAAACTGAACAAAGCGACAAACGTCAACGTTAAATTTTATTTTTTAAATTGAGCAAGTCAAACATTTCTTCGGAGAGTTTGATCCTGGCTCAGGACGAACGCTGGCGGCGTGCCTAATACATGCAAGTCGAGCGAACTGATTAGAAGCTTGCTTCTATGACGTTAGCGGCGGACGGGTGAGTAACACGTGGGCAACCTGCCTGTAAGACTGGGATAACTTCGGGAAACCGAAGCTAATACCGGATAGGATCTTCTCCTTCATGGGAGATGATTGAAAGATGGTTTCGGCTATCACTTACAGATGGGCCCGCGGTGCATTAGCTAGTTGGTGAGGTAACGGCTCACCAAGGCAACGATGCATAGCCGACCTGAGAGGGTGACCGGCCACACTGGGACTGAGACACGGCCCAGACTCCTACGGGAGGCAGCAGTAGGGAATCTTCCGCAATGGACGA
>NZ_JBHTZI010000028.1:0-1984 GCF_042790355.1 Rhodococcus sp. NPDC056743 | reverse complement strand
CTGTAGTCGGTCCCAAGGGTTGGGCTGTTCGCCCATTAAAGCGGTACGCGAGCTGGGTTCAGAACGTCGTGAGACAGTTCGGTCCCTATCCGTCGCGGGCGCAGGAAATTTGAGAGGAGCTGTCCTTAGTACGAGAGGACCGGGATGGACGCACCGCTGGTGTACCAGTTGTTCTGCCAAGGGCATCGCTGGGTAGCTATGTGCGGACGGGATAAGTGCTGAAAGCATCTAAGCATGAAGCCCCCCTCAAGATGAGATTTCCCATTCCGCAAGGAAGTAAGATCCCTGAAAGATGATCAGGTTGATAGGTCTGAGGTGGAAGTGTGGCGACACATGGAGCTGACAGATACTAATCGATCGAGGACTTAACCAATTTGAATGTATGCTTACTGTTATCTAGTTTTGAGAGAACACTCTCAATGGTTTGGTGGCGATAGCGAAGAGGTCACACCCGTTCCCATGCCGAACACGGAAGTTAAGCTCTTCAGCGCCGATGGTAGTCGGGGGTTTCCCCCTGTGAGAGTAGGACGCCGCCAAGCTATTACACGTAAGTGTAATATATGGAGGATTAGCTCAGCTGGGAGAGCATCTGCCTTACAAGCAGAGGGTCGGCGGTTCGAGCCCGTCATCCTCCACCATATTTGCCGGTCTAGCTCAATTGGTAGAGCAACTGACTTGTAATCAGTAGGTTGGGGGTTCAAGTCCTCTTGCCGGCACTGTTTAAATACGGAGGGGTAGCGAAGTGGCTAAACGCGGCGGACTGTAAATCCGCTCCCTCAGGGTTCGGCAGTTCGAATCTGCCCCCCTCCACCATTTTTGGGCTATCGCCAAGCGGTAAGGCAACGGACTTTGACTCCGTCATGCGTTGGTTCGAATCCAGCTAGCCCAGTATCAGACACCTTTTGCATAAAGGTGTCTTTTTTTATCAGCATTTTGTTTCGATTTCTGATTGTTCATCAGATATACTATTTTTAAGCTGCTGTTAAGGCAGTATATTCTGTATTTTCCATCTACACCCTGCCTGAAATTTGGTAAAATAAATGTAATAAAAAAATGAAACCTTTTAAAACAATCGACGTATAGATACAGACCGGTGAAGGGCAGAGGTAAGATAAAACATGGAAAACCTGATTAAAAAAAGAATCAAGCAAGTCAAAAAAGGCGATCAAAATGCGTTTGCAGAAATCGTTGACCTTTATAAAGATAAGATTTACCAGCTTTGCTACCGCATGCTCGGCAATGTTCACGAAGCGGAAGATATTGCGCAGGAAGCTTTTATCAGAGCGTATGTCAATATCGACAGTTTCGATATCAACAGAAAGTTTTCAACGTGGCTTTACAGAATTGCGACCAACCTGACCATTGACCGCATCCGCAAGAAAAAGCCTGATTACTATCTGGACGCAGAAGTAGCGGGAGCAGAAGGGCTGACGATGTATTCGCAGATCGCCGCGGACGGGGTTCTCCCTGAAGACGCCGTATTGTCATTGGAGCTGTCGGACACAATTCAGAAAAAGATTTTAAAGCTGCCTGACAAGTACAGAACGGTTATTGTATTAAAGTATATTGACGAACTCTCTTTAATTGAAATCGGGGAGATTCTGAATATCCCTGTCGGCACCGTCAAGACAAGGATACACAGAGGCAGAGAGGCTCTTAGAAAACAATTGAGGGATCTTTAAGTGGGGTGATGAAATGAGCTGTCCTGAACAGATCGTGCAGCTTATGCATAAGCATCTTGATGGAGATATCCTTCCTGAAGATGAAAACGTATTAAAACAACATTTGCAGTCATGCGGGAATTGCAAACGGCATTTTCATGAAATGGAGAAATCCGTAGCACTCGTCCGAAGCACATCGCATGTCACGGCCCCTGCTGATTTTACTGCCAAAGTTATGGCGAATCTTCCAAAAGAGAAAAAACGCGCTTCTGTAAAACGATGGATCAAAACTCATCCGATGATTGCAGCCGCAGCGGTTTTTG
>NZ_JBHTZI010000027.1:0-2569 GCF_042790355.1 Rhodococcus sp. NPDC056743 | reverse complement strand
TCGTCCATTGCGGAAGATTCCCTACTGCTGCCTCCCGTAGGAGTCTGGGCCGTGTCTCAGTCCCAGTGTGGCCGATCACCCTCTCAGGTCGGCTACGCATCGTCGCCTTGGTGAGCCGTTACCTCACCAACTAGCTAATGCGCCGCGGGTCCATCTGTAAGTGGTAGCCGAAGCCACCTTTTATGTCTGAACCATGCGGTTCAAACAACCATCCGGTATTAGCCCCGGTTTCCCGGAGTTATCCCAGTCTTACAGGCAGGTTACCCACGTGTTACTCACCCGTCCGCCGCTAACATCAGGGAGCAAGCTCCCATCTGTCCGCTCGACTTGCATGTATTAGGCACGCCGCCAGCGTTCGTCCTGAGCCAGGATCAAACTCTCCGATAAAGTAGTTTGACTGACTACGCACATCGCTGTGCGATTTATTTAAAACTTTGAATTAACAGGTACGTTTTGTCTTGTTTAGTTTTCAAAGAACTTTGTCCATCGCTCTTGAAGCGACTTAATTATTGTAACATATCAACTTCAATGCCGTCAATAACTTTTTAAAATTTCTTTTTTAAGAATTCGTTTCGTCATCAGCGACGTATATTAGAATACCACCCTTGATCCAACATGTCAACAATAATCGACAAATTAAATGATGAAGCGTTTAATGACTATCAAAGCCGCGATGCCGGGAATCCCCAGAATCCCGCTGATGCCCGTTGTAATCAGGTTAACAGGGATATGAATACCGAGACTGCCCCCGAACAAGTTCACACCCACCAGCAAAATCGCA
Organism: Rhodococcus sp. NPDC056743; assembly: GCF_042790355.1. Lineage (NCBI taxonomy): Bacteria > Bacillati > Actinomycetota > Actinomycetes > Mycobacteriales > Nocardiaceae > Rhodococcus > Rhodococcus sp. NPDC056743. The sequence continues at coordinate 1,788 of NZ_JBHTZI010000027.1, read as the reverse complement.
CCGGCAATAAACTTAATCGCAGTCACACCAATCCATCTTAGCGGTTTTGAAGATACTCCCCATAAAAAAAGCAAAGCAACCAGACCGACAATCAAACCGATAATGAAAAAAGGCTCCATGAATCTTCCCCCTCGCTTGTTTAGTACAAGCTTATGAGAAGATCCCGGAGAATAGACCTCTTACTTCCATCTGCTCATTTTCAAATTCCGCTGCTTCGCTTCTTTCAAATAAAAAAAGTACTTAGATTCAGCGACTTTCAGCTCAAACAACACCTCAGCGGAGGGCTCGAGACTTTTCTCGACCAGACTCTTCTGTCTGTTCCATTCTTCTTTTTGTTTAAAGAGCTGTTCTATCAGCTTCTCATCAAACTCTTTTCTTAATGTATTTCTGCGAAGAAAACCCATGCCTTGCCTTTTCCTCCCTTACAATTCACGTCTTCCTTCAAGAGCTTTTGAAAGAGTGACCTCATCAGCATATTCCAAATCACCGCCGACGGGCAGACCGTGGGCAATACGGGAGAGCTTGATGCCTGAGGGCTTTAACAGCCTTGATATATACATCGCTGTTGCTTCCCCTTCAATATTAGGGTTGGTTGCGAGAATAACTTCTGTCACTTGATCATCCTGAAGACGTTTCAGCAGCTCCGGAATCTTAATATCCTCCGGGCCGATGCCGTCCATTGGTGAAATCGCGCCGTGAAGAACATGATACTGGCCGTTATATTCCTTCATTTTCTCCATTGCGATCACATCCTTAGGGTCTTGCACGACACAAATAACAGACTTATCCCTCCTTGTGTCCTCACATATATAACAAGGGTCCTGATCTGTTATATGTCCGCAAATTGAGCAATATGTCAGATTCCGCTTCGCATTGACAAGCGCCTTAGCAAAATCCAATACTGTGTCTTCTTTCATACCTAGAACAAAAAAAGCCAGACGAACCGCTGTTTTCGGTCCGATCCCTGGCAATTTCATAAAGCTGTCAATCAGCTTTGATATTGGTTCAGGATACTGCATGTTTATTTATCCCCCTAGAATAAACCCGGTATGTTCATTCCTTTTGTAAATTGTCCCATTGTCTCATTCGTCATGTCATCCACTTTTTTGAGGGCGTCGTTTGTCGCAGCAAGAACCAGGTCCTGAAGCATTTCGATATCTTCCGGATCAACGACTTCTTCTTTAATGGCAACGTCTACAACTTCTTTTTGGCCGTTGACTTTTACAGTCACCATACCGCCGCCTGCTGTGCCTTCAAGCACTTTTTCAGCAAGCTCCTCCTGAGCCTTCGCCATATCCTTTTGCATTTTTTGCATTTGTTTCATCATTTTTTGCATGTTTCCCATTCCGCCACGCATATTCAATCACTCTCTTTCATCTTATTAGTCTTTTATTTCGATTAAATCCGCTCCGACAAGTTTTTTCGCCTCTGCAATCAGCGGATCTTCTTCAGCCGGTTCGTTTGATCCTTCACTTTCCTGCTGGTGATCATTTAAAAATTCTTCTCTTATTTTACCCCATTGTGCTTCCGGAACGCCAATCAAATCCATTCTTTTCCCGAGCATTGATTCGAGAATCTGTTCAAGATTCGTACGGACTCCATTATTGTCTTCTGCAACCATTTTACAATGGATTTCGTATTTAAATTTAAGCACAAATGCCTTTTGAGCTGCAGCTACCGGTTCACTGTCATTCAAAAGAGCCGCATGAGACACCTTATTCTGCTGTTTCAGGTGTGCCAGCAGCTTGCCCCAGCTGCTTTTAAGCTGTTCAAGATCAGGTCTTGTGG
>NZ_JBHTZI010000026.1:0-2607 GCF_042790355.1 Rhodococcus sp. NPDC056743 | reverse complement strand
GTTGGTTCGGTGGCAGAGCGGGTGCCGTCGCAGATGGTGCCGGCTGTGGTGGTGGTGGTTGACGGGTTGCCGGTGACGCCGAATGGGAAGTTGGACCGAGACGCTCTACCCACACCGGACTTTACCGGCGTTCGGACGGATTTCCGGGCTCCGGTCACCGAGGTGGAATCGATGTTGGCAGGTTTGTTCGAGGAAGTTCTCGGGCTCGGATCAGTGGGCGTGGAGGATTCGTTTTTTGCGCTCGGCGGCGACAGCATCATGTCGATTCAGCTCGCAGCACGGGCAAAGGCTCAGGGAGTGGTCATCTCGCCGCGGGATGTGTTCGAGCGTAAGACGATTGCCGGACTGGCGGAGGTAGCAGTTCTTTCGGGTGAGGCCGAGGTAGCCAGGTTGGAGGAATTGGCCGGCGGCGGGGTCGGTGAAGTTCCGTTGACGCCGATAATGCAGTGGCTCGTCGTCCGGGGTGGTTCAGGGTTCCATAGATTCTCGCAGGCGGTGCTGCTGAATTTGCCGACGGGAATCGACGAGCAGGGTTTGGCGAGCACGGTGCAAGCGGTGCTCGACCATCACGACATGCTACGAGCTCAGTTACGCCCAGGTGCACACGGATCGTGGGTGTGGAAAGTCCTGCCCGTCGGATCAATTCAAGCAGAGAAAGTGATTCGGAAGGTATCGGCCGGGCCAGGCGTCGCCGATTTCCGTGAGGTGGCTGCGTGCGAGTTGGACGCCGCAGCGGATCGGCTTGATCCCAGTACCGGCGCCGTGGTGCAGGTGGTGTGGTTCGATCCCCCGAATGCCGGCGAGCAGGGTTGCGCGTTGGTGGTGGCTCATCATTCGGTGATCGACGGGGTGTCGTGGCGGGTGGTGATACCCGATCTCGCGATTGCGTGGTCGCAGATCGCGGCTGGAATGGAACCAGCGCTGTCGCCGGTCGGAACGTCGATGCGTCGCTGGGCCTACGGGCTGGCCCAGGAGGCTCGTCGACCCGAGCTCGTAGCCGAACTCGACCTGTGGCAATCGATGGCTGCGGTGGACGATCCGGTGATCGGGTCTCGGCCCCTCGACCCTTCCGTCGACGTGGCTACTACTGCCGACACTGTCGAGATCGAGGTCTCCCCGGAGGTAACCGAGGCACTGCTCACCACAGTTCCCGAAGAGTTTCACGGTGGTGTGGTCGACGCACTGCTGGCCGCACTGGCCGTTGCTGTCACAACATGGCGGCGCGAAGATAACCCTTCCCTCGCAGATATTCTCATCGGTCTCGAGGGTCATGGACGTGAAGAAGGTGTGGTTCCAGGTTCGGATCTGAGTCGGACCGTCGGTTGGTTCTCCACGAGCTTCCCACTGCGGTTGGATCTTTCGGATATATCTCTGAGCGACGCCGCCGCTGGTGGTCCGGCCTTGGGTGCCGTGGTCAAATCTGTCAAGGAACAACTCCGGGCGATACCGGACCACGGGATCGGCTACGGATTGCTGCGGTATCTCAACGAGGACACCGGATTGGTGTTGGGGGAGTTCCCAACACCGCAGATCGGCTTCAACTATCTCGGCAGGGTTCGTGCAGGTGAAGTGTCAAACGAGTCCGGGGCGGCCTGGATTCCGATCAACGGGGACGCTGGCCTGGGCGGTGCACAGAATCCGGATATGCCGCTTCCAGCCGTTCTCGACATCAACGCACTCACCGTCGAAAGTCACGACGGCAGACCGAGACTGCGCGCAATCTGGTCGTTCCCCACAGGCATACTGGCGAAGAGCGACGTTCAGACGGCCGCGAGAATGTGGTCGGAAACGCTTGGCGCGCTCGCCGCAGACGCCGGGCAACCGGGCGTCGGAGGACGGACGCCGTCGGATCTGGACTTGGTCGGTCTCGGCCAAGGTGAAATCGAGTTGCTCGAGGATCGGTACCCCGCGTTGAGTGATGTGTGGCCGTTGTCCCCGCTGCAGGGAGGTTTGCTGTTCCATGCGCTGGCGTCGGCGGGGTCGGTGGACGCCTACCTGGTGCAGTTGGTTGTCGAATTGCGGGGTGAGGTTGATCCGGAGCGATTGCGCGGTGCCTGCCAATCGGTGCTCGATCGCAATCCGAATCTGCGGACCGCCTTTCTGTCCGACATCGGATCTCAGCCGGTTCAAGTGGTGCAGGATGGCGTCGAAGCACCGTGGACGGAAATCGACCTTTCGGGATTGGACACCGCCGCGCGTGTTCGTGCTTGGGACCATTTGATGGCGGAGGATCGTGCTACCCGGTTCGATCCGACTCGTGCCCCGTTGTTGCGGTGGATGCTGGTCAGCACCGGCCCGGGAAGCTATCGCCTGGTGATGACCAATCATCATCTGCTGCTCGATGGTTGGTCGACGCCGCTACTTCTGAAGGAATTGCTGGTGCTCTATGCCACCGACGGCGCGACACTACCCCGGGTCCGTCCTTATCGGGACTTTCTGGCCTGGGTCGCCGGGCAGAACAAAACAGAATCACTTGACGTGTGGGCGAGAGCATTTGACGGTGTCGACGAGCCGACGTTGGTTGCGCCGGTTGATCCTGCTCGTCGGTACGGCGGGTCGCGGGATGTGTTCGGTGAGTTGACCGAGGATCAGACTGTGGCGTTGATG
>NZ_JBHTZI010000024.1:0-3468 GCF_042790355.1 Rhodococcus sp. NPDC056743 | reverse complement strand
GGTGGCTCGGGCTGCGGTTGTGGTGCGGGGGGATCGGTTGGTGGGGTTTGTGGTGGCGGAGTCTGGTGTGGTTCTGGATGTTTCGGTGGTTGTTGGTTCGGTGGCAGAGCGGGTGCCGTCGCAGATGGTGCCGGCTGTGGTGGTGGTGGTTGACGGGTTGCCGGTGACGCCGAATGGGAAGTTGGATCGGGATGCATTGCCCACACCGAATTTCGAGGATCGACCGGGCACATTCATCGCTCCGGCAACCGAGATGGAATCTGCGCTGGCAGGTTTGTTCGCGGAGGTTCTGGGACTCGAATCGGTAGGCGCGGGAGACTCGTTCTTTTCTCTCGGCGGCGACAGCATCGTCGCGATTCAGTTGGTCTCTCGTGCGAAGGCCGCTGGAATCGTTCTCTCGGCGCGGGATGTGTTCGAGCATAAAACGGTGGCTGGGTTGGCGGAGGTTGCCGTCTTCGGTGATGGAACGGAGGCAGTCGGATTGGACGAACTGCCTGGGGGCGGGGTCGGTGAGGTTCCGTTGACGCCGATAATGCGATGGCTCCTCGAACGGGGCACGGGATTCACTCGCTTCTCACAAGCCGTGATGCTCAACCTTCCGGCCGGAATCGACGAACGGGGCCTGGAGGGCACCGTGCAGGCGGTGCTCGATCATCACGACATGCTGCGGGCTCGGCTGCGGCCACAAGCCGATGGCGGTTGGACGTGGGAAGTGTTGCCGCAAGGTACGATTCGAGCGGACAGCCTCATCTGCCGGGTGTCGATGCAGGGGAACCTGGGAAGTTCCCAGTTCAGTGACCACGCCGCTGCGGAGTTGGATGCTGCGGCTGATCGGTTTGATCCCAGTACGGGCGCTGTGGTGCAGGTGGTGTGGTTTGATCCCCCGAATGCCGGCGAGCAGGGTTGCGCGTTGGTGGTGGCTCATCATTCGGTGATCGACGGGGTGTCGTGGCGGGTGCTGATACCCGATCTGGCGATTGCGTGGTCGCAGATCGCGGCTGGAATGGAACCAGAGTTGCCTGCGGTCGGAACATCGATGCGGCGGTGGGCTCATGGACTGATCGACGAGGCTCGTCGACCGGAGCGGATCGCCGAACTCGACCTGTGGCAATCGATGGCTGCGGTGGATGATCCGGTGATCGGGTCTCGCCCCCTCGACCCTTCGGTCGATGTGAACGGCTCGACGGATCATGTTTTCGTCGAATTGCCTACCGACGTGACAGAAGCGCTGCTGACCACAGTTCCCGAAGCATTTCACGGTGGGGTCGGAGATGGGTTGTTGGCTGCGTTGGCCGTCGCGGTCACGCAATGGCGGCGAGATCGCCGGCCGATGTCGACAGATGCTCCGATTGCCACAACACTCATTGCGCTGGAAGGCCATGGGCGACAGGAGAACGCGGTACCTGGCTCGGATCTAGGCCGGACCGTCGGCTGGTTCACCACGAGTTTTCCACTGCGGCTGGAACTCGAGTCCGTCGATATCGACGAAGCGTGCGCGGGCGGCGTCTCATTGGCTGCCGCCGTCAAAGCAGTCAAGGAACAGATCCGGGCGGTGCCCGATCACGGGATCGGCTACGGTCTGTTGCGGTATCTCAACGAGGACACCGCTTTTGAAATGAGGGATTTTCCGACACCGCAGATCGGATTCAATTATCTGGGGCGCATCGGGTCGGTAACCGCGGACGGATCTCAGCCGGTTGGATGGGCGCCGCTAGATGATGGTGGCACGCTCGCCGACTCCCGGCGTGGGGGTGCCCAGGATCCCGACATGCCAGTCGCGAACGTGCTGGAGATCAATGCCATGACTCTCGGTGGCTCGCGTAAGCCACGATTACACGCGACGTGGACTTTTCCTGCCGGGGTGTTGACCACCGACGAGGTGAGTGAGCTGGCGCGGTTGTGGACCGAGGTGTTGACTGCCCTGTCCGAGCATCCTCTCGGAGGACGGACGCCGTCGGATCTGGACTTGGTCAGTCTCGGCCAAGGTGAAATCGAGTTGCTCGAGGAGCGGTACCCGGCGCTGAGTGACGTGTGGCCGTTGTCCCCGCTGCAGGCAGGTTTGCTGTTCCACGCGCTACTGTCCGAGGAGTCGGTGGACGCGTACGTCGTGCAGTTGGCTGTCGAATTGCGGGGTGAGGTTGATACGGATCGCCTGCGTCAGGCGGGACAAGTGCTGCTTGATCGCCATCCGAATCTGCGGACTGCATTTGTCTCCGACCTCGAATCCGGTCCGGTGCAGGTTGTCCGGGAAGACGTCACGGTCGTGTTGTCTGAAATGGACCTGTCGGAACTCGACGAGGAAGCACGACACCGTGAATTGGATCGAGTGATGGCGTCTGACAGAGCGCATCGCTTTGATCCCGCGCGTGCCCCTCTGCTGCGCTGGTTGCTCATCACTACGGGCCCGCAAAGCTACCGCTTGGTGATGACCAATCATCATCTGTTGCTGGACGGTTGGTCGACTCCTCTTTTGGTACGCGAACTGCTGCTGGCCTACGCGGCAGGTGAAGAGGCCTTGCCGAGGGCGTACCCGTACCGCGACTACCTGGCGTGGATCAAACAGCAGGATACGTCGAGATCTCTTGACGTGTGGGCGAAGGCTTTCGAGGGTGTCGAGGAGTCGACGTTGGTTGCGCCGGTTGATCCTGCTCGTCGGTACGGCGGGTCGCGGGATGTGTTCGGTGAGTTGACCGAGGATCAGACTGTGGCGTTGATGTCGTGTGTTCGGGGTATGGGGGTCACTGTGAATTCGGTGATCGAGATGGCGTGGTCGATTGTGTTGGGTGGGTGGACGTCTCGTGATGATGTGACGTTCGGTTCGACGGTGGCTGGTCGTCCTCCGCAGGTTGCGGGGGTGGAGTCGATGATCGGTTTGTTTGTCAATACGGTGCCGGTGCGGGTTCGGTTGGATCGGGGGGAGACTCTTGGTTCGCTTCTTTCTCGGATTCAGGGTGAGCAGGCTGGTCTTCTTGATCATCAGTATGTGGGTTTGGCGGATATTCAGCGGGTTGCGGGTGCTGGTGCTGTGTTCGACACGATGACGGTGTTCGAGTCGTATCCGGTGGATCGTGGTGGGTTGACTGCGGAGACGGATATTGCGGGTATGCGGGTTGTTGATGTCAGTGGTGTTGATGCCGCGCACTATCCGATCGGCGTTGTTGCGCACCTCGACAATCGACTGCACATCAGAATCAAGTATCTGCCGGAGCTTTTCGACTGCGGGACTATCGACAGTGTCCTGCAGCGAGTTTTCTGTGTCGTCAACGCCGTTGTTTCAGATCCTGATCTGCCACTTGCGGCGCTGGACGTGCTCTCACCGGAGGAGCACCGGGAACTGGCTCCGGTTCAGGGTGGCTTGTCTGTGAAAGAACAAGTGTTGCCGGAGTTGTTGGCTGTGGGGGCGGCGGATCGGGATGCGGTTGCTGTGGTGTGTGGTGGTCGGCGGTTGTTGTATGGGGAGTTGGATGT
>NZ_JBHTZI010000023.1:3166-5050 GCF_042790355.1 Rhodococcus sp. NPDC056743 | reverse complement strand
TCAAGGTATCTGTGTGTTGTTTCAGATACCGCACAGTGGACGCGTAGCTTCTTTGTGGTAAGTCCTCGGCCTATTAGTACCAGTCACCTGCATACATTACTGTACTTCCAGTTCTGGCCTATCAACCCGGTGGTCTGCCGGGGGCCTTACCCCCTCGAGGGGGTGAGAAACCTCATCTTGGAACAGGCTTCCCGCTTAGATGCTTTCAGCGGTTATCCCTTCCGAACGTAGCTAACCAGCGGTGCTCCTGGCGGAACAACTGGCACACCAGAGGTTCGTCCGTCCCGGTCCTCTCGTACTAGGGACAGCCTTCCTCAAGTTTCTTACGCGCGCGGCGGATAGAGACCGAACTGTCTCACGACGTTCTAAACCCAGCTCGCGTGCCGCTTTAATGGGCGAACAGCCCAACCCTTGGGACCTACTCCAGCCCCAGGATGCGACGAGCCGACATCGAGGTGCCAAACCATCCCGTCGATATGGACTCTTGGGGAAGATCAGCCTGTTATCCCCGGGGTACCTTTTATCCGTTGAGCGACACCGCTTCCACTTGCCGGTGCCGGATCACTAGTCCCGACTTTCGTCCCTGCTCGACCTGTCAGTCTCACAGTCAAGCTCCCTTGTGCACTTGCACTCGACACCTGATTGCCAACCAGGCTGAGGGAACCTTTGGGCGCCTCCGTTACATTTTGGGAGGCAACCGCCCCAGTTAAACTACCCACCAGGCACTGTCCCTGAACCAGATCATGGTCCGAGGTTAGAGGTCCAATTCGATCAGAGTGGTATTTCAACAACGACTCCACGATAACTGGCGTCACCGTTTCACAGTCTCCCACCTATCCTACACAAACCGAACCGAACACCAATACCAAGCTGTAGTGAAGGTCCCGGGGTCTTTTCGTCCTGCCGCGCGTAACGAGCATCTTTACTCGTAATGCAATTTCGCCGAGTCTACGGTTGAGACAGCTGAGAAGTCGTTACGCCATTCGTGCAGGTCGGAACTTACCCGACAAGGAATTTCGCTACCTTAGGATGGTTATAGTTACCACCGCCGTTTACTGGGGCTTAAATTCTCAGCTTCGCCATTACTGGCTAACCGGTCCTCTTAACCTTCCAGCACCGGGCAGGCGTCAGTCCGTATACATCGTCTTACGACTTCGCACGGACCTGTGTTTTTAGTAAACAGTCGCTTCTCACTGGTCTCTGCGGCCCCACCCAGCTCGGACAGTAAATGTCGTCACCAGACAGGGCCCCCCTTCTCCCGAAGTTACGGGGGCATTTTGCCGAGTTCCTTAACCATAGTTATCTCGATCGCCTTAGTATTCTCTACCTGACCACCTGTGTCGGTTTGGGGTACGGGCCGTGTGAAAGCTCGCTAGAGGCTTTTCTCGGCAGCATAGGATCACTGAATTCGCCTCAATCGGCTACGCATCACGTCTCAGGCTTTAATGCGACCCGGATTTGCCTAGGTCACGCCCTACACGCTTACACCGGTATTACCACTGACCGGCCCAGCTACCTTCCTGCGTCACCCCATCGCTTGGCTACTACCAGATCAGGTCCCGTGCATCCACCAACTCGAGACCCGAAGGTCTTCTCGTGGCTTCAGGACGGTTAGTATCACTGATTCACCATGGGCGCGTTCACACGGGTACGGGAATATCAACCCGTTGTCCATCGGCTACGCCTGTCGGCCTCGTCTTAGGTCCCGACTCACCCTGGGCGGATTAACCTGGCCCAGGAACCCTTGGTCATTCGGCGGACGAGTTTCTCACTCGTCTTTCGCTACTCATGCCTGCATTCTCACTCGTGTGGCCTCCACGGCTAGGTCACCCTGCCGCTTCCATGGCCACACGACGCTCCCCTACCCATCCACACACCTGCCAC
>NZ_JBHTZI010000023.1:1737-3070 GCF_042790355.1 Rhodococcus sp. NPDC056743 | reverse complement strand
CTGGGGGCTATTGCGTGAATGCCGCAGCTTCGGTGGTGTACTTGAGCCCCGCTACATTGTCGGCGCAGGATCACTTGACCAGTGAGCTATTACGCACTCTTTCAAGGGTGGCTGCTTCTAAGCCAACCTCCTGGTTGTCTTCGCGACCCCACATCCTTTTCCACTTAGTACACGCTTAGGGACCTTAGCTGGCGATCTGGGCTGTTTCCCTCTCGACTACGAACCTTATCGCCCGCAGTCTCACTGCCGCGCTCTCACTCACCGGCATTCGGAGTTTGGCTGATTTCGGTAAGCTTGTGGGCCCCCTAGACCATCCAGTAGCTCTACCTCCGGTGAGAAACACGCGACGCTGCACCTAAATGCATTTCGGGGAGAACCAGCTATCACGGAGTTTGATTGGCCTTTCACCCCTACCCACAACTCATCCCCTCAGTTTTCAACCTAAGTGGGTTCGGTCCTCCACGACGTCTTACCGTCGCTTCAACCTGGCCATGGGTAGATCACTCCGCTTCGGGTCTAGAGCATGCCACTGACTCGCCCTATTCGGACTCGCTTTCGCTACGGCTACCCCACACGGGTTAACCTCGCGACATGCCACTAACTCGCAGGCTCATTCTTCAAAAGGCACGCCATCACCCCCAACAGCAAGCTGTTCGAAGGCTCTGACGGATTGTAAGCGCACGGTTTCAGGTACTATTTCACTCCCCTCCCGGGGTACTTTTCACCTTTCCCTCACGGTACTAGTCCGCTATCGGTCACCAGGGAGTATTCAGGCTTATCGGGTGGTCCCGACAGATTCACACCAGATTTCACGGGCCCGGTGCTACTTGGGTTTCCATTACAACAGTCACAAAGTTTTCGTGTACGGGATTCTCACCCTCTACGACAGGCCGTTCCAGACCACTTCCACTAACCTCGTGATTTCTTACTGTTGGCCAACACGGCAGTATTGACAAAATGAACCCCACAACCCCACGAATGCAACGCCTGCCGGCTATCACACACCCATGGTTTAGCCTCTTCCGCTTTCGCTCGCCACTACTCACGGAATCACGGTTGTTTTCTCTTCCTGTGGGTACTGAGATGTTTCACTTCCCCACGTTCCCTCCACACGCCCTATATATTCAGGCGCGGGTAACACGACATCACTCGTGCTGGGTTTCCCCATTCGGACATCCTCGGATCACAGCTCGGTTGACAGCTCCCCGAGGCTTATCGCAGCCTCCTACGTCCTTCATCGGCTCCTGGTGCCAAGGCATCCACCGTACGCTCTTCATTACTTACAACAAAGATGCTCGCGTCCACTGTGCAGTTCTCAAACAACACACAAACC
>NZ_JBHTZI010000022.1:0-5754 GCF_042790355.1 Rhodococcus sp. NPDC056743 | reverse complement strand
TCGTACACCTCATGCAATCCTTCGTCATGGTCACCTTCCCCATCGAAGTCTGGAAACAACCACGCGTCCCCGACAGCGGCGCCGCCTACGTAGCCGTCACCGTCGAACCCGTCGTCTGAGTACACAGACACGGACGCCAGCGAAAGTAGTTGGGAAGCAAGCAAAACTGTAAAGACCGTAGCGTCCGGCATGCACATCTTCACGCATGCCGGGCGTTGCGGTCTCTTCGTTTTCGGCCGACCAACCCGAGATCTCGAAATATGTTGCACCACAATGCACAATTACGGACACAATCTTGCCATCACTATCTAGGATACGAATACCCTTGCAAGAGAATGCAATTCTTGACAATTGACGGCGCACTGGGAAGCATCGGAATCGCCGCCACAATCGAAGGACCTACGCGATGGCACTCTTTCCCAAACCTGCCGAAGGAAGCTGGACCCAGCACTATCCGGATGTCGGAACCGGGCCGGTGTCCTACCAGGACTGCATTTCGCCCGAGTTCTACGAAGCCGAACGCGAAGCAGTTTTCAAGCAGGCGTGGCTCAACGTCGGTCGCGTCGAGGACGTCGCCGACAACGGTCGCTATTTCACCAAGGAAATCGAAGTCGCCAATACCTCACTCATCATCGTGCGCGATCTGGAGGGACAGGTTCGCGCCTTCCACAACATCTGCCGTCACCGCGGAAACAAGTTGGTGTGGAACGAGATTCCCAGCGCGGAGACCAGTGGTTCCTGCCGCGCCTTCACCTGCAAGTACCACGCGTGGCGCTACTCACTCGACGGGTCGCTGACGTTCGTGCAGCAGGAGGGCGAGTTCTTCGACTTGGACAAGGCCGATTACGGACTGGTCCCGGTGCACTGCGATGTCTGGGCAGGGTTCATCTTCGTCAATCTCGCAAAGGAACCGCCCACTACTCTCACCGAGTTCCTCGGCTCGATGATCACAGATCTGGCGGGATATCCGTTCGAGGAGATGCCCGAGCGCTACGATTTCAGCGCCGACATCGACTGCAACTGGAAGGTTTTCCTGGACGCATTCCAGGAGTACTACCACGTCCCGTCGCTGCATACCCAGGAAGCGACTCCCGACGCCAGACCCCAGATGATGAAGGGTTTCGAGGCTCCGCACTATCAACTCGACGGACCGCATCGGATGGTGTCGACGTCCAGCGTTCCGCGTCGCCTGTGGCCGGCCAATTTCCAGTACCCGATCGAAATGGAAACGCGCAGCGGATTGTTCGGACCGTGGAACGAGCCCGATCTCGGGGGCGAGATGTCCGGAACCAACCCTGGACGCATCAAGGCGTGGGCGGCCGACAACTTCCAGATCTTCCCCAACCTGGAAATCTTGATCTGGGCCAGCGGGTGGTATCTCGTCTACCGCTACTGGCCTACATCACACAACACGCACCGGTTCGAGGGCACACTCTTCTTCCCGCCGGCCAAAACCGCCAGTGACCGCGCTGCGCAGGAATGCGCCGTTGTCATGTTCAAGGAGTTCGCTCTGCAGGATGCGGGTACCCTCGTCGGAACTCAGCAAGGTCTCGATGCACTGGGCAGCTCGAGCGACTTCCCGCTCAACGACCAGGAACTTCTCGTCCGACATTTCCACAAATCCATTGCCGACTGGGTCACGAGCTACCAAGGTTCCGGGGTGAACGTATGACGACAATCAATCCTCTTCTGCCTGAGGAATTCTCGGAACTCGAGGGTTTTGCCGCCGCGTGGTGTCTCGAGACGGAGGCAGAACGCTGGAATATGCGGATGGCAAGCAGCATGGCAACGATGCAGGCGTTCTACGACGCCGGATTCCCCGTACTTCAAGACGCGCTTGCCTACTGCGACAAGTTTCCGCTCGACGACCTCCCCGAGGACGCGCGCAATCTGCTCCGCCTGGTGCACTCCGTCATCATGGTCGCGATGTGCGTCGAAATCTGGCATCAGCCCAAGGTGGTGGACGGCGGTGACGCCATCCTGCACCGTCTCACCGAACCATCGTTCTGAAGATGTCCCACTGTTCGAAATGACCACTGACTCAGGTGAGCAGCCCCTCGCCTCAAGAAACGAGACATACGCGCAAGCGATGTCGCGGGAAACGGTGTAGCCATGACCGACTTCGAGACCAAGAACTTTTTCAAGGACGACGATCTTGTCGTGGACCCGTACCCGTACTTCGAGGCGATGCGCGGTCAATGTCCCGTCAAGCGCGAACCGCACCACAACGTTGTCATGGTGACGGGATACGAGGAAGCCGTGGAGGTACTGCAGGACAGCGTGACATTCTCGTCGTGCACTTCGGTTACCGGTCCATTTCCCGGGTTCCCGGTCCCGCTCGAAGGCGACGACGTCTCGGAACTGATCGAACTGCACCGCCACAAGCTCCCGATGAACGATCAGCTACCGACACTCGATCCACCGGTACACACCGACCACCGCGCCCTGCTCATGCGATTGATCACGCCCAAGCGCCTCAAGGAGAACGAGGACTGGATGTGGACACTCGCAGACCAGTTGCTGGACAAGGCACTCGAGGGCGGCGAAGGTGAATTCATCAGCGAGTTCGCCCTCCCGTATGCACTGTTGGCCATCGCCGACCTCCTCGGCGTTCCCGAGGTCGACCGGAACAACTTCGTTCGAAATCTCGGACGGCCACACGATGGTGGGAGTGGTGGCCTCGGAAGCACCGGCGACGACACGTTGGCGCACACGCCGATGGAATTCCTGTACGCACAATTCACCGCCTATGTCGAGGACCGTCGCCGCGAACCACGTGACGACGTCATGACAGGTTTGGCCACCGCGACCTTCCCGGACGGATCGACCCCCGATGTCGCAGACGTCGTACATGTTGCTGCCAACCTCTTCTCGGCCGGCCAGGAAACCACGGTCCGACTACTCAGCTCCGCGCTGAAGATTCTTGCCGAAGAGCCTGAGCTCCAGGCACTTCTGCGCAAGGAACGCGATCGCATTCCCAACTTCATCGAAGAGACTCTGCGAATCGAAAGCCCGATCAAGGGCGATTTCCGGCTCTCTCGAGTTCCCACAACCATTGGTGGAGTGGATATCCCGGCGGGCACCACGGTAATGTTGGTCAACGGCGCCGCCAATCGCGATCCGCGCCAGTTCCCGGATGCTGCGACATTCGACATAGATCGACCCAATGCTCGCACGCATATCGCCTTCGGCCGTGGTATTCACAGTTGCCCCGGTGCTCCACTGGCTCGTACGGAGGCGCGGATCTGCCTCGAACGTCTTCTGGACCGCACCACGGACATCAGAATTTCGGAGAGCGCTCACGGAACTGCGGATAACCGCAGTTTCCAGTACGTGCCGACGTTCATTCTCCGCGGTCTCACCAACTTGAACCTCGAGTACACACTCGCAGCGGAGGACGCCTGATGAAAGTCTCGGTCGACCCGGACGGATGCAAGGGACACGGCGTCTGCCTCACCATCGCACCTGAGGTTTTCACGCTCACCGACGACGGTTACGCCGAGGCGATTGCCGATGTGGTTCCGACAGACGTGGAAAGTGCAGTTCGTGACGCTGCCGCGAACTGTCCCGAGCGCGCAATAACCTTGACCTGAACTCACTTTCATCCTTCAACCACACAACGACCAGGAGTACGCAATGCCCAAGGGATATGTCATCTTGACCGAAGCCATCAAGGACGAAGCCGGCATGAATGCCTATGGTCGGGCATCTGCACCGTCACTGGCACAGGGCGGTGCCACAGTTCTGTCGGTCGAAACGACACCGCGCGTGCTCGAGGGCGATTGGCACGGCGACCGGACAGTTGTCCTCGAGTTCGTATCGGTCGAGGCAGCCCGCACGTGGTACGAGTCCGACGAGTACCAGGAGGCAAAGGTGTTGCGCGAGAATGCTGCCGAGACCAATGCCGTGATCCTGTCCGGATTCGAAATGCCGAGCCGCCGTGGCTGATGTCGAACTGTCGTGTGGTCTCCCGCCTGGTCCTGATTTTGCCGACCAGGTTGTCCTCGCCGAAGAGTTGGGATATTCGCGGGTGTGGATCTACGATTCCGCACCGCTGTGGGAGGACCCTTTTGTCCACTTGGCGTTGGCAGCCGAGCGGACCACACGGATCGGTTTGGCAACTGCCGTCCTGATTCCCGAGCAACGATCCCTGCTGACAATGGCTTCGGGAATCGCGACGGTGGCTCGGCTGTCGGGTGGGCGGTTCCGGGCATGTTTCGGCACCGGTTTCACGGCCAGACTGTCGGTGGGTCAGCGTCCCATGACGATGCGGGCCCTGGGCGAGTACGTTCGCGGCCTCCGCCAACTGCTGGCGGGCGAGATCGCGATCGTGGACGGCAAGCCGACACGGATGCTGCATGCCGACGGACTGACCGCGAACCGGCCCGTCGACGTCCCGCTGTGGCTGAGCGTGTTCGGGCCCAAAGGAATCGGTTTGGCAACCGAGATCGCCGATGGAATCGTCGGCCCACCTCATGCGAGCCTCCCGTCAGCGATCATCTCGTCCGGAACGGTTCTCGATCCGGGCGAGGATCCAGACTCGGATCGGGTTCGCGAGGCGATAGGTCCGTGGCGAGTTGTCGACTGGCACAACGCTTATATCACCGACGGAGCTGAAGCTGTGGATGCGATGGCAGGCGGCCGGGCGTGGCGTGAGGAACTTGAAGCCCTGTCCCCAGGGAGTGAACGACACTTGCTGACGTTCGAGGGGCATGTCACGCATCTCACCGATCGCGATCGCGGGTTGCTCGAGCACATCGATCTGAAGTCAATGGTCGGTGACGCCGACCGGATCGCCCGAAACCTCTCGCGACTGGGCGACTACGGGTATCGCGAAGTCATCTACACGCCCTCCGGACCTGATGTCGTACGGGAATTACGATTGTTTGCCGACGCTCATCGAGGTAGCCACCCACGCCGATAGTGCGCTTCTCTCAGAACTTCTCGCGCGGTGCCCGTTCGTCGGGCACCGCGCGTTCTTCGTGTGCAGAGCAACCAATGCAGTCCGGCGTTGACGACGGATGAGGACTGTGGAAATATTGCACTCAGTAAGGAGAATGTGATTCTCAAAGATGAGATCGAAAATATTGCACTCTTTCGATGACAGCAAAGGAAACGAGCGTCTGATGCGGCTATCTCCGTTACCCGAAGCAGATTGGGACGACCAGGTTCGCTCGTCGTTGCGCGGAATGCTGCCCCGTGAGCGGCAAAACCCGGAAGGTGCCGGGCCCGCGTTGTCCACGTTGGTGAATCACCCTGAGCTGACCAGGGACTTCCTCATCTTCAGTACGCGAATGCTGTTCCGCAACAGCCTTCCTCCCCGTCTACGCGAACTGGCGATCTTGAGGGTTGCAACGCGCCGGAACTGCGCTTACGAGAAGACCCATCACATCATCATCGCCCAGGAAGAAGGAGGCTTGACGCCGGCCGAGATCGAATCGGCCATGCGCGGCGAAGCCCTCATCGAACCCGACATCACTGTGTTGCGGGCCGTCGAAGAACTCGAAGTCGATTCGATCGTCTCGGACGAGACCTGGGCAGCACTCAGCGAGCATTTCGACAAACGACAACTCATGGACTTTGTCTTCACTGTCGGCTGCTATGGCCTGATGGCCATGGCCTTCAACTCATTTGGCATCGAGCCAGATCACGAAAGCGAGTAGACCGTGCCACACTTCGCCAAACCGGCCGCGGGAAGCTGGACCGAACAGTATCCCCACCTCGGCACCGCACCCGTCGACTACACCGACTCCA
>NZ_JBHTZI010000021.1:0-12328 GCF_042790355.1 Rhodococcus sp. NPDC056743 | reverse complement strand
CAGCCTATCCCATCGAAGTCACCGGCGCAAACCGGAACATCTTGAAGAAGAACTGGAGGTGAAGCACAACCATACATGATGGAAACTACTTCGAATTTTGGCCAGGCACTTCGTACAACCTCGTGTCACTCGCTGTGAAGCGGGAGTCGGTGTCCGTGTCGCTCTGACTTGGAATAAGTTACGCGACTGTCGAAGCCTTTAACAAATCGCCAGGTCAGGGCAAATCCTTTTACTATTTCCGCAGCTAGAGCCCATCACATCCCTAGCAATTCGGCGGAATTACGCAAATGTGACGCCGGACACCGAAAATTGACGGTCTGACTTACGCAATCTCGACACGTATGCCGGCGCCCTCGAACAACGCAACCTGCTGGGCGTCTACTGCGGAATCGGTAACCAGCACCGCCCCCGGGGGAATCGGAGCCCATGCATGGAATGGACGTTCCCCGAGCTTGGCGGAGTGCGCAAGTATGTAGACCTCGCCGGCGCGCTCGATCATCATTTCCTTCAGCCGCGTCTGGTCGAGTTCCGCTTCGCAGATCCCCAGGTCAGCAGTCACAGCGTCGGCGCCGAGAAAGGCCTTGTCGAACGAGACTCTCTGCAGTGACGCCTCAGCGAGTGGCCCGACAAATCCCTGGCTGAGCTGCCGCAATGTCCCGCCGAGGCATTCGACTCGGACACCGTCAGCATCAGCCAGTGCTTCGAGCGCCGTTAAGCCGGCAGCAATAACCGTCAAATTCGTCACGTGACGTAAGAACTCGCCCATCGCGCCCACTGTCGTACCGGCATCCAGGAGCACGGTCTCTCCAGGCCGGACCTGCGCTGCAGCCCACTCGGCAATTCCACGCTTTGCGTCGAACCCCTCCATCGCGCGTTGACGCAAGGACGATTCCGGATGAGGGTTGAGAGCAATCGCGCCGCCGTACGTCCGGGCAATAACTCCCTGCGCAGTCAACTGACTCAGGTCGCGACGGATCGTGGACGCGGTCACCCCGAATTGAGCAGACAAATCCTCGACACTGGCCAGACCGCTGGTGCGCGCGAGCCTCGCGATCTCCGACCGCCTCGCCTCCGACTCTCGGATGGCCATCGCTCCCCCTTCGAACTCCGTGCCTACTTGGAAACGAATGTGCTGGTTGCCAATTCGGCTGCCTGACGCAGCGCCTCGACCATACTACCGGCCTCGGCTATGCCCTTACCTGCGATATCGAAGGCGGTTCCATGGTCTACCGATGTACGAATGACAGGCAAACCGACGGTGATGTTGACACCCGCTTCGATTCCGAGAACCTTGACCGGACCATGCCCCTGATCGTGGTACATCGCGACGATCAAGTCGTAGTCGCCGCGGCCGGCCAAGAAGAACGCAGTGTCAGCAGGCAACGGACCGTGCACGTCCATGCCCTCTGCTTGAAGTAGTTCGACAGCCGGAATGATCTTCTGTTCTTCCTCCCCGTAGCCGAAGAGTCCGTTCTCTCCCGCGTGCGGATTGATGCCACACACTCCGATCTTCGGTGCCGGATTACCCGTGCGCACCAAAGCTTCGTGACCTCGACGAATAGTCCGCTCGACCAGTCCGGGTTCGATCCGAGCGACTGCGTCGAGGAGTCCGATGTGTGTAGTCACGTGGATGACCTTCAGCTTGGGCGTCGACAGCATCATCGACACTTCCTCGGTGCCAGTCAGATGCGCGAGCAGTTCCGTATGCCCCGGAAAGATATGACCTGCCGCGTGGAGTGCCTCCTTGTTCAGGGGCGCCGTGCAGATCGACTGAACTTCGCCGCGAACAGCGAGTTCACTTGCCACACGGATGTACTGGTACGCGGCATCACCTGCGACGGCAGACAATTCACCCCACGCTAGATCCTCCGGCAGCAGATCAAGGTCGATGACGTTGATTCGTCCGGCCGTGAATTCGGCATCCTTGATCTCGTCGATTGCCACCACGTCGACATCGAGGCCGAGTACTTCGGCAGCCAGACGTAGGCGTTTCGCGTCGCCGACAACAACCGGGCGGCAACGCTTTCTTGTTTCGTCGTCGAGTAATGCAGGAACAATCACTTCGGGCCCGACGCCGGCGCCGTCCCCCATCGTGACAGCGATCAGCGGCAGTGGTGCGGATTCGATTGGCATTGCGTTGACCTCGTTGTCTGAAGGATTTACCGAACGTGGACTGTGCGGAGCGACGACCGATGCGGGGCGTGAGAGAAACTCCGTGATGGAAAGAAGACTGCGTACATCGCCGAAACTGCCCGGCCGAGTGACTACGTAGCGACCCGTCAGGTCACTGGAAAGCACTGCACCGTATTCGATTTCGCACACCGGCGACAGATGCTCGACGCCCAGCCGATCGAGAACGCTGCGCGCGGTCTCACCGCCGGTGAGGACTAGATCAAGTGGGTATTCGCGACCTACGCGACTCGCATCTACCACCGCGATCAATTCAGCCAGAGCAGACACCAAGCGGGCGGCCTCTGTCGGTACGACTGGTCCGCCAACCGAAACGACTACATTTCCGCTGTCGAGTGCTTCCAGAATCGTAGACGGCTCAGCTGAATTCGATAAGAGGTCGGCACTGTTCACGAGCACGTGCCGTACGCCCGAATCCCGAAGCAAGGCCACCTGCTCAGCCGCGGAGACGTCCGCCGTTCCCACCACCGTCAAACTGCTTCGCGAAGCACGAAGTTGCACAGGAGCACCCGGCGATTGCGCTGCACGGCTTCGAGCGACAGCCGCAGTCAGCGCAGCAGTTCCCACAAGCCGGGACCGCGGAACATCTTGCGCTGCAGCCACAATCACGTCGAGATCGGCATCCGTTTCTACGTCGCAGACGGCTACCGATCCGGAATCTGCGATCGCCTCGAGAACTGTCGACAGCTTTCCGGACCGTACGACGACCAGCGATACGTCAGTGGTGGACACTGAATCGCCGAGCACTTCGGCGATCGAACGTGGAGGTTGCATCGCCTCCGCGCGCCACAACGAGGTTGTATGCAACGGAACACCGTCGATCAGTGGGACGCCGTCTCGAACCGTGCGTCCCAACGCAGGGAGCCCAGCAGCAACAATGACCGGCGAGCCGTCGCGTGTTAGTTCTGCAACCTCGGCAGCTATGTTGCCCCGGAGCAGAGAGTCGATCTTCTTCACGACGGTGGAGCCCGAAGCCGAATGGAGAACAGCGCCGACGTCGCGAGCAGCCTGCGCGGGATCGGAACGCCGCGAGTGCAGATCAAAGACGGTCGCATCGCTTCCGTCCTGCACGCCGGGGCGGAGCCGCAGCGATACAGCGCCACCGCGGGACAGAAATCCGGCGGCCGATTCCGCGGCCCCGGACAGGTCATCAGCGATTACTACCAGCGGTTTCATCAATTACCTCGACCCCCTTTCGGTCTGAATCGAGTATGCACAGTCTCGCAATTGATGCGCGAAGTACGCAAATGAAGTTACGGGACTTGCGCGAAGTGCGCAACAGTGCCATTGTGAGCTGAGTTACAAGCGAGAGTCCGACACGATTGTGCGCAAACAATCCACTCGGAGCGTCGCCCCCACGCTGCCCGTCAGGATCGAAAGGTCACCGATGACCAATTCTCGTTTGCGAACACCACAGCTCTCCCGGCGCTCCTTCTTGCAGTTCACGGGGCTGATCGGTGGCGCAACGCTTCTGGGTTCGACAGCTGCATGCGCCGGCCCCACCGGCAAGCCGACCCAAGACACGCTCGTACTCGGACTCAACCGTTCACTCGTCAGCCTCGACAACAAACTCAACCAATTCGACGCCGCAGTCACGGCCCAGCGAGGTGTCCGGCAGGGACTCACCCGAATCGGCGACAACCTCACCCCGCAACTGGTTCTTGCCGATCAGTTCGAGTCGACCGGCCCCACCGAGTGGACAGTTCGCCTCCGCGAAGGAATCCGCTACTCCGACGGCACCCCCGTCGTCATCGACGACGTCACGACAGCCATGGAGATGTACCAGCAGGTCAGCGGATCGTTTGTCGCCCCTCAATTCCCGGAGTGGCCCACCGTGGTGCCGATCGACGACCGCACGTTCATTCTCCGAACAAAATCCCCGGTGCCGGTGCTGGACTCACTCATGTCGAATATCTTGATCACGCCTGCAGCCGCCAACGAACCGAATGAACTGCAGAGCGGAGTCGGTTCCGGCCCGTTCGTCGTCAGCGAATCGAACCGTGGCACCGGTGATTACACGCTGGTCGCGAACGACAACTACTGGGGCCCAGCCCCCGGTGTTCGTCGAGTTCAGGTTCGCTTCATCCCCGAAGAAGCCGGCAGAGTGGTTGCGTTGCGGAGCGGCGAGGTCGACGTCATCGACTCGATCAGCCCCGACTCCGCCGAACAACTGGCGGACCTCCCCGGCGTTCAGGTTGACACCGTGCCGAGCACTCGAATCAACCAGCTGTTCTTCAACTTCCGCAAGCCCGCCGACCATCCACTCTCCAATCCGCGTGTCCGCGAGGCACTGACTTACGCCATCGATGGCGAGTCGCTCGCTCGAGACGTGCTGATCGGATCTGCGGTCCCGGCTACCGGTCCAGCACCTTCGACCTTGGATGGAGCCGTGAAAACCGGCACTTACCAATACGATCCACGGAAAGCCCGGCAAATGCTCGAAGCCGAGGGTGCCGACGATCTGGAGCTCACCTTCATCTGGGAAACCGGAGAGTTCACCAACGACGTATCGGTGATGGAATCGGTGCTCGAAATGATGAAAGCGGTGGGCGTGCGCGTCAAACTGCAACAGTTCGAGCCTGGCGGTGACATCTCGTCCTGGCGCCAGGGCAAGACCGGAGACTGGGATGTCCTTGGCAACGGCTACGGCAACCAGACCGGACTTGCACTGACCACACTGCAGGGCATGTATGCGGGTACCGCCGAGAAGGAAGCAACTCGCGACACCTATCACGGATACGTCTTTCCCGAGATCACCGCGAAGATCCAAGCCGCATCGAGCGAACCGGATCCAGCCAGGCGTGCCGCGCTTCTCGACGCCGCGCAGCAGGACATCTGGAACACATGGCCCTGCCTGTGGAGTTTTGTCCCCAACGCGCTGCTCGCGAAACGCACACGCGTTCAGAATGTTTCACTGACCCCGATCAACTCCTACGATCTCGGCGTCGTCCGATTGGAGGCCTGAGGCGATGACTCTCACCGCTCCGAAACCGCACACTACGCTCGGGACCTCCCCGCGTCGACGTGTCGCGATGAACCCGACACTCAAATACGTGCTCAAACGCTTGGCACAGAGCGCATTGACGATCTTCCTCACGCTTACAACAGTGTTCGTCCTGATCCGGATGGCTCCGGGAGATCCCGCCTACGCTTTGGCCGGCCCGCTGGCCAGTACGGAAGATCTCGCGAAGATCCGGGCTGACATGGGCTTGGACAAGTCGGTGTTCTCCCAGTACCTGATCTACCTGTGGGATCTCGTCCACCTGAATCTCGGCACGTCGTACTCGTTCCAGGCGCCGGCCATGGATGTCGTCCTCGGCAGACTTCCGTACACCATCACCCTGGCCGTCAGTTCCATTCTGCTGACCGCCGTGCTCTCGATTCCGTTGGGCGTGTGGATGGCCCGTCATGCGGACACACGACGCGAACTCGGTGCGAACGTCGTTGCAGTCGGCGGACAGTCCATGCCGGAGTTCTGGAGCGGCCTCATGCTGGTCACGATCTTCGCGGTCTTGATCCCGGTACTCCCTGCCGCCGGATTCACCACGTGGCCGTCGCTGATCCTGCCTACCGTCACTATCGCGATCCTCCAGATCGCGCTGATCTCCCGGATGGTTCGACGCGAAATGGTCTCGGCCTTCGCCTCCCCGTACATCACGGTCGCTCGTTCACGCGGTGTATCGGAACGCGAACTCACGTGGCGATATGCGATGCGTAATTCGGCAATTCCCATCGTCACCGCGCTGGGCACCAGATTTGCCGGCATGCTCAACGGCGTCGTAGTCGTCGAGGTCGTATTCGCGTGGCCCGGTGTCGGCTCGCTGGTAGTGCGTGCGCTCGAGACTCGCGACTACCCCTTGATCCAGGCGACCGTACTCGTCACCGCTGTCTTGGCGGTACTCGTACAACTCGCAGTGGACCTCCTCTATCCCCTCCTGGACCCACGGGTACGCCTCGGAAAGGGCGCCAACTGATGACCACAGTCTTGGAACCTCCCACAGCACCGCGACCCAGCGCAGTCACCGAGGCTGATTTCGCTCGCGCCGGAGCCACGCGCCGTAAGCGAGACAGCCGCGTCAAGATCTGGGCCGGCTCGATCTGCGCGCTCGTCGTGATCCTTCCCGTCGCGCTCGCCGGCCTTCTGCCGCTGGCAGATCCGAATCAAACCAACCTGAGCCAGCGGCGGTTACCTCCGCTCAGTGACGGCCACCTGTTCGGCACCGACCAACTCGGACGCGACCTACTCTCGCGCATCCTGCACGGGGGTCAGGTGTCTCTGACGATCGGCATCCTTGCCGTCGTCGTGTCCGGCATCATCGGCGTCGTGGCAGGTTCTGCCGCAGGCTACTTCGGCCGGTGGGTCGACACTGTCATCTCTCGCCTCCTCGAAGCACAGCTGTCCCTGCCGCTGTTGATGATGCTTCTTCTCGTTGTCGCGCTGTTCGGCCCGTCTATCCCCGTCATCACGTTTGTCATCGCGATCGCGCAGTGGCCCGAAGTCGCCCGACTGACCCGGTCCTTGGTGCTCGTCGAACGCGAAAAGCCCTATGTCGCAGCAGCCAGAGTTCTAGGGCTGACCCGCATGGCCATCCTCGTGCGCCACGTAATTCCGAACATCGTCAAGCAAGCATCGCTCGTCGTCCTGCTGCTACTCGCACAGGCCGTCCTGCTGGAAAGCTCGTTGAGCTACCTCGGCGCGGGACCGCAACGTCCGTTCGCAACGTGGGGCCGAATCATCGCCGACGGACAGGACTACATCACCACTTCATGGTGGATCGTGACGCTGACGGGCCTGATGATCGTGCTGCTGGTGGTCGGGGTAAACCTGCTCGGCGACGGCCTGCGTGATCGTCCGGCAGGATCGAAACGACTGGGCGCAAGCCTGTTCAGGCGTGGCGGCGTTCAGAAAGCGAAGGCGTGAGACATGGGAAATCTTCTTCGGGTCGACGATCTCCAGATCGAACTCGTGACCGCAAATGGCGTCATCCGAGCCGTCGACGGGGTGTCATTCTGCATCGACGCCGGTGAAACCGTCACCATCATCGGCGAATCCGGCTCGGGTAAGTCGACGACAGCCATGGGAATACTCGGGCTGCTTCCGGACGATCTTGCCGTCCTTTCCGGGAAAGTCGCATTCAAAGGCCAGGACATCCTCGGAAACACGAAGATCCTGAACGACATTCGTGGACGACACATCGCCCTCATTCCCCAAGACCCGATGACGGCTCTGAGCCCCGTCCATACCATCGGCAGCCAGCTTCGAGAAGCGGTGCGCCACAGCGGCGTGACCACGAAGAAACAACAAATCGAGCGCGCTGTGGAACTTCTCGAACAGGTACGCATCCCGTATCCGGATCAGCAACTCGACAAGTATCCGCACCAACTGTCGGGGGGAATGTTGCAGCGCGTCCTGATCGCCGGCGCACTTGCCGCCGGCCCCGAGCTGATTGTTGCCGACGAGCCCACCAGTGCATTGGACGTCACTGTTCAGGCCGGAATTCTGGATCTACTGCTCGAGTTGCAGGAGCGCACCGGAATCGGAATGCTGGTCATCACCCACGACCTCGGAGTTGCCCGACTCGTATCCGACCGCATCTACGTGATGAAGGACGGACGCTTTGTCGAGACCGGCAGTGCCGACGTCCTCGTCGACACACCGCAAAGCGCCTACACACAGAAGCTTCTCGACGCCATACCCCACCTGGGACCGTGGGACGGCGACCCCGCCACCGGTACGCGTTCACCACAGATCGGAGCCTCGGCATGAGCACGCACAACACTCCGTTGCTTGCCGTCGAAGACCTCGTTGTCGAGTATCCCGTTCCCGACGGAGTTTTCCGAGCCGTCGATACGGTGAGCTTCGCGGTGGAGAAGGGTAAGACCCTCGCCATCGTCGGCGAATCCGGCTGCGGCAAGTCCACGATCGCTCGATCGATCGTCCGACTCCTCACACCGACCAGCGGACGCATTCTCGTCGACGGCACCGACATCGCGCAGATGTCGGAGAAATCGCTGCGTCCCTTCCGCTCTCGCGTCCAGATGGTCTTTCAGGATCCGTACGGATCTCTGGACCCTCACCTCACCGCCGAGGACATCATCGGAGAACCACTGCGACTCAAGGGAGTCCGCAGCAAGGCGGAACGCGCCAGAGCGGCAGCCGAACTCGTCGACCGCGTGGGACTACCCAGCTCGGCTTTGCATAGGCGTCCGGCGGAGTTCTCCGGTGGTCAACGTCAACGTATCGGCATTGCCCGTGCGCTTGCCAGCGGGCCCGAAATACTGGTCTGCGACGAAGCAACCAGCGCTCTCGACGTTTCGGTGCAAGCACAGGTTCTCGAACTTCTGCGTGAAATCCAAGCCGATACCGGCCTGACGTACGTCTTCATCTCACACAACTTGGGCGTTGTCCGAGAAATCAGCGAGACTGTCGTCGTGATGTCGAAGGGCACCATCGTCGAAAGCGGTTCCACAGAAGCAGTTCTCGCCAGCCCGCGCGAGCCGTACACCCGCGCACTACGAGGCGCTGCCCTCGATCCCACCACCATGGTCGGGATCAAACCACGTCACGTGGTGGCGGCCCTGTCCAGAAACTTGCTAGCCAAGCAGACCGCATCACAAGGAGTTACCAGATGACCGCACCACTCGAGCTTCCGAAGCTGGTGCTCGGCACCATGACATTCGGGGACACCGTCGACGCAGCGGGAGCCGGCTCGATGCTCGACGCAGCACTTGACGCCGGTATCTCGCACATCGACACAGCCAACGGATACGCGGGCGGTGAGTCCGAGCGCATTCTGGCGAAACTCCTACATGGACGACGCGATTCCATCACTCTGGCCACCAAAGCCGGAATGCCGCACCCCGATGCCGCTGACAACAGCCCACTCTCGGCAAAGGGGCTCCGCGCAAGCATCGAAGGAAGCCTGCGCAGGCTCGACACCGACTACGTCGACCTGTTCTATCTCCATCAACCCGATCGAACCGTTTCGCTGACCGAAACCCTCACTACCGTCGCCGAACTGGTTGCCGAAGGAAAGATTCGCGCTCTCGGTGTATCCAACTTCGCAGCCTGGCAAATCAGCGAAATCAACTACACCGCTGACACAGTCGGCGCTCCGCGACCGATCGTCGCACAACAGCTCTACAACTTGCTCGCGCGTCGAATCGAAGAAGAATACGCAGAATTCGCGGACGTAACCGGACTGACCACCATGGTCTACAACCCACTCGGCGGTGGGCTACTGACCGGGCGTCATACTTTCGAGGAAAACCCCGCCGACGGCCGATTCGGCGACTCCCGCCTCGCGTCGATGTACAAGGAGCGGTACTGGAACACACAGATCTTCGACGCCATCGCGCAGCTGTCGACTATCGCCGAACAAGCCGGAATCACTATGACCGAGCTTGCTCTTCGCTGGCTCGTCAGCAAGCCTGCAACCGGGCCGATCCTCCTGGGAGGATCAAAGGTCACGCATCTGGAATCCAACATCGCGGCACTTCGCCGAGGCGCCCTCGGCAATGCGATCGTCGAAGAATGCGACCAGGTCGGAGCCACATTGCGCGGCCCCATGCCCAACTACAACCGCTGACATCACCCGCCCTTACCAAGAAGGATCCCCGCAATGTCTGCACAGGAATTCGCCGCACGTATCCGCGGACGCGAACGCATCCTCGGATACTGGTCCGTCATCGACAGCCCCATCTCAACCGAATGGATTGCACACGTCGGCTGGGACTACATCGCGCTCGACATGCAGCATGGTCTGATCGGTTACTCCGGAATGGTCGCCGGGCTCACCGCCATCGACTCGTCACCCGCCACCGTCGGCATGGTGCGAGTCGAAGCCAACAATCCAACTCCCATCGGGCGAGCACTCGACGCCGGCGCAGTGGGCGTCATAGTTCCACTGATCAACAACGCCGAAGAAGCCGCGGCTGCAGTCGCTGCCGCCAAGTACCCGCCATTCGGCGTTCGCTCCTACGGGCCGATGCGCTCGCAACTCCGGGTCGGCCCTATTCCCGCCGACGCGAACCGCGACACCGTCGTCTTCGCAATGATCGAGACACCGCAGGGCCTCGCCAACGTGGAGGAGATCTGTGCAGTACCCGGATTGGACGGCGTCTATGTCGGCCCGTCCGATCTACGAATTGCTGTCGGCGGCAAGCACTCCAACGATCCGGACGTGTCCGAGGAATTCGAAGCCGCGCTCACTCGGGTTCGCGAAGCAGCTGCCGCGGCAGGCGTTGCCGCCGGTATCCATACGCCAGCCGGCCAGGTAGCGGCGCAGCGTCTCGGCGAGGGCTACACCTTCGCGACCGTTGCCTCCGACCTCACCCACCTGGCAAACGCCTCGGCTCAACACTTGGAAGCCGCCAAATCCTGATCCTGACACAGAAATGGCGATGCACCCGCACGGAGAGGTACGGGTGCATCGCCATTTTCAACTTAACTAACGCTGAATTGCCTTGATCTCGAGGAACTCTTCAAGCCCGAACGTACCCGCTTCACGTCCGATGCCTGACTGCTTGTAACCACCGAACGGGGCATTCGTGTTGAATGCGCCGCCGTTCACCTCGACCTGGCCCGCCCGCAACTGTCGTGCGACGCGATCCGCTCGATCGGGATCACCCGACCAGACACCGCCTGCCAGCCCGTATTCGGTGCCATTGGCGATCCGAACCGCGTCGGCTTCGTCCTTGTACCCCATGATCGACAGGACTGGCCCGAAAATCTCCTCGCGAGCAATCGTCATATCCTCGGTGACGTTGGAGAACACCGTCGGTCCGACAAAATATCCACTGGCCAAACCTGTTTCACGCCCGTCGACAACAGCTGTGGCGCCCTCGGCCACACCCTTCTCGATGTATCCGCGAACGCGTCCGAGCTGATTCGCGTTCACCAACGGCCCCAGCACCGAGGTAGGTTGCGCCGGATCTCCAACGGGGAAATGCGCAGCGACCGCGGCCGCAATTGCAGCCGCCTCGTCTACCTTCTCTGCCGGAACCAACATGCGCGTCAGCGCTGAACATGTCTGCCCTGAATTCAGGAAGCACTTTGCGACGCCATCCGTGACGGCCTTTTCGAGGTCCGCGTCGTCCAGAATCACGTTCGCGGACTTCCCACCCAATTCGAGTGAGACCCTCTTGATGGTGTCTGCTGCCACGATGGCAACACGTTTACCCGCACGCGTCGACCCGGTGAAGGAAACCATGTCCACCTCCGGGTGGCCCGCAATTGCCTCACCGACAACCGGCCCATATCCGCTCACGAGGTTGAATACACCTGCGGGCAAACCGATTTCATCAAAAATGTCAGCAAGCGCGTACGTGATCAGAGGTGCAACCTCCGTTGGCTTGAGAACAACGGTGCAACCGGCCGCCAAAGCGCCGCCCACCTTCAGGACCACCTGATGCAAGGGAAAGTTCCAGGGCGTGATCGCGCCGACAACGCCGGCCGGCTCACGGACGATCAACGAGTTGCCAACCTCATGAGCGTCGAAATCGTAGGTTCGTGCAAGTTCCGCGAACGCGTTCAGATTCGCGAGCGGCATACCGATCTGCACGGGCTTCGCAAAACCCAGCGGCATACCCATGTCCTGAGACACCAGCGCAGCAAGTTCGTCGATACGTTCGGCGATCAGCGACGCAGCTTTGGACAGATACTCGGCGCGCGCGGCACCGGTCAATGCCGACCACTCGGGAAAAGCCTTGCGTGCCGCAACAGCTGCGACGTCGACGTCGTCTGCGGTTCCTTCTGCGACCTGAGCGATTACTTCCTCAGTCGCGGGATTCAGCACATCGATACGGCCGCTACCTGCCGATTCGATCCAGGATCCGTCGACATAAATTTTGGTGCGGTCGAGAATATCGGTCATCGAAGCCTCCATAGTCATCACGCATGCATAGGTGAGGGCCCGCGCTCTCGCGCCGGGAACCTCCTCCGAGCCTAACCACGCGTGGCACGTTCCGTGGCAGGTTCAATGCCTGCGCGGACTGCGACTGGTGAGCTTGGTGCCGACTTACCGGCATTGGGGGGTGAAACGACGAAAAAGCCCCCCAACAATGTTGGGGGGCTTTCTCAAGTTGTGTTCGGCGGTGTCCTACTCTCCCACACCCTGTCGAGTGCAGTACCATCGGC
>NZ_JBHTZI010000020.1:0-19841 GCF_042790355.1 Rhodococcus sp. NPDC056743 | reverse complement strand
GTTAATTGGTATTTGCGCCGGAATCAGGTGTAAACATCTGCGCTACAACGTATTCACCGATGGCCAGAGATGACGTCGCGGCCGGCGACGGAGCGTTGCGGACAGCCGTCACCGCGCCGAGCCTGCTGATCCGGAAATCGTCGACCAGAGTCCCATCGGCGTCGACGGCTTGGGCCCGCACGCCGGCCGGGGCCCGCACGACGTCCTGAACAGTCAAGGCAGGGACGTATTCTCGCGCGGCCTTGACGTAGGCGCCCGTCGAAAACGACCCTCGCATCTCGTGGATTCCTGTTTTCCAATGCTGGCGGAAGAGCTTTCGCGACCCTGGCCACCGCAAGAGTTCGAAAAACTCGCGTATGTTCACGTCACGACGGCGATACCCCTCGCGGGCGGTCGCAAGAAGTGCATTCGGTCCGATATCCACGGCGCCGTCGACACGCGGGGTGAAATGGACACCGAGGAAGGGATAGGCGGGATCCGGGACCGGATACACCAAGCCGTTCACCAAGCCGTTTCGCGCCGGCACGAGCCTCAAGTACTCACCGCGAAAAGGGATGATTGCCGGTCCGGCTACATCGCCGGCAGCTCTTGCGACAGTGTCGGATTGGAGTCCGGCACACAGAACCACATGGTCGAACTCGTACGAGTCTTCCGCGTCTGTGACAATTGATGCCGTCGCGCCGTTCACCTGAATATCGCGAATCTTGGTGCGCAGCTTGATCTGCCCACCGGCGGCAACGATGTCCGCTGCCATTGCATGCGCCACGGCCGGGTAGTCGACGATCGCTGTTGTCGGAGAATGGAGCGCTGCGATACCCGCGACATTCGGCTCGATTTCGCGAAGTTCCTCCGGCCCGAGCCAACGAACATCGGGAACACCGTTGAGCCGTGCGCGTTCCTGCAAATCTCGCAGAGGCGCAATCTCGTCTTTGTTTCGCGCCACGATAACCTTGCCGATTTCGCGGTAGGTCAGTGTGTGTTCCGCACAGAACTGTTTGAGGAGGTCAACACCGCGTCGGCACAGCGTGGCTTTGAGAGATCCTGGGGTGTAATAGATTCCCGAGTGAACCACTCCCGAATTGTGGCCCGACTGGTGCGCACTCAGAACCGCTTCTTTTTCGAAGACCGTCACGTCGAAACCGTCGAGAGCGAGTCGTCGCCCGACTGCAAGGCCGACCAGTCCGCCGCCGACGATGCCGGCGCGCCGCGATCCCTCGGTCATCGCTCCACGTCCGTCCGAATCGCCACCGTCTTGACTCGCGTGTAGAAGCGTGGCCCCTCGAGTCCCTGTTCCTTGAACGCCGAGCCGGATTCTCCGAAGCCCCCGAACGGCATGTGCACGTCCCACCCGGTCGTCGGATGGTTCACCGAAACCTGGCCGGCTTCGAGTCGATCCGCGAAGAAATGTGCATTCTTCATCGACGACGTGAACACCGATGCAGCCAATCCGTAGGTCGTGTCGTTAGCCGCCGCCACTGCGGCGTCGATGCCGTCGACCACCGCAATTGCCACTACCGGACCGAATACCTCGTCGGTCCAGATCGGCATGGAGCGTTCGACATTGGTGACAACCGTGGGCGCAACCCAGCAACCGTGCTCGGCGATCTCGGCGGACAGTCCGTGCCCACCGACGACAACCTCGGCCCCACTCTCTCGGGCACGCTCGATATGCGCCAGAACATCGGCCTGGGCCCTCTTGCTCACCAGTGGACCCATTGCCGTCGCCGGGGCATCGCCGGGTCCCAGTCGAACTGCCGCAGCAGCCGCAATGATTCCACTGATCACCTCTGTTGCCACAGCCGCGTCCACCACGACACGACTCGTTGCGGTGCATCGCTGACCGGCCTGCCCGAAGGAAGCCGCGGCGATAGCGGCGACAGCCAGATCCACATCGGCGTCAGCAAGGACAACCGCGGCGTTCTTTCCACCCATCTCCGTTTGCAGTCGAACGTCACGACCAGCGAGACGTCGTTGAATCGACCGACCCACCGACGTGCTTCCGGTAAAGCTCACCGCATTGATTCGTGGATCGTCGAGAAGCGCGTCGCCGATCTCGGCGATTTTTCCGCTCGCCAGTCCGAGAACACCCGCCGGCAGTCCGGCATCATGTAGCGCCTGAGCGAGGTGCATGCTGACAACGGGAGTTTCGCTGGCTGCCTTGAGAACAACGGCATTTCCCGTATACAGCGCGGGGGCAAGCTTTCTGGCCGGTGTCAGGAGTGGGTCGTTCCAGGGCGTGACCAGGCACACGATGCCAACGGGCTCCGTGCGCACACTCGTCACGGTATTCGGGCGCGCATCGGCAAGTATCTGGCCCTGTGGCAATCGCGCCAGGCCGGCGTAATAGTCGAAGAAATCTGCCGCTTTTCCGACCTCTACAGCAGCCTCACCGGACGTCTTGCCCATTTCGGCGACCAGGTCGCTTGTGATCTCTGCGGCACGGGCACGCAAGTAATCGGCAGCCTTGGTCATGATCTGAGCCCGCTCCAGCACGGGGGTGTTCCGCCACACGTCGGCACCCACCGCGGCGGCGTCGTACAACTGGGTCACCTCTGCGGCCGTCATGGCCGCGACGCGCGCGACGGTGATACGGACGTCCACTGGATTGACGACCTCGAATGTGCGGTCCTCATCCGGACGGCGCCATTCACCGGCGACAAGACTGGGCAGAAGCCTGGGTTGAATCGTCAAACCGATCGTCCTCTCAACTAGGTCCCGAACATAGTTTTCGGGACTTACAGAAATGGATGCTACGGCCACCGAATAGCAAAGAGGAGCACTGAATTCGCAAGCTAAGAATCACCACTCACGACGCGTTGCGTGCTCGCGCTACCCCGGCGGACAGGTCAATCTGTAGACGAACAACTTGACGGACATTCGAGGAGAACACCTATGACATTCGTATTGATCGCTCACTACCGCGCTCGCGAGTCGGCTATCGACACGGTAACGGAATCCCTGCGCAACATGGTCGAACCCAGCAGGGCTGAGCCGGGAAACATCGTCTACCGCGTCAACGGCTCAGCTGTCGATCCCGCCGAGTTCTTTATTTTCGAGGAGTACGTGGACGAGTCCGCATTCGAAGCACATCTCGCGTCGCCCCACTTCGAGCGCCATCTTCGGGGCGGTGTGTTGCCGAACTTGGAAAGCCGTGTGCGCCATGATCTTGTTCCACTCGAGCCACACTGACCACGGACATGAGCATCCCCTCTCCGACAACTATCGGCGAGGGGATGCTTGTGCTGCACAGCAGATTACAGGTTTCGATCGGAAAGAATGCGCCGCGTAGCGTCGACATACGCGTCATCGCCGACCTGAACGACTCGGTATGTCGCGATGGGTTTTCTGCATGGCCTTCTCGTGGCCTCACCGGTCTCGAGGCTGAATCGCCCCTGATGCAAAAGACACTCGATCTCGACGGATTCACCGACAAGCGGGCCTTGCGCTAGTCGAAACGGTAGATGGGTGCATCGATTACCGACCGCATAGATCGTCTCACCGACCGCGAGAACCAGAATTTCTTCTCCGGCGACGGTCGTGACCACGCGTTCATTTCTCTCGACGAACTGAGCGACCGTGCCGACGCGAACCAGCCGTCCGGCCAACTGTTCTCCGTCGGTTTCAGGCACATTCATGCCAGGCTCCTCACAACTGTCGTCAGCCCCGACCAAGGCCGGCGACTACAGACACCACAATCGAACGATGAGGCAGCGGGTACGGTGTGCACCGCCCGATCGTGGCATCCGGGTCGGCATGGATGAACCAAGCGCCGCTCGGCATTCAGTTCATCCATGCACGTCTGAGTTCGTGTGGACGCGAACTCACGCCTACACGAGGTGACGCTGGAAGTGCTCGATCGTCCGCTTCCACGTCTTTGCACCGGTGTCTTCAGGATCGTCCAGCTGCGAATGGCCCAGGAACGCGTGTCCCACGCCGGCAACGATCTCGTAGGAGAACTCGGAGTTGACTTTCTCCGCGCGCGTTGCGTACCTGACAGGAACCTCGACCCCAATTCCATGGTCATCCTCGCCCCAGAAAGCCAGGACCGGTCCACTGAGATCGTCGACCAGATCCAGAGGGCGTGGCGGGGGCATCACCAGAGTCGTCTGCGGTTCCGGGAATCCGTAGTACGACACCGTCACCAAATCGTCACGCAGTGACGCGAGATCGAGCGAATACGTTCCGCCCATGCAGAATCCGAGCGAGCCGACGCGATCGCCACCGATCTTGTCCTTCAACCACGCCGTCGCGGCATCTAGATCACGAACAGTCTGGGCCTCGTCCAAGCTCTTACGCCGCGCGAACGCACTCTCCAGATCGGGACCCGCAGCGGGCCCCTGACGGAAGAAGAAGTCCGGCAACAGAACCGAGAATCCGGCAACAGCTAACCGCGACGCCAGGCAGATGTAGAACGGGCTCGGACCATGGATATCGGTATTGAGCACGATACCGGGACCGCCGCCGTCGACGCTGAAGAGCGTCGCCGGCATGTCTACGTTCTCGCCGATCGAGATCGTGATGTCCTGGCGATCGACATTCGGTGTTACCTGACCTTCAGGAACCTCCGCATGACACATTTTGTTCTCCTTAATCAGGCGTGAATCGAAGTCGACCGTTCTCGATCGAACAGTTCGCTGGTGGTCAACCTTCGTGGCGTGATCGACTGAGCAGCACAGTATTCCAGGAACACATCCAGACTTCGCTGGTTGGCGTCGATCCCGTACGGCCAGAAGTCGGCGCCCAACAATCCCTTTGCCCGCTGCGCATGCGCCCCGCTCCACGGGAACGGATAGCTCGGTACGGTGAGACTCATCGACCGCTCGATAGAGCGGTTCTTCGCCTCGGTAAAGGCATTGATCAGTCCGTCGGCGATCTCCGGGTTTGCCTCGTATACGGATCGACGGAGAACCAACGTGTGCATGATCGGGAAGATCCCGGTCTTCTCCGCGTAAGCCATCTCGTCGAACGTGTACTTGGGAAAGAGCCGCTTGACCCGACGATCCCTATTTACAACGCATTCCGGAGGACGCGCACTGATCACGGCGTCCACCTTGCCGTCGATCAGCAATTGATCGAGCGAGGACTCGAGGGCAGCGGTGATATCGAAATCACTCGTGTCGAGGTCGACGGGCTCGGTGCGTCCCGGTTCGTTGACACCCGCCTGAACCCACCTGATCGACTTCAAGTCGACGCCGTAATCCGATGCCAGCAGACCGCGGACATACACACCAGCTGTCTGGCCCCACACCGGAATTCCGATTCGCCGACCGCTCAGATCCGCGGGTACCTGCGGACCATCGGCTCTGACGTAGATCGAACCGTGCCGGTAGGCCCTCGCCGGGAACACCGGCAGAACCACGAGCGAGTCATCGCCCTTGCCGCGGAGTGCCGTCGACACGGCCAACGACATCTCGGCGGCGTCCCACTCCCCCGCGAGGAAGCGAGAGAAGATCTCCTCCGGTGCGGCGAGCGTCGTACATTCGAGTTCGCACTCGGGTACGACAACACCACCGGTCCACAAATCGCGATTATGGTCGTAGTCGCCGAATCCGACACGGACCACAGGTTTTCCGCTCATCACCAGGTGCGATCGGGATGCCAGGTGAATTCGACGCGGTGGCCGTCGGGATCGACGAGGCTGCCGGTCTGGGACAAGTCGTGACCGCGGTACGGCTCCACGATGTATTCCTCTCCCACCTTGTCCAGATGAACGAGGAATTCGTCCCAGTCGTCGACCTCGATCGCGAAGTGAATGAGACCCGTCTGCTCCTGGCCCTTCTCGACCGGCCGGAAGTGCAGATCGAAGTTACCGCGGGTCAGCAGCATGGTGCCCTTAGGCGGCGGATTGACGGGGTGGACGCGGGTCATTTCGAAAACCCTGCCGTACCATTCCTCGGTCACCTCGAGGTCACTCGTGGGAAAGTTCACGTGATGAAGGCTGTGTGATACCGATTTCGTTGCCATGATTTCCTACCTCTGCTTCTGATGAGAAATGAATGATGCCGAAAGCGCCTGTCGCGCTTTACCTAACGTTCAACTGATTTCTGGAGCGCGTGGCCCGGCGAAACGTCCGCATTACAGCGGAGCGACCATCGCCTCCATGACGCGCTGTGTCAGGCCCGGCTGATCCGCGTCCGGAGTGGGATGCTGCTGCCACTCGCCGATCTGGACACACGACTCGACAACCAGCTTGCAGCGATCGAAACGGCGACCGACGTAAGCCTCGAACGCCTTCTCGACGTCTGCGCCGTTCGCCTCGAGCTCCTCTGCCAGAACCACACCATCCTCGATCGCTTGAGCCGCGCCCTGCCCCAAGTGCGGCGTCACCGTATGTACGGCATCACCGATGAGAACGATGCGACCCTTGTGCCATGGCGCCGGAGCGATCAGGTACTCCTCCGGGCGCAGCACGATTTGTGCAGGATCGTTGAGGTGGTTGTCGCGAACCCATGCGGTCAATCCGCCGTAATCCTTGAGAAGATCGCGCAGGACGACGTGAAGTTGATCCGCCGGCGGACGGTACCCCTGCGGGCACGCGTAGTTAAGCCAGAAGTATGCAAGATCCGGGGCAATCGGAACGAATCCCGCAACGCCCGAAGGGCCACGTTGGAGAATGATGCGATCGATCTCGGGGATACGAGGCAAGTTGACGCGCCACGCCGACTGCCCGTTGTACCGGGGCTCCACACCCTCGGGAAGAACGTAAGGGCGCACTTCCGAACGTACACCGTCAGCGCCGACAACCAGTTCGTAGTTGTCCTGTTGACCATCGGTGAACACGGCCTCGACGTAATCGTCACCGGGTAGCAACTTTTCGATCGACTTGCTGTATTCGATGCGGATACCATCCGCCAAAGCGCGCCGGGTCAGGATCTGGTGCAGCTTAGGCCGGCCGATCCCGTTCATTGCCGGGTAGTTCTCGATCTTGGCACCCGCCATCTCCACCAGCGCATTGCCCTGCACATCGCACATGGTGCCCCAGACGGGACTGCTCTGGCCGGCCGCAAGGCAATCGTCGAGTAGACCGATAGCGTCCAACGCACGCAGGGCATTTGCGGGCTGGACAATGCCGACGCCGAAGACGGACGAATGCATATCCGGCTTCAGCTCGACCACATGGACGTCATATCCGACGCCGCGCAGTGCTATTGCCGTGGACAGACCGCCGATACCGGCACCAACAACCAGGATGTGCCCGCGCCCGTCGCCGGGACGATTCTCTTGAGTCACGTTCGCCTACCTTCCTTTGCCCTTTGGATTCTCTTCAGCCTAGAGCGCGCGTACCCCACTCCGCCCTACCTGATTTCGAATGATTAGCTTTCGCGCACAGTCGAATACAGGTCAGCGCTCGGCGACTGGCGCGCCACCCCAGGCAGCGAACTCCAGCGAAAATCCCGCAGCAGATACAACCGCCCTGCAAATCTCTTCGTCCTCATCTGCGGTCCCACCGGAGATGCCGATTCCGCCGACGATCTCGCCGTCGCGCTTGAGAGCGTATCCACCCTTCGTGGCCACGATCGGATGGTGACCCATCCGGCCGACTTGAGAGAAGAAGACCGGGTCGGATTCACTCCAGCCCTTCAGCATGAAGGTCGGCCGCTGCATAACTGCAGCCGAATACGCTTTCGACAGAGCGATACTCGGCGTCATCGGGCGTGCACCGTCCATTCGCTCTACCAGCACGGCAAATCCGCCGTAGTCGACCACTGCAATACTCAGTGCCTTGCCCACACCAGCCGCGTGCTCACGCGCCTGATCGACCATCACTCGCGCCTCGGCGAATTCGAGCCTCATTACTGCTCCTTCCGTGCCGCCGTCGGCGACACTTCACTGACAATCGGATTGCTCAATGTGCCGATGCCGGAGATCGAGATATCGACCGTGTCTCCCGGCGACATCCCGACCATGGCGTCGGTTCCCATCCACAGCACGTCCCCAGGGGCGACGGTAACGTATTTCGAAAGCTCGACCAGATGGTCATATGGATCGAAGATCATTGCACCCGTATCGAATTCAGCACGAACTTCGTCGTTGACCCGCACCTCGGTGCGCGAGTGCATCGGATCGACGTCCGTTGCAATCCAGGGTCCCATCGGCTTGAACGTGTCACTGTTCTTGGCCCGCCAGAACGACCGGTCAGCGTGCTGCCAATTTCTGGCACTCACATCGTTTCCGATTGTCCAGCCGAACACACTGTCAATCGCTTCGTCACGCGTGCACCGTCGCAAACTGCGACCGATCACAGCGACAAGTTCACCCTCGCTTTCGAAGCGTCCCTCGCAGTCCGACGGTTTGACGATCGGCTGTCGGTGCCCGATCAGCGCACTGGACGCCCGATAGCCAACCTCGGGTCGCGTCGGAATCTCGGTGGCGGACATTCCGTGCAGCTGTGCATGTTTGATGTGACTGGTGTAGTTCATTCCGACGCAGAGAAACGACGACGGAATAACCGGCGGCGCAAATACTGCACGTTCGAGCGATACCACCTGACCGGTCGACCGATATACCCCGAACGGCGAACCCTCGACGATTTCGATGACGTCGTCAGAGACGAAACCGTGACGCGTCGTTCCCTCGAGTTCGATTCGGCACCAACGCATCAGATCGCCATCCGGTGGGATATGCGTTTGGTGACGAGGTAGCCGTCGAGCCCTTCCGACCCGCCCTCTCGACCGAATCCGCTCTCTTTGAATCCACCCGACGGTGCCTGAGGCACCGAACCACCGGCATGGTTGACGGACAGGATTCCGGCTTGAAGTCCGCGGGTCAGGACGTCGACCGTGTCGGCCCGGTGTGTGAAGGCGTACGCGGCCAACCCGAATGGTAGCGAGTTCGCCAGGCGCAGAGCATCATCAAGGTCCGCGTACGGAACGATAGGAACAATCGGCCCGAACGGCTCTTCCGTCATCACTGCGGCATCCATCGGGACCTCGGTCAAAACCGTGGGTGCATAGAAGAAACCGGGCCCCGGTAGTCGATTGCCTCCGGTGAGAACCTTCGCGCCGCGCCGACGAGCATCCTCGACAAGGTTGTGGACTGACGACAGTCGTCGTTCGTTGACAAGCGGACCCATCTGCACCCCGGTGGTCAAACCGTTGCCCACCGTAATCTGCTCTGCTGCGAGAACAAAGGCGTCGACAAAGCTCTCGAAGAGGCTCTCATGCACGAAGAACCTGCTCGGGGAAGTGCACACCTGACCGGCGTTGGCGAACTTCGCCCGCGCACTGGAGCGCGCCGCAGCAACTGGATCGACATCCGGGCAGACAATGACCGGAGCGTGCCCGCCAAGTTCCATCATCGACGGTTTCATGGCCGCCCCGGCCATGGCCGCGAGCGACTTGCCAACCGGCACAGATCCGGTGAAGGCGACGAGGCGGACGATCGGCGACGGGATCAGGTGCTCGGAAACTTCAGCCGGCACACCGAAAACTAGATTCAGGACAGACCCGGGCAGCCCTGCGTCTTCGAAGCATCGCACGAGTTCACACGCGGTGGCCGGTGTCTCCTCCGACGCCTTGATCACGATCGAGCAGCCCGCAGACAACGACGCCGCGATCTTGCGCATCGGGCTCCCGGCTGGGAAGTTCCAGGGAGTGAACGCAGCAACCGGACCAACCGGCTCACGCACGACGCTCAGCGTTTCACCAGGGCCGCGAGGGATGATCCGGCCATGCGCTCGCAACCCCTCTTCACAATTCCAGTCCAAAGTAGTTGCAACCCCGGCGAGTTCTCCTCGAGCTTCGGGGAGAGCCTTGCCCTGCTCCATAGTCATGATGCGCGCGATCTCCGCTGACCGCTCGCGCAGAAGAGTGGCAGCTCGGTGCAAGATGTGTGCCCGTTTGTCGAGGGGCATGTCTCGCCACACCACAAAACCTCGCTCGGCCGCCGCCAGAGCGGCATCGAGGTCCGACTTCTCGGCCAGGGGCACGAAACCGAGGATCTCTTCGGTGGCGGGATTGACGATCGGCTCACGGCGCGAACCGCTCCCGTCGGTCCAGCGTCCATCGATGTACATCGCAATTTCGGGGTAGATACTCTCGACTGTCTCGGGTTCTCGAGCAGTCGGGGAAAGGCTTTGACTCATGACTCGCCATCCTTGTTCGTCAACATTGTCCAGCGGTGATGTGGAGGGGTGACCTCGTGAACGCGGGTTGTGTAGGTCTCGTCGACACGGTCCATGTCCGCGGCATACTCGGCGCGGCCCCCGCAGGGTGCATGGACGAATCGAAATACGTTGGACCCGACGGTATGACGTCCCAGACGCCTGGCCTCGCGCCAGCCGCGTTCGATCATCTGGTTCCCGCCGAGGATCACTTCGTCGAAGTTGCGAACCTCGTAGGAAATGTGGTTGATACCGGCCCGATCGGGTCGGTGGCATAACAGCAAGTTGTGCTGATCGTCGTCACCTTCACACTGCATGAAGGTACCCATCGGCAGTACGTCATCGGTGATTCGGAAACCCAGCCGGTCCACGTAGAAGGCAACAGCCTCACGGTGCCCGTCCTTGGGTATGTTCCACGCAACGTGACACATCCGCAGCGGGAACACCTGATCTGTCGGGGACGTCGGTACATTCCAACGCTTCACTGCACCATAGCGATTGGTTTCGTCCGTGGTCACGGGAGGCTCGACAATGTCGGCCACCGCCAAGCCCAGTCCGAAGCCGGTCTCGTCGTGAGTGTGCGCCACACCGTCGGCGTCTACCTCGACTACGCGGTCACGTCGCAGGTCCTCGATCACGTTGTCCAGACTCTGCTGAGTATCGATGCCCCACACAAGCTCACGTAACGTCGACCCGGACTCCACTGCCGGTGGAAGTGTGGGGTCGTCCTCGCGCCGCAATTCCACTACTTGACCGACGCGAGTGACCAGTTCGGCGCCGTTCCGATCCGCGGCCTGCAAGGTGAGACCGAAGTCTTCGAAGAACCGTACGCATGTTTCGAGGTCTTCAACCCCGTAGCGTGCACGCTCGATACGAAGGATTGCCACAGATTCGCGCTCCTTACTCCACGCCGGTCCCGGCACGGATTCTTGCCGCAAAGCAATTGCGCTTACACGGATTACGGTGAACGCTATTGCGCTCGAACCGCAACTTCAATGC
Source organism: Rhodococcus sp. NPDC056743 (assembly GCF_042790355.1). Taxonomy (NCBI): domain Bacteria; kingdom Bacillati; phylum Actinomycetota; class Actinomycetes; order Mycobacteriales; family Nocardiaceae; genus Rhodococcus; species Rhodococcus sp. NPDC056743. The sequence goes on along the minus strand of NZ_JBHTZI010000020.1, from coordinate 8,740 downwards.
CCTGTGCGTGCAGTTTGCGCATACTAATCGTTCGAAGAAAGACTCACACCGAGGCGTGTTGCGGCATCGGGTTCTTGGCAAACCAAGCTGAAATGTAGTCAAGGAAGACCCGCACCTTGCGCAATGTATGAACACCCGGCGAGTGAACGGCATACAGTGCCCGCGTGGGGGCGCTGTAACTCGGCAAAACTTGTTGCAGTACAGAACTTTCCAAATCTTCGGCCACCGTCCTGACGGGGAGCAGCGCCAACCCACGCCCGCGAACAGCAGCCTTGCGCAAAGTGAGGTAACTGTTCGACGAATACACCGGGGACTGTGGGCGCACGTGAGACTCGCGCCCTTCCGAGTCGAGTAGATGCCAAACGGGGTCGTTGGGATGAAGGAGACAGTCATGCTCACCCAGATCCTGATTGGTCAGTAGCGGACTGTGCGAGGCCAGGTATCCTGGCGAACCGCAGAGAACGAAGCGGATGTCCGCCACCTTCCGAATGAGCATCGTCGAGTCACGTAGATCCCGAGTGTGAAAGGCGACGTCATATCCTTGATCCAGAAAGTCGAAGGCCCGGTTCGACATCCCGCCGACTTCGAACCGGACTTGTATCTTGGGATGATCCACCGCAAAGTCTGCGATAGCTTCACCTAGATCCAGATTGCCGATCCACTTAGGACAGATGACCGCCAGCGGCCCCTCCGCCAGATCACGTAGTCCACGAATCGCAGTTTCCTCGGCGTCGAGTTCCCGGAGCATTCGCTGCGCGAAGTCGTAGTAGCGTCGACCAGCGGACGTCAGGCTCACTGCGCGCGCCGTGCGGTTCACCACGCGAACACCCAGTTCTTTTTCCAACTCGGAAACATGCCGCGACACAAGCGAACCCGAAATTCCCAGCTGTCGGGCGGCCCGACTGAATCCACCCTGCTCACCAACGCCTACAAAACTTCGCATAACTGTGATGCGGTCCATACTTTCTCCTCTACGTGTCGCAGACCATAGTAGGGAGATCTTCCCGAGGCACAATCCAGTCTCACTGAGATCCCACTGCGTAAACGCCCGGTACACAGATTTCGGATGACGGCGTTCAGAGCCTCCAACGCACGTCGTTGCGCCCGCAGAAGACTCGGCGCGGACTCGATCCGATTCGAGTGTTTTCCACCGACGCCTCGCGGCCACACGAAGCCCCGAACTCAATTGCCTAATTCACATCGAAAACGCAGATCGGCGACGAATTATATTGTTATCAATTGGATTTAGACCTTCCGAGTCAGCCGTGTGAGGTTTGCGCAGAAGGCTGGAATCCCGATTGTGGCGGCACCTCGCCGACAAGGGTCCGGGACCTTCACCGCCTAATCCAGGCCCTCCCCGAGACCACACAATGAAGACTCGACGTGAGATCGAGGCACCTTCGCTCATACACTCCACCGCGACGACAATCCGTCGCATGGACGGTCGCACACAGAAACCTCACACCAGATACACAGAAAGGTCGGCATCCTCCATCCCAGGGCTATGCCGCACGGTCAACTGGCGACCAGTGGGCGTGCATCCGTTTCGTCAAGCGGATAATGGCACGCCGCGAACTGCCCTGGGCGAACCTCACGCATCTGTGGTTCCTCACTCTCACAGCGCAACTGCACCTTGGGGCACCGCGTCTGGAACCTGCAGCCCGGCGGCGGCGCAAGCGGCGAGGGCACATCACCTTCGAGCGCAGGGCCGGCAAACGCACGATCGGGATCGGTCAACGGAACCGAATCGAGCAGAGCCCTCGAGTATGGATGAGCCGGATTATCGTAGAGCTCAATGGAATCCCCGAACTCGCACACCTTACCCAGGTACATCACCATCACTTTATCGCTGAAGGAACGGACCACTCCGAGATCGTGAGCGATGAAGACGACGGTAAGGTCGTATTTGCTCTTCAACTCCTCCAGCAAGTTGAGGATCTGTGCTTGAACGGATACGTCCAGCGCCGAGACCGGCTCGTCGCAGATCAGTAGGCGAGGATGCAAAGCCAATGCCCGTGCGATCGCCACGCGCTGGGCCTGTCCGCCGGACAGCTGGCGCGGCAGCATGTCCACGAATCGTTCGCTTCCCAACCCAACCTGGTTCAGAAGCCCCTCCGCGGCCGTTGACTTCTCGTCGGAATTCGATCCGGCAATGGAGAGTCCCTCGACTACAACCTCTTTGACCGGCCGACGAGGATTCAGCGACGCTACGGGGTCCTGGAAGATCATCTGCATGTCGCGACGCAGTTCACGCAGTTGTTTCTTGCCCACTCGCTCGATCCGATGTTCGCCGAAGCGGATCTGTCCGGAACTGATGTGGTCCAATCGCAGCACGGCGCGACCGGTTGTCGACTTACCGCATCCCGACTCTCCGACAATTCCCAACGTCTCGCCCGGCAGCACATCGAAGCTCACCGTCGACACCGCCTGAACGGTACCGGAATTCGTGTGGTACTCGACCACCAAATCCGTGACACTCAACAGCGCGTCATCCCCGCGCAGATGCGCTGTACCGCTACCTGCCAACGAACTCACCTCCTGAAAATTCCGGCACCACAGTGGTAACCGGGTGAAAGCACGACACCTCGTGCTCCAGAGCCACCGGCGTCATGATCGGTCCTGAGGTCCGGCAGTCCTCGGTTGCATACGCGCAACGGGGTGCGAAACGACACCCTGCAGCCACAGCGGTGGGGTCCGGAAGCGAACCCGATATGAGCTGAAACGGGGTGTGCCGCTCGTGTCCGATCGTGGGTGTGGCAGCGAGCAGTGCGTGCGTGTACCTGTGCCTTGGCGCCTCGAATACCTTTCGAGTCGATCCGATCTCGGCCAGCCGCCCGGCATACATCACCGCCACCCGGTCGGTACGGCCCGCCACCACGGCTAGATCGTGGCTGATCAAGATCATCGACATGCCACGTTCACGTTGAACACCGCGCAGCAGGTCGAGTATCTGACGCTGCACCGTGACATCCAGTGCCGTGGTCGGCTCGTCCGCGATCAGCAGATCCGGTTCGGCCGACAGAGCAATCGCGATCATTACCCTCTGGCGCATACCACCGGACATCTCGTGTGGGTAGTTCCGCAGACGCCGCTCCGGGTCGGGCACTCCTACTTCTTGGAGCAACCCCAACGCCCGGCCTTTAGCTTCCGACCGACTGACACCGAGGTGCTTGCGCATCCCCTCGGTCAACTGTCGTTCCACCCGGACAACCGGATTCAGAGAACGACCGGGGTCCTGGAAAACCATGGAAATGTGCTTACCCCAGACTTCACGCTGTTCGCTCTGCGGCAACGACAGCAGGTCACGCCCCTGGAAGTACACCTCACCGGAGCGCGCCGACCGTCCGGGCATGAGGCCCATGACCGCCCGTGCCATCACCGATTTTCCGGACCCGGACTCACCGACCACCCCCAGCGACTGAGCAGGGTCGACGTCCAACGTCACATCGTCGACTGCTCGAACGATTCCCCGTGACGTACCGATGTACGCGCGCAGGTTCCTCACTGCGAGAAGTGGATCAGTACTCATTAGCGGTTCAACCTCTCAGATGAAATACCGGACATGACGCTTCGATCAGCTCTGCATGGATCGGTCGAAGCGATGCCGCAGGTAGTCGCCGATCTGATTCAATGCGAAGACGGTAAAGAAGATCACCGTGGCGGGGATGAAAACCAAGTGTGGATTGTCTGCGATGGAATCCTTGCCGTCGTTGATCATTCCGCCCCACGACGGCGTCGGCGGCGGAATGCCCAAGCCCAGGAAGCTGAGTGAGCCCTCTGCCACGATCATCGTTGCCATCACGATCGGCAGGTACGCCGCGAGGGGTGGCAGGACGTTGGGCAGAATCTCCTTGAACAGGATGCGGCCGTTGCCGGCGCCCATATTCAGTGCTGCCCGGACGAACTCCCTCGCCGACCACGTCAGCGTGTTCGCCCGCGCGAGACGAAGGAACGTCGGGATGCCCGTAATTCCAAGACCGATAATCAGAATCGTGACGCTGGGCGTCATGATCGTCGTCAGAGCCAGCAGGAGAATCAGACCGGGGAAAGCCAACATCACGTCGGCCAGCAGGGTGACAATGGCGTCGCTCCACTTGCCGAAGTAGCCGGCCAGGAGCCCGATCAAACCGCCGACGACAAAACTCAGCAATCCAGCGATGGTCGCGACAAGCAACGATACTTGGGCGCCGTGAATAACTCTCGACAGCATGGACCGGCCCAGGGCGTCAGTACCGAGCAGAGTATCCAGCGACGCGAAGTCGATACTTTGCCGCGGAAGACCTATCGGTTGCTCGTACGACGCGATCGGCAGAATGCCCGCGAACACGGCCAGGAGCAGGATCAGCCCAATCCAGAAGAACGACAACCAGACCAGTATCGAACGCGACTTCTTCGCTTCCGGTACCTGAGGAAGATTCCGACTACTTTCCTCAGGGGCTTCGACTGGGTTCTCGACCGGAATTACGTGCACCGGATTCGTGACGATCATACTTTGACTCCTCTTCGCACCCGTGGATCGATCACTCCGTAGCTGAGATCGACCAAGGTATTGACAAGCACGTAGACAACGGCGATGAAGGCCACCACTCCTTGCACCATGATCACGTCACGCGAGATCATCGACGACGCTGCGAGTTGACCCAGCCCTGGGAGCGAAAAGAGCGTCTCCACAACAACTGTGCCGCCGATCAGCCTTCCCAGGTTGATACCGAGAACGGTGATCAGAGAGAACGACGACGGACGCAGTGCATGGCGGAACATCACATACTTGGCACTCATTCCTCTGGCGCGCGCCGCAGCGATGAAATCCTCGGACAAAGTGCTGATCAAGTCGGAGCGCAGCAAACGATGGAACGCGGCAATTTCGGTGAGGGCGATGGCCATTGCCGGCAAGAACGCGGACCTCAGGTTGGCCCCGAGTCCCTCACTGATCGGCGTCCACCCCATGACGGGAAACAAGCCGAGCTGGATCGCAAAGAAGAAGATCAACACCGGGCCGGCAATGAATGCGGGTACCGAGAGGAAAACGGACGACAACGCATTCAGACCGCGATCAAGTCCGCTTCCGGGAAATGACGCGCAGAGCACGGCAAACAAAACCGATACAACAAGCGCTATCCCCAACCCCAGCGCCGCCAACTCCAGCGTGACCGGCAGCCTGTCGATTATTGCCGAACTGACCGACTGACCGGTGAGAGGTGACGTGCCTAGATTCCCGTGGAGCGCATCTCCCAACCAGTTCAAGTACTGCTGCCAGAGAGGCACATCGAGGCCGAGCTTGCTGTTCAGCGAGGCGATCGCGTCGGGCGTGGCATTCTCGCCCAGGATCACCTGAGCCACAGAACCGGGCGTGACGCCCATGACCGCAACCACAGCCATCGTGACGAGAAGCATCACGAGCAGACTCCGGCCGATCCTTTTTGCCAAGAGCATCATTGGATTTCTCTCCTTACCAACCTGCGACGAACTACCCGGACGTTGGACTCTCGGGATGTCCGCGATGTCATTTCGTGAGCCATAGCTCGTCCGTCCGCCGAGAGCTGGTCTCGCTCGAGCCAGTCATAAGGGCGCCATCGATCCTCTGTTTCGAATCATCATTGACCTTCCGGACTTCGTATCGGGGGGGCGGCGGGAGCACCCGGTAGTCGACGAAGGTGCCCCCGTTGCTTTCCTTCCCGAGGAGGTCGCCGGGGTTAGGCCGAGCCTGCGCTCGCGGCCGCTTTCACCTGAACACGGCGGTAGCCTTCGATGTCCGGGTAGGGTGCGGTACGGTCAGGCTGCAGGTCAACCTCGAAGGTGTTGAGAAGCATCGCCAACATGGAAAAGTTTCCGAGACTGCCGATGATATCGACAAGTCCGTTGTCGCCGAAGGCATTCAGCGCTTCCGCGAAGACTTCGTCGGAGACAAAATGGTTGCCGAGAATCTCCTGAGAGAATCGGTACAGAATCTGCTCGTCCGCGGCCTCGAATGCCGGCTCCTCGTTACGGGCCAGTCGCTCGATGCTCTCACGCGAGACACCGGACTCAACTGCCTTGTCCACGTGAGCATTCCATGAGTACTGCGCATCGAAGAAGCGTGCAGCGATCAGCAAGCTCAGTTCGCGCAAGCGCAAGGGCAGGCTCGACTCGAACCGGCAGTACGCACCCAACGCCTCTACCTTCTCGCACAGCTCGGGGCTGCGGAGCCAGATGAGGAACGGACCTCGAACAGCGCCACGGCGACCTGCGATCCGCGCACTGATCTCGGCCTGACGTTCGTTGAGATCGGTAAGTGGCGTGAGACGCATGGAAAACCTCCTGGGTAATAATGTTCATCGATATGACGTCGAATACGTCGATGTGATGTGGATTACGTCAGTGGACGCAAATACACTTTGGCATCCGCCGCGCCGCCGAACCAGCCCTATTCCACTCAACTAAAGCGTTCGAAATCGGTCGCCTTCCATCACGCGCCCGAGCACGCACGGTGGCGTCGTAAAAACCTGTTTCACATCGATATTCGGATCTCGAGCAGTCGATCCATTCGAGCAGAGCACTAGTTCGACAAAAGACGGGACGCATCGCCCCTCAGCAACAATGCGCCCCGTCGCTCGTGGATGTTCACGTGCGGTACAACCGGGAGAACAGGCAGGCTACTGATCAGCGAGCCACAACCCCGCTGTCAGCAGGGACCCTTCTCCGTACATCTGGATTCCGCCGACCTTCTCGGATGCGATCGCAGTCTGCGAAGTGCGCAGGTAGAAGACGGCCGGCGAGATCTCGGCGAGACGCTCGGATACTGCTTCGTAGGCCGCCTTGCGATCCTCGGCCGACGCGCCGGTGCGTCCAGCGACGAGCGCCGCATCGAGCTGATCATCCTTGATGCCCGACGAGTTTCGAGGCGAGGTGCTGTAGAAGGACCGGAACAATGACGGCTCGGGATCGATGAAGTTCGATGCCGCCACCATCATGTCGTAGCCCTTCTCTCCGTAGATTCGTCCCGACTCGGCCCAGTCGACGCGGTTGACCGAGACCTCGACGTTGTCGTACTGACTGAGCTGAGCCTGAACCGCCTGGGCAACCAATTCCTGCCCCGGAAACGCTGTGAATGTAAACGTCAGGGGTTGACCTTCCGCAGCGAACTGATCAAAGAGGTCCTGCGCTTTGGCCTTGTCGTAGGTATGCAAGGGCGTGTCCGTGTAGAACTGGTTTTCCTCCGGGAACAACGTGTCGGCGATAACGCCCGAGCCCTTCCCCACAGCGAGTTCCAGTCCCTCCAGATCGATTGCCGCACTGATAGCCTGACGCATCCGAACATCGTCGAACGGAGCTCGTGTCGTATTCAGCGCAAGGAATGTTCCGCCCGCCATCGGCATGGACTGAACTTGGAACCCAGCAGTCGACGCCTTCTTCACAACCGACCAATCAGCAGCCTGCACCAGATCGGCACCACTGCTCACCACAGAGTTCAGTCGCTGCTCTTCGTCCGCCGAGGAGGTGAGTGTTATTCCGTCCAGATACGGCCGCGGAGCGTCCCAGTATCCCGGGTTCTTGACCAGTTCGATCTTGCCCGCACGTGTCCAATTCTCCAAGGTGAACGGTCCGGCTCCGATCGGATTCGCATCGAAGGCCTGCGCCCCCTGTGCCAGTGCGGCCGGGGACGCAATCCAGTTCATCGCCGTCCGCGAAACCTGATTTGCATAGGCCGGAGTCGGCTGTGTCAAAGTAACTTTCAGAGTCGTCGCGTCGACAACCTCGGTCGACTCGACCAGCGCGGCGTCAGGGGTGGAGTTGGAACCGAGCGACTTGTCCTTGAGTCGATCCCAGTTGTACTTGACTGCATCCGAACCAAGCGGGGTGCCGTCGGAGAACTGAAGTCCGTCACGAAGTTCGAGTACGAAGGTCTTGCCGGCGTCGTCCGTCGAGAACTTCTCTGCCATCGAGAACATTGTCTCGTCGGTCTGCTCGTCGCCGTACATCAGCGTTCCGTACAACGAGTTGCCGAGCATGCCTTGCCCCTGCAGGTTGTTCTGAAGAATCGCGGGGTCGAGGTTGCGAGGCTCGCTCAGCATCACCGCGCGAACGGTACCGCCGGCAACGGGATCGCCTGAAGGTCCTGAGTTCGCCTCCGACGAGGAACCGGCAGCGCCACCTCCGCATGCCGACAGTGCCAGAGCGATGGAACACACCACTCCGAGCGTCGCGAGACTTGTCTTTCGGAACATCATGGTCCTTTCTAGATCTAACTCGGTGGTTATGAATTTGTGAGGGACGCAGCAAATCTCAAACGAGCGAACGTGTCACGCGTCCTCGGCACAGCAAATCTCTCGCACGGAACCCGCACCGGTCCACCACCTCGACAACAAAGTGGGCAACGCCAAGTTCATCCGAAATACGTGACCGAAAGCCGATGTGGGGCAAGCCAAGAAGCGTTGCAGTCGCCTCGACCCAAGCCGTCTCCGTCAAACTAGTCGTCCAGGATCGCCCGAGTCCACAGCCGATTGTGAAACCTTTGCATGCATAAAGTGACGGCCGTCATAGTTTTCTCGGCAATCGTCACCATGCCCGGCAACACCAGCGAAATTCGTTCAGCTAATGATGCGTCCGTACCACTGGATTGAACGTACCGACGAAAGATAACGTCACGACACAGATTCCGGCTACTGCCCGTGGCACACCTCATGGTTCGGCGTCACGACCGGTCTCTGCAAAGTCGTCCAATCCTATCTGCGGCGACGTTTCACAGACACCCGCACGTCGG
>NZ_JBHTZI010000019.1:0-22543 GCF_042790355.1 Rhodococcus sp. NPDC056743 | reverse complement strand
CGCGCAAACCTGTTAACCCGCTCATCGAACTCCCCATACGAGAGCACCACATCCCCACACACCACCGCACGCGAACCCGAACACACCCCCACCACAGAATCAAAACCATCCAACAACAACCCACCCACAGTCCCGCGAGACGTGTCATTGAAACCCTCGACGATGTGGTGCATTTCGTTGGCGGACAACAGTTCCACGTCACCCACAGCAGTTCCCGGATCCGTCACGATCGCCCGGAGAATGAAGGTCAACCGCTCTGCGAGTGCAACAACCGTAGGGGCGTCGAAAAGATCTGTGGCGTACAACCACGAGAGCACAATGCCGGTACCGACGCCGGCCTCGTCTTCAACTGGCGAGGCAGTCAGCTGAAGGTCGAACTTGGCGATATCGATACCCGCATCGAACTCCGAAACCCGCAGACCCGGCAATTCCAGAGCCTCACCCGCCATATTCTGGAAGAACAACGCAACCTGGAACAACGGATGATGCGCCTGCGAACGAGCCGGATCGAGAACCTCCACCAAACGCTCGAAAGGCAAATCCGCGTTGGCAAAAGCATCCAAATCCGTTTCCCGAACCTGATCCAGAAGCTCAGCGAACGACATACTCGGCGCCACCGAAGTGCGCAACACCAAAGTATTGACGAACATCCCGATCAGGTCGTCGAGCGCAGGCTCACCCCGACCGGAAATCGGCGAACCGACCACCACGTCGTCAGTCGACGCCACCCGCGCAAGCAACACCGCAAGCGCCGCATGCACAACCATGAACAGCGAAACACCACGATCCAACGCCAACTGTTCCAGAGCCCGATGCAACTCACCATCGATATCGAAACGATGCACCGCCCCACGCGTCGACGCAACAACCGGACGCGGCCGATCGAGCGGTAAGTCGATCTTCTCCGGCAACCCCGCGAGATTCTCACTCCAATAACGCAATTGCTCCGACATCAGCGACGCAGGATCGGAATCGACACCCAAAACCTCATGCTGCCACAACGCAAAGTCCGAATACTGCACCGCCAACGGCGCCCACGCCGGAGCAGCGCCCTGCGCTCGCGCAAGATAAGCCAACGCAACATCACGCACCAGAGGCCCCACCGACACACCATCGGCAGAAATGTGATGAACCACCATCACAAGAACGAAATCGCTTGGACTGGTACGGAAAAGACGAACCCGAAGTGGAACAGCCACGGAAACATCAAATCCCACGGTCACGAGTGGCAGCAAAGCTGCAAACAACTCCGACTCGTCGAGATCCTGAGGACCCAGATCGATATCAGCGGTGGACACCTCGAGAATGTCCTGATAACCCAGACCGCCGAACTCCGGATACACAGTCCGGAGCACCTCGTGCCGAGCGACAACGTCCGTAACTGCCTGCGCAAGAGCACTCACGTCCAGTTCACCGGACAGTCGCAACACGATCGGAATATTGTTCACCGCAGATTCCGCGTCGAAGCGGCTCAGAAACCACATACGCTGCTGCGCCAAGGACAGCGGCACCCGATCGGGCCGCGGCATCGGAGCCAGCGCCACATGCCCGATCGATCCCGTCTCGGCTTCGATACGGGCCGCCAATTCCTCGACAGTAGATGCCTCGAACAGAGTCTTTACTTGAACCCGGGTATCAAACGCTGCGCCCAGACGACCGGCCAGCTTGGCCGCGATCAAGGAGTTGCCGCCCAACTCGAAGAAGTCGTCCGAGGCGCCCACCTGCTCGAGTCCGAGGAGATCGGCAATCGCGTCGGCCACCTGCTTCTGGGCAGGTGTGGACGGCGCCTCGTACGCCCGTGATTCGAACGTCGGCGCCGGTAGTGCGTCTATGTCGAGCTTGCCAACCGGGGTCAGCGGGATGTCCTCGATCATCACGATTGCTGCCGGAACCATATGCCGAGGCAGTGCGCCGCGCGCGTGAACCGTCAACGCATGAGCGTCGAGCGCGTTCCCGAACTTTACGTACGACACCAGCGCCGGTTCACCCGTCGGCCCACTTCGAGGGAGTGTCGCCACAAATTCGACGCCGGGCACCGCAGCCAGAACTGCGTCGATCTCTCCGAGTTCGATGCGGAATCCACGAATCTTGACCTGTGAGTCTCCGCGGCCGAGGTATTCGAGGCTGCGCTGGTCGTCGTCGGCCTTGATCCAGCGAACGGTATCGCCGGTGCGGTACAGACGTTCACCCGTGTCCGCGAACGGGTTTGCGACAAAACTTGCTACGGTCGTCGCCGGCAGCTGGTTGTATCCGCGCGCGAGATGTGTTCCGGAAACATATAATTCGCCGGCAGTGCCGGTCGCAACGGGCTGCAGGCGGGAGTCGAGAACGTAGAGTCCGACACCGCGTACCGGACCGCCGATCGTGACCGGACTATCCGCCGTCAGTTCGGCAATCGAGGCGACGACAGTAGTTTCGGTCGGGCCGTACGCATTGAAGAATCTGCGTCCTGGCGCCCACTGCGTCACCAATGCCGGTGAACATGCCTCGCCGCCGACAACAACAACGTCGAGCGTGTCGAAACCGCCGTCAGCGGAAAGCGATCCCAATGCCGCTGGTGTCATGAAGGCATGGGTGATTTTTTCTCGGGTGAGCAGCTCGGCGAGTTCGTCGCCGCCGTACACGTCGGGGCGTGCGATCACCATCGTTGAACCGCTGCCGAATGCGAGGAGCAGTTCCAGAACCGAGGCATCGAAGCTGGGTGACGCAAAGTGCAGGGTTCGCGATGCAGCGTTGAGACCGTAACGTTCGACCTGCTCGGCGCACAGGTCCGCTATGCCGCCATGCGTGACGACGACCCCCTTGGGTCGGCCGGTCGAACCCGAGGTGTAGATCACGTAGGCGGGATGCTCGGCACGGAGAGTCCCGACGCGTTCGGTGTACGACACCGGGTCGGCAGGAAGCTCGGCAGCCTTCGCCAGAACCTCTGCGCTGTCGAGTTCCCACCACTGCAGGCTCGCCGGCAGTCCGTCCGAGACGGTGGCTACCGTCAAGCCGATCGAGGCGCCGGAATCGGAGAGCATGTGCAGTGCGCGATCAGCCGGGTAGTTGGGGTCCACCGGGACAAATGCGGCACCGGTCTTCGCAACCGCCCACAGAGCGCACACCGACTCGACAGAGCGCGGGATGGAGATCGCTACCCGATCCTCCGGTCCCACCCCGTGAGCAATGAGGAGACGTGCCAGCTGCGACGACGCGGCATCCAGCTCGGCGTAGGTGACGGAACGACCGTCGAAGCGGATGGCGTCGGCGCTCGGGTCTATGTCGACGGCAGCTGCCAGTAGCTGCGGCAGCAGAGGCACGCGGACGCGACGGGTGCGAGTGGGGCGGGGTTTGCGGCTACCGCGTGTCTTTGCGGGGGTCAGATCGTCTGCGCTCATGCGATCACGTCCGGTGATCGATCTGCGTGTACGTCGGCCCCTTGCGGCATCAGACAACTCACCTTCGCGTAATACTAGTTTTCACGGCCATCCAGCCCGTTCCGGCTCCCCACAATGCATCGGCAACCGAGTGCCATTGTTACAGCCGCGGACCTGCCGACAGCCTGTACCGCGAGTGGATATGAGTTCCACCACTCGCGGTACGTGCGGTCACCAGGCCTGTGGGCTCTGGTCTTGCAGGACGTGTTCGAGATCCGGCAGTTCGCCGCGATCGATACTCGCAACGTCCTGCACCGGCAGAACCGCGTGTGTCACCCAGTCGTCGGCCAGCAGGTCGTCGAGCGATTCGGCATCGTCGGCTGCCACCACCCACGCAGCACCCGCCGACGCGGCGAGCAGAATTGCCGGAACCCGTCCGCTCGCGTCGAATGCACCGGAGTGCAGCACACGTGACTCCACGTCGATCGTGTACTTCTCGCACCAGGTAGCCAAGGTTGCGGTGAGTTCTCCGTACGTCTGCTCCCAGGCGCCATCTCCGAACACGTGGAATGCGACGTCGTCGGCAGTGAGTGGACGAACGCGGTCGGCGTAGCTGATTGCCCGCGTGGGCTGTGAGGCTGCGGCGACGAGTGTTTCCGGCGTGATCGCGACGGAGTCCGAAATCTTTGCGGTCTCCCCGACTGCTACGGCTGCGCCGGTCTTGACAATTGCCCAGCACGCCACCACTTCGTCTGCCCCCGATAGACCGGAAAGGCTCACGAGACTTCCTGGGCCGACACCATCCTCGATGAGCAGCCGCGCAACCTGCGAGGACCGTGAATCGACTCCGGCGTAGTCGATTTCCTCGTCGCCGAAGACAATTGCGGGAGCTTCGGGGTCGGCCTCGACCACCGACGCCAGCAGTTGCGGCAGGAGCGCCGCACTCGACCCGCTCGGCGTGCTGGAGTGAACGCTCACTCCGAGTGCCTCGTCTTTCTCTGCTGCGGTGAGTAATTCGATGTCGCCGACCGGCGTCGACGGGTTGTCGGTGACCTGTTCGAGTACTCGTACAAAACGCTCCACGAACGATTCGACGGTTCCCTGGTCGAACAGATCGGTCGAGTAGATCCAGACGCCGGAGAGTCCGTATCCGTCCGCGGCGCTGCTGAGTGTCAGTTGCAGGTCGAACTTGGTGGTCACTACGGGTGACTCGACACCGCTGATCGTCAGGTCCGGAAGCGAGAACTCGGCTCCGCCAGCGGGTTCCAGCGACAAGATGATCTGGAAGAGTCCGTCGGCCGATGCACCCAACGCTTCGGATACCTCTTCGAAGGGGATGTCGGCTTTCCCGAAGGCTTCCAGATCGACGTCGCGTACAGCAACAACCAGATCGTCGAAACTCGCTGCGGTGTCGACTTGAGTCCGCAAGGCAAGCGTGTTCACGAACATTCCGACCAGATCGTCGAGAGCGCGCTCCCCTCGCCCACCCACGGCGGTGCCGATCGCAAAGTCATTGGTTGCCCCGACTCGGGAAACCAGTACGGCCAGTGCGGCGTGCAATGCTATGAAGGTAGTTGCATTCCGTTCGCGGGCGATCTCTACCAACCGCGCGTGGATCTCCTCACTGACGGTGAACTCGACGGCACCCGCTGCTGGTGACACAGCACTCGGGCGTGGGCGATCCGTCGGGAGTCCGGCCATCGAGGGAAGAGCAGCAAGCTTGCCCCGCCAGTACTCGAGTTGAGCGGCAGCGACGCTACCGATCTCGTCGGCCGTGCCCACGACGTCACGCTGCCACAGCGCGAAGTCCGCGTACTGCACGGTCAACGGACTCCACCCCGGAATACTGCCCCTGGTCCGGGCGTCGTACGCGATCATCATGTCGCGCGCCAACGGTGCCATCGACTCACCGTCGGCGGCAATGTGATGCGCAACAAGGGCAAAGACGTAATCGCTGGTCCCGCGTTGCAGAAGTTCCATTCGCACAGGCACTTCGGTGGAGACGTCGAATCCAGTCGACATCACAGCGGCGACGCGTGCGTACAACTCGGATTCGTCACCGACGGCGACGACGGCGCACTGCGGCGCCTCGTCGACATCGAGAATCCGTTGCGTGGGTCCATTGTCGTCGGCCGGATAGAACGTCCGGAGCGATTCGTGCCGGTCAGTGACGTCGCGCAGCGCGGCCCGCAATGCATCGATGTCGAGGTCGCCGGTCAACCGCAGCGCCATCGGAATATTGTATGTTCCTGCGGCCGTGTCCATCTGGTTGACAAGCCACATTCGCTGCTGTGCGAGAGACAATGGCAGCCGATCCGGTCGTTCGGCGGCTTCGAGCGACTTGCGTCGACCGGAACCTACGGACGCCGCAAGGGCCAGGGCCAGTGCCTCGACTGTCGTGGCGTCGAACAGCATCCGAACCGGAACGGTGGTATCGAGCGCCTGGCCGAGACGGGCCGCGAGCCGCGTTGCGATAAGTGAGTTTCCACCGAGCGCAAAGAAATCGTCGTCGAGTCCGACTCGGTCCACACCGAGGAGGTCTGCAAAAACAACTGCAACAGCCTTCTCCGCAACGGTGAGCGGTTCGCGGTACTGCGTCGTGTCGAACACCGGGTCGGGCAGTTGTCGACGATCGATCTTGCCGTTCGCATTGAGCGGCACCGAGTCGAGGACGATGAACGCCGACGGAACCATGTACTCCGGCAGTCGCTGCGCCACAGCATCCCGCAGGATTTCCGGAACGATCACGGCGTCAGGTACACCGACGACGTAGGCGACCAACCGATCCCCCACCGTCGCATCGGAGTGGACCGTGACCACGGCGGTCCCGACGGATTCCACTGCGTTCAACGCCGCTTCGATCTCGCCCAGTTCGATGCGCAAACCACGGATCTTGACCTGGAAGTCCGTGCGCCCGATGTACTCGAGTTCACCGGCGGTGTTGCGACGCACGAGGTCGCCGGTTCGATACATGCGCTCGCCGGCGACGTCGAAGGGGTTGGCAACAAACCGTTCTGCAGTCAGGTCGTACCGGTTGCCGTAACCACGGCCGACACCGACACCGCCGACGTACAGTTCGCCGACCACTCCGGACGGAACAAGACCCAAGCGTGAATCCAGCACGTAGAGATCGATGTTCGGTACCGGCGAGCCGATCGGAACGCCGAGTACGTCCGCTGCCGTCGCCTGCTGGAACGACACCACATCCGACGCTTCGGTCGGACCGTAGCTGTTCACGATTCGAACTCCGCGAGAGAGCAAGTCTCCAAGACGGCTGATCTGTATCGACTCTCCGCCGAGGAACACCACCTCGAGGCTTGCCAGCACATCGTCGGCGTCGGAATCGATGAGAGCGTCGAAAGCACTGGGCGACATGTTTGCCGTCGTGACCCGCTCATCGGCGATGACGCGAAGAATCTCGCTCGGGTCGAAGCCCGCAGGCGCCGGGTGCACACTTCCACCACTCGTCAGTGGTCCCCACACGTTCTTCTGTGTGAGATCGAAACTCGGTGACGACGCCACTGCCACCCCGGCGCGTGCCGGAAGCGACGAGCGATACCACGCAACGGTATTCGCTATACCAGCCATCGGAACGACGGTCGGCTTCGGTCGCCCGGTCGAACCGGAAGTGGAAATGACGTAGCCGACTCGGGCATCCGCGCCGTCCTCACGCCAGTGATCGACCCAGGCCGGTACATCAACAGCGAGCACAGGCTCGTCACCGATCAGCACCACAGGAAGATCGAGGGCAGGCTTCACTGTCGCCACCACGCAGCGTGCCGCGGTGTCGGCAAGCAGGGTGCTCACCCGCTCTTCCGGAAGAGCAGGATCGATCGGAAGATAGCCGGCACCGGCTTTCCACACGGCTACCATCGCCACTACCCACTGCCACGACCTCGGCAGGATCAATCCGACAACGTCGTCAGGACGGACGCCGGCGTCGACGAGTTGCGCGGCAACAACGGAGGACAGCGCATCGAGGTCCCCGTAGGACAATTCGACGTCACCGGCCACCACTGCGCACGCCGACGGATCGGTGTCGACGTACTGCGCGAACAGTGTCATCGGCGACGCGTCGAGTCGGTTCTCGTCACGGCCCCGTGACCACTCGAGAATCTCTGCCTGCTCGGATGTTTCGATGATATCGATAGCACCGACCACCTGCGCCGAGTCGGCGACCGCAGCGTGCAGGACGCGCAGGAAGCGGTTCGCGAGGGACGCAATTGTCGACTCGTCGAACAGGTCGCTCGCGTACGTGAACTGGGCGGTCAGTCCGCCGTTGCCTGACGATTCGGACTCGATCAACGTCAGTTGCAGATCGACCTTCGCCATCAGGTCCGGCAACGCGAAGTCGGCTACGTCCAGATTCTCCAACTGCAGAACCGACCGTTGCAGGTTCTGGAACGCCAGACCGACCTGGAACAACGGTTGCCTGGCCTGAGAGCGCTGCGGGTTGAGAATCTCGACGAGCCGTTCGAAGGGGACGTCCGCGTGCGAGAACGCACCGAGATCGGCTTCGCGGACCTGGGCGACCAGGTCCGCGAACGATAATTCGGGGTCGACCTCGGCGCGTAGCACCAGGGTGTTGACGAACATACCGATCAGATCGTCAAGAGCACGTTCGCCGCGACCGGCGGCGGGTGTACCGATCACGATGTCCGATGTCCCGGACAACCGCGCGAGCACAACCGCGAAGGCGCTGTGCACCACCATGAAGAGCGACGCGTTGACCTCACGGGCAACTCGATCGAGACCGGCGCGAACATCGGCGTCGATCGAAAAGCTGTATCCCGCGCCGCTGTGCGACTCGATGCGTGGACGGGGACGATCCGTCGGCAGATCAAGCTGGTCCGGAATGCCGGCCAAGTGTTCCTGCCAGTACCTGACCTGTTCGGAGATAACCGATTCCGGATCGTCCTCGCTTCCGAGGATCTGTCGCTGCCACAACGCAAAGTCGGCGTACTGCACCGGCAATGGTTCCCACTGCGGCGACTGGCCTTGCGAGCGTGCAACATAGGCGGAGACGAAGTCGCGGATCAGTGGGCCCATCGAGAAGCCGTCGCCGCTGATGTGATGGATCACAAAAACGAGGACGTATTCAGACTCGCCCAGATCGAACAGTTGCGCCCGAACCGACCCCTCGTGGGTGACGTCGAATCCGGGAAGAATCACGCCTGCCACCCGATCGATGACCACGGATTCGTGAATGCGTACCGGCGAAAGATCCGGAATCATCCGCTCGACATCCATCAACTGCTGATATCCGACCCCGTCGACCTCGGGATATACCGTCCGCAAAATCTCGTGCCGTTCGAACACGTCACCCAACGCCGCCTGCATCGCCGCGATGTCCAACTCTCCGGTCAGCCTGATGGCCACCGGAATGTTGTCCACACCCGAGGACGCGTCGAACCGGTTGAGGAACCACATGCGTTGCTGCGCAATCGAAAGCGGAACAAGTTCCGGCCGTTCCTGCTCCACCAGCGGCGGGCGGGCACCCTTACCGGACAGCGAGTCTATAAGTGATGCAAAGGATTCCACTGTTGACGCGTCGAACAGCAGTCGGACGGGGACCGTCGTGTCGAGTGCCTCGCCGAGTCGTGCGACGACCTGCGTCGCGATGAGCGAGTTGCCGCCGAGTGAGAAGAAATCGTCGTCGAGGCCAACCTGCTCGATATCGAGCAGATCGGAGAAAATCCGCGCGATCGCATGCTCTGCTGCGCTTCGCGGCGCACGAAAGGCAGCGATCTGGGCTACTGGATCGGGCAACTGCTTCCGATCCAACTTGCCGGAAGCACCCAGCGGGAACGCCTCGAGCACCACGTGCGCCGTCGGGACCATGTAGCCGGGCAGTCGCGCTGCCAGTGCCGCCTCGACCGATGCCCAGTCCACTACCCCGCCGGCGTGTCCCACTACGTAGGCAACCAATTGTTCGTTGCGCACTGTCACCGCGGCCGACGCAACGGACGGCTGGTCGCGCAGTGCTGTCTCGATTTCGCCCAGTTCGATGCGCAATCCGCGTAGCTTGACTTGGAAGTCGGTCCGCCCGATATATTCAACCTCACCACAACTGTTCCACCGCACCAAGTCTCCCGTGCGATACAGCCGACTGCCGGGAGTTCCGTACGGATCAGCGACAAAACGATCTGCGGTGAGGTCCGGCCGCCCGACGTAGCCGCGCGCCAACTGAATTCCCGCTAGGTACAGCTCACCCGCGACACCTACCGGTACCGGGCGCAGGCGCGAATCCAATACCAGGACACGAGTGTTCCAGACCGGCGATCCGATCGGGACGATCTCGGAATCCGCCTGCGTGACCTCGTGGAACGTGACGTCGACTGCCGCTTCGGTGGGCCCGTACAGGTTGTGCAGTCGAGCCTGCGGGAGGAGTGCGCACAATTCCTGTGCAACCTGCGGTGGCAGTGCTTCACCCGAGGCGAAGACCCGACGCAGTGCATCAGCGCCGCGAACGGCAGGTTCTGCGACAAACAATTCGAGCATCGAGGGCACGAAGTGCACCGTGGTAACGCCGTGTTCCGCGATGGCGGCCGCGAGGTATGCCGGTTCCCGGTGTCCGTCGACGGCAGCAACGACCAACCGAGCACCAACCTGCAACGGCCAGAAGAACTCCCACACCGACACGTCGAACGTGAACGGCGTCTTCTGCAACACCACATCATCGCCGGTCAGCCCGTACTCGGACTGCATCCACACCAGACGATTCACGATCGCCCGATGCGACACCGCAACACCCTTCGGCTTACCGGTCGAACCGGAAGTGAAGATCACGTACGCGATGTTGTCCGACCGGAGCGGTGTCAGCCGAACGGCATCGGAGATCGCAGCGTCCGAGTGAGCGGACACGTCGATCGTGTCCACGTGAACGACCGGACAGGCTGACGTTTCGAATCGATCCCGCGCGGTGGTGAGGACACAGATCGGAGCAGCGGTGGCAAGCACGTACTCGTTACGTTCGGTCGGCTGATCCGGATCGATCGGAACGTACGCGCCGCCCGCCTTGGTTATCGCGTACATCGCGACAAGCAGGTCGAGTGATCGCCGCATCGACAATCCCACCCTGGTGTCGGGCCCAACGCCGATCGAGATCAAATGGCGTGCAAGACGATTGATGCGAGCGTCGAATTCCGCGTACGTCAAGCTCACACCGTCGAAAGTGATCGCCGATGCTTGGGGTGTCACCGACACCTGGGCGTCGAAAAGATCTACCAGTGTGGAGTCGGGAACACTGTGCTCGGTCGAGTTCCATTCGACGAGCACTCGCGCACGCTCGTCGGCACTCGCCACGTCGATGTCGCCGATTACGGCAGAAGAATCATCAGCCAGGGCTCCCAGAATCGTGACGTAACGCTGCGCAAACAGTTCTACGGTAGCCGCGTCGAAAAGGTCTGTTGCATAGTTGAACTGCGCAAGAAGACCGCCCTGCGGCGATTCGCTCACCGTCAACTGAAGATCGAATTTTGCGACGGGTGATTCGATGTCCACGGCGGACACGACTACACCGTTCATCGCTGCCGACTCCGGAGTGGTACCGCCGAGGTTCTGCATCGTCAGCATGACCTGGAACAACGGGTTTCGGGCTTGGGACCGTTCCGGATTGATGATCTCGACAAGGCTCTCGAACGGGACGTCAGCGTGATCGAACGCGCCGAGATCCGTTTCACGGGCACGATGGATCAGGTCGGCGACCGTTGACGCCGGATCGACGTCGGTTCGCAACACCAAGGTGTTGACGAACATCCCGATAACGTTGTCGAGCACTTGCTCACCGCGGCCGGCAACCGGAGTCCCGATCACGATGTCGGTGGTACTCGACAACTTCGCAAGTAGAAGCGCAAGCGCAGAATGCACAACCATGAACAACGACGCGTTCGAAGCTTGCGCTACCGCATTCAAACGCGCGAGCAGATCCGCATCGATGGAGAAGTCATGGTAGGCACCCTGATTGGACGCAATGCGGGGACGAGGTCGATCTATCGGTAAATCGAGCTGATCCGGAACGCCGGCCAATTGTGTTCGCCAGTAGTCGAACTGCCCGGAAATCACCGAGTCCGGATCGCTCTCGCTACCCAGGACTTCGCGCTGCCACAAGGCAAAATCGGCGAACTGCACCGGAAGCGGTTCCCACTGCGGCGCGGCGCCGGCCGATCGCGCACCGTACGCCGCGACGACGTCCCGAATCAACGGAAGCATCGAGAATCCGTCACCACTGATGTGATGGACGACAAAGACGAGCACGAACTCGGAATCAGTGATCCTCAGGAGCGAAACACGAATGGGCACTTCGGTGGTCACGTCGAATCCGGGGGCCACTACACGGGCGACCTGTGCCACGACGTCATCGGCGTCCACGTCGATCGGTGCTACGTCGATCAGACGAGTGGGTTCGAGCACCTGCTGGTACCCGACTCCGTCGATCTCGGGGTAAATGGTTCGCAAGCTCTCGTGGCGACGCACCAGATCGTCGAGAGCGTCCTGCAATGCCGTGATATCGAGTGCGCCGCTCAATCGCAGTGCGGCTGGGATGTTGTCGACATTCGATCCCGGCTCGAAACGGTTGAGGAACCACATGCGCTGCTGCGCCAACGACAGCGGAATCTGCGCGGGACGTTCCTGGGCGACAAGCGGAGGCCGCGACGACGTAGTCGTTCCCGAATCGATTCGGGCGGCAAGGCCCCCGACGGTCGGCGCGTCGAACAGCGTCCGCACACCGATGGTGGTGCCGAGTTTCTGGCCCAGCCGCGCAACAACCTGAGTTGCCATGAGGGAGTTACCCCCGAGAGCAAAGAAGCTATCGCCGAGCCCGACGTTCTCCACACCCAGGAGGTCCGAGAAGACCTGAGCCACAGCGATTTCGACACCCGTGACCGGTGCCTGGAACTCGGCACTACGAGCCACCGGATCCGGCAGCTGCGCGCGATCCAGCTTCCCGGAGAAGCCCAACGGGAACGCGTCGAGCACCACATGGGTGGCCGGAACCATGTAGCCGGGCAACCGCTGGGACAGTGTCGCGGCGATAATGTCCCAATCGATGACGGCCCCCGGTGCGGGCGTCAGGTACGCAACCAGTTGGTCGTTGCGAACCAGCACTACCGCCCCGGATACCGCCGGGTGATCGCGTAGAGCCGATTCGATTTCACTGAGTTCGATGCGCAATCCACGCAGTTTGACCTGGAAATCCGTTCGACCGACATACTCGATCTCCCCGAAACTGTCGACATCCCCCCTCGCTCCGCTCGACCGTTTCCACCGCACCAGATCACCGGTGCGATACAGCCTCTGACCGTGGCCGGAGAAGGGATCCGCGACAAATCGATCCGCACTCAGATCGGGCCGCGCCAGATAGCCGCGCGCAAGCTGAACACCGGCGAGGTACAACTCGCCCGCAACTCCGACGGGCACCGGACGCAACCGCGCGTCCAAGACCAAGGCCCGGGTGTTCCACACCGGCGCACCGATCGGCACACTTGCGACGTCGGATTCGGTGACCTCGTGGTACGTCACGTCAACTGCGGCCTCGGTCGGACCATAGAGATTGTGCAGGACAGCAGTGGGAAGAACCTTCCGCAGCGTCGACGCCACCTGCGGTGTCAACGCCTCACCCGACGCGAAGACCTGCGTCAGCGAAGTACACGCCGCCACCGAGGGCTCGCCGACAAACACGTCGAGCATCGACGGAACAAAGTGGGCCGTGGTGACGCCGTACGCCGAAATGGCGGAGGCGAGGTACGCGGGGTCGCGGTGTCCGTCCGGCTCGGCAACAGCCAACCGAGCACCAACCTGCAACGGCCAGAAGAACTCCCACACCGATACGTCGAACGTGAACGGCGTCTTCTGCAACACCACGTCGCTCTCGGTCAGCCCGTACTCGGACTGCATCCACACCAGACGATTCACGATCGCCCGATGCGAAACCGCAACACCCTTCGGCTTACCGGTCGAACCGGAAGTGAAGATCACGTACGCGATGTTGTCCGACCGGAGCGGTGTCAGCCGATCGGCGTCGGCCAGCGCAGAGCCTGAGAACTGGGCGGTGTCCAGCGAATCCAAGGAGACAACCGTGGTTCCCGCGATGAAACCGTCACGATCGGTGGTCAGCACGCAGACCGGTCGGGCTGTCTCCAGAACGTACTCGTTGCGCTCGGCGGGCTGATCGGGATCGATCGGCAGATAAGCTCCGCCGGCTTCGACCACCGCGTACATCGCGACCACCAGGTCGATGGACCGCCTCATTGCCAGGCCCACCAACGTGTCAGGTCCGACGCCCATCGTCACCAGCAGACGGGCGAGTCGATGCACTCGGGCCGAGAAGTCGCGATAGGTCAGTTGCTCGTCCCCGTAGACGAGTGCTGTGGCGTCCGGGGTCCGTTGCGCTTGCTCGACGAATATGTCGACCAGCGTGTTTTCCGGGACCTCGTGGTCGGTCGCATTCCACGTACCGATCACCAATTCGCGCTCGGAGACGGTCAGCAGATCGATGTCACCGACCACGACGGCCGGATCTTCCGCGACGACGGACAGGAGAGCGGCCAACCGCGAGGCAACAGAATCGATGGTCGACGAGTCGAAAAGATCTGTGGCGTAATCGATCATGATCGACAATCCGCCAAGCTCGGGGTCTTCCCAGACGGTGAACTGGAGGTCGAACTTGGCAACCGCGGATTCCAGCTCGACACCGGTGACCGTCAATCCGCCGATATCGGTGGCGCCGTGCGCACTCTGGCCGAGATTCTGAAACGCCAGCATGACCTGGAAGAGTGGGTTGTGCGCCTGCGAACGGGCGGGATCGAGAACCTCGACAAGGCGCTCGAACGGAACGTCCGTATGACCGAAAGCATCAAGATCCGTAGCGCGCGCGGCTTTCAGCACGTCCACGAACGAACTCGCGGAGTCGATCTCGGTGCGCAGAACCAGCGTGTTGACGAACATTCCGATCACGTCGTCGAGTGCACGATCACCACGCCCCGCGACCGGGGTACCTATCGCGATGTCGGAGGTGGCGGACAAGCGGGCAAGAAGGACGGCAATGGCACTGTGCAGCACCATGAACACCGAAGCCTTGTGCTGCTGAGCCAGCGATTCGAGCTTGACGAGCAGATCCTGCTCGATCGAGAACTGGTGCGACGCACCACGGTTGGTCGCCACGGCCGGGCGCGGGCGGTCTGTCGGAAGTTCGAGCAGTTCCGGCATCCCGGCCAACTGATGCGTCCAGTAATCGATTTGGCGTGAAATCAACGATTCCGGGTCGCTCTCGTCACCGAGAACGGAGCGCTGCCACAACGTGAAGTCCGCGTACTGGACCCCCAAGGGAGCGATATCGGACGCAACGCCCTGTGATCGAGCTGCGTAGGCAGTGACAACGTCGCGGACCAGTGGCCCCATCGAGAAACCGTCACCGCCGATGTGGTGAACCACAAAGACAAGGACGTACTCCGAGTCTGCGACCTGGAACAGGCGCACCCGCAAGGGAACTTGCGTCGTGACGTCGAAGCCCTCGGTGACAACTGCAGTGACGAGATTGATCAGGTCGGATTCCGTGACTACAACCGGAGTCACGTCCAGCGGGACATCGGACGCGGCAAGAACCTGCTGGTATCCGACACCGTCGATTTCGGGGTAGACGGTGCGCAGGCTCTCATGGCGCTCGACCAGATCCGTGATCGCGCCGCGCAATGCCTCGACGTCGAGGGCGCCGCTCAAGCGGAGGGCCACCGGAATGTGATCGACGGCCGACGCGGAATCGAACCGGTTGAGGAACCACATGCGCTGCTGCGCCAACGACAGCGGAATCTGTGCGGGGCGTTCCTGGGCAACCAGCGGAGCTCTCGTGCCACTACCGGCAGAATCGCCTACGAGAGAAGCTAATTCGGATACCGTCGGAGCATCGAAGAAAGCTCGCATGTCGAGTTCCACACCGAGTTCGGCGTTCGCGCGCGCCACCACTCGCGTCGCGAGCAGTGAATTTCCCCCGAGGTCGAAGAATCCGTCGTCGACACCGAGGTCGTCTCGGCCGAGCAGATCGGCAAAGATCGCAACCAACGTTTTCTCGACCGGCGTACTCGGTGCCCGGTATTCGACAACCTGCGCTGTGAACTCGGGCGCCGGCAGCGCCTTGCGGTCCAGCTTGCCACTGGCGTTGAGCGGAAACGCATCAAGTTCGACAAACAGCGACGGCACCATGTAATCCGGCAGCCGTCCACCCAATTCACGTGCAAGAGCGTCGGTGTCGAGCACAACTCCTGATGCGGGAACTACATAGGCCACCAGGTTGTCACCCAGCGCCGCGTCGGAGTGGACAAGCACAGCCGCCTGCGCGAGGGCAGTGTTGTCGAGAAGTGCGGATTCGATCTCGCCGAGTTCGATGCGCAGGCCGCGCAGTTTCACCTGGAAGTCGGTGCGGCCGATGTATTCGAGAAGTCGCTGAGCGCCAAGTCCGCGCCAGCGAACGAGGTCGCCGGTACGGTACATACGGGCACCGGCTTCGGTGGGATGTGCAACAAACCGATCGGCCGAGAGATCAGGGCGGGCGACGTAGCCGCGCGCCAATTGGACACCGGCCAGGTACAACTCACCGGGCACGCCGGGAGGAACCGCTCGCAAGGCGTCGTCGAGCACGAGCAATTCGGTACCGGCTACCGCGCGCCCGATCGGAACGGACACCTCGTCCTGCTCGCCCGTTGCGTAGTAAGTAACGTCGACGGCAGCTTCGGTTGGACCGTAAAGATTGTGCAGCGCAGCCGAACTGACGTCGCGCAGTCGAGCCGCCGTCTGCGCTGGTAGCGCTTCACCGGACGCAAAAACGTAACGGAGAGTGGTGATCTCGGAAACCGAGGGCTCGACGACAAAGACGGCCAACATCGACGGCACGAAGTGGACGACCGTGACGCCGTATTCGATCATGGTGCGGGCGACATAGGCAGGATCACGATGCCCGTCCGGCTCCGCGATGACAAGTGATGCACCGATCTGCAACGGCCAGAAGAACTCCCACACCGACACGTCGAACGTGAAGGGCGTTTTCTGAAAGATGACATCCGCAGCGGTGAAGGCGTATTCGGCCTGCCGCCACTCGAGGTTGGCGACGATGGCGCCGTGGGCAACCCCGACACCCTTGGGTCGCCCGGTGGAGCCGGATGTGAAGATGACATACGCGAGGTTCTCAGCGCGCAAGGGCGATCGCCGGTCGGCATCGGAGAGTGGCTCGGTCGAGTGCACCGACACGTCCACCGTGTCCATCTCGAGGACGGAAACACCGTCCGGAAGTGTCAGCGCGTCAGTGGACACCGTCAGTACCAGAACCGGCGCCGCAACATCGAGAACGTAGGCGACTCGTTCGGCCGGATGATCGGGATCGAGCGGCACGTACGCGCCGCCCGCCTTGACGATCGCGTACATCGCCACCAGCAGTTCCACAGACCGCCGGATACCGAGACCGACCAGGGTGTCCGGCCCGACTCCGCGTCGGACCAGTTCGCGGGCTAGCTGATTGACGCGGCCGTCGAATTCGGCATACGTCAGCGCGGCGTCACCGAATCGGAGTGCAATCGCGTCGGGTGTTCGCGACACCTGCTCTTCGAACAGGCTCACCAGGGTTGCTGGGGCAACGGTCGGCACGTCGACGGCAACCACAGACGTGGCATCGGCGATCAGGGCGTCCACGACGCTGCCGAGTCCACCCTCCTGAGAAGCGATCAACTCGGGTAACACGGTGGAGATCACAACGGGGACGAGTGCGTCTGCCCCCAACGCGCCGCCCATCGCGGCGTCGAGGGTGGTGAGCTCGCTATTGAGACGTTCGTAGCTGATGTCCGTATCGCCGTGAGCAAGTGCGCTTCGGCCCGGTTCCACCTCGGCAACCGCTGCGATCAGTCTCGGGAGATCCTCGATCGTCAGCGACTGTGCTCCAGGTATTCCGACGGACATCTAGGCTTCCTCCAACTGACTGCGCACGAGCCGACAACAGCACGAACTGACAACACACGAGAAGCACCGGTAAGGCACAGTGTGTGCCGTCCCGATGCCTCCCACTGGGCAAATACTGCATATTACCCGTCGATACGGTCACCCTTTTCCGATGTTGCCTGCGCGTCCGCGATCAAAGAGCTCACCAACGAGGCAATTCCGTCAGCCCCGAGGGCCGGAAGAATTCCCGGAACCAGGCCGGTCAGAGACACCGAGACCAAGGCATCGGCACCCAATGCGGCACCCATCGTCGCTCTCATCAGCGCCAACTTCTCGGCCAGCTGTGTGAAGGTCACCACGGTGTCCGCGTGTGTGAAGGCCACGGCCGTCGGATCTGCCGCGGCGGCTGCTGCAGCCAGGTCCGGAAGGTCTGCAGCGGTCTTCGGCTCGGCCGCCTCGATCAGCTCGCGTTCGAAGTCCGTCACGATGTCGATCGTGCGCAGAACCACGGTCGGATCAGCGGCGACAGCGTCGACGACAGCCCGCAACCTGGCTGCGAACAGTTCCATCGTCGAGGCGTCGTACAGATCGGTTGCGTAGGTGAAGCGCATCCGGATATCGGACAGTGCTCCGCGCTCGTCGAACTCCTCGATACCGGTGAGCTGCAGGTCGAACATTGCCGAATCGAATCCGTCGTCGACGGCTGACAGTTCGAGTCCGGGCAGTGCAAACGTGCCGAGCGCCATGTTCTGGAACGTGAGCATCACCTGGAACAGCGGCGAGTATGCCTGTGAACGCTCGCGCCCGACCTGCTCGACCAGACGCTCGAAGGGGACATCCGCGTTTCCGAATGCTGCGAGGTCTTTCTCCTTCACCTGCTGCAGGAGGTCGACAAACGTGGTTGCCGGTTTCACCTGCGTGCGCAGCACCAGCGTGTTGACGAACATACCGACCAGGTCGTCGAGGACTCGCTCACCACGGCCCGCCACCGGTGTACCGATCGCGATGTCGTTCGAACCACTGAGCTTGGACAGCAGCACCGAGAACGCGGCGTGCACGACCATGAACACGGTCGAGTTCTGCTCACGCGCGATCTCCGCGATTCGACGCGTGGAGTCGGCGCCGAGTGTGAACAGGAAGTCCGCACCCTTCATCGACTGCGTCGGCGGACGCGGACGGTCCGTCGGCAGTTCCAGAAGTTCGGGAACACCGGCGAGTTCCTGCGTCCAGTAGGCGAGCTGAGTCGACAGCTCACTGTCCGGATCATCCTCGGAGCCCAGAACGTCGCGTTGCCACAACGTGTAGTCCGCGTATTGGACTTCCAGCGGCGCCCATTCGGGTGCCGCTCCGCCGGTACGCGCCGTGTACGCGATCATCGTGTCCCGGATCATCGGTGCCATCGAGAATGCGTCGCCGCTGATGTGGTGGACGACCACGATCAGGACGTGCTCGGTGGGTGTGATCTGGAACAGGCGAACGCGCAGCGGAACGGCGGCAGTGACGTCGAAGCCCTGACCGACAACCTTTGCGACCTCCGCCGCGACCGTGTCCTCACCGACGTACAGCACGGACATGTCGACGACGGCTGCCGAGCGCGACTGGATCGACTGAACCGGGCCGTCACCGAGATCGGGGTAGAACGTCCGCAGGATCTCGTGTCGGGCGACGAGGTCGGACACAGCCGACTGCAATGCCGCCACGTCGAGATCGCCGGACATCCGGATCGCGACCGGGATGCTGTACGCCGCAGACCTCCGATCGATCTGGTTGAGAACCCACATCCGCTGCTGAGCGAGCGACAACGGAATCTGCGACGGTCGTTCCTGCGCCACCAACTGTGCCCGCGAGCCGGAACCGGCATGCTCGAGCACCCGTGATGCCAGCAGTCCGACGGTAGACGCTTCGAAGATGATCCGCACCGGGATCTGGGCGTCGAGTGCCTGCCCCAACCTGGCGACGACCTGGGTGGCGATCAGTGAGTTTCCGCCCAGATCGAAGAAGTCGTCGTCCAGCCCGACTCGGGGAACACCGAGGACCTCGGCAAACACCGACGCGACGATCTCCTCGACCGGGTTGCTCGGGGCACGAAACTCCGTTGCCTCGAATTCGGGTTCCGGCAGCACCTTTCGATCGATCTTGCCGTTGATGTTGAGTGGCAATTCGCTCAGCACCATCAACGCCGACGGCACCATGTAACTCGGCAACTCGCGGACGAGCTCCGCCTTCACACTGTCGACGTCGATGCTGACTCCGGCCTGCGGAACAAGGTAGCCGACCAGTCGATCACCCAGTCGTGGATCGGTTTTCGCGACCACAACTGCGGCATCCACCGACGGCACAGCCCTGATGACGGCTTCGATCTCACCGAGTTCGATGCGGTAGCCGCGGATCTTGACCTGGAAGTCGGCACGATCGACGTACTCGAGTTCACCGCCGTTGCGCCAGACGACAAGGTCGCCGGTGCGGTACAGACGGGTGCCCGGGTCACCGAAGATGTTGGCGACAAAGCGTTCCGACGTCAGGTCGGCGCGGCCGTGATAGCCACGAGCCAACTGGGTTCCGGCAAGGTACAGCTCGCCCGTTACTCCGACCGGGACCGGATGCAGTCGCTCGTCGAGCACGTAGACCTGCGTATTCCATTCCGGAGCACCGATCGACACCGACGAGGTGTCGTTCGCGTCCACGTCGTGCGCGGTCACCGACACCGCGGCCTCGGTCGGACCGTACAGATTGACCAGCGCTGCATCAGACACCTTGCGGAACTCTGCTGCGGTCGCCGCCGGCAAGGCCTCGCCGATGGCAAGGACCCGCTCGAGCGACTGCGGAAGAGCACCGTCCGCCGCGGCCGTCAGCATCGAGAGCATCGACGGCACCGCGTGTAGCGTCGTCACCTTCTCCTGGGCCATCAGCGCCAGCATGTACTCGGCGTCCTTGTGTCCGTCCGGGTCGGCGACGATCAGGCGTGAACCGGATGTCAACGCAGACCAGAACTCCCAGACCGAGAGGTCGAAGGTTGCTGCGGTCTTGAGCAGCATTGCGTCAGTCTGGTCGAGCCCGTACTGATCGCGCTTCCACAAAAGCTGGTTGACGATCGCGGCATGGGACAGCGCCACGCCCTTCGGCTTGCCGGTCGATCCCGATGTGAAGATCACGTACGCGGTATTCGCCGAACGAAGCGGTGCGATCCGCTCGTCGCCGCGCACCGGCGCTCCGGAGACGCCCGAGAGATCGAGAGTGTCGATGAGCAGGACGTTGTCGATACCGGCGAGCGACGGTGCGTCGTTCTCGGTGCTGAGCACGCACACCGGCGCGGCCATCTCGAGGACGTACCCGGTGCGATCGGCCGGATGATCCGGATCGATCGGAACGTAGCCGCCGCCGGCCTTGGCAACGGCGTACATGCCGATCACCAGATCGATGGAGCGTCGCATTCCCAATGCCACCAACGATTCCGGGCCGACACCGAGTCCGATCAGATGACGCGCAAGCCTGTTGACCTTGTCGTCGAACTCCGCATACGTCAGTGAATCGAGTCCGTGAACCAACGCAACGGAATCACTGTGCGCGGCAACCTGCTGATCGAACAGATCGACCAGTGTGGCCTCGGTATCGAGTACCTGCTCCGTCGCATTCCATTCCTGCAGAACCTGATTCGACTCACGCGGATCGAGCACGTCGATGTCGCCGACCACGATCGACGGATCGGCAACCACCGAAGCCAGAACAGTAGTGAACCGATGGGCGAAGGACTGGACCGTCGACTCGTCGAAAAGGTCGTGCGCGTAGCTGAATACAGCCGAGATACCGGAGGCAACACCACGCTCGTCGTAGTTGTCACCGACGATCAACTGCAGATCGAACTGAGCGACGCCGTTGTCGATCTCGAGACCCTTGACCGTGAGGCCAGGCAGTTCCAGGCTTGCCTGTTCCATGTTCTGGAAGAGGAAGCCCACCTGGTACAGCGGGTGCCGAGCAGTCGAACGCGCAGGGTTGAGAACTTCGACCAGCCGCTCGAACGGAACGTCGGCATGCGCAAACGCCTGTAGATCGTTCTCTCGCACGCGGGCAAGCAGTTCCGTGAAGCTGTCACTGCCGTCGACGTGTGTCCGGAATACCAGGGTATTGACGAACATGCCGATCAGATCGTCGAGCGCACGCTCACCACGACCGGCGATCGGAGTGCCCACGGCGATGTCGTCGGTACCGGACAATCGCGCCAACAGGACCGCGAATGCCGCGTGGGTGACCATGAACAGGGTGGTCCCGTGCTCACGGGCCAGCGCCGACAGGCCCTGATGCACTGCTGCGTCGATCTCGAACTGAAGGTAGCCACCACGGTACGACTGTGCGGCGGGACGCAGACGGTCGGTCGGCAGGTCCAGCTGATCCGGCAGCCCGGCCAAAGCTTGGCTCCAGTAGGCGATCTGCTCGGACGACACAGACTCCGGGTCGTCCTCGCTACCGAGCACCTCGCGCTGCCACAGACTGTAATCGGCGTACTGCACATCCAGTGGCGCCCAACCCGGCGCCGTACCCTGAGCCCTGGCCGCGTAGGCCATGACGAGGTCTCGGGCGAACGGGGTGGTCGAGGAACCGTCCGCGGCGATGTGGTGCACCACCACGGCGAGGACGTACTCGTTGTCGGCTACCTGGAACAACCGAATCCGCAGCGGGATTTCAGCCGTCACGTCGAACCTCGTCGACGCCAATTCGACCAGCTTGCCGACGATCTCGGCTTCCGTGACGCCTTCGACGTCGAGTTCCACCGGCGTCTGTCCCACCGGTTCGATGACCTGGACCGGTCCTGAATCGGTTTCGGGATACACGGTGCGCAGCGTTTCGTGACGGGCAACGACATCGCCGATCGCCGCACGCATTGCATCCAGATCGAGTGCGCCGCTCAGTCGTAGAGCAAACGGCATGTTGTAGGCGCCGGCCGAGCCGTCGAACCGGTTGAGGAACCACATACGTTGCTGCGCAAGAGAAAGCGGAATCTCTTCCGGTCGATCCTGAGCCGTCAGCGCAAGGCGACTTCCTTCACCGACGTGCGATTCGAGACGTGCGGCAAGTTCCTGGACGGTGGACGCTTCGAACAGCAGGCGAACAGGAACGGCCGTGTCGAGTTCTTCGGCGATGCGCATGACAACCCGAGTTGCGATGAGGGAGTTACCACCCAACTCGAAGAAATCATCATCCAACCCCACCCGATCAACACCCAACACACCCACAAACGCCGACGCCACCACCAACTCCACCGAAGACAC
>NZ_JBHTZI010000018.1:0-37489 GCF_042790355.1 Rhodococcus sp. NPDC056743 | reverse complement strand
TCTATGTGGACGGTAGCATGCACTGTTGCCCACGTCACGCCTGTATTCCATTCTGCGGATCGGTGGCAGTTAATTACCTTATCTTGCAGTTTCGGCCACCCGACATCGCCATGAGTCGGCGATTCTCTAGATCCTTTGCCGTGATGAACGACACATGGTAGAACTAGTTTACTTAGTACAAGTTCACGGCCTCCCGGATTTCGATCAATCAGGAATGCCGGATGACTGCCGTTCGCCAGCATTTCTACGTGCGTGTCTGCCGTGCGACCACTGCAATGATTTTCGCCCATCTGCGCCGACTCGGCGTCGCTCACACGCGCGGCACGGACTGACCTCGAACAATGGAGCAAATGAATGACGCTGTCTGATATCGGATTCATCGGTGCCGGCCATATCGGGGAACCGATGGTCGAGAAGTTCCTCGCCACGGGCCGGCGCACGACGGTGTATGCCCGACGTGAGGAAGTTCGGAATCGGTTGGCTGAACGCGGCGCAACTATTGCGGCTCATCAGGAGGAGCTCGCGGCCGCGCCGGTGGTGATCACCTGCCTGTTCACCGATGCGCAAGTTCTCCAGGAGTGCACGCCGATCATCGAGAAGATGAGTCCCGGATCCCTGTTCATCTCACACACAACTGGAAGTCCGTTGATGATCCAGCGGCTCCGCGACATCGGACGCAACGGTGGGGTATCGGTGGTGGAGGCACCCTTCAGTGGGAAGCCCGAGGATATTCGCCGTGGGGAGCTGACAGTGCTGCTTGCGGGCGACGATGATGCTGTCGATGTTGCAGCCGGCGTTGTTGCGTCGTATGCCTCCAATATTCATCGCACGGGTCCATTGGGTACAGCACTGACAGCAAAGTTACTGAATAATGCTCTGTTCGCGGCGTGTTCTCAACTCACCCTTTCGGCCCTCGCTGCAGGACGAGCTCTCGGGTTGGACGAGCGCAAACTTCTGGACGTACTTGCTGTGAGTAGCGGAGGCAGCACTGCGGCGCGTTATGTTGCCGCGTCCGGTCAGGACGCTCAGACCTACAGCGCCCAACTGCCACGGTATCTACGAAAGGATCTTGCCTCCGTTCGGACTGTCACCGCAGATCTGGGGATCGATATCGAGGATCTTCTAGCGGCAGCCGAACGCGGACCGATGGACCTCGACGACCGCGTTCAGACCGACGGACTCGAGAAGTCGCGGTCCTGAGAACAACTAAGCGCTGGTGAGGATAGCGCCGACTGCAATATGTGAGATCTCGAAATCAGCTTGAACGGATACATGGAAAAGGAGTCGAAAATGGCCGGAAGTTTGTCGGGTCGAGTAGCTTTCGTTACAGGTGCAGGTCAGGGCCAAGGCCGTAGTCATGCGGTCAAATTGGCCGAAGAAGGCGCCGATATCATTGCGATCGACATCTGCGCACAGATCGAATCCGCGACTCACACCATGGCGACTGAGTCTGATTTGGACGAGACGGTTCGGCTGATAACCGCTCTCGGTCGCCGCGTTCTGCCGCGCATCGCAGATGTGCGCGACCGCTCCGCGCTCATCGCCGCGGCCCAGGCCGGCTACGACGAGTTCGGACGTATCGATGTGGTTGTAGCGAACGCCGGCATCTGTCCGCTCGGACCGGACGTAGCGGCGTCGGCGTTCCTCGACACGGTATCGGTGGATCTGGTCGGTGTTGTCAATACCGTCGAAGCCGCGTTCCCCTATCTACGTGCGGGCGCATCGATCATCTGTACCGGGTCGATGGCCGCAATGATGGGTCAGACGATGACCAGCCGTGAAGCCGGTCCCGGTGCGGCGGGTTACGCGTACGCGAAGCGGGGTGTGGCGCGATTCGTCCACGACGCAGCCTTGCAGTTCGCCCCGCTGTCGATCCGGGTCAACGCAGTGCATCCCGGAAACATCGACACTCCCATGCTTCAGAACGACGCTATGTACAAGGTGTTCCGTCCGGATCTACCCAACCCG
The DNA here is from genome assembly GCF_042790355.1 of Rhodococcus sp. NPDC056743. Taxonomy (NCBI): domain Bacteria; kingdom Bacillati; phylum Actinomycetota; class Actinomycetes; order Mycobacteriales; family Nocardiaceae; genus Rhodococcus; species Rhodococcus sp. NPDC056743. Next base: position 35,521 of record NZ_JBHTZI010000018.1, on the reverse strand, counting down.
ACTCGCGAGGACGCCGAGCCCGCATTCGGTATCGCACACCAACTTCCGGTTGTCACGATCGATCCGCGTGACATCAGTGAGGCTGTGTATTACCTGGCTTCGGATGCAGCGCGGTACGTGACCGGTCAGCAGCTCAAGGTCGACGCCGGGGCTTTGTTGGTCAGCACGTCCTCCGGCGCCCCTGCCTGAATTATTCAGTAAAGCTCAATTTTACTTGAACCATGGCGGGTGGCGTCAGAATTACGGCAGCGTGGAGGAGAACGAAGTGGACCTGTCTCTCGAAAACAGGCGTGTATTGATTACCGGGGCCGCCACCGGGATCGGAGCGGCCGCAGTGCAAGTGCTCGCTGCATCCGGGGCTCGGGTTGTGGGCACCTTCCACAACACCGAACCCGATACCGAGTTGGCGGCAACCTGGGTTCGGTGCGACGTGACTGATCAGTCGTCGGTGCAGCGGGCCGTGGCAGAAGCAGTCGCAGCGTTGGGCGGTCTCGACGTTCTGATTCATGCGGCAGGCAGTTGGCAGCTGGGCGCGCCGGGACACATCGACGCAGAGAATATCCGAGCCATGATCGATGTCAATTTCAGTTCAACGGTCTTCGCAAATCAGGCTGCGTACGAAGTGATGAAGGAATCTGGCGGCCAGATCATCAACTTCGGCTCCAGTGAAGGAGTTTCGGGAAGCCCGGTCTCGGCGACCTATGCGGCAGCGAAGGCTGCGGTGCATTCGTGGACGCGGTCGGTGGCCAAAATGTGGGGTGTGGATGGCGTGACAGTCAATGCGCTCGCGCCGGCCGTCCAGACGCCGGGTGCCGACCGCAGGCTCGGCACCATGAGCCCAGAGGCGATCAAGCAGTACGAGCAGCAATTGAAGATGGTAATCCCCCTTGGGGGCAAGTTGGGCAATCCGGTGTCGGATCTGGGGCCGGTGTTGGCATTCCTGTCGAGTGACGCGGCGAAATTCATCACGGGTCAACTACTCGCGGTTGACGGTGGATTGATGATGATCGGCTAGTAGGGCCCCGTCTGTGTTCGGCAGGCGGCGTAGTTGTCCGGCCTTGGATTTCGAGTGTGAAGACCCTTTGGCAGCAACGCGTCGATGGGGATCGATGATGCACTGGTACGGACAGCAGGTAATGCCAGCCAGACGAGCTAGAGTTGGCATGTCAGTGACGGGGAGAGGATCGGTGAAGGCGTGCACGCTCAATTTGGGGGAGGGGTCGCCCAGTCGAACGTGCGTGTACCCAAGGCTTCCGAGCGCATTGCTGATCGCCTGCGCGGCCAGATCGTTCGAGGTGAGATTCCCCCTGGCGGCATGCTCCCCCCAGAGAAACGAATGGTCGAGGATTTGGGCGTCTCACGGCCGACGCTCCGTGAAGCCTTCCGAATTCTCGAAAGCGAGGGCTTGATCACTGTACTGACCGGAGCTCGAGGCGGACCACAGGTGCGCTTGCCTGACCTTAGTGTTGCGTCCAGGCATATCGGACTGTACTTGCAGACGCGTGGTGCCACTCTTGCGGATCTGCTCGAAGCGCGTGCGGAGTTCGGAGCCATCTGCGTGCGATTGCTGGCAGAGCGCTGCACCAGCGAGGGGTTGGAAGAGTTGACGGCCTGTATCGACGAGCAGCATCGGGTGTGGAAGGAAGGCGTCGACACTGCAGCGGACTTTGCACGCTGGGTATCGCTCACCGGAGATTTCCATAACCTCATTGCGCTGCATTGTCGGAACAAGACGCTCGAGGCGCAATCCAAGTCGCTGGCGGACGTACTCGGCGCTCATCGCGTTGTGAGTATTCAACGCCGCGCAGAACCCGATGCGGTTGCCGATACGTCGTACATTCCCGGCGTCATCGCAGACTACGCGAAACTAGTTCGATTGGTCGAAGCAGGAAACGCTGCTGCGGCGGAAAAGCACTGGCGAGCACACCTCTACCGTGCTGCGGAAGTCGTGTATCGCAATCGTGATCGCGATTCGATCATCAGCCTGTTCGATTGAGCTTGCGGCCTCGGCTGAATCTGCGGTTTCCCCTCGTGTCTGACGAGGGGAAACCGCAGATCCCTTGCATTGAAAGACTCTTCAGTGCTGAACTAGCCCACTCCGAGGCGCAGCGGGTCGCAGAGTGCGGGTACCAGATGCCTGTGTGCCCCCTGGCTCACACAGGAGTCTTTCTTGCCACAAGCGAGAGCGCGCGACTCGGACAGACGTCAACAGCTTGCTTGGCCAGCGCCACCTCGTCCTCAGCCGCCGGCTCGGAACGAAGAACGACCACCACCCCGTTGTCGTCCTGGTCGAACGCGTCGGGATCGGTGAAGACACACTGCCCAGACCCTATGCACGAGCTTTGGTTGGCAACAATCAGCATCGTCACCACGCAACCGGGAGCGTGAAGATTCCAAAAGTGGGACCGTATTCCTTGAACGGAATTTCCCCGAACGGAATGGCGAGACGCAGCGTCGGAATCCGACGGATGACTGCGGAGAGAACGACTTCGAGCTCCAATCGAGCGAGATTCTGTCCAAGACACTGATGGGGACCGAAACCGAAGGCGACGTGATTACGCGCGCCTCGGGTGAAGTCGATCTTGTTCGGCTCGGGAAACACCTCCGGGTCGCGATTGGCGGTATTGCATACCGCGAACACTGCTTCGCCGGACCGGATCAACGTACCGCCGATCTCGATGTCGTCGGTCGACAGACGGAGACCGCCGATCTCGGCGATCGTGAAGTAGCGCAGCAACTCTTCCACCGCGCCCGGGATGAGCTCGGGATTATCGCGTAGTTGTTGAAGTAGTTCGGGCTTGTCCAGCAGCGTTGCGATACTGAGGGAGATCATGTTGGCGGTCGTCTCATGTCCGGCGATGAGCAGGAGGACTCCGAGACCGGTCAGGTCCTCCGGGTTCGCTCCGGCCGCAAGTTGTCGACTCAGGATGTCGTCGCCCGGATTTTTCACACGGGAGTTCACGAGGTCGGCAATATATCCCTTGAGTCGACCCATCGCTTCCATGCGCACTTCGGAGGATGCATGAGGATCGGCGAAAGCAGAGCTGTTTTTCTGGAAGAAGTCGTGGTCCTCGTACGGTGCACCGAGCAGTTCGGCGATCACGACAGACGGTACCGGGAGCGCGAGTGCTTCCACGAGATCAGCCTCGGACTTCCCGAGTAGCATCGCGTCGAGGGCTTCGTCAACGATTTCGGTGATGCGCGGACGCATGGCGCTGATCTTCTTCAATGTGAACTCGCCCATCACCCGGCCTCGAGCCTCCGTGTGCTCCGGGGGATCCATCTCGATCAACTGCTTGAGTTTGTTTCCCGGAGCGTATCCGAGATTGGTTGGGTGGCCGGGCAATGTCCGATCCGAACTGAACCGGCTGTCGCTCAGAACTGCACGAACGTCTGCATGTTTCGTAATGGCCCAGATCTTGCCGTCATTCTGCCAGCCAACTTGGCTGACGGGCTCGACTTCCTGCAGTCTCAGGTGCTCTGGCGGGGGACTGTACGGATCCATGCGTTGCGTCGAGAAGGCTGTGGTAGCCATGAGATCTCCCTTGATCAGCGAACAGCTCGGGGCGTGAATGAGCGCCTCCTACTTTTGAGGTGGAGTGCTTATTTTCGAGAGTTTAGTCACGTTTAGTGCTGTGCGTCTAGACCGCGAGGCAACTCATCTGAATTGGCCGCGTTGCACTTTCGTAGTTTCATTCGAAAACGCCAGCGGACGTCATGCGGTGGCCAGTGCAGACGATCAGGTCTGCCGGGTGCAGTGAGTGCGCTGCTTGCGTCGGGGCGGGAGTGATGTTGTAGCGCTGACCTTCTGGTGCGGTCGTATCGCGAGCGGTGTGGTGCACGGACGAGGTGCGCACATCCGTTTGTCGGGTCGAGTTGCGTGTCGCGGGGCGCGGGAGCTGTCTTGCTCGGGCTGTAAACTACTGGCTCCCAAGTTATCTCCATTGTGGGCGTGAGCGGCGTGCGCTGCAATGTCAGATAAGGATGTCGGCGAATCGCCTGTAGGTGTTACCTCTCGGGGATCGTGCATCGGTCAATTGGCATTGTTCGCTGCGAATGATCGCGCAGCGGTACATCTGGGTTTGTTACCGAGGCGATGATTGACACCAATGGTGTCGTACAGCACACTGTTACTGTTGTACGGATCAGGTGTTCCGTTAAAGAGAACGGGGTTTACGGGCGGCGACTCTGCCACAGCCCAGTCTCTGTGTATACCGAAACGGAGTGCACCCGGTCGAAGCGAGCTGTTTCGCTGAGACCCCGGCAACTCCCACACGCATGTTCCTTCGCCGCAGACCTCGATGTGAGAGTGACAAGACATGACAACACTCGTGCCGACCGAAATGGATTCTCAGCGTCCATTCGGCTTGGGGATTGCCATATTGATGTTGGCAGTCGGCTCGTTTGCGTTCATGATGGAGCGCTCTGCAGCGCCCAGCCTGGCTAGTAGCGCAGTCGACTTGTATTCCGTTGTCCAGAAATCTTTTTCAGGGATTCTTGCCACGGTAGGGACATTCAACTATGTCGGATCTGCGGTATCAGTTCCGTCAACGCCTTTCGTTGCAGAGGGTGGCGACATGGCTCACAGAGCTCCGCCAGCACAGTGAATCCGAAATCCAACGGACGGCGGTGCCAGGGGTCGAGGCCTCCTGCATGTCCCGTCCGAAACACAGCAAGGAGCAGTTAAGTGAACGATTACTTCGGATATGCCGGAAAGACTGCCGTCGTCACCGGTGCCGCGTCGGGTATGGGTAAGGCGCTCACCGAGATATTGGTTGATCTCGGTGCGAATGTGTACGCACTGGATCGAGTGGAGCCCCCGGTGGCCGGAGTTGCGAAGTCCATCCTCGCGGACCTCGGAAACAAGGAATCGATCGATGCAGCATTTGCACAGGTGCCACTGCAGATCGATGCCTTTTTCGGGGTCGCGGGAGTTTCCGGTGTCCACAACAGCTTCTTGGAGACGCTCACCGTCAACTTCATCGCGAACAAGTACGTCACCGACACCTACCTTGCTGATCGCATCACGGAGAACGGTTCTCTCGTCTTCGTAACGTCCAATGGTGGGGTCCGTTGGGAAACCCCCACGGTGCGTGAGGAACTCGAGCTTTTCACTCGCGGCGACAACTGGAACGACCTCGTACAGACAGTTCAGAAGTTCGAAGCGGAGTTCGGCAGTGTTCCCGGATCGCTCGGCTACATCATGTCGAAGCGTCTCCTCAACTTCTGGGTCGCGGAGCAGGTCGCTCCGCTCGCGAGCCTGCGCAAGATCAGGATCAACGCCGTACTCCCTGCCATGACGATCTCGGGGATGCTCCCGGAGTTCGCTGAGATGAAGGGCGGACAGGATGCTGTCGAAGCTGACCTCGGCCCGGCCGGGCGCCTTGCAGAGTCGGTAGAGATGGCGAAAGTGCTCGCTTTCCTCGGTAGCGACCTAGCCAGCTACGTGTCGGGAACGCACACCTCCGTCGACTTCGGCATGAACGCGCTACAGATCGCAGGGCTGGCGCCGGATCGGCTCGGGTGGACTCTTCGCGGCGTCCTTTCGCAGCAGCCGAGTGCGTAACTCCATCTGAAAACGAGCACGCGAACTCGGGTAACCGAGCCGGGATTGTTCATCGAACACCGGCGTCAGGGGCACTCGCGCCCCGAGATCTACCAACTTGAACCAAGGAGACTTCTGTGACTGTCCTGGACGTACGCGACACCGCAATCAATCTGAAGCATCCGGATCGTTTGTACATCAACGGCGTATGGCAGCTTCCGGCCAATCCATCCAGCATCGACATTGTCGATGCCACGACGGAAGAAACATTCTACCGCGTAGCCGAAACCGGTCCCGAAGACATGGACGCTGCAATTGCCGCGGCGCGCAACGCTTTCGACAACTCGTCATGGCCATTCCTCGAACCCGCGGAGCGAGCTGAGTACCTTCGGAAGATGGCCGCCGGTCTGCGTGCCCGTACTCAAGAGGCAGGCACATTCTGGACGCGTCAGGCCGGGGTCATCTTCGGGATGTCGGTCGGCGCACTCAGCCGTGTGCCCGCACTCTTCGAGTATTACGCTGACCTTGCCGCCAACTACCCGTGGGCAACGCAGGATACGCCCGAGTTCTCCGCGTTCGGTGCAGTCGTCAACGAGCCGGTCGGCGTCGTCGGCGCAATCGTTCCCTGGAACACGCCACTCTCTCTCGCCGCGTACAAAGTCGCGCCGGCTCTTCTCGCAGGCTGCACGATGGTCCTCAAAGCTCCGCCGGAAGCGCCGGGTGAGCTGTACATTCTCGCCGAGGTCGCGGAGGAGATCGGTCTGCCGCCGGGCGTGCTGAACATCGTCAACGGATACCGCCAGGTTTCCGAGCAGCTTGTTGCCGACCCGAGGATCGACAAAATCGCTTTCACCGGCTCGAGTGCTGTGGGGCGTCAAATCGGTGCAACCTGCGGAGCGCGTCTGGCTCGATACACCCTCGAACTCGGCGGCAAGTCGGCGGCGGTCATCCTTGACGACTACGACCTCGCCACGGCAGCTGCTGCGATCGCTGCGCAGGAGACATCACTGAACGGCCAGGTCTGCATGTCGCTCACACGCGTCATCGTCACGAAGTCGCGCCACGACGAGTTTGCCGAGGCCCTGGGGTCGGTCTTCGGAGCGGTACGGGTCGGAGATCCCTTCGACCCGCAGACGCAGCTCGGTCCGCTTGCCCTGGCCAGGCAGCAGGAGAGGGTTCTGGGCTACATCAACACTGCCCAGAACGAGGGCGCGACGCTCGTGACTGGCGGCAACCGTCCCGCGCACCTCGACCGCGGCTTCTTCGTCGAGCCGACGGTGTTCTCCAACGTCGACAACCGGTCCACCATCGCGCAGGAGGAGATCTTCGGGCCGGTTCTGTCGGTGATCCCGGCCGAGAACGAAGAGCACGCAATCGCATTGGCGAACGACACACCATATGGACTGAACTCCGCTGTCTTCACGAATGATGTGGACCGTGCTTACCAGGTCGCACGTCGCCTTCGCTCGGGCACGGTGGGGCACAACGGATTCAAGACGGACACCCGGATGGGATATGGCGGCTTCAAGCAGTCGGGCGTCGGGCGGGAAGGTGGCCTTCAGGGCCTCCTGCCGTACCTGGAGTCCAAGACAGTGCTGCTAGACGGAGCTCCCGCGCAATTCCGATGAACAGCCGCGATATCCCGGCATGCTGCGTGCATGCCGGGATATCGCATCTTCCCGGTACTGCGCGTGGCCTCTGACGAAACTAAACGAGCGGTGCGGCGGCCCGGACAAATTACTCCGACTCAGCAGTGCCTCGGCCTGCTGCTCAGTGCACTACGAGTCGCGCAAAGAAAGGAAACTGACGCAGATGACTGCCGTCGAGATTAACCCCACCGAGACAGACTTCTTCACGGACGCTGACATCGCGGCGGAGGCGGAACCTTACTTCGATTACATGCTGGCGAATCATCCGGTATTTCGCGAGCCGAAGTACGGCGTCGTGATCGTGACCGGTTACGAAGAAGCACTGCAGGTTTACCACCAGCCCGACGTGTACTCGTCGATCAACCGCACCGGTGGTCCCGTGGTCGACCTCCCCTTCGAAATCGTCGGCGACGACATCAGTGAGATCCTCGAGAAGCACCGCGAATACTTCTCATCGAACGATCAACTCGTCACTTTCGACCCGCCACTTCACACCGATCACCGTGCGATCTTGATGGGGTTGATCACGCCCAAGCGGCTCAAGGAGAACGAGCAGTTCCTCAAGGACACCGCCGACCGTTACCTGGACGAACTCATCCCTCGAGGAAACTGTGAGTTCATCTGGGATTATGCGAAGAAGTACACAGTTCTCGCGGTCGCTGACCTGCTCGGTATGCCGGAGGAAGAGCACTCGATGCTCCTCGACCTCCTGGCCTCCGTGCCGGCGCCCGTATTGGGAAACCTCGAACTCCAAGCGGTTCACCACGGTGGCCTCGAGACGCTGTACGACTACTTCGTGGCCAAGATCGAGGACCGTCGGAAGACACCGCAAGAGGATGTCCTCACCGGAATGGCGCTTGCGACCTTCCCGGATGGTTCGCTTCCCGAGCCGATCGAGGTCGCTCGGATCGCCTCCAATCTCTTTGCAGCCGGGCAGGAGACCACCGTCCAACTCCTTGGCATCGCCTTGCAGCGGATCGCTGAAGACGCTGACCTGCAGGATCGGTTACGCGCCGATTCGTCGCTCATTCCGAAGTTCATCGAAGAGGCCCTTCGCGTCGAGGCGCCCATCAAGGGATCGTTCCGCCTCACCAAGAAGCCGACGAGCATCGGGGGCCTCGACCTCGCACCTGGCACCGTAATCATGTTGATCAACGGGGCTTCCGGTCGCGACCCGAAGGTCTTTGAAAACCCCGGCGAGTTCCAGGTTGAGCGGGCGAACGCGCGGCAGCATCTGGCATTCGGCCGCGGTATCCACACCTGCCCGGGAGCGCCGCTTGCGCGCGCCGAGGCGGTCTTCTCAATACAGCGAATTCTGCAGCGTACCAAGAGTATTCATATCAACGAGCAGTATCACGGACCAGTAGGGGAACGCGAATGGAAACTCATCCGCAGCTACAAGTTCCGCGGGCATACCCATCTTTATCTCGAATTCACCCAGGCGGACGCGTGATATCGGGCGAACTGACCATCGACCGTGATCGGTGCATGGGGTCGGGGCAGTGCACGTTCTATGCTCCGGCCACCTTCGACCTCGACGAGATGAGCATCGCCGTGGTCATCGACGATCACGGTGACGACCACGACAACATTCAGCAGGCGATCGACGTCTGCCCGACGCGTTCCATTGTTCGTGCAGCTGGAGCAGAAGGAATCGATACCCAATGACAACTACGACCGAGGCGATGGTCTCTCGACCGATTGCCGATCTGGACAGTGACGGCCTCCTCGGGTCCTTTCCTGGTGGGCCGCGGCTTGTCGGCACCAAATGTGATCGCTGTGGGCGCGCCATGATCGGCGTCCGCGTGGTCTGCAGTGCCTGCGTCAGCACAGAGGTTAGTCGCATCGAACTCCCGACTAGTGGTTCGCTGTACACCTTCACTCGGCTGCATGTCGGCGGCGACGGTGTCCGCATCCTGGGCTACGTCGACCTAGAGGGTGATGTTCGAACACTCGCCGATATTCGTGAGAACGGGATGTCATTGCAACCCGGACTGCAGGTAGAACTCGGCGTGGATGGCTCCAATTGGTTCTTCGCTCCGGTATCCGGTGTGAATGGAGGAGAATCTGATGACTGAAGAAGTCTTTGTCGTTTCGGCGGCCATGATCCCATTCGGCAAACACCGCACATCGTCGTATGTCGGACTCGCCGTCGCACCGCTCGTCGACGCCCTTCGCGGAGCGGGGATAGAGAAGTCGGACGTTGACGCGGTCTACGTCGGACACTCTTTCGGCGGCATGATGACCGGACAACGGATCTGTAAGGAAATCGGCCTCGGGACAGTGCCCACAGTCAATGTCGACAACGCCTGCTCGAGCGGTGCGACGGCTATCCACGAGGCTTGGACGGCAATCTCACAAGGGCTTGTCGACGTCGCAGTCGTGGTCGGAGTGGAAAAACTGACCCAGTTCGGCGGCGGGACGCTTCCGCTGTCTCCCGAGGATCGAGAGGTGAAGCAAGGCATCGTGATGCCGGCGGTCTATGCGATGCGTGCGACGCGGTACCTCCACGAGACCGAGGCGACCGTCGAGGATCTCGCACTCGTCAGTGTGAAGGCGCGCAAGCATGGAGCTCTCAATCCATTCGCGCAGTTCCGCAGTGAGGTGACAGTCGACGAGGTGCTCGGCGCACGAACGATCTCCGATCCGCTCACTCTCATGATGTGCTGCCCCACCGGCGACGGTGCAGCAGTCGTCGTGCTCGCATCGGAGCGCGCTCGCAACCGCCTGAACGCACCGAAGGGGATGCGTGTCGCTGCCTCGATTCTGCATTCGGGCGAGGTCAAGGAAGGGTATCGCGACATGACGATGCCGGAGATCAGCCAGCACTCCGCTCGTGATGCGTACGAGATGGCAGGGGTCGGGCCGAAGGACCTCGACATGATCGAGTTGCACGACGCGTTCTCCATCGCGGAACTCGTGTATTACGAGGCATTCGGCCTCGCCGAGCGCGGACACGCGGTCGACCTCCTCCGTGACGGTAAGACAGCCTTTGGCGGAGACGTCGTGGTCAACCCCAGTGGAGGTCTGCTCTCGAAGGGTCATCCCGTCGGGGCCAGCGGCGTGGCACAGGTCGCCGAGGCGTTCTGGCAGCTCACCGATAACGCCGGCGCACGTCAGGTCGACGACGCGCGCTGGGCGATGACACATGTGACTGGCGGCGGCACGGCCGGACTGGACCACGGCGCTTGCACGATTCATATCTTCGAGGGTGTGTGATCACGGTGGAACGGCCCGCGTTGGAGGGTATCCGAGTCATCGATCTGACAACCTTTCTCTCTGGTCCGTCTGCAACACAGCTTCTCGGAGACCTCGGTGCAGACGTGATCAAGGTCGAAGCGCTCGGAGGCGATTCCAGTCGGTCGATCGTCGGCCCGGAACTTGACGGTGACAGCGCGTATTACCTTGCGAACAATCGCAACAAGCGAAGCATTGCAGTCGATCTCAAGTTGCCGCGTGGTCGCGACGTCGTCAAAGGCCTGATCGCCGGAGCTGACGTTGTGATCGAGAACTTTCGGCCAGGAGTCACCACCAGACTCGGACTTGTCCCCGAGCAGATTGTCGAGGAACACCCCGCGCTGATCTGGGCGTCGATCAGTGGGTTCGGACAGGAAGGTCCGTGGCGCGACCGACCGGCCTACGACATGGTCGTGCAGGCGCTCAGCGGCGTGATGAGTCTGAATGGGCATGCGGGCTCCCCGGCGGCCCGGCTCGGGATACCGGCCGGCGACGTGGTCGCCGGACTCTACGCTGTGATCGGCATCCTCGGTGCTCTTCATGCTCGCGGCGAGTCCGGCCGCGGGCGGATCGTCGATGTCTCGATGCTCCGCGGACAGTTGGCGATGCTGTCCTACCAAGCCCTGTACACCAACCTCAACGGGGTGGCGCCCGGTCCTCAAGGGGCAGCGCATGATTCGATCGCAACCTACCGTTCCTTCCGCGGTGGCGACGGCCGTGAGTTCGTCGTCACGGCGAACACGCCACGCATGTGGGAAGACCTCTGCCGCGTTGTCGGGCTCGACGAGTTGATTGTCGACGAGCGTTTCGTGGACGCTGCCACACGCCTGCATAACAGGGAAGCTCTGTCGGATATTCTCGAGGCCAGGATCGCGGAGCGTCCGGCCGCAGAGTGGGTTGGCCTCCTCACCGCAGCGTCGGTTCCAGTAGCAGCTGTGAAGAACGTGCTCGAAGCTCTCGAGGACGCGAGGACAGCCGATGACGGCTCGCTCGTGACCGTGGGGAACGAGATGGTCGAGTTCGAGAACGTCGCCATGCCAATCCGTTTCGTCGGTACCGCCGATGTCGAGCCCGGCTATCCTCCTGCCCTCGGTGAGGACTCGGACGACATTCTCAGGACGGAATTGGGACTCACCGACGAAGAGATAGCGGCACTCGTGACAGATGGTGTGGTCGGTGTGCCGGCGGCTGTGAGTATTACAACGTAAGACGGTGAAACAGGTCTGCCCCTGCGGTAATAATCACCGCAGGGGCAGACCTGTTGTGGAATGCAGCCGTATACATGCATGTATGCCGAAGTCGTTTCCGGGCAACGTGAGTGGTGAAACGTCCGACCGGCCTTGAACGGCCGGTCGGTGGCTACGATCAGCCGAGTCGAATCACGTCACCGGCAGCAAATTGCAGCATTTCGTTGCGATCGTGCAGTTTCACGCGCTCACGTCCCGTCGATTCGCCTGCCGCGCGCTCAGCCTCGTCGATTCTTCGCCAGCCTGCCCAGTCGACAACCTGGACGCCGCGAGAGCGAAGTAGTTCGTCCACCACGGTCGAGGCGGAAGCCGACGAGGACTTCGAGCCGATGTCCTCGAGGATCGACGTGACAGTGTCCAAGGCGCATCGGCGGTTGGTCCCTACGACTCCCGTCGGCCCCCGTTTGATCCATCCTGCGATGTACACCCCGGGAACTTCTTCTTCGCCGTCGATCACCCGTGAATCGCGATGGGGAACGGTGGCGGTCTCGGTGTCGAACGGAAGGCCTGGCACTGCTTTGCCCATGTATCCGACCGAGCGGAAAACGAGTTCGGTATCGAGAGTCTCCGTGACTGTCGGGTCGCTGGTCTTCGCCAGTCGGACACCCGACACTGATCCGTCCTCGCCGAGGAACTCGACGGGAGTGCGATCGAACACGAAGCGAATCCTGTACTTTCGGCCGAGCACACCACGCTCCGCCGCTTTGCGGAATGAAGCGAACAAGCGTGTCGCAGCGGGGTTGGAATCGAGGTATTCCTGTTGTGTAGCATCGAGTTCGAGATCGTCGGGGTCGATGATGACGTCGCAGTTCTCGAGATCCAGTAGCTCGATGAACTCCTTGTTGGTGAACTTCGCGTATGCGGGGCCGCGTCGGCCGACGATGACGACTTCGGAAACGGTGCTTGCGGCGAATGCTTCGACGATGTGCTGGGGTACATCGGTGGCTCGCAGCTCCTCAGTGGTGCGTACGAGCATGCGTGCGGCGTCGAGTGCCACGTTCCCCACACCGATCACGACCACTCGGTGTCCGTCGAGTACAAATGCGTCCGAAGGTGTATCCGGATGACCGCCGTACCAGGATACGAAATCGCGAACCGCGTGGGCGCCAGAAAGGTCTTCACCAGGCACGCCCAGTCGCCGGTCGAGTGGGGCCCCGGAGGCGAACACCACCCCGTCGTAGTGGCTGCGAAGTTCGCTGGAGGTGATGTCGACACCGACTCGCACGTTCCCGAGCAAGCGCACACCCGGTGTTTCCTCGAATACCTCGGAGAACGACATCGTGATGGATTTGATCTTGGGATGGTCAGGGGCGACACCGTAACGCACCAGGCCGAACGGAGCTGGAAGTTGTTCGAAGACATCGACTTCGATCGGTAGATCCGAGTCCTCGGACAGCAATTGTGCGCAGTACGAACCCGACGGCCCTGACCCTACGACTGCGATTCTGAATGTGCTCACGGTCAGCTGCCTCCCCTCGGAGCCAGAGCGGTGATCAGGTCGACGTCGTAGTCGACCTTTCCGCCTTTGCGGCCGCTCTTCGGCGTCGTCGTCTCTGCGAAGAATCGCTCGTTCACGCCGATGTAATGCTCCTGATCGTCAGGGATCTCAGCCTCGTAGAAGATTGCGTCGACCGGGCATGACGGTACGCACGCACCGCAGTCGATACACAGGTCCGGATTGATGTACGTCATCCGGCCTCCCTCGAAGATGCAATCGGCCGGGCACTCCTGCATGCAACTCTTGTCCTGGACGTCAACACACGCCTCTGTGACTACGTAGACCATGACGGCTGTTTCTCCTTGCCTCTGCAGCTGGGATGAATTAGGCCCATTGCCGCAGTTTGTCGACGATTTCTTCGGTCGGGCCGCCTGCGGCGATAACCCGTCGTGCTTGATTGAGGGCGCGCACCCAGTTCACTGTTACAGCGCCACATGCTCTTCCGGTCTCGTCGGCGTGGACGACTGCGACTCTCTCGCCCGCCTCGAGATCTCCGAAGACTGTCGAGCTGCCTGCCGGATCACGGCGGCCGACCGAGTGCACTTTCCAGTCGTATTGGTCAGACCACACGTAGTCCGAGGAGTCGTACCCTTCGGACAGACCTCCGGTGATCACGTTCGCGACGAATCTGGCCTGATCACTGGCATTCGTCCAATGCTCGGCCCTCACGTCCGCGCCTCGATCCGAATGCGGCCAGCGAGCGACGTCGCCGATCGCGTAGACGTCGTCTGCGCCGATCGCACGGAGATGCCGGTCGGTCAGCACGCCGTTGTCGAGAGTGAGACCGGAGCCGATGAGCCAGTCCGTCGAAGGGAGGGAGCCGATTCCCACGACTGCCGTCGATGCCTCGAGTTGGGTGCCGTCGTCCAGGACCACCGTGAGGGAGCCGGCCTCACCGTGGATATCGGCAACGCCGACCCCGAATCTGGTTTCTACACCGTTGCGGTGGTGAAGGTCGACGAGGAGGCTTGCGATTTCGGGTCCGACAAGTCGCTCCATCGGCTCGGGAACTGGGTCGACGATAGTGACTGGACATCCGAGTTTAACTGCAGCAGAGGCGATTTCAGTTCCTATAAACCCTCCGCCGACTACAATGACGGCCTCTCCGAGGCTGAGTCGCTCAGCGATGGCCCGTGATTCGTCGAGAGTGCGCAGTTGGAACACTCCAGATGTCGGCTGCCATGGCGAAGGTCGAGCGATAGCTCCGGTGGCGATCACAAGGACGTCGTAGGCGACGGTAGAGCCGTCGTCGAGTGAGACAATCCGTGCCGTGGTGTCGAGTCCGATGGCCGCTGTTCCGAGCCGCGTAACGATGTCGAGGGCATCGAGTTCCGGCCGGGTGATGAGCCGGTTCGCCTCCACTGCAGCGTCGGACCACTCCGAGCTGAGTAAGCCTTTCGACAGGGCTGGGCGATCGTAGGGCAGATCAGGCTCGGCGCCGATCAGAGTTATCGGACCCGAGTAGCCGCTTGTGCGAAGGCATTGTGCAGTGCGAGTGCCCGCAAGCGACGCGCCGACTACGAGGATGTGGCGCCGAGCGTCGGATCCAGTCATGGCTCAAGTCCTTACTGTGGTGTCAGATCGCGGAAGCCGCCCATCTGTCAGAGACCCAAGCGGGTGAGGGCGCACTGCGCGTTCGCGCCCTGTTCTGTTTAACGAAACGGGTAGTCGCTACAACGCAACAGAAGTATCGACCCGAACAGGGGATACTGTCAACCTTCTGTTGGACTGCCGCAGCGTACGACTTCAGCTGGGGGAGGGCGGGTTACCGCTCTTCCGTTCCTGCGATGAGCTCGGTGATCCGCCCCGCAGCTTCGCGGACAAGCGCTACCAGTGTTGATGCATTCGTCGCGTTGAGTCGTGCTTCGGGAATAGTGATACCAACCGCGCCGACCACGGTTTCCGAACGTCCGAATACCGGCGCCGCAATCGCGATCGCCCCCTCGATGCGCTCCCCGTGCGTGATCGAGTAACCGTCGTGGCGGACGGTGTCCAGCCGTGCGAGCAATTCATCGGTGTCTGTGAGTGTTCGATTCGTTGCAGCTGTCAGTCGGCCGTGGACGATTGCGTGTCTGACCCCTTCGGGAAGAAATGCCAGGATTGCGAGACCGCTTGCGCCGGCGTGCAACGGAAGCCACTGTCGCATCGGCAGTGTGTAGCGAAGCGGATGTGAAGAATCGGCCGTGAGGGTAAACATCATCTCGTGGCGTTGTTCGCTGTACAAAGAGAAGAACGCGGATTCTCCCGACCGCTCCATAAGGTCGTTGAGTGTCTCGGCCGACAGATATTGCAGTGGATACTTGTTCGTCGTTGTCCAGGCGAGCCGCAGGAACTCCAGTCCGAGTCGATAGGAGCCGTTCTCTGCGCGTCGCATCAAGCCGAGCTTCTCGAGGTCTGTCACCAGTCGATGTGCAGTGCTCGGGCTTACACCGAGGTGGCCGGCGAGTTCTCGCACGCCATGTGAGTCGTGTTCGCTTTCGATCATAAATGTGAGTATTTCGATTCCGCGCGCAAGGGGCTGCCGCCGACGCCCTTCGTTGCCTGGCTCGTGTTCGGCCTCATCTGTCAGCTTGGTCATTGCGCATCCATTTCACTCGTATTTTTCCGAAGAGGCTTGACAACAGACCGTAGCGCAAGCGAGCCTTAAGCCTTGGTCTTCAATGGAACGGTCGTTCTATTCAACGCACTATGTGTTGGCGCGTCAGACTCTCCATGCGTCGGGTCGCGCGCACCAGACACCTGGCTGTCAGCGAGAGGGATTGAAACGTGATGTGGTTTGCATGCAGTGCCGGGTACAAGGGAGTGTGAACGCGATGACGGTTTCAGGTCGGGTTGCAGTCGTATCCGGCGGAGCAGCGGGTATCGGGTTGGCGATCGCCCGCCGACTGGCCGATGACGGTTTCAAGATCGCTGTCCTCGACGTCGTCGACGGCGCAGCTGAGGCTGCCGCTGTCGCCATTACCGCGGACGGCGGTGAGGCCAAGGGTTACCGCGCTGACGTTGCGAATCGTGAACAGGTCGACATCGCCGTCGAGGCGGCCCGTGCAGATCTCGGCCCCATCGCAGTCGTCGTTGCGAACGCAGCGATTGCCCGACAGCAGGCGTTCTTGGACATGACGCTCGAACAGTGGAACCACACCCTCGATGTCAACCTGACCGGCACATTCAACATCGCTCAGTCGTGCCTCCCGGATCTCGTCGAAGCAGGTTGGGGCCGTGTGGTTCTCATCTCTTCGTCCAGCGCGCAGCGTGGTGCTCCGAGGATGGCCCACTACGCCGCGTCGAAGGGCGGTCAGATGGCGCTGACCAAGGCGCTGGCCGTCGAGTTCGCGAAAAGCGGCGTAACGGTCAACACCGTGGCACCGTCGTCGATCGACACACCGAGCGTGCAGAAGAAGCGGGCTGAAGGAACCATTCCCTCGGCAGAGGACATGGCAAAGTACATCCCGGTCGGCCGCGAGGGTACGGGTCAAGACATCGCGAATGCCGTGTCATACCTTGTTTCCGAAGGTGCTTCGTACGTGACAGGCCAGACGCTCAGCGTCAATGGCGGATCGTTCATCGGGTGAGAACATGCTGAACAGACGAATTCCCCTGATTCCCAACGAAACCTGGAGTGACGCCGACGGTGGACTCCCGGCCCGGGTCCCGGAATCCGCGGAGGCGGTGGTTGTGGACCAGTTCGTGGCCGCGACAGGAAGGCTCGTATGGGCAATCCGGGAATCGTTCGTCAGGTACGTCACTCTGATCGCACGGGGCGAGTACACGGTCGCCGGCGGAGTCACTGAGGGTGAAGACGGGCAATTCGTGTTTCCGCTACGACGGGCAGTCCAAGAGGGTGACGACTGGCGATTGTCCTTTGGCGGCTCTGTCCATTTTGTTGCGCATCATGGTCTTTTGGACGTTCTGATCGTGGACCCAGAACTCGTCGTGGGCCCAGCCGGTGGAGTGCTCGCTACTCATGTTCGCGGTGATGCCGACGAGCTCATCGCGATGGTGGCGACCGACGCCGCATTTCCGGCAGTTTCGCGGAAAGGGCTTGTCTGGCAGGAGGTTCCAACTCAGTTGGTGACTGCCGGCGCGGCACTGCTGGGAAATGTCTATCCCAAGGGCACTGACATGGCGTCCCTGGGGATTCGAGTCCAATTGGACGCGTGAGCACCGTCGTCTCCCTGCTACGGGTTCCTCGGCGCCGGTCTTCGCGGCAACCGGCGCTGAGGAACCCGTAGCAGGGCCGATGAGTTATCTGCCTAGATGTGCCATGAACGTCGACGTCCAGTCTTTCAGGCTCGCAGGTACGTAGTATCCATCTTGATCGTTGATCTCGTCCCAGTGATCGACGACATCCTCGATTGCAGGCTCGCCATCAGAGATCCAGCCCGGCGTGATGCCGAGGAACCATCGGGAGAACCGCTTGGCGCCGGCAACCAGAATCTCTCCGTTCACTGGGCACGATTCGTGTGCGAGGAACGCAACCATGGGAGAAACCAGTCCGGTTTCCATTGCCTGCAGGATGGCCGGATCTGTCGGGGTGGTGGTGACGATGTTGGGCTTCTTCGCCGAAATGCTGGGCCGGGTAATGGCGTTGGGGGCGATGCAGTTGACGAGGATGCCCTTCGGAGCTGACGAGACTGCAAGGCTCCGGGTGAATCCGATGAGCGCGCCCTTCGCTGTCGCGTAGGCGAGATTGTCCGGTAGGCCGAGCATGCCGGTCGACGTCGTCGTGATGACGCGGCCGTAGCCTTGCTTTTCCATGTAAGGCCACGCCGCGCGCGTAGTGTGCCACGTACCTCGCAAGTGCACATCGAGGGTGCGTTCGAGGTTGTCGGCGTCCGCCTCCGGGAATGTAGCCCAGCGGGAGATGCCCGCGTTGTTCACGACGATGTCGATCCGCCCGAACTCGCGGACGGCGGTGTCGACGAGCGAGTGGCAGTCTTCCTCGATTCCCACGTTGTGTATATCGGCGACAGCGTCGCCCCCGGCTGCTTTGATTTCCTGCACCACGTCGTTCGCGGGGCCGGTATCGCTGCCTTCGCCCTCCTTCGAGCCGCCGAGGTCGTTGACCACCACCTTTGCGCCGCGTGATGCGAGAAGTAGTGCATGGGCTCGGCCAAGTCCTCGACCCCCGCCGGTCACGATGGCGACTCGTCCGTCGAATCGAAGGTCAGTGCTGTCGTTCATCATTCTCCTTTGAACTGAATAGACCAAATTTTCACCATGATCGCTCATGTAATGAGATCACATGCTAGCTCGAAAACCCAGGTTAAATGTGAGCATACGAGGAATTGCTTGGAGCTTTTGAGCAGATGTGCTTATCTAATAGCAAGTGAAATATGGACGGAATCGAATGGGAGTAAGTCGAATGGCGATGATGTCTGACGATAAAGCCGACGTTGACGTGTTGGTGATCGGTGCCGGAGTGGTCGGCATCTACGCTCTCTATCGGGCGGTCGAAGCCGGTTTCAGTGCCGTGACGCTGGAGGCCGGCGACGGCGTCGGCGGGGTGTGGTACTGGAATCGTTACCCCGCAGCGCGATTCGATTCGGAGAGCTACACCTACGGTTACATCTTCTCCAAGGAACTCTTCGACGAGTGGCGTTGGTCGGAAGAGTTCGCGACGCAGCCCGAGATCGAGAGCTACCTCAACCATGTCGTGGATCGCTTCGAACTGCGCCGACATATCCGCACCGGAGCGCGAGTCGTTTCCGCGCTGTGGGATGAGGCCGACAACGTGTGGGTCGTGACGACTGCGCAGGGTGACACGTTGCGCGCACGGTGGGTCATCTCCGCAACCGGCGGTCTCTCGGTTCCCAACTACCCGGACATCGACGGGCTGAACAGCTTTCAAGGGGAGGCCCATCATACCGGCGCGTGGCCGCACACTCCGCTCGACTTCGGTGGCAAGCGCGTCGCGATCATCGGCACCGGGCCGAGTGGCGCTCAGCTCCTGCCCGCGATTGTCGACGTTGTAGAAGCAGTCGACCTCTATCAGCGCACGCCGACGTGGACGACGCCTCTGAATAACGCGCCGATCGAGGATGAGCGGTGGCAATGGCTCAGCGATAACTTCGACGAGATCGCCACCGTCTTGAACACAAGCCCTTCCGGCTTCCTGCATGAGCCGGCGGGAAAGTTCTCGACTGACGACTCTCCGGAGGAGAGGCAGTCCTTCTACGAGAAGATCTGGAAGAGCCCAGGTTTCGCCAAGCTGACAGCGAACTATTACGACATGACGACGAATCGCGAGGTCAATCTCGAGTTCTGCGAATTTCTCGCGGACAAGATCCGAAAGATCGTGGACGACCCGGAAACAGCCGAGCGTCTCATTCCGAAAGACCAGCTCTTCGGTGCGAAGCGTCCGCCCTTTGTTGCAGACTATTTCGAGTCGTTCAACAAGCCGAGCGCCTCGCTCATCGCTCTCCGTGAGACACCGATCGTCCGCATCGATGCCAGGGGCATCGAAACCACCGAGCAGCACCGCGATTACGACATCATCGTCTACGCGACCGGATTCGATTTCGGAACCGGTGCCCTCACGAGAATGGGCGTGAAAGGCCGTGGCGGCCTTGACCTCAGCGTGGATTGGGTGGACGGACCGTCCGACTTCGGGGGCTTCAGTGCACACCACATGCCGAACTTCTTCTTCCCCGGCGGTCCGCACGGCGCCGGTGGTGGCAACTACCCTCGCTACTCGCAGGATCAGGTCGATTGGATCATGAAGACGTTGATCTATGCGCGTGAGCACGGGTTCGACCGTTTCGAACCGACTGCAGCTCACCAGGAGACGTGGATGACGATGGTTGAGACCCTCGCACCGCTCTCGATTTTCTCCGCCGAGCACAGTCACTACTACGGTGCGAACGTCGAAGGGAAGGCGCGTAAATTCCTACTCAACCCCGGGGGGCGAGCAAAGCTACACGAGATCCTCGACGGGGTATCCGCCACACATGATTTCGGCGGTGCACTTTCCTCTTCGGTTCGGGTCGGCGTCTGAGGATCCCGCGATCGGTGGTGTGCCGGCCTTTCGGCTCGTGGAACGTCGGCGCCTCCCCTTCGGGAGGTGCCGACCCACGCGTGGCGTCGAGCCAGGGAACGTGACGACGATCCACGGGGCGGTTCGGGAACTGAAAATTCAGCCGCGAGAACGTGATCGGAGAGTCGTGGTTACGAAGGACTCGGACCCTCAGCGGATTGCGTCGATGACCACGAAGTTGACTAGGCGCCCTGCTCGGTCAGTAGTTCACCGAGCCACTCGACGGACTCTGCGGCAGCCTCTCGGTGTCCGCGATCGTCGATACTCGGACCACTCAGTTCCAGATCGAAGGTTCCCGTGTACCCGGAGTCCAGCAATTCCTTCACGATGTGCGGGATCGGGATGTCACCGGCGCCGGGGACATCCCGGCAGGGCAGCGCCCGCATGCCAGGTTTCATGTTGCTGAGCTGGACGTGCGAGATGAGTTCGATGTTCTTGCGGATGTCGTCGAGTAACTCGGCCTCGGTCCAGACATGGAAGAGGTCGAGGCACACGCCCATTCCGGTGCGCGCGCCCAGCAGAAGCGCGTCGTGGAAGCTGTGTACGAAGTTGAGGTCGGCGTAGAGCCAGTTCGTCGGTTCTACGGCTACAGCGATGCCCTTGTCGGCGGCGTACTGGACGAGGCCTGACGTGGCTTCGGCGTATGCGGCGGCATTGGCATCCCAGTCGGCGAACATGCGGCGCCCGGTCAGGGTGTAGACGGAGCTGGCACCGACCGCTGCCGCCTGGTCGATGTCGGCGCGCGCCCCGGCGATCTGACTCTCGATATCGGCGCCGGGCGTCAGATCGAAGCGCAGGAGAGCGGTGGTCGTGACCATGCTGACCCCGTGTTTGCGGCTTGCGGTTGCAACCGCGTCAACACCACTTTCCCGGATCTTTGCCGACGTCATGGACGTCTTCGAGACGCCGAGTTTGCCGATCGCCTCGATCGCGTCGATCGCCGACAGAGTCGGGAAGCACAGGCCGCTCACGGACACTCGCGGGTGGGCTCGGTCAGTCGTGACGGTGTTGTAATCGCTCTCGGTGTTCATTGTTCTGCCTTCTGTCATGACCGGTCTCGTCCGGCGTCAGGAACGGGGATTGGGTGTCACGTGTGGCAACCGAGAGCGCGCAGCCGCCGGATCTCGTCGGCGGCGTCAAGCACTTTCCGCGCCCCGATGACGGCAAGACGCGCGCACTCTTGCGGCGAGGTGCCCGCTGCGGCCAAGGATCGCATCGGAGCTTCGACGCCGATCACGGGGACGGGTGGCAACGCCGCCAGTATCTCCACCACCGGCAGTTCACCCTGACCGGGAACACAACGGTCGATCGAGTCGTCCCGATACACGGGGTTCCGCTGCACGAGTGTGTTGTCGCTGAGTTGGATGTAGCCGACATATTCGTGGTCGAGCATCACCAGATCTTCTGGGCCGTGGCCGGAGCGAGAGGAGTGCATCGTGTCGACCAGCAGGCTGAAGTCCGACCGGCCGACGTGCCCGAGGGCTCGCAACGCTGTCGGTAGATCGGGAACAGTGAGCGACTTCGCGAATTCCATCGTTGTGGTCATTCCTCGGCCGGCTGCCATTTCTACGAACGTAGCCAGCTGGTCGAAGCTGCGCGGTAGGTCAGGGTCCATGGTCACGGCGTTGACCCGGGTGACCCCGAGTTCGGCCATCACATCCAGGTTCGCATCTTCATCACGAAGGTCGTGGGACGGCTGGACCACAAATCCCTCACCCAGCGAGATCGACACGTCGCGATCGCGCATTGCCGCGAGGAAACTCTGACGCAGAGGCACGTCATCGAGCATGGAATAGGCCGGGTGGTCGTAGGGGTTGTACGGTCCGCCGCCGCCGGCCACCTTCATCGAGATGTGGTGGCATCCGAGATCTGCTGCCAGGTGGACGAAATCCACCGGTGGTAGGCCGAGCACGGTTTGGTACTCGATGCCGAGTTCAGTCATGAGTGTCCCTTCAGCGCGCCGGCAAACGTAGCCGGCATCGGCCACGCGATGTTCACGTCGACTGCTTCATCGAGCCCGGGGTCAGTGGTGTCTGCTCGATGAGCTCGCGTTTCGGCGGCGCGCCCGAGTACAGCACTTTCTGTTCGACCAACTCTGAGGAAAGCACCTCCCCGATCAGTCCCAGATCAGCTCCGGTCCGATCGGCGATCTGTCGGACGACGGCTACGTCCTTGAGCATGAGCTCTGCGAGGCGGATACCGACAGAGTCGACCCCAATCCAGGCGAGGCTGCTCAGTGCTCGACTGTCGCCACTGCCGTGCTGGATGGCGGCCAGGATCTCGGCCTCGCCGATTCCGACGGCCGCAGCGAGGCGTACGGCATCGACAGCAAGTCCGACCTGCGCGACGAAGAGCGCATTGTTGACGAGCTTGACACGCTGCCCGTGACCGATCGGACCGACGTGCATCACCGGGGAGCCATAGGTCTCGAGTACGGGACGGACGCTGTCGAGCACGGATTCATCGCCTCCCACCCAGAGCGTGAGGCGACCGGCAGCCGTGTCTTGTGGGCTGCCGGAGACGGCAGCGTCCAGCACCTGCACGCCCCGTTCAGCCCCTGCGTCGGCAACCATGACTGCTGTGTCGGGATCGCAGGTGGTGTGCTGCACCAGGATTGCACCCGGTGCCATAGCCTCGACGGCGCCACCCGATCCCAGCAACGCGGCCTGCACCTGCTCGTCATTGAGTACGATGCTGATGACCAACTCGGCGGACTGCACTGTCTGCTCGATTGTGTCGGAGGTGTTCCACCCCTTTGCCATTGCAGCGGAACGTGTTTCGGGTCGTCGAGTCAGGACGACGACGTCGTTCCCGGCAGTGATCAGGCGTTCGATGATCGGCTCACCCATCCTGCCTGCTCCGATGAATCCGATCCTCATCGCGAACTCGGTGCAGCGGTCTCGAATTCCGCGGGCGGTAGATTGGCGGTGTAGTCCAAGGAGTGCTGCGAGTTGGCGAATGTCGCTGATGCGCTCTTGATGTCGGTGCGCGCTTTGAAGGCGGTCATCGCTCGTCCGGATGCGTCGTGCACCGTCCTCGAGCCTGAATCGGGAACGACGGGAGCGGGCTTCCATGGCCCCAGCCCGAAAAATTCCACTTTCTGGTGTTGCATGGTCAATCTCCTCCGAAATTTGGCTGTCTCTGGAGTCGGGCCGGGCAATTCAAATGCAGGGGAGATACTTCGAGGTCATGCGCCATGCTCTGACACTGTCTCTGACCTGTCCGCAGTCGCACATACTGCCGATAGTGGCGAGCATCCTGAAAACGCTGACGAAACTACCGTAACTAAGTGCACTACGTCACGCAATAGTCGAATGCCTTCGTGGTCGCGTGTGCGGCATGAGTGACCGGCCGATGGGCGACCTCGAGGCTTCGCGGGAAGGCTGGATTGACGGGCACGGCGCCTTCCTGGCACGTTCGAACGGGGAATGGGCCAAAGCAAAGCATCTTTAAGTGTAGGCATTGGGTGCGGTGCAGATCTGCTCGGTCGTTGCAGTGACGGACCGCACATGGTAGAACTAGTTAACTTATTGTTCGTTGTGGTCCAACTTCGAAACCGAACACGTCGGATTATTCGAAATGACGCCTAATCGGTGGCCTGTGGGCTTCCACTTCACCCATTTCTTTCGTGTGTGTCCACCGAGGTCATCTGCATCTGACTAGCTCGTATCCGAACAGGAGAGAGACAATTCATGGGAAAACTGGACGGCAAGGTTGCGGTCATCACCGGAGCGGCCCGCGGCCAAGGTCGTAGCCACGCAGTGGCCTTGGCCGCTGAGGGCGCCGACATCATCGCACTCGACATCTGCGAGAACATCGACACCAACGGCTACCCACTCGCCACCGCGGAGGATCTTGACGAGACCCACCGACTGGTAGAGAAGGAAGGCCGCCGCTGCGTGACCGCCCGCACCGATGTCCGTGAACCGTCTCAGTTGCGGACAGCGCTCGAAACCGGTGTGGCACAACTCGGTCGCCTCGATATCGTGGTCGCCAATGCCGGAATCTGCCCTCTTGGTGCCGGTGTACCACGCAAAGCGTTCCTCGACGCCGTCGATGTGAATCTGGTGGGTGTGATCAACACCGTCAGCGCCGCCTACCCGTACCTCTCGGCCGGGGCGTCGATCATCGCGACCGGATCGGTAGCCGCAATGACCAAGGGCGCCACGGATAATCCCGCGCACGGCGCCGGCGGCGCCGGCTACAGCCACTCCAAGAAGGGTGTGACCCAGTTCGTTCACGACCTCGCATTGCAACTGGGCCCGGACTTCATCCGTGTCAACGCGATTCACCCGACGAACTGCAACACCGACATGCTCCACAGCGATCCGATGTACCGCGTGTTTCGCCCGGATCTCGAGCAACCCACCCGCGAAGACGCCGAAGCGGTTTTCGCCGCTCCTCAGGTCATGCCGATTGCCTGGCTCGAACCGAGCGACATCAGCAACTCGGTGGTATTCCTCGCCTCCGATGATTCCCGTTACGTCACTGGCCTGCAACTGAAAGTCGATGCCGGTGCACTCCTACGTCACACCCAGCCCTACGCCCCCGCCTGACACGCCCCGAAGTCGCCCAAGCTCCGCGTAGTCGTGGGCAGCAACCCTCCAAGGATCAACATGCTCAAGGAATATCACCGTCTCTTCATCGATGGTGCGTGGGTTTCCGGCGAGTCTGCTCGCACTGAGCCGGTCATCAACCCCGCCACCGAAGAAGTGATCGGACGCGCACCCGTGGCGTCGGTTGCAGACGTCACCCGGGCAATTCGGGCCGCGCGAACGGCATTCGACGATGGCCCGTGGCCTCGGATGTCGGTCAGTGAACGCTCGGCGATCATGCTCCGGATGGCAGACGCTATGGAGAGTCGGATCGAAGAACTGATCGAGCTCAATATTGCGGAGTCCGGTAGCACCCGTATCGGTGCCGAAACATTTCAAGTTGCGATTCCGATCGCACATTTCCGAGACACCGCCGATCGGGTTCTGCGGACCTTTCCGATGGAGACCCCACTGGCGCCGTTCGTTGGTAGGGGCATTGGCCAGGGCGTTGTACAGCGAGAGCCGTTCGGCGTTGCGGCGTTGATATCCGCCTACAACTTTCCCTTTCTCCTCAACCTGGTGAAGCTGGCACCCGCCTTGGC
This sequence comes from Rhodococcus sp. NPDC056743, assembly GCF_042790355.1. NCBI lineage: Bacteria > Bacillati > Actinomycetota > Actinomycetes > Mycobacteriales > Nocardiaceae > Rhodococcus > Rhodococcus sp. NPDC056743. The sequence continues at coordinate 10,175 of NZ_JBHTZI010000018.1, read as the reverse complement.
TGCTGGTTGCACGATGGTTCTGAAACCGGCTCCGAATACTCCGTTGGAGGCGTTCGTACTGGGCGAGATTGCCGAGGCTGCCGGATTGCCGCCGGGTGTGCTCAACATCGTCTCCGGTGACATCGATGTGGCTGTCGAACTGACGAGTAACCCAATGGTTGACCTGGTGAGTTTCACAGGCTCGGATGCTGTCGGGCGCAAGGTGATCGAGCAATCGGCTTCGACGATGAAGAAAGTAGTTCTCGAGCTCGGGGGCAAGTCTGCAAATATCATCTGTGAGGATGCTGACTTGTCCAAGGCAGTTGGGTCCGTGGTGCGCGACATCATTCTGCACGCGGGCCAAGGCTGTGCCTTTCTCACCCGGACGCTCGTACATCGCTCGCGCCACGACGAACTCGTCGAGTTAGTCACGTCAGAGCTGGCAGCGGTCAAGGTAGGCGATCCGGCTCTACCAGGCACAGTCATGGGGCCGGTCGGCAGCGCCGCGCAGCGTGCGAAGGTCGAGGAGCTTATTCGAATCGGTGTCGAGGAAGGAGCCACCATCGCTGTGGGCGGCGGTCGCCCAGCCGGGCTCGACAAGGGGTTCTTCGTTGAACCGACATTGTTTGTCGGCGTAGACAACTCGATGAGGATTGCGCAGGAAGAGTTTTTCGGGCCCGTCGGTGTGGTTCTTCCTTTCGATGACGACGACGAAGCGGTGCGGATCGCCAATGACAGCATTTACGGGCTGGCAGGCGGTGTGTGGGCAAAGGATCCTGTACGCGCATATGCCCTCGCACAACGAATCCGTACAGGCTACGTAACGGTCAACGGAGGGGGCGGAGGCCTCACTCCGCACGGTCCATTCGGTGGATACAAGCAGAGTGGACTCGGGCGAGAGCGAGGCGCGGCCGGGGTCGACGAGTTCCTGCAGACCAAAACTGTTGTGTGGGGCGTGTCCTCCGGGTAACCCGAAAGCACCTGAATCAGAAATGGATTGGCATGACCTACGTCATTACAGACGCTTGTGTTGACCTCATGGATCGGTCTTGTGTCCGCGAGTGTCCGGTCGACTGCATCTACGAGGGTGAGCGGCAATTGTTCATCAACCCCAACGAGTGTGTTGACTGCGGAGCCTGTGAATCCGCCTGCCCACATGACGCTATCTTCCACGAGGCAGATCTCCCGGACGAGCAAGTGAGTGCCACAGAGCGCCAAGAGAAAGTCTTTGTCGATCTGGGCCGACTCGGTGGCGCCCGAAAATTCGGCAAACTGCCATTGGTCAACGGAGCCGGCGAATGACGCCAGCTGAGATCGGGCCTACCTGCCTGAGCGGTGAACCGATAGTCGATCAGTACTTCGGTGCAGGAAAGCAGAGCTGACAGGCCACCTCCGGAAATCGCCGTTCTGAAGGCCTGACTGACAAGAAAGTTGAGTGATATGAAGGCAGTTTTCGATCTGACGAAATGTTCGGGTCATGCTCGCTGCTACCAAGTTGATCCGGAACTGTTCGATATCGACGACAGCGGATACGCGTACAGGACTGAGATCGATATTCCCGCGGGCGATGATGAGCAGAAAGCCCATGATGCCGTCGAGGCATGCCCCGAAAGAGCCATTCGCATCAGCTGATGTTCGGAGAGTGAACGAACCATGATTTCAACTAGTCGCACCTTGCGCGTAGCGATTATCGGCGCGGGCCCGTCGGGCTTGTACACCGCGGATGCGTTGACTCTCGAAGAGGGGGCAGCTGTCGCTGTCGATCTGATTGAACGACTACCGGTTCCATTCGGTCTGTTGCGTTACGGTGTTGCACCGGATCATCCGAACATCAAAGCAGCAGCAGAACCCCTCCAGGATGTGCTCGATCGCCCGACAGTGAGATTGTTCTGCAACGTCGAGGTCGGTGTCGACATCGACGTTGCAGAATTGCGTAAGCGCTACGACGCGATCGTGTATGCCACTGGTGCTGATGCGGACAATGAACTTCGTATTCCTGGCGAGCAGTTGCAAGGGAGCGAGTCTGCGACGTCGTTCGTCAGGTGGTACAACGGTCATCCCGAAGCAACCGGCTACGATCTCGCCTCGGTTCGTGCGGTAGCTGTCATCGGCGCAGGTAACGTTGCACTGGATGTCACTCGGATCCTTGTAAAGAGTCCTGCGACATTGCGATCGACCGATATCGACGAGGCTACGCTGGCAGCACTGGACAACAGTGCGGTCACCGACGTGCACATCATCGCGCGACGCGGCGCGGAACACGCGAAGTTCACGACAAAGGAACTGCGCGAGCTCGGCGAGTTGCCGGACGTGGACATTGTGGTGGATCGTGCCAACATTCCGCCTGAATCGGCCGAAGGAATCACAGGCGCGGCTGCGCGGAATATCAAGTTGCTGCGGGCGTGGTCCCAGCGCGGAACTACGGGAGCCACTCGGCGGGTCCATTTCCACTTCTCTACCCGCCCCACTGCGGTCCTCGGTGATGCAGTTGTGTCGGGTCTCCGCGTTGAGGGTACGGATACCGGTGACGGAAATTTGCGGAGTGACGAGATTCCGGTGGATCTCGTACTACGCGCTGTCGGCTACCGTTCACGTCCGATCGACGGAATCCCGTTCGTGGACAGCACTGCAACAATTCCGCATGAGAACCATCGAGTTGTACGTGACGGCCGTACCGAATCAGGAGAATATGCGGTTGGCTGGGTGAAACGCGGGCCTCGCGGAATCTTAGGCACCAATCGTTCCGACGCTTACGACACCGCCCAGGCGATTTTCGACGATCGCGACGATTTGCACAGTCGCCGACAAGTTGATGCCATGCCGATCGAAGACCTGTTGCAGGGTAGGGGAATTCGCTTCCTCGGTCGGGACGCGTGGATGTCGATTTCCGAACATGAGGTTCAACTCGGTGCCAGCCATGACCGACCGCGGGTGAAAATCCGTAGCTGGGACGCACTCGTAGCCGCCGGATTGACCCTAGACATCAATTAATCCACTTCATTCACTGCAAGGAGCGTTCATGAGTACTGCGGAGACCGCCCGGACCTGTCCCGTTCACAACTTCAACCACATGGAGGAAATGCCATACGGTGAAAAGATCGCGCGATATGACCGGCTACGCGACGAAGCTCCGGTCATTCGTAACGACTTTGCCAACGGCCATTACATCGTGACTCGGTACGAAGACATCCTGTCGGTTTATCAGGATGCGGAGACGTTCTCGAACAGCGCGGTCACCGTTTTCGTACCGGAGCCCACCTACAAGTGGATCCCCGAAATGCTTGACGGTGACGAGCATCTTCAGTGGCGCCGGCAACTAGGACCGCAGTTCTCTCCGAAGGCGGTCGAACGCCTCGAAGAGAAGGTTCGAGATCGTGCGGTTGCTCTGATCGAGTCGATCGCGGAGCGTGGCTCTTGCGATTTTATGCAGGACTTCGCATTTCAGTTTCCGTCTTTCATCTTTCTTGAACTGATGGGTCTACCCTTCGCGCATCTTGACCGCTTCATGGAGTGGGAGCATGCGATTCTGCACCCGTCCGCGTCAGACGCGGATGCACTCACTCGTGAGCGTGAGCAGGCTATGGTCGCGGTCAACGAATACTTCGCAGAGGTGATCGCGGATCGTCGTGCAAACCCGGGGGACGACCTCATCAGCAACGCAATCGCATTCCAGGTCGACGGCAAGCCGGTCAGCGACGAAGACATGGGGTCGTTCTGCCTGCTGATGTTCATGGCTGGTCTCGACACTGTCTCGGCAACCTTGGGCATCAGCTTCTACCACCTGGCGACCCATCAGGAGGATCGCCAGCGACTGGTCGATGATCCGGACCTCATTCCCACTGCAATCGAGGAGTTCATCCGCGCCTACGCGATTGTGCTTCCGGCACGTAAGGCTATGAGGGACACCGAGATAGCGGGTTGCCCGATCAAAGCAGGTGAGATGATCTCGGTGCCGCTGAATCTGGCAACGCGTGATGAGTCGGTGTACGAGGATGCAAAGGACGTCAAGATCGATCGCACCCCGAACAATCACATCGGTTTCGGGGCCGGCCCGCACCGATGCCTTGGTTCTCACCTGGCGCGACGTGAACTGAAGATCGCTATGGAGGAGTGGCACAAGCGTATTCCCAACTACCGTCTCGCACCGGGCGGTGCTCCCACGGAGTCCGGGGCTCAGCTTGGACCCAACGGTGGAGTCTTGTTGGAATGGGACGTTTAGACACCTGAGACAAACGAACAAGGGGTCTGCGGTGTGTTTGTCTGGAGGTAGCAGACCCCACTTCGTTGTAGCCAACCTCTCACTGGACTGAAGCTGTCGAAGATTGAACGACCAGCGGAAAAATGGCCGCGATGTGAAGGCGCGCGAGTGGTGCAGTCGCTCGAAGGCAGGCGTGTCTCAGTCGCCGGGGCAGCCACCAGTAGCACCGGCAGTGCAAGTGCTCGGCGCTACTGGTGCTCGGCTAAGTCCTAGGGGCGCTGACGGAGTTACAGTCAATGCACTCGCTCCAGCGGTATGGACGCCGGATGCTGACCGGCTGTGGCCCGTCGAGTCTCATTCGACGGGCCACAGCTGTTTTCGCATTTCGGTGACGGAGAACTAGGCGTGCGCTGCGGCCAGTGTTCGATCGAGGAAGGTCAGGGCGCGCTCGGCGGCGGCGGAACCGCCCACAGCATCAATGAGTGGTCCGTCGATTTCGAGGTCGAATACCCCCTTGTAACCAGCATTGACAATCTGTGTGAGTATGTCGTTCAGCGGAACTGAGCCTTCCCCAGGGATCTGCTTCTGGGTGGTTCCGTCCTTGTCTACTGCACTGTCGCCGATTTGGATAAGTGAGATGCGGTCGATCGACTCTCGTAGCACCCGGCTGAGATCAGGATCATTCCATGTGTGGAAGAGATCCAAACAGATTCCCATGTCGCACTGGCGGGCCAGGCGGATCGTCGTGTCCAGTGTGTGTGCGAAGGAGACATACGAGTAAGAGTTCAGTGTGGATTCGACCAGGAACTCGACTCCTGCCCTACGAGCGTGGGCGGTAACCGGTTCGATAAACCGTGCGAATGCGTCAAAGGACGCATTTTCGTCGCCGATCAGAGGTCCGGTGACGGTGTATACCGCAGGTGCTCCCACGAGTACCGCTGCGTCGACTGCGTCGGTTAGTTCGGAACACGAGAGGTCCCATGTTTGTGGATCTGTCAGATCCTTGGGGTAGTTACCGATCAGCGCGGCGACGGTAATATTCGATGACGCAAGTAGGTCGCGTGCACGGTCGACGCCGAATGTCTGTAGGTCGCGAGCGAGCAGCGTCGTGGTATTGACGCCCAGTCGGTGCAGTTCCTCGACAAGGGCGGGCAGGGTGAGTGATCGGAAGCAGAGTCCGCTCACCGATATTTTCGAGTGCATCAGAATCCCTTGATTGGTTCAGATATGTCACTTATCGGCAGGAGTACGTCAGATCAGGGGCGGCTCCGGTCACTTCGAGTGTCTCTCCACCAACAAGGAGGATTGGGCACAGAGGAAGCCCATCGGCAGGACGAGATGTCGTCGACCAAGTCCCCGATGAACGTCGGTGACGGTGTTTCGGTAGCCGTCACCTCTGTAAGTTTCCGTCGCAGCGAATGCCGTCGGGTGCGAACTCGGTGGCGACTGCAGTTGCTTTCCAACAAGATTCGGTGATCTGCTTCGCAGCTCGGCAGTCGATGAAAATTGCCAGTCCGCTCGATCTCATAACCGAAGGCCGGTCCGAGACTGCGGGAACTATAGGTTTCGTCCTCATCGGTTTCGGAGCGGTGACAGCGACGGTCTACCTCGTTATCACTCCGAGATCAACCGGCAATTGAATGCCGGTCACATGCCTGGCTTCGTCGGATGCGATCCACGCAACTGCATTGGCGATGTCCTCTGGATCGCTCTTTGAGTACGGAAGCGTAGGCGCGAACGATATCCCCAGGTGGGGCTCCTCCTCGAGTAGATCGAATAATTCGCCGACTTTGAGGTTGGTATCGACACCGAAGGGGTGCACCGAATTTACTCGGATGTCGTAGCTCGCCAATTCGTTGGCCATCGCCCGGCACAGGCCCACCACTCCGTGCTTCGCCGCGGAATAGTGACTTAACAGTGGTAGTCCACGGAGTCCGGCCACGGAGCTGATCATGACGATGGATCCACCTCCGCCTTGGTCGATCAGGATCGGGATCGTTGCCTTAGCGGTGTGAAAAACTCCGGTCAGGTTGATCTCGATAGTTTCCTGCCACTGTTCGGCAGTGATCTCCCATGAGCGTGCAGCGGTGGTCATTCCGGCATTAGCCACCACCACGTCCAGACGGCCGAGTTGTTCGACTCCCTCCCGAGTGGCCTGCGATAACGCAGTGAAATCACGGACGTCTGCAACAGCTGTGACGACTCTTCCACCCTCAGCTTCAATCGCACGGGCCGTCTGCTCGAGGTCAGCCTTCGTTGCACCGGGATATGTGGTGGTCCGCAAATCTGCGCACAGGTCGATGGCGATGATGCTCGCCCCTTCCTGGGCAAAACGGATAGCTTCGGCGCGACCTTGCCCCCTCGCTGCGCCGGTGACCAGCACTACTTTGTCTGCGAATCGCCTCATCATCGGTTGGGTCACGAGCGTTGCCTTTCAATCTTTGAGCCCCGTTCTACGGGCCGCGCCATTGCCGTCACGTAGTGACGAGGTAAACCGGTATCAGCCGGGTGATCGGTTTCTCTTCTACGAGGAGTTACGTCGAGGCGATACCAAGGTAGCGGGCGTCGAAGATGCCCAGGAAGTTCGAGATGCCCATCTCTTCGACATTGAGAACCTTGTCGCTGTAAGCGAATTGGGTAGGAACGGAGCAGATGAATACGTCAAGTGCCTGTTCGGTGGCAATCGAGGTTGCGCCTTCGATGACGGCCTTCCTCTCGGTATCACTCAGAGCAGGATCGTAGGATTCGAAGATGGCCTCCTCGAGCCCGTCCGGCACGGTGCCTGGGAAGGACCGGGTGTTCAGGAAGTACCGAGCGAGCGTCTGATTTGCTGCCGGCATGGGGGTACGAGACTGGATGTACGCGTCGTAGGATCCTGCCGCGTAGTCGCTGGCGGTCGTTGCAACGTCGGCCTGCCGAATATCGAGGGTTACGCCGATTTCGCGGAACTGATCCTGCACGGCCGACGCGATTGCTTCATGGAGTGACAACCCAGTGGGGAGTACTGCGGTAACTGTCGCGTTCACGACACCGGATTCCTTCAATAGTTCACGTGCCCGCTCCGGATCGTAGATGTACTCAACGGGCGGATCTGCTAAGTATCCTTCCCGTGAAGAAGCGAATGGCTGGGCGGTAGGAGCGCACTGACCGGAGGTCAGCGAGCGGCTGATGCCTTCCCTGTCGACGGCGAAGTTAAGTGCTTGTCGGAACTTGACATTGTCGACGTTGGGACGAGAGGTGTTGAGGTAGAACGTATAAACGTTGGCCTCGGGGTAGGAGTAAAAGTCGAATCCGCGACCGAGTGAGCTGGCTTGGTCGTAGCCGGTCACCATTGAATACATCATGTCGATCTGCCCCGAGCGCAGCGCGTTCACCCGTGCATTGTCGTCGACGATGCCGGTGATGGTGATGGTCTTCGCGAGCTGAGCCTCAGGATCCCAGTATCCTTCTCGTCGCTCGTATTCCACAGAGTCGCCGATTTTGACCGAAGTTGCGATGTATGGCCCGGAACCGACCGGATTGACATCCAGATCTGGATTGTTCAGAGCCTGCGGGCTGACCAGTGAGCCAACCGCACCGGCGAGAACGTACGGAAGGTCAGCCGCAGGCCGCTTGGTGTTGAACCGGACGTGCGTCGCGTCGACTGCATCGATCGATTCGATCATCGAAAGGTGCGTCGCGATGGTTGAGCCAGGGGCGGTCAGTGCATGGTCGAAGTTTGCCTTGACTGCAGCGGCATCGAGAGTGACACCGTCGACGAATGTCACATCGTCACGGAGTGTGAACGTTGCGGACTTGCTGTCCTCGGCGAATACCCATTCTGTTGCGACCATCGGGGCCAGTTCGCCACCACCTCCGTCGGCTGTCACCAGTTGAGTGAGGCGGTCGTAGACCGGTGTGAGGTAGGAATAGGCCCCGATGTCGGACGCGACTTTGTACGGATTCAACGGCGCGGGTGGGATGACATATCCGATCCGGAGGTGTCCGTTGGGATCGGCTGTGAGGTCTGAGGATTCATTGCTGTTCGCGCTGCCGCAGGCGGCCAGTGTGGCTCCCAAGGCCAAAGCTGATGCCAGCGTTGTCAGACGTGTGAACAATCTATGTCTCATTAGTGGGAAGTTCCGTCCGGTTGTCGAACCTGATGTTCGGGGTGTATCAGGCGTGGGCGTAAGGCTGGGTGTGACGTAGGAGTACGCCGCCATCGACTTTCAGTCGCTCGGTTCGAGCCAGGCAATCGGCACGACCTGAGTAGCGGCGAAAACCGCTTCGGCATCGGATCGCTGGGGAGCACGTCGGTGTTGCAGTTCGTCGGGTGAATCGCGTTGACACGGATGAAGTCCGGGCCCAGTTGCAGTGCAAGAGTTGTGCCACAACGGTTTCGAGTGCTATCCGAAACTGAGACGATCTACGGACATCGGCGATGGGCGGTCACGTGGCGGCGGCCAGGGCCACCGCCTGGCTCCTGTCCAGTGCACCGCGTGGTTACACCTTGTAAGTGGGCCGCTCCGGTGATGATCGCGACCTTGCAGTCTAGTTTTCCCATGTTTGTCTCTCTCCTGTTCGGATACGAGTTGGTTAGATGCCGCTGATGTCGGTGGACGCGCATGAAGAATGGGTGAAGTGGAAGCGGGCAGGCCACCGATTGGGCGTCATTTCGAAGAATCTGACCCGACAGGTTTCGAAGGATCCGATCTGACTGGTGTCGAAGTTGGATAACAACGAGTAATAAGTTAACTAGTTGTACCGTGTGTTCGGGGTCACTGTAAAGTCGGGGTACGACGTTGTTCGTGTAGCAGCGGTCAGTCAGTTTTGCTGCGAGATCAACTCGGTCGAGATTGATCGTTCGAATCGGTGATATGCGGGTGCGGACAGAGTCTGATGCCAGTTCGGCGGACTAGGGCCGTCGTATCAGTGACGGAAAGGGATCGGTGAAGGCGTGCATGCGCAGTTTAGGGAAGGGGGCGCGCACTCGAGCGTGCGTGTACCAAGGGCTTCTGAACGTATTGCCGATCGCCTGCGTGGTCTGATCGTTCGCGGTGAGATCCCCCCCGGCGACATGCTCCCTCCGGAGAAGCGCATGGTCGAGGATTTGGGGGTCTCCCGCCCTACGCTCCGAGAAGCATTCCGCATTCTCGAAAGTGAGGGTTTGATTACGGTGCTGACCGGAGCGCATGGCGGGCCGCAGGTGCGTCTGCCCGATCTCAGTGTGGCGTCGCGCCACATCGGCCTGTACTTGCAGACCCGCGGCACCACCCTTGCGGACCTATTGGAGGCGCGGGCGGAATTCAGTGCCATTTGCGTGCGATTGCTGGCAGACCGTTGCACTCCAGAAGGATTGGAAGAGTTGACGACGTGCGTTCAGGATCAGTCTCGGGTTTGGGAGGCCGGTGTTGACACGGCTGCAGACTTCGCTTGTTGGGTGTCGCTCACGCGGGTGTTCCACAACCTTATTGCAGTGCACTGTGGGAACAAGACGCTCGAGACGCAATCCAGATCGCTGACGGATGTACTCGGCGCTCATCGCGCCATGAGTATTCGGCGCCTGGCAGATCGGGATGCAGTTGCCGATACGGCGTATATCCCTAGCGTGATCGAGGACTATGCAAAATTGGTCCGACTGGTCGAAGCAGGAAACGCTGTTGTGGCGGAGAAGCACTGGCGAGAACACCTTTACGGTCTCTTCAACCTCGAACGGGCAATCCTCACCGGGTCGGTTTCGCATGTCTGACACGGCACGGCAACTGGATTCTTTTGAGATCTTCGATGTTGCGACGCCCAGGTGGCTTTCCGCAAAGGTGATTTGATATCGCGAAAATGGTTGTCCAATAACAGCTTTCTCTCGAGTGGTGCGTCGATCGGCTGGGGTGCGCCGTCGTGAACAGTTCGCAGGATTTGTGTGCCCTCGAAGCCGGCAGCGATAGCCTCATCAGAGGTTCAACTCGAGTTTCGGCCGTTTGATAGTGACGTGGGCAACAGTGCATGCTACCGTCCACATAGG
>NZ_JBHTZI010000017.1:0-87876 GCF_042790355.1 Rhodococcus sp. NPDC056743 | reverse complement strand
GTGCTCAAGCGTTCGATGAACTCCGGCTTCGCCGGCATCGACAACCCGCTGTTCTTCGCCGACGGCACCTCCATGCTCTTCGGTGACGCGAAGAAATCCGTCGCCGAGGTCACGGAAGAACTCAAGGCCCTGTAAGTTCTTCTGCTTCAGAAAAAGGGCGCCTACTCGCAATCGCGAGTAGGCGCCTTTTGGTATCAGAGCTGAATGCTCCGATCCCGGGAGAATGCTATGGCCGCCGTATCCGGCCGGGCCGCTTCACGTTTCGCGGCGACGGGCGAGTGCTCCATCAGAATGGCTGCCACACAACCCCACGCCGCTGCGATCAGAAGGCCGGCAACCACGCCGAAAATTCCGCTCATCCCGGTGGCGACCACACTGACGGCGACCGCGGCAACTCCGGAGATGCCCAGTCCGACAATGACGGGTCGCCACCGCGGCGCAGAGATCAGAACTGCTGAGCCGTACAGGGCTGCCGCCGCAACAACATGTCCACTGGGAAGCAACGCGGCCGGTGCATCCGGGAGCCAGGAACCCAGTGCGGCACTGGTCAGGTTTGCGCCCACCCCGAGCATGAGTATGGCGCCGATACCGTAAGGCAAGGTGCGGATCATCGACACCGCGGCGAGGACCGCGGTGGCCGTCAACACTGCAGTGACGTCGACGAAGACGACGATCTGATCGGCAATGGATCTCAGCGAATCCGGAACAGTGACCGTCGGCGAATCGGGTCGGAGAAAGTACAGAACCCCGAGCGCCGCGGCACACACTGCGGCAAGGGCGAGGAAACGGGTTGTAGCGGACGGGGAGTGCGGGGCAGAGGTCGAGACGGTCACATGTCCAGCATCCCTGCTTTGTCTGTGACAAGCGTGAGGATCAGCTGTGATCTCGGTGGGTGGTCGAAGAATCGCGACGAACGACACCGGCGGACAGTGCTGCGACCAGCACGCAGACGAGTGGGATGAGCATTGCTGTGGTGAGTGGCACAATCTGCGTCGCCCAGCCGATCGTGGCGGGGCCGGCAAGAAACCCGATATAGCCCAATCCCACGACGCGAGACATGTTGGTACCAGCCGATCCTGAGCCCAGGTTGCCGGCGGTCGTGAAGATCTGGGGGATGCAACCGGAAAGCCCGGCGCCGAAGAGCGCCCAGCCGAAGAGGGTGAGCGGAAGCCACCCCGACAACACCACCGTCAACATTCCGACCGAGGAGATCATGGCGCCGTAGCGAACGACCGCGACGGGGCCGAGTGCGGCACTGATTCGATCTGCAGTGAATCGGCCGACCGTCATCATCGCGGAGAAAGCGCCGAAGGACAACGCTGCCACGGCATCCGAGACACCAAGGCCTTCCTTGACTTGCAGTGCACTCCAATCGTTTGCCACACCTTCGGCGAGCATCAGGACAAACGCGAGTGCGCCCAGCGCCAGTACCTTGGCCGAGAAGTGGCCGTGTGGTTGTTCCGCTGCGGTGGGGTGGGAGTGGTGCTCGATGCGCGGCAGCAGTGGCCGGGAACAGATCGCGACGGCCACGAAGCCGACCAGTGAAGCGGCGGTCAGGGTAGCCGATGGTGCGACGTCGAGTTTCAGAGTGGCGGCGCCGATAACCGAACCCACCACTCCGCCAACGGAGAACATGCCGTGGAACGCGGACATGATCGGCCGCCGGTACAACTGTTCTGCTTCGACGGCTTGGGAATTCATCGACACGTCCAAAGCGCCGTTGGCAAAACCGAAGGCCACCAGTGCTGCGCCCAATTGCCACGCGTTGGTGGCAAACCCCGGACCGAGTACGGCCGCGGACAAAGCCGTTCCCGCCAGGATCACCATCTTTCGGCTCCCGAAGCGGTCGGCGAGCGGGCCACTGAGTTGCATGCCGGCAATGGCGCCGACGGCGAGCAGGAGAAGCAGCGACCCGAGGGTGGAGTGGCTGATGCCGACGCGATGCTCGATCGACGGGATGTGCACCACCCACATGGCGAGCAGGAAGCCGTTGATGCCGAAGATGCCAAAAATGCCGGCGCGTGCGCGAATCAGAGTGGGGTCGGGGGCGATGCTCACCGTGACAGTCTGCCAGGGCAACGGGTGCGTCACAGATGGGCGAGAAGGACGGCCGGGTCAGTGAGCATCGACGCCACGAGCGTGAGGAACTGCGACGCCTGTTGCCCGTCCAGCGCGCGATGGTCGAATGTCAGTGAGAGCGTCACAACCTGCCGAATGGTGATCTGTCCGCCGCGAACCCACGGTCGTTCGTTCACGCTGCCCAGCGCGAGGATGGCGGCCTCGCCGGGATTGAGCAGCGCAACACCGCCGTCGACGCCGAACACCCCGACATTGGTGATCGTGATCGTGCCACCGGTCAGATGCGCGACGTCGGTACGGCCGGCGCGGGCCGTCGACGTCAGTTCGGTGATGCGGAGTGCAATCTCTCGCAGTGTCAGGCTGTCGGCGTCTTTGATGTTGGGAACCACGAGGCCGCTATCCGATGCCACCGCAATCCCCAGATTCACGTGTGGATGGACAACACTGCGTTCGGCCGTCTCGTCCCACGTCGCATTGACGCCGGGGTGCGACGCGATGGCGGTCACCAGAGATTTGGCGGCAAGCGTCAACGGTGTGACCGAACAGTTCTCGAAGTCTGCGCTTTTGCTCAGTGTTTCGAGTAGTTCCATCGACGCGGTGACGTCGCTCGTGACGAACACCGTTGCCTGGGGTGCGCGGGCGCTGGCGGTCATCGCCCGTGCCATCTGCTTGTGCTGGGCCGATTCCGGAGAAGCTTTTCTGCGTCGGCGACTTGCATGCGCCGTTTGGGGTCCGTAGCCGACCAGGACGGGCGGCGCGGACGCGTCGGCACCAACAGGGTCCGTACTCTCGATGCGGATGATCGGTGCCCCCACTGGCACGGTGGCGCCGGGTTCTGCGAGGAGTTCGGCGACCACTCCGGTGTACGGCGACGGAAGTTCGACTTGCGCCTTGGCCGTTTCGACGTCGGCGATCACCTGATCGATGCTGACGCGCTCGCCGACATTCACATGCCACGACACCAGTTCGGCGCTCGTGAGGCCCTCACCGAGGTCGGGAAGCCGGAACTCCGCGGTAGTCATGATGCCAACACGTCATCGAGTGCATCGAGGATTCGATCAGCGTCGGGTAGGTGGAACGATTCGAGTTTGGCCGGGGGATAGGGAATGTCGAAACCGGTCACGCGGCGGACGGGGGCCTTGAGGTCGTAGAAGCACTCGTGGGCGGCATGCGCAGCGATTTCGGCTCCCATCCCGAGAAACATCGGTGCCTCGTGGACGATGACAAGTCGTCCGGTCCGCCGCACCGACGCGTCCACCGTGTCGAAGTCGATCGGGGAGAGCGATCGGAGGTCGATCACTTCGAGGTGATTGCCTTCGTTCTCGGCGATGTCCGCAGCTTCCAGGGCTGTCGCGACCATCGATCCGTAGGCGACAACAGTGGCATCGCTGCCCGGGCGGACAACCCGCGCACTGTGCAGTGGCAGTGACGGTTCCGCGTCGACATCGACCTCCGCGGAGTTCCAGTAGCGCCGCTTCGGCTCGAGGAATATCACCGGATCGTCACACTCGACGGCCTGGCGGATCATGTGGAAACCGTCGGCCGGATTGCTCGGGTACACAACCCGCAGCCCCGCAGTGTGGGCGAAGTAGGCCTCCGGTGATTCCGAATGATGTTCCACGGCACCGATTCCGCCGCCACTGGGAATGCGAATCGTGATGGGTGCGCGTACCCGTCCCTGGGTGCGGTAATGGATTTTCGCGACCTGAGAGACGATCTGGTCGAAGGCCGGGTAGACAAAGCCGTCGAACTGAATTTCGCACACGGGCCGGTAGCCGCGCAGCGCCAGGCCGAAAGCTGTTCCGACGATTCCGGATTCGGCCAGTGGCATGTCCATGACCCGGTTCTCGCCAAAATCCTTCTGCAGTGCATCGGTGACCCGGAAAACGCCGCCGAGACGGCCGACGTCCTCACCGAGGATAACGACGTGGGGGTCTTGCTCGAGTGAACGTCGTAGTCCGGTGTTGAGTGCGGTCACGAGATTGACGATCGTCATGACATGGCCTCCTGATCGTCGAAACTTGCGAGATACTCCTGGTGCTGCGCACGTTCGTGTTCGATCAACGGGTGGGGGCCGGTGTAGACGTGATCGAACAGTGCCGAGGACGGTGGATCCGTGAAACCGATTGTGGCGCGGCGTACGCCATTCGCGACGTCGTCGGCAGCGGCAGCAATCTCGGCGGCACCCTCGTCGTCGAGGAATCCGCGGGAGGTGAGAAACAACCTCATGCGCTCGAGCGGATCGCGGGCCCGCCACTGCGCCATATCGGTGTCGGAGCGGTACCTGGAGGGGTCGTCGGAGGTGGTGTGCGGGCCCATGCGGCACGTGATTGCCTCGATGAATGATGGCCCGCTGCCCTCACGGGCGTGGGCGAGAGCCTTCCGAGTGACTGCCAGGACTGCGAGTACGTCATTTCCGTCGACGCGATACGACGGCATGCCGTAGCCTTCGGCGCGGTGCGAGATCGGTGTGCGGGACTGGAGTGAGACCGGTTCGCTGATCGCCCACTGATTGTTCTGGCAGAAGAAGACAACTCCGGCGCGGAAGCTGGCGGCAAAGCCCAGTGCTTCGGCGATATCGCCCTGGCTGGTGGCGCCGTCGCCAAAATAGGCGATGGTCGCGATTTCTGCGCCGTCGAGGTGGGCGCCCAGTGCGTAGCCCGTTGCGTGTAGTCCCTGGGAGCCGACAACAATCGCCGGGTTGGTCACGTTGAATTGTTCTGGATCCCAGGCTGAATGGGCGCACCCGCGCCACAGGACGGTCAGCGCGTGGGGCGGAATCCCGCGGCAGTAGGCAACGGCGTGCTCGCGGTACGAGATGAAGGCAAAATCGTCAGGCTCCAGCGCACGGGCTGACCCGACCTGCGCGGCTTCCTGGCCTGAAAGCGGTGCCCATAAACCGATTTCGCCTTGGCGTTGAAGTGTTACCGCGGTGGTGTCGATTCGGCGACTGATCACGAGATCGCGGTACAGCGAGAGGTAGTCGTCTCGCTCCAGATCGGCGATCAGACGGTCGTATTCCGGTCGGCACACCCGCGCGCCGTCCGGCTGAATGAGTTGGACTGGACAATCGAGGTTGCCGATCATCGTGAGTTCACCTCGGTTTCTGCTCATGCCGACGTGCCTTGTGGGCGATGTCGAGCAATCCCGGTGTGATATTCAGTTTTTTGTGAAGCTGTACTTCCCAGCATCCCCTTCGGCGCAGAATCCGCAAGTAGCAGAATCCGCAAGTACTGGTGGGTTTCGATGAGGAGAGACCATCACTGTTTCCGAACCGGTGGGTAACAATGGTGTCGGAACCGCCCGCCTTCGCGAATTCTCCGGCTAGCATCGGTGCGGTGAACGCAGTCGGACTGAACGAAGATGCTGTTTCAGGGTGGATCGCCGAGCTGGGCGTAGGCGCCACCACACCACTGACTTTCGAGAGGATCGGCAACGGTCAATCCAACCTCACGTATGCCGTCACCGATGCCGGAGGTGCGCGGTGGGTGCTGCGCAGACCCCCGCTCGGCACCTTGCTGGCATCGGCACATGACATAGTGCGGGAGCACCGCATCCTGTCGTCGCTGCAGGGCACAGCCGTTCCGGTGCCCAAGATCATCGGAATCACCGAAGACCCGGCTGTGACGGACGCCCCGCTGGTTCTCATGAGTTACGTCGACGGGGTTGTCATCGACGGTGTGCCGGTCGCGCAGAAGTTGACGGTGGAGCAGCGGCGAAACATCGGGTTGGCGTTGCCCAAGGCACTCGCCACCATCCACGGCGTCGATCTCGAGGAAACCGGCCTCGAGGATCTGGCCAGTCGTAAGCCGTTCGCGGAGCGGCAGCTCAAGAGATGGTCAGCGCAGTGGGAGAAGTCGAAGACCCGAGATATCCCCGATGTGGAACGGCTCGCGGACATTCTGCACCGGAACATTCCGGAACAGGCCGAAGTCAGCCTGGTTCACGGCGATTTCCATCTCAACAACATCATCACCGACCCGGCCGAAGGCCGAGTGCTGGCCGTAGTGGATTGGGAACTGTGTACGTTAGGTGATCCGCTTGCGGATCTTGGTGCGCTACTGGCATATTGGCCCGAAGCGGGCGACAAGGTGGCCGGCCCCTTCATGGCGTCGACGCTCGAGGGTTTCCCGAGTCGGGACGAACTGGTCGACGCATATGTTGCCGCCACCGGTCGCGACGTGTCGGCCGTCGGCTACTGGCACGTTCTGGCGTTGTGGAAGCTGTCGATCATCGCCGAGGGCGTACTGCGCCGAATCCTCGACGATCCCCGCAACAGGGCTGAGCACGGCGGCCCGACCGTGACACTGATCGACGGAATCGTTGAGCGCGCAGTTGCGACCGCAGACAAGTTGGGATTGAGCTAAGCAGCAAGGAGCGAACCGGCCGCGCCTTTGATCGCGGCCGGTATCGCCACCGATGTGCGGGTGACGGCGTCGACGTAGACGTGGACAAACCGTCCCGTCGCGGCGGCGACCCAGGTTCCGTCGGCGTTCTCGTGGAAGATCGCGAGCGAGTACACGATGCTCTTGGTACCCAACTTCTCGACCGAGATGCCGACCTGTAACTGTTCGGGGAACGTGAGTTCACTCAGGTATCGGCACGACGTCTCCGCCACAACCCCGATGGCCGGCAGCGTACGGATGTCGACGCCGGTGGCGGACATGAGCCACGCGTTCACCGCCGTGTCGAAGTACGAGTAGTAGGTCACGTTGTTCACGTGGCCGTAGTGGTCGTTGTCGTCCCAGCGGGTGGGTACCGGCCAGCGGACGGGAAACTCTTCGATCGAGATGACGGTATCTGCTGCGCTCACGATCTCGACCTTAGCGAGGTCAGTGGACCACTCGTGAGCGCGGCCCGCACGATCAAACCGATGAGGAGTGCCCAGAATGCCGATCCGATTCCGAGAACACTGACGCCGGACGCGGCGATGAGGAACGTGACCACAGCACCTTCACGTTCGGTGGCGTCGCTGAGCGCAGCGGTCAACGACGCTGCCAGGGGCGCCAAGAGTGCAAGCCCGGCAACGGTTTCCACCACGCCGGCCGGTGCCGCGACAACCAGTGCCGCGACGGCGGCAGAACCGGCGGCCAACGCCAGGTAGGCCCAACCGGCGGTGCTCGCCGCGATCCACCGCCGCTTCGGATCGGGGTGCGCCGTTGGCGCTGCCGCGAGCGCGGCGCTGATCGCGGCGAGGTTGACAGCGTGCCCGCCGGCCGGGGCTCCGAGGACGGTGCCGAGGCCGGTCACGATCATGGACGGTCGCCACGGAACGGTGTATCCGAACGAATTCATCACCGCCACACCGGGAATGTTCTGCGACGCCATCGTGACGATGTACAGCGGAATCGCAATTCCGACCATTGCCTGCCACGACCACGACGGCATGGTGAGATCGACGCGAGGAATCATCGCACCGACGTCGAGAGTGTTGTCGTCCGTGGTCGTCAGGCTGATGCAGATCACCACGGCTGCGGTCAGAAATGCCAGGGGAACGGCCCACCGCTTGGAAAACCGTTGTGCCGCAAGCCAGACCACGATGACCGGCGCTACCGCCAGCGGTGCGTCCCGGACCGCGAATATCGGCGCCAGGCACAAGGGGAGGAGAACTCCGGCCAGCATCGCCTGCGCCAGCGGAGTCGGGATCGCAGCGATGATCTTGCCCAGCGTCGGCCACAGCCCCGTCAGAACGATGGCAATTCCGACCACGACAAACGCGCCGACCGCGGCCGGCCAACCACCGTGCACCGCGCCGGCGCCGGCCAGCAGTGCCGCGCCCGGAGTCGACCAGGCCAGGGTGATCGGAATCTTGTACCGGCGGGACAGCCACAGCATGCCCAGTGCTTGAGTCACACAGAGAACCAACAGACCAGACGCGGCTTCGGTGGCGTCGGCGCCCACGGCACTCAGACCGGTGAGGACTACCGCAAATGAACTGGTGAATCCCACGAGCGCTGTCACGATTCCCGCGCTGATGGGCTGTGCGTTGCTTTCGGTGGCTTCCGGTTCGGTGGTAGGTGGGGAGTCCGACATGGTCAGTGATTCTGCCCGACGCCTGGAGCAGCGGTTCTCAGTGATCCGGTCGGATGGGCGCTGTGACCGCTTTGCCGTAGATGAGGTGAGTCTGCGCATGCCACACCTCCGGATGGGCTGCCAGGTGGTCGATCAATACCTTCTGCAGATGGGCGCTGTCCCGCACCGCGACGTGGAGAAAGAAGTCTTCCGGCCCCGAGACATTGAACAGCGCAAGCGTTTCCGGAAGGGCGAGCACATCGGCGGTGAAGCGGTCGACAAGATCACGGCGGTGTGGGCGCAGTTGCACGGCGATGATCGCCTGCATCGACCGGCCGACGGCAGCCGGGTCGACAACGGCGTGGATTCCGCTGATGGTCCCGTTTGCCCGCAACCGGCGCACACGTTCGTGGCACGACGACGTCGCCAGGCCCACTCGGTCGGCCAGAACCTTGTTGGTGATCGACGCATCTTTCTGTAATTCGGTCAGAATCTTCCAATCCACCGAATCCAGAGGATCATTCTTCGTCATCTGCCGGATTCTATCCGGAGTGGTTTTGAACTCCCCGGATCCAGTTGCACACTCCATCCATGAAGCGCATGAGGCAGATTCCGATGAGTACCCGAAGATGAGTACCACTCAGTGGCTTGCTTTTGGCTCCTTACTTTCTATCGTCCTGTTCACACCCGGTCCGGATTTTGTCCTGATCTTGCGGCATTCGTTGGCAGATCGTCGGACAGGTGCCGTGGTTGCCGCCGGCGTCATCACGGGATTGGTTGTCCATACCGCTGCCGCGTCGCTCGGTTTGTCAGCTCTGGTCGCGACACGTCCGCAGCTGCTCTCGGCCCTCACCTATGCCGGCGCGGCGTACCTGACCTGGTTGGGTATCGCCGCGATTCGCAGTGCGTTCAAAGCCCGAAGTGCCGGTGACACGATCAACGCCGCGTCGGAACCGACCCCGCCGCTGCGGGCATTCCGCTACGGGTTCCTGTCCAATCTCCTGAACCCGAAGGCTCTGCTGTTCTTTCTCGGCTTGCTTCCACAGTTTGTCGAACCAGGTCAGGGCGCCGGCCTGCGCACCCTGACGTTGGCCGGCGCCACAGTGGTGGCGGCTGCGCTGTGGTGGGCAGTAGTGGTGGTGCTCGCGGCCGGCGCCGGACGCAAGCTGCGGCGACCTGGCGTCGGAAAGCGCATCGACGTAGTGAGCGGAGTCCTACTTGTCGGGCTCGGGGCTTTCTTCGGTATTGCCTGAGGCGATCGTGCAAGTATGAGAGACATGACTGCACCCGTTCTTGTCGACGCCACTGAACTGGCTTCCCTCATCGAGGCGGGCACCCCGCCGGTCCTGCTCGACGTTCGGTGGGCGCTGGGTGATCCCCATGGCGCCCAGCACTTCCAGTCGGGTCACATCGCCGGCGCAGTATTTGTCGACCTCGATGGCGAGCTGGCCGCTCCGGCGTCGAAGGAAGCGGGACGCCACCCCTTGCCCACCATCGAAAATCTCCAGGTAGCAGCACGTCGATGGGGGATCGACGACGGAGATTCGGTTGTCTTGTACGACGCCACGGGCAACACCGCCGCAGCGCGCGGGTGGTGGTTGTTGCGTTGGGCCGGGCTCACTGATGTCCGTCTACTCGACGGTGGGTTGCAAGCCTGGGAAGCAGCCGATTTTCCGGTTGCGGTGGGCGCCGGTTCAGCAGTCACCGAGGGAAACGTGACGCTCGAGGCCGGGCATATGCCGGTCGTCGACATCGACGAGGCGGCGGGATGGTCGGCGAGCGGTGGTGTGCTTCTCGACGCACGGGCCGGTGAGCGGTACCGCGGTGAGGTCGAGCCGATCGACCCAGTGGCCGGGCACATTCCCGGTGCGGTGAATGCGCCTACCGGTGAGAACATCGATGGACAAGGAAAATTTGCGGGCACCGTTACTCTCCGCGAGCGGTTCTCCGCAGCGGGCGACGGGGATCGCTTTGCCGTGTATTGCGGATCGGGAGTGACTGCGGCGCATCAGATTGCGGCTTTGGCGATAGCGGGATACGACGCGGCGCTCTTCCCTGGTTCGTGGTCGCAGTGGTCCAACGACGGCTCTCGTCCGGTAGCCACCGGAGAGTAGGTTCTCAGCTGTCGTCGCGTGTGATCAGTGCGGGGACGGCGAACCAGAGCGTGGTGAACATGACGGCCGCGCAGACGGCTAGGATCTTCGCGCCGATGCCGCCCATCGCGATCTCGGCAATCAGGAGCACGGTGCCGGTCATGGATGCCGCGAGAAAAGCGGTGCCGCACAAGGCAAATCGATTGGAGATCGCCAAGATGCGCTCCCGGTATCCGCGGCGAAACAGGACTCGATGCCACACTGCCGGTGCCATGAGGAGACCGAAGGAAATGGCAACCAGCATCACCGTCACCAGGTGAATGGTCTTGATGTAGACCGACGACTCCTCGTAGCGCTCCGTGAAGGCCACAGCGAGCAGAAACGCGAACAAGATCTGAACACCGGAGAGAGCAACCCGTAGTTCTTGCAATAGCTCGTTGAAGTTCCGAGCGAGTTGCACGGGAGGGCTCTCCCCGGTGTCGTTCATAGTGTCGAGTTTGTCACGCTCGCGAGTATTCCGAGGCGCGTTGGATCTGTTCGGCGCTGGGGCGCACCCCGGTGTACAGGGCAAATTGCTCGGCAGCTTGCAGCGCGATAACCGAGGCGCCCGTGATCACGGTCTTGCCGAGTTCTTCGGCCAAGGCGATCAGGGGAGTGTGCGCGGGCATCGCCACGACGTCGAAAACGACCTCCGCGGTGCGCACCACGACGTCCGGGAACGACAGTGCATCGGCTTCGGGGCCACTTGCCATCCCGATCGGCGTGGCGTTGATCAGAACGCCGGGACGCAGATCGTCGAGGTCTTCCCGCCACGAGAATCCGTACTGCGTGGCCAGTGCGTCACCGGCCGCCTTGTTGCGTGCGACCACAGTGACGTCGGTGAAACCGGTGTCACGAACCGCTGCGACGACGGCTTTGGCCATGCCGCCGCTGCCGGCGACTGTGACCGAGAGTGACGTGTCTACGTTGTTCTCGCGCAACAGGTTTGCCACCGCTTGATAGTCGGTGTTGTAGGCGTGCAGGATGCCGTCCTCGTTGACGATGGTGTTGACGGAGTCGATTGCGGACGCACTGTCGTGCATGACGTCGACATGAGCGATCACCTGCTCCTTGAACGGCATCGACACCCCGCACCCGCGGATGCCGAGCGCGCGGATACCTGCGACCGCTGCGGGAACATCAGTGGTGGTGAACGCCTTGTAGACGAAGTTGAGGCCCAATTCCTCGTACAGATAGTTGTGGAATCTGGTGCCGATGTTGCTCGGTCGTCCGGATAGCGACATGCACAGCAGCGTGTCCTTGTTGAGGTCGACAGTCATGGCGTCAACTCTAATCCGGGCTACCGTGAACTTCAGGGCAGTGATCAGACCCATCCACTCACGGATCGGTTCCGAATACGAGGTAACCGATCCCCAGAACCACTCGCACCGAGCAGAACCGAGACGCACATGGTCACTCACAGCATCGAGGAACACCCGGAAGCTCAGACGCGGCCGCGTCGCAGGTTGGTGGCCCGTGCCATCTCCGGCGTACTTGCCGCAGCGGTGGTTCTGGGGGTAGGACAGCTGGTTGCCCTGCTGATCAACCCGGACTCCTCGCCGTTCTATGCCGTCGGTTCCACCACGGTGGACCGGACTCCCGCGTGGGCACGCGAGTTCGCGATCGACACCTTCGGGACCAACGACAAACCCGCGCTCTTCATCGGAATGTCGATTCTGATCGCCTTGCTCGGCGCACTCGCGGGTCTCCTCGAGCGCCGCAGACGCCCCTTCGGCAGTGCCATCCTTGTTGCCCTCGGACTGGTGGGTGTCTATGCGGCAGTGAACCGGCCGACGGCTGATGCGATGTACGCGTTCCCCACGATCATCGGTGTTGTTACCGGCGTCGTCACGCTGCGGCTGTTGATCGGGCAACTCGATGTGGCGCCCGCGCCCGGAGTTCCCGACACGTGGCTGCCGCGTCGGCAGTTCCTGATGCTCGCCGGGGTTGCGTTTGCCGTCGCTGCCGCTGCCGGTGCTGCCGGAAAGTTCGTGGGGCAGCGCATCGCCGGGGCGTCTGCGAACCGGGCGGACTTCGTGGTTCCGACTGCTGCCTCAGCGGCGCCACCGATTCCGGCCGCTGCGAACATCGGTGTTGCCGGTGCGTCGACGTACATCACTCCCAACGACGATTTCTATCGGATCGACACGGCGCTTCTCGTCCCGCAGCTCACGACGGACTCGTGGGAACTGCGCATTCACGGCATGGTGGACCGCGAGATGACCTTGTCGTTCGACGATTTGGTTGCCAGGACGCCGATCGAACGGGTCGTCACTTTGACGTGCGTGTCCAACGAGGTGGGTGGCAATCTCGCGGGCAACGCCACCTGGATCGGGTACCCGATGAAGGACATCCTCGAGGAAGTGGGCGTGCACCCGGACGCCGACATGCTGCTCTCGACCAGCGTTGACGGGTTCACCGTCGGAACCCCGGTTGAGGTGGTGACCGACGGCCGTGACGCCATGCTGGCCGTCGCGATGAACGGGGAGCCGCTGCCGTTCGAGCACGGCTATCCGGTCCGTCAGGTGGTGCCGGGGCTGTACGGTTTCGTCTCCGCGACAAAGTGGGTCACCGAGTGGGAACTGACCAGGTTCGATCAGGTGGACGCCTATTGGACGCAACGAGGATGGGGCGCGCAGGCGCCGATCAAAACGGCGTCGCGGATCGAAGTGCCGGCGTCGTTGGCACCCGTGAACGCCGGTCAGGTTCAGCTGGCGGGGACCGCGTGGGCCCAGCACCGCGGCATCAAGACGGTGGAGCTTCGGGTCGACAACGGGCCGTGGCAACCGGCAACGCTCGCCCAGGAGTATTCGATCGACACGTGGCGTCAGTGGTCGTGGTTGTGGGACGCGACGCCGGGGTTGCACACCGTGCAGGTTCGGGCCACCGATCTGGACGGGAACGTTCAGGTCGAGGAACGGACTCCGCCCATTCCCGGTGGTGCAACGGGTTGGCACACACGATCGTTCACGGTGAAGTAGGTCAGCAGCGAGCTTCTTCGAGTTCGGTGAGTGCGGTGTGGTCGGCTCGGCTGATCGGCAGTCCGTACGAGACGGCTACGTTCAGGTACTTCCAGGCGTAAAAGCAGTGGTAGGCAGGATTGGGCGGGAGCCACTGCCCGGGTGTGCTGTCACCTTTCGACTGATTCTCGCTGCCCTTGACCGCCATCAGATTCAGCTCTGTGTCGTTCGCGAACCGCATGCGCACACTCAGTGGCCACGTATTCGCGCCGAAATCCCAAGCAGCGGCAAGAGGATAGACGTGGTCGATCTGGACTGCATTGGCCTGGCCGCGATCGAACTCGATTCGATCACCGGAGTACGGGTCCGTCATCACGCCGGACAGTACGACGCAGTCCCGGGTTCCAGGTTTGAACGTTGGTTCCGAAAGGTCTTGGGCCAGAACATTGTTACGGGTGTCGCAACCGTCGTGACCCATCGGGGCGTCCTGATCGTCGGACCACGCCGGACCGAAAACGCACGCCTGCCCGCTCTTGCAGCCACGCTCGTATCCGCCCGGATGGGGGCGTTGATCGACGACGGCGACTTGGTTGAGCAACTGCTCGAGCTCGGTCGTGGTGGGGTTACCCGGTACAGAACTCCCGTTGCCGATCGCGCCGCACGACGAGAGAACGAACATGACGATCGTGGCCGCTATCGCCCACGAGCCCCTGCGTCCCACCGCCACCCCTCTCGCTATTGATCGAACTCGATCACCACTTTGCCCGCGCTGTGCCCACTCTCCACGCCGGCAAGTGCGGAGCCGGCCTGCTCGAAGGAAAAGCGCTGCCCGACGGCCGGGTCGAGGGAACCGTCTGCCACCAACTCGGCGACCGCGGTGAAAACCGCGGTGGTGCGTCGACGCTCGACTCCGCTGCCGCCGAGTCCGGTGGCCGCAACGGGATCGGCGACGCTGATGAGCGGGGCGCCCGGTCGCCGCAGCGCAGCACCTTGGTGCAGAGTATCGCCGCCGACCAGGTCGAAGACGCCGTCAACCCCGCTGGGCGCGAGGGCGGCAACGGCGTCTGCCCACAGATCACCCGAGTCCACCCACAGCGATCCGGTTGCCTCGACGGCCGCCTGCTTGGATGCGCTGGCGACGCCGAGCACAGTGATACCGCGCCCTCGGGCCAAGGCCAGAGTGCTCGTTCCGACTCCGCCGCCCGCACCGAGCACCAGCAGGGTGGCTCCGGCTGCGAGGCCCAGATCATGAAGCGCGTCGTACGCGGTTCCGCAGGCGACAGGTATCACGGCGGCGTCGGCCCAGGAGACGCCGCTCGGTTTGTGTGCGGCCTGCGATGCATTGAGCACGGTCGCTTCGGTGTATCCGCCGAATCCTGTTGCCGTGGAGCCGAACACCTCGTCGCCGACCTCGAACTCCGTGACCCGCGGTCCGACGGCGGTGACCACGCCAGACACCTCGCGGCCGAGTACGGCCGGCAGTGTCACCGGTACGGTGTCCTTTCGTGTTCCCGCACGAACCTTCCAATCGGCCGGATTGACTCCGGCGGCGCGGACGGACACCACGATCTGTTCGGCGCCCGGTGGCGGTAGGGACACGTCGAAGAACGATTGGGTCGCCGGACCGCCGTACTCGGTGAAACCGAATGACAAAACCATGACAACAGCCTATGTCGGTAGCACCTGATTGGATGGTCGGATGCTACATGGACTCTGGTCACCGGGATCGGGGCTCAAACTCTGGGTAGACGGACACGAGGGCGCCGGGGTCGACGATCCCCGCGACCCGGTCAGTGCTGTCCTACACCGAAAATTCCGTCATCGAGTAAGTATCGCGATGCCGTCCGTGCCGGGTGGCCCACTGCAGAGTGAATACGCTGCGGTGGCGCTGGCACCGGGCGACGCCGTTGACCTGCTACTTCGGATCAAACCTGCAGATGGCCGGGTTGCCGGCGACCTGCACTATCTCGTCCACGTTGTCCGGGGAATCGAGCGGTGGGTGCGGGCCGGCCGGGTTGTTCCAGAACTGGGCCGGGCGGAGGGCAGTTGGTGGCCGCGCTGGCGACTGTTGATCGACGAGCGTCAGCGCGCGTGGCTGGGCGAGTTGGTTGTTGCGATGCCTCCCGTGCAGCGCGCGGTGGGATCACCCCGAGCCGTCCTGGACGACGTAGTTCTCGAACTGACCGATTCGGTTGTTCGCCGAGTGCTGGGCGAGTCGGTCGACATTCCCACGACCGGGCTGTGGGCGGCATTGGTGCGCGGCGAGCAGTTCGACAATGCGGAATTGCGAGTTGCGTCGTCTCTGACGGAGTGGCGCGGCACTCTCACCGCTGACGAACCCGATTTGGTTCTGCGGTTGATCGAACCGGAACTGAGCGAAGATGCTGATGTCGATGCAGAAGCGCTGTGGCGACTGCAGGTATGCCTTCGGGCGGAAGGTGAAGCCCCCGAACGTATCCGGCTGCACCGTGCCGATGCCGCGCGCCTGCAAGTAGGTAGCCGAAAACTCGAGGAAGCCATCGCGGCCTACCCGCGCTTTCGGGATGTGCCCCGCGACGACGACAGCTTGGATCTCCTGCTGCCGACCCCTGTGGTGATGGATCTGGTCGGTCATGGCGCTATCGCGTTGCAGGAGAAAGGGATCACGCTCCTGCTGCCTCGGGCGTGGAGCGTCGTGTCGCCGTCGTTGCGCGTGAAAGTCACCTCGGCGTCCTCGCCGATCGTTGCGGAGAATCGCACGGTCGGTCTCGATCAGTTGGTGGAATACGACTGGGAGTTGGCGCTCGGAGACAAAGTGCTCACACCGGAGGAAATGGGCCGCCTGGTCGACGCGAAATCGGACCTTGTGCGTTTGCGCGGTGAGTGGGTCCAAGCCGACCGGGAGGTGCTCGCGCGCGCTGCTCGTTTTGTCGGCGAGCGCCACGCAAGCGGCGACCGGGCCATCATCGAACTGATCAAGGACCTGATCGCCGACGACCTCAAAGACCTGCCCGTCGAAGAGGTGACGGCAACGGGGTGGGCGTCGGCGCTGCTGAACAATTCGGTGGAACCGGCAGAGGTTCCGGTTCCGGCAGACGTCAATGCGGTGCTGCGACCCTATCAGCGGCGAGGGCTCAACTGGTTGGCGTACATGAGTGCTCTCGGGTTGGGTGCGGTGCTGGCGGACGACATGGGGTTGGGAAAGACGCTCCAACTGTTGGCGTTGCTCGCACACGAGAAGTCCACGACACCAACACTGTTGGTGTGTCCGATGTCGGTGGTCGGCAACTGGCAACGCGAGGCGGCGCGGTTTGTTCCGAGCCTGCGGGTGTACGTCCATCATGGTTCCGATCGAGCAACGGGTGCGGCATTGGAGGCCGCGGTGCGAAACAACGACCTGGTCATCACGACCTACGCCTTGATGACGCGCGACGTTGCTGCCCTGAAGGATCTCGACTGGCGACGTGTTGTGCTCGACGAGGCGCAGCACATCAAGAATGCCAAGACGTCGCAGGCGCGCGCCGCTCGCAGCATTCCTGCGGCACATCGGGTTGCACTGACCGGAACTCCGGTGGAGAACCGGTTGGACGAGCTGCGATCCATCCTCGACTTCGCCAACCGTGGTGTGCTCGGCTCGGAACAGATGTTCCGCGAACGCTTTGTCGTGCCGATCGAACGCGAGAAGGACGAACTTGCCGTCTCACGGCTCCGTGCCGTCACCTCGCCGTTTGTCCTGCGGCGAGTCAAGACCGATCCCGCTGTCATCTCCGATCTTCCGGAAAAACTCGAGATGACGGTTCGCGCAAACCTCAGCGAAGAGCAAGCAGCTCTGTATCGCGCAGTAGTCGACGACATGATGGCCCAGATCAAGGGCACGGAAGGGATGAAGCGCAAAGGCGCGGTGCTCTCTGCTCTCACCAAGCTCAAACAGGTCTGCAACCATCCGGCACATTTTCTTCGTGACGGATCTGCGGTGATGCGTCGCGGTCAGCATCGTTCCGGCAAACTCGGTTTGATCGAAGATATCGTCGAATCGGTGACTGCCGAGGAAGAGAAAGTGTTGCTGTTCACGCAGTTCCGCGAGTTCGGCGAACTGGTCGTGCCGTACCTCTCCGAGCGGTTCAGTACGGGGGTCCCGTTTCTTCACGGCGGCGTGTCGAAGGCCGGCCGTGACACCATGGTCGAGGAATTTCAGAGCGCCGGCGGACCGCCGATCATGGTGCTCTCGCTCAAAGCGGGCGGAACGGGACTGAATCTGACCGCAGCGAATCACGTTGTGCACATGGATCGGTGGTGGAATCCCGCGGTCGAGAATCAGGCTACCGACAGAGTGTTCCGCATCGGGCAGCATCGCAACGTCCAGGTCCGCAAGATGGTCTGTGTCGGGACATTGGAAGAACGGATCGACACGATGATCGACACGAAGAGTGAATTGGCCGAACTGGCCGTCGGAACAGGAGAGAACTGGGTGACGGAGATGAGCGTCGAACAGCTCGGTGAGTTGCTCCGACTCGGGGACGATGCGGTGGGCGAATGAGTCCGCGTCGTGGAGGTCCCGATTTCAGTGAATATACGGGCGCACGTAAGCGAGCGGCGCCGATCAAGTCGCGTCCCGCTTTCGGCCGGACGTTCTGGGGCAAGGCATTTGTCCGGGTCATCGAGCAGATCGGCGACAAGGGCCGTGTCTCGCGAGGTCGAACCTTCGCTCGCACGGGCAAGGTCCTGCCGCTCGATATTCGGCCGGGACGGGTGACGGGTGAAGCATGGGGGACCCAACTCGAACCCTTCACTGCCACTCTCTCGATCAGCACACTCGACAACACCGATATCGACGACATCATCACCAAACTCCGCAGGGTCCCTGGCTCATTGGCCTCGCTGGTCTCCGGGGTGGTGCCGGACATGCTCGCCGCGCAACTCCTGCCGGACGGGCCGGGCGCTTTCCAATTCGACTGCACCTGCCCCGACGACGGATGGCCGTGTAAACATGCTGCGGCCGTGGCCTTCCTGACCGCCGAGCGGATCGATACCGATCCGCTGCAGCTTCTGCTCCTCCGCGGGGTCGACCTAGGCGATGTGATCGGGGGAGTGGAAGACGAGACCACTATCGCGGTCGACGTGGATAGCTGGTTCGGGGACTCGTCTCTTCTCCCAGGATTGCCGCGAGTCGAATTCCGGGCTGCGATAGACGATCTGGACCTCAATGCCTTGCGGGCCTCGGTGGCTGCACTGGGATTGGATTTGGCACAGCAAAACGTCGCGCTTGCGGAACTGCGGGCAATTTACCGGCAATTGGACTCCTGAGCCCAACCACTAGGATCCCGGTGCCTGTTCCAGTATCGTGAAGTGGACAGGTCCGGTAGGGACCTGTCGACGATAGATTCTTTCACTTCACGAAAGGGGCAGCCGCCGTGATGCCCGTACATCTGCGCGACAGCGCTATACCCAAACACGAGCAACTGCGAAACATTCTGCTGCACAAGTGCACCCGCGAGTTGCAGCCGGGCGACCTGATGACCAGTGAGCGCAACCTGATGCAGGATTACGGCGTCAGCCGAATCACGGTTCGCGAGGCGATCGGTCAACTCGTCAACGACGGCTATCTCGTGCGCGTGCGTGGCAAGGGAACCTTTGTCGCTCATCGTCAGGTTCAGTCCAAACTGCACCTGGCGTCGTTCACCGAGGAAATGCGAGCCCAGGGACACGTCCCCACCACTGTTGTCCTCGTCAACGAGGAAGACACCGTGCCGGACGCCACAGCGTCTGCGCTCGGAATGGAGCCGGGATCGGTGGGCTACCACGTCAAACGCCTGCGTTTGGCCGACGGTGAACCGGTGAGCGTTGACGACGGTTGGTACAACCCGCAGCAATTGCCCGGGCTCACCGACCTCGACCTGACCGGTTCGATCTACCGTGCGACGGCCGACAAGTACGACAAGCCGATCGACCGCGCGGAACAGACCGTCAGCGCTGATGGCGCAACTATCGAGATCGCCACGTTGCTCGGGACCAAGAAGGGCGCACCGGTCCTGTACTTCGATCGTGTGTCCTTCAGCGAGGGCGCGCCGATCGAGCACACGTGCAGTTGGTACCGCTCCGATCGTTATCAACTGCAGATGGAAGTACAGGGAAACGAACGAGCAGGCACCCGCGTCGGGTCTTGAATCGCGAACAGCAGGCGGGCGCATCCTCTTTCGAGGGTGCGCCCGCCTTGTTCATGCTCAGGTAGACCAGTGAAACAAGGTATCGCCTGTCTTCACTTCTTCTCCTACAGAAGGTGATTCGACCGTATCGGGTTTGGAGTCCATGACCACGACCGGGCAGATGGCCGAGTAGCCGGTGGTGTCGATGAACGCCGGGTCGAAGCTGACGACAGGATCTCCGGCTGCGACGGTGTCACCCTCGGCCGCGATGAGCGTGAAGCCTTTGCCTTCGAGTTTGACGGTGTCGATGCCGATGTGAACCAGTACGCCGGTTGCCTTTTCGCCGAAGATGACAAATGCGTGGGGATGAAGTTTGAGGATCTTCCCGGCGATGGGCGCGACGACGGTGAGGTGGCCCTGGTCGCGGGCGGGTTCGAGGGCAACGCCCGATCCGACCATCTGCTGGGCGAAAACCGGGTCCGGAACGTCGGCTAGTGCGCACACCCGGCCGGGCAGTGGAGCGAGGACGGCGACGGTCACAGGATGTCCCCGATGTCCTCGGCAAGGATATCGGCCTCGGGTCCGACGATCACCTGGACGACAGATCCGGCTTTGAGTACGCCGTGCGCGCCGGCGGCTTTGAGAGCAGCTTCGTCGACTTTGGCGCCGTCCTTGACCT
The DNA here is from genome assembly GCF_042790355.1 of Rhodococcus sp. NPDC056743. NCBI lineage: Bacteria > Bacillati > Actinomycetota > Actinomycetes > Mycobacteriales > Nocardiaceae > Rhodococcus > Rhodococcus sp. NPDC056743. Next base: position 67,892 of record NZ_JBHTZI010000017.1, on the reverse strand, counting down.
CGGTGCGCAGGCGGGTGATGCACGCTTCGATTTCGACGATGTTCCCGGCGCCGCCGAGGCCTTTGATGATTGCTTCCGCTTTCGACATTGCTGCTCCTGTGTGTGGTCGTAGATGCGTCCGGTTGTTGTCGCTGGTGAAGCACTCTGGCTGATAGCGGGACGCGAGTCAACACGTAACTTAAATCACATTCCGGTCTTGACATCTGCGCTTCATCAGGCAAAACTACAACTGGTTATGACCGGACAGTACCCGTTAGCGGTGCAACGCCACAACAGTTTCGGCAAAACGATTTTTCGGCTCCTCGCGGTGGGCGAGGTGTCCACTTCACGTACCTCAACCAGCAGGCCGACCCGTTCCGGCCAAGCGAACAGAGGCCCAGCGAACAGAGAAGGTCAACGATGACGCTCGACGACACTCCCAAGAAGGAATCAACGTTCTTCGCCGGCGTACAACGCCTCGGTCGAAGTTTGATGTTGCCCATTGCCGTTCTCCCGGCAGCCGGCATCCTTCTGCGACTCGGCCAGGACGACCTGCTCGGCCGGTTCAGTCCCCTCGAGAGCGCGGCAACGGTGATTTCCGCTGCCGGTCAAGCCGTGTTCACGTGGCTGCCGCTGATCTTTGCCGTCGGCATTGCGATCGGGTGGGCCAAGAAGGCGGACGGATCCACCGCACTTGCCGCTGTGGTCGGGTACATAGTGATCGACGGTGTTTTCAAGGCCATGTCGCCGATCGTCCTCGAAGGAAAAACCGACCCGAACGGTGATCAGTCACTGATCAATTACGGTGTGCTCGCCGGCATCGTGATGGGTCTACTTTCCGCCATTCTGTGGCAGCGCTTCTATCGAACCAAGCTGCCCGACTACCTCGGATTCTTCAACGGCCGACGCTTGGTTCCGATTCTGACCGCCGTCACCGGCTTGCTCGTCGGTGTCCTCATGGCATTTCTGTACCCGCTGTTCAACTCGGGACTCAACTGGGTCGGTGAAGCAGTTGCCTCGAATACCGTTGTGGGCGGCGGCATCTACGGCGCAGCCAACCGACTGCTCATCCCGACCGGCCTGCACCACATCCTCAACTCGGCCGTGTGGTTCCTCATCGGGGACTACCAGAACGCCAGCGGCGAGATCATTCGCGGCGACCTCAACCGGTTCTTTGCCGGTGACCCCACTGCCGGGACGTTCATGACCGGCTTCTTCCCGATCATGATGTTTGCACTGCCCGCTGCGGCGTTTGCCATCTGGCGCAATGCCGAGCCGTCTCAGAAGAAGCTTGTCGGCGGCATCATGCTCTCCACCGGCCTCACCGCCTTCCTTACCGGCATCACCGAGCCCCTCGAATACTCGTTCATGTTTGTCGCCTGGCCGCTGTACGTCATCCACGCGCTGCTGACCGGTACGTCGATGGCCCTGGTCAACGCATTGGGTATCCACGACGGATTCACCTTCTCCGCCGGCTTCTTCGACTACGTCCTGAACTTCGGCAAGGCTACAAACGCCTGGATGCTCATCCCGATCGGACTTGCCTATGCGGTCATCTACTACTTCCTCTTCAGCTTTGTCATCAAGAAGTGGAACCTGCGCACTCCCGGCCGTGAGGAAGAAGCCGAGGTTACGGCCGGTGAGCCCGATGCGGCGCTCCTCGAAGCCGAACTGGCGCTTGCCGCTGAAGGTGACACCCGCACCGACGCACCGCTTGTCGCGGAAGTGGAGAAGAAACTCGACAAGGAACTGGAAGGTCGCTGACGCATGACGACGGCAACAATCACTCCGCTGAACCAGATCAGTGCGCTCGGAGTCAGCGCCGGGGTCGTGTGCGCACCCTGGTTGAGTTTCGCGGTGCCCGAACGTACTTCGGCACACGATCCGGTCACCGGCGATCCGGAATCCGAACTGGCACGAATTCGAACGGCGCTCGAGAGCGTCAGTGCGGAACTCCTGCGCCGCGCCGAATCCGTCGACGGTGTCTCCGCGGACATTCTGACGACGTCGGCGGCGATGGCACGGGATCGGGCCATCGTCGGCGCGGCGCAGAAGAACCTCGAATCAGGTTTGCCGACAGCACATTCGGTGACGGTTGCCTTCGACGGATTCTGCGACAAGCTCGACGCGGTCGGCGGGTACATGGCCGAGCGGGCAACCGATCTGCGTGACCTCGGTCAACGAGTGGTTGCAGTGCTGCGCGGCGAACCGATGCCGGGAATCCCCAACCCCGGGTACCCGTACATTCTGGTGGCGCGGGATCTGGCTCCTGCCGATACGGCAACGCTCGGCGACACCGACGTGGTCGGACTGCTCACTGTCGAGGGCGGGCCGACCAGTCACACCGCCATCCTGGCCAAGTCGCTCGGCATTCCAGCCGTGGTCAACTGCGTCGATACCGATCGGCTTGTCCCCGGTGCCGTTCTGATCCTCGACGGCTCGAGCGGGACGGTGACAATCGATCCGAGTTCTGAGCAGTGCGCTCAGGTTGCCCGGGAAGCGTCGTTGCAGGCAGCTCGCGCTGCGACTGCGAGCGGTCCCGGCCGCACCCGAGACGGTTTTGCCGTGCGCTTGGCGGCAAACATCGGGACCGTGGCCGATGCCGAACGGGCCGGCGCCGCCGACTGTGAGGGTGTCGGCCTGTTCCGTACCGAGTTCTCGTATCTCGGTCGCCATGATGCACCTTCCGTCGCGGAGCAGACCGCAACGTACAGAGCCGTTTTCGAGCACTTTTCCGGGAGCGCCGTGGTGGTGCGGACCCTCGATTCCGGTTCCGACAAACCGTTGCCGTTCTTGGATCTCGGGGTCGAGGAGAATCCGGCGCTCGGGATTCGGGGGCTCCGAGTAGCACACCTGTACCCGGACACCCTGGTATCCCAGCTCGACGCCCTGGTTGCGGCGGCCGATGCAACCGGCACGGATCTGCGCGTCATGGCACCGATGGTCGCGACGGCCGAGGAAGCTGCAGGCTTCGCTGAACTCGCCCGGTCCCGCGGAGTTGGCAAGGTGGGCGCGATGATCGAGGTTCCGGCCGCGGCTCTGCGCGCCCGCGATCTCCTCGAACATCTGGATTTCCTCAGCATCGGAACCAACGACCTGAGCCAGTACACCTGTGCGGTCGACCGGATGACCGGTAGCCTCGCGCACCTGCTCGACCCGTGGCAGCCGGCAGTCCTCGACCTGATCGCAATGGTCGGTCAGGCCGGAGCGGCCGCAGGCAAACCTGTTGGTGTGTGCGGGGAATCGGCGTCGGATCCGCTGTTGGCGCCCGTGCTGGTGGGTCTCGGGGTGTCGAGTCTGTCGATGTCCGTCGCAGCGATCAGGGCCGTTCGCGCAGAGTTGGCGGCCCTCGATTTCGAGGTGTGCCTGCAGATGGCGTCGGCGGCCCGCAGTGCTCGTACCCCGAGGGCAGGGCGGGCAGCGGTCGCGCGCATAAGGGATTCGTCGTGACCGAGTCACTCGTGCTGCGCGGCAGGGTTGTCGGCAGTTCCTCCGGGACCATCGACGACGGCGTCGTGGTGGTCGACGGAGGGTTGATCAGCTGGGTGGGGGCGGCACAGCGCTACGCCTTCGCCGAGGTTCCGGACGCCACCGACTGCATGATCCTTCCCGGCCTCATCGACGTCCACAGTCACGGCGCTGCTGGAGCGGGATTCCCTAACACCGACGCGGCGGGCGCCCGAGTGGCCGCGTCGCATCATCGTGAGTACGGAACGACAGGTCTGCTGGCAAGTTTGGTGTCGGCGCCGCGCGCGGACCTGGTGCGCCAAGCCGCGATGTTGGCCGATCTGGTTGAAGACGGCGAGATTCTGGGTATTCACCTGGAAGGGCCGTTTATCAACTGTGTTCGATGTGGTGCCCAGGATCCCGCAGCCATAGTTCCCGGGGATCCTGACCTGCTCGAAGAGGTGTGCAACGCGGCCCGCGGGCACGTGTGTTCGATGACGCTGGCACCCGAGACGCAGAATTTCGAGGAACTGCTCGAGATCATGCGTCGACGCGGAATCCTGCCCAGCTTCGGACACACCGACGCCGATGCGGCGACTACGTCGACCCGGATAGGGCAGGTGGCTCGCAACGGTCGGGTGAGCGCAACGCACCTGTTCAACGGGATGCCGTCGGTGCATCACCGTTCGCCGGGCCCGGTTGCGGCGTGCCTCGCGGCCGCAGGGAGAGGAGAGATGGTGGTGGAACTGATCGCCGATGGAGTTCATCTGGCTCCGGAAACGGTGTCCATGGTGTTCGATACCGTCGGCGCAGACCAGATCACACTCGTCAGTGATTCCATGGCCGCCGCCGGAATGGCCGACGGAAACTATCAACTCGGCGCTCTGGATGTGGTGGTGAGTGGTGGCGTCGCCAGACTTGCCACAGCCGACGGTTCGGTCGGGGCCATAGCCGGCGGAACAGCACGACTGCTGGATGTGCTGCGTAGCACCGTGTTCGACAGCGGAGTTGCACTCGCCGATGCCGTCATCGCTGCCACCCGCACCCCGGCAGCACTGCTGGGACTGCACAATTCACATGGATCGCTGACTGCCGGCTACCGCGCCGACATCCTGGTCACCGATCGTCACCTGCGCCCGGTGCGCGTACTACACGGCGGTCGGGCCGCCGGAAAGGAAATCTGATGGAAATTGTCATCATGCCTACCCCGCTGGAGGTCGACTCGACAGCAGCAGACATCGTCGAAGGCTATGTCCGGCGTCGCGCTACAACGCTCGGGCTCGCAACAGGTTCGTCGCCGATCGGGACGTACCGCGAACTGGCGCGTCGTCACCGGGTGTCTGGACTGGACTTCTCGCAGGCTCAGGCCTTCTTGCTCGACGAGTATCTCGGTCTACCGAAAAGCCATTCACAGTCGTACTATTCGGTAATTCGCGCCGAATTCGTCGATCACGTCAATCTGGATCCGGACCGGGTTTTCAGCCCGGACGGTGAAGCTGGAATTCCGGAGGCGGAAGTGGAACGGTACGACCGTAGTATCGCCGAAGCTGGGGGAGTGGACGTCCAACTGCTCGGAATCGGCACCGACGGACACATCGGTTTCAACGAGCCGGGCTCCGCGCTGTCGTCGCGCACACGGGTCAAGACTTTGACGGAGCAGACGCGAATCGACAACGCTCGTTTCTTCGAGCGTCCCGATGACGTTCCCCATCACGTTCTCACCCAAGGTCTCGGAACTATCAGTGATGCACGGCATTTGGTGATGATTGCGACCGGTGAAGGTAAAGCCGACGCTATTGCTGCAGCAGTCGAAGGCCCGCTGACCGCATTTTGCCCGGCATCGGTGCTGCAGTGGCACCGCCACGTCACCGTGGTCATCGACGAAGCCGCTGCCGGAAGGCTGAAATTGGCAGACTACTACCGGTACGCGCTCGAGAACAAGCCACCGTGGCAGTCGTATTGACATGACAGCTCTCGAACTTGCCGTTCAGGATGTTCGCGGGGCGCAGACCGCACTCGCCGTGGGGGCGGCGCGTGTTGAACTCTGTGCGGCGCTGGGTGCAACGGGCGGTCTCACCCCCAGCATCGGATTGATCGAAGCAGTTGTGGCAGTGGGTGTTCCAGTCCACGTCCTGATCCGGCCGCGGGCCGGTGGATTTGTGTACGCAGCCGACGAGATGGCGGTGATACGCCGTGATGCACGCGCAGCAGTGGCGGCGGGTGCGTCCGGGATAGTGATCGGCGCTCTGACCGAGACCTCCGCGATCGATGTCGACGCACTGCGTTCGGTCATCGAGTGCGTCGATCCCTCGGTTGTCGAAGTGACCGCACATCGAGCTATCGACGTCGTGCCGGACAGACGGGCGGCACTCGACATCCTGGTGAATCTCGACGTAACCCGTGTCCTGACGTCTGGTGGTGCCCCGACCTGCGCCGAGGGGTTGGCAGAGTTGGGAGCCCTGGTCGATCATGCCGCCCGACGGATCCAGATCATGGCTGGTGGTGGGGTACGAATCGGTGATATTGCCGCGGTTGCGGCCACCGGAGTCGACGCGATCCACCTGTCCGCTCGCACGATTGTCGAAGGTTCTGGTGGACCGGGCGGTGGCAGTGGGGGATACGAGGTCACCGACCGGGAAATGGCGCTGTCCGCGGCCTCTGCTCTAGACATACATGGACATCCAACTATAGGATGGTCGATATAGTTAGCGCTGCTTCTCCGGCAGTCCACAACGAGCAAGGAACGGGTTAGCACAATGGTTGACAATGCGGCGGTTCAAGAGTTGACGCACTTCGTCGGTGGCAAGCGGGTTCCCGGAGCTTCCGATCGATTTGCGGACGTCTTCGATCCCAACACCGGTCAGGTTCAGGCGCGCGTTCCGCTCGCGAGCAAGGCGGAAACCGAAGCCATCATCGCCAATGCAGAAGAGGCGCAGAAGGTCTGGGCTGCTTTCAACCCGCAGAAGCGCGCCCGCGTCCTCATGAAATTCCTCCAGCTCGCCCAGGCCGAGATGGATTCCCTGGCTCGGCTCCTCTCGTCCGAGCACGGCAAGACCGTCGCCGACGCCAAGGGCGACATCCAGCGCGGCCTCGAGGTCATCGAGTTCGCCGTGGGCGCTCCGCACCTGCTCAAGGGTGAATTCACCGAGAGCGCAGGCACCGGCATCGACGTGTACTCGATGCGTCAGCCGCTCGGCGTCGTTGCGGGCATCACGCCCTTCAACTTCCCCGCGATGATCCCGCTGTGGAAGGCCGGCCCGGCCCTCGCAGCCGGCAACGCTTTCATTCTCAAGCCGTCCGAGCGCGACCCCTCCGTGCCGCTGCGCCTGGCCGAACTGTTCCTCGAAGCCGGACTGCCCGCAGGCGTGTTCAACGTGGTCAACGGTGACAAGGAAGTTGTCGACGTCCTGCTCACCGACGACCGCATCAAGGCTGTCGGCTTTGTCGGCTCCACGCCGATCGCCCAGTACATCTACGAGACGGCCGCAGCTCACGGCAAGCGCGCGCAGTGCTTCGGCGGCGCCAAGAACCACGCGATCGTCATGCCGGACGCCGATCTCGACGAGGTTGCCGACGCCCTGATCGGTGCCGGTTACGGTAGTGCCGGTGAGCGTTGCATGGCCATCTCCGTTGCCGTTCCCGTCGGTGAAGAGACAGCAGATGCGCTGGTCGCCAAGCTGAAGGAACGCGTCGCGAAGCTCAAGATCGGTCGCAGTGACGACGAAGGTGTCGATTTCGGTCCCCTGGTCTGCCAGGATGCCCTCGACCGCGTCAACAACTACGTGCAGATCGGTATCGACGAGGGCGCAACGGCAGTCGTCGACGGCCGCGGCTTCACCCTCGAAGGCCATGAAGGCGGATTCTTCGCCGGCGCAACACTGTTCGACAACGTCACCTCGGATATGCGCATCTACAAGGAAGAGATCTTCGGACCCGTCCTGCAGGTTGTTCGCGCTGCCGATTACGAAGAGGCCCTGCGTCTTCCGACCGAGCACGAGTACGGCAACGGCGTCTCCATCTTCACCCGTGACGGCGACACCGCTCGTGACTTCACCGCCCGCGTCAACGTCGGCATGGTCGGCGTCAACGTGCCGATTCCCGTCCCGATCGCGTACCACACCTTCGGCGGCTGGAAGCGCTCCGGATTCGGTGACCTGAATCAGCACGGTCCCGACTCCTTCCGCTTCTACACCAAGACCAAGACCGTGACGCAGCGTTGGCCTTCCGGCAAGAAGGAAGAGACCAATCACTTCGTCATCCCCACGATGAACTGATCGGAAAACCTTCCATGTTTACTCTGACCGATGACGAGCGGGCGATTCGTGACACCGCCCGCGACTTCGCGGCCGAGCACCTCGCGCCGAATGCGGTGGAGTGGGATCAGACCAAGCATTTCCCGGTGGACGTTCTCCGCAAGGCGGCGTCCCTGGGGATGGGCGGCATCTACATCCGTGAGGATGTCGGTGGCAGTGAACTGACCCGCGTCGATGCTGCTCGGATCTTCGAGGAGCTTGCCAAGGGTGATCCGTCGATCGCCGCGTACATTTCCATCCACAACATGGTCACGTGGATGATCGACCAGTTCGGCAACGACGAGCAGCGCCACCAGTGGGTGCCCGGACTGTGCTCGATGGATCAGTTGGGCAGCTACTGCCTGACCGAACCCGGCGCGGGTTCCGATGCTGCCGGTTTGAGCACCAAGGCCGTTCGTGACGGTGACGACTACATCCTCAACGGCGTCAAGCAGTTCATCTCCGGCGCAGGCACTTCCGACGTGTACGTCGTGATGGCCCGTACCGGATCTGCAGGTGCCAAGGGAATCTCAGCCTTTATCGTGCCGAAAGATTCGCCCGGCCTGTCGTTCGGTGCCAACGAGATCAAGATGGGCTGGAACGCGCAGCCCACCCGTCAGGTGATCATGGAGGACGTGCGCGTTCCCGCGGCCAACATGCTCGGCGAAGAAGGCAGCGGATTCCGCATCGCGATGAAGGGCCTCAACGGCGGCCGCCTCAACATCGCCGCTTGCTCGGTGGGCGGCGCGCAGGCAGCGCTGGAGAAAGCCGTCGCATATCTGGTGGACCGCAAGGCATTCGGTTCGGCGTTGATCGAATCGCAGGCCCTGCAGTTCCAGCTCGCCGATATGCGGACCGAGCTCGAAGCTGCGCGGACCCTGCTGTGGCGCGCTGCCGCAGCTCTCGACGAGAACGCACCGGATGTGGTGGAACTGTGCGCTATGGCCAAGCGCTTCGCGACCGACAACGGTTTCGACGTCGCCAACCGGGCGCTCCAACTGCACGGTGGGTACGGCTATCTTGCTGAGTACGGGATCGAGAAGATCGTCCGCGATCTTCGCGTTCACCAGATCCTCGAAGGCAGCAACGAGATCATGCGTGTGGTCATCGCTCGCAGTGTGATCGCAGGGCAGGGAAAGCAGGGAGCAGCATGACCGAAGAGAACGAAGTTCTGATCGAGAAGCGCGACGGACTGGGACGCATCACCCTCAACCGTCCCAAGGCGATCAACGCGCTCAATCACTCGATGGTGACGCAGATGGCTGCGGCCCTCGCGGCCTGGAAGTCCGACGACGAGGTCAAGGCCGTTGTCCTGACCGGTGCAGGCGAACGTGGCCTGTGCGCCGGCGGCGATATCGTCTCGATCTACCACGACGCCAAGGACGGCAAGACCGGTTCGCTCGACTTCTGGCGCGACGAGTACATCTTCAACGCCGAGATCTCGAACTACCCGAAGCCGTACGTCGCAATCATGGACGGCATCGTCATGGGCGGCGGCGTCGGAGTGTCCGCACACGGCGACGTCCGCATCGTGACCGAGCGTTCCATGATCGGAATGCCCGAGACCGGAATCGGATTCATCCCAGACGTCGGCGGAACGTACCTGCTCTCGCGTGCTCCCGGAGAACTGGGAACACACATCGCGCTCACCACGGCGCGCTTGAGCGCCGGCGACGCCATCGCGACGGGATTTGCGGACCACTTCATCCCGTCCGAGAACATCGAGACGTTCATCGAGACGATCGCATCGTCGACGGTAGAGCAGGCCGTTGCTCAATTTGCCGAGCCCGCACCGGTTTCGGAAATACTGGCACAGCAGAGTTGGATCGACGCCGCGTACTCGGCGGACAATGTCGTCGCGATTGTCGAGCGCCTGCGCGCCAGCGGAATTCCCGAAGCCGAGAAGGCCGCCGAGCAGATTCTCGGTAAGTCGCCGATCGCGCTGTCTGTCACGTTGCGTTCACTTCGTCATGCCAAGGATGCCAACAGCCTCGAAGAAGTTCTGAACGAAGAGTTCCGGGTGTCGACGGCATCACTGAGTTCACACGACCTCGTCGAGGGTATCCGCGCACAGGTGGTCGAGAAGGACCGCAACCCGCAGTGGCTTCCCGCGACCCTCGCGGATGTCACCGACGCCGCCGTGGACGCGTATTTTGCGCCGCTCGGTGAGCATGAACTCGGCCTCACCCCTCAATCGCAAGGCAACTGATCACCGCCGAAGGAGCATCACTAATGAGCACCATTGGATTTATCGGACTCGGACACATGGGTGGCCCGATGGCGGCCAACCTCGTCAAGGCCGGACACACGGTAGTCGGGTTCGACCTGGCGCCCGCAGCCCTCGCGCAGGCAGTCGAAGACGGTGCATCGGTAGCTGATTCGGCTGTGGATGCGGTGCGCGACGCCGACGTCGTCATCACGATGCTGCCGAGCGGCAAGCACGTTCTGGGTCTGTACGACGATCTGCTGCCCGCCGCGAAGCCGGGCACACTGTTCATCGACTGCTCCACGATCGACGTCGCAGACGCCCGCGAAGCACACGATCGGGCAGAGGCCGCCGGACACCGCAGCGTCGACGCGCCGGTTTCCGGTGGTGTTGTCGGCGCAACCGCCGGAACCCTCGCATTCATGGTCGGCGGATCCGAAGAAGACTTCCAGGCCGCGTCACCGTTGCTGGATGTGATGGGCCGCAAGGTCGTTCACTGCGGTGACGCCGGTGTCGGTCAGGCCGCGAAGATCTGCAACAACATGATCCTCGGTGTCTCGATGATCGCCATCAGTGAAGCATTTGTTCTGGGCGAAAAGCTCGGACTGAGCAACCAGGCACTCTTCGACGTCGCGTCCAATGCGTCGGGACAGTGCTGGGCCCTCACGTCCAACTGCCCGGTACCCGGACCGGTACCCACCAGCCCGGCCAACAACGACTACCAGCCCGGCTTTGCGGTCGCGTTGATGGACAAGGACCTCGGACTGGCCGCAAACGCATTGCGTACCAATGGTGTTGATGCCGAACTCGGCCTCAAGGCCGCTGAGCTCTACAGCCAGTACCATGCCGCGGGTGCCGGTGGTCAGGACTTCTCTGCCATCATCAACGACATCCGAGACCGTTCGACCGAAGGACAGCAGTGACCGACTTCAACACCATCATCCTCGAGCGTAAGGGCCGCGTCGGCGTCATCACGCTCAACCGTCCCAAGGCTCTCAACGCCCTGAACTCCGAGCTGATGAACGAGGTGGTTGCCGCGGTAACCGATCTCGAAGCGGACAACAACATCGGTGCCATCCTGATCACCGGTTCCGAGCGCGCATTTGCCGCCGGCGCCGACATCAAGGAAATGCAGTCCAAGACGTACATGGACGCGTACGTCGAGGATTTCTTCACGCCGTGGGATCGCGTCGCCGCTTCGCGTAAGCCGCTGATCGCCGCAGTCGCCGGATACGCACTCGGCGGCGGTTGTGAGCTCGCGATGCTCTGTGACTTCATCATCGCCGCAGATAACGCAAAGTTCGGGCAGCCCGAGATCAAGCTCGGAGTTATCCCGGGAATCGGTGGCTCGCAGCGTCTTACCCGCGCGGTGGGCAAGGCCAAGGCCATGGAAATGTGCCTCACCGGGCGCAACATGGATGCCGAAGAGGCCGAGCGCGCCGGCCTGGTGTCTCGCATCGTGCCGGCAGCAGATCTGCTCGACGACGCGTTGAAGACGGCAACCACCATCGCCGAGATGTCCCTGCCGATCGCGATGATGGCGAAGGAAGCGGTCAACCGCTCCTTCGAGTCCTCGCTCGCCGAGGGCGTCCGCTTCGAGCGTCGGGTCTTCCACTCGACCTTTGCTACCGAAGATCAGAAGGAAGGCATGGGCGCATTTGTCGAGAAGCGGTCAGCTGAGTTCAAGCACCGCTGACAAGTCCCCACGATCCTGAAGGATTCTGCTCGCTCAGCGAGTGAAATCCTTCAGGATCGTTGTCGTTTACCCCTCGAAATCACCGGCAGTCTTGCGCAATTCAGTGAGGATTGTCACCAATTGCGTGAGCTTGTCCGGCTCCAAGCCCGGGTTCGCGAAGACCTTGGCATTCAGCAGTTCCGTAGCCTCGAGCGCCAAGGCTCGGCCGGAATCCGAAATCTCGATGAGTGTCGTCCGACGATCGCTGGGGTGGGGGACTCGTCGTACCAACTGTGCCTTCTCCAACCGATCCACCGCATTCGTGACGCTGGTGGGGTGAACCTGCAGGCGTGCGCTGGCTTTCGTCATGGGCAGTGCGCCCGACCTCGTGAAGGTGAGCAGTGTCAACAGTTCGTATCGAGCGAACGTCAACCCGAGCGGCTTGAGCACTTCCTCGACTCGCGCCATCATGATCTGCTGCGCCCGCATCACCGAGGTGACAGCAGCCATCCCGTCGGCAACGTCACTCCAACCGTGCTCGGTCCATTGCCGATGTGCCTCTTCGATGGGGTCGATGGGAAGCGGCGAAAGGGGAGGCATACGTTCGATCATCCCATGCCCGCCAGAGCCTGAGCGCCTTGTCTGATTATGTGTCGCGGGCGCTCACGTCTGTAGAGTCCTCCGAGTGATTTCAATCCTCGTCGCGGGTGGCGTCTCGTTGTTCGTCGCTCTGTTCTTGACGCCGTTTCTCATCCGGGTGCTGTCCAAACAGGGGCTCGGGCACGAGATCCGCATCGACGGTCCACAGAGCCATCAGGGCAAGCGCGGTACGCCGTCCATGGGTGGTATCGCGATCATCGCGGGAATGTGGGCGGGATATCTGGCTGCGCACGTCATCGGTTTCGGTTCGCGTCTGCCGAGACTGTCCGCGTCGGGATGGTTGGTACTGGCGCTGGCTACGTCGCTGGGCGTTGTCGGCTTCCTCGACGACTTCATCAAGATCCGTAAGAAACGCAACCTCGGATTGAACAAGACCGCAAAGACGGTTGGACAGTTGGCGAGCGCCATCATTTTCGGTGTGCTGTTCCTGCAGTTCTCCAACAGCAAGGGTGTCACGCCCGGCAGCCAATACCTCTCGCACGTTCGCGACATCTCGGTGTTCTCGATGGGAACGATCGGGTTTCTGGTCTTCTTCTGCGTGCTTGTCTTCGCGTGGTCCAACGCCGTCAACTTCACCGACGGTCTGGACGGCCTCGCAGCCGGGTCGATGGGCATGATCCTGGGTACCTACGTTGTCATCGCAGGATGGCAGTACCGGAACTCATGCGTCCTCGATCCCGTTGCCGGGTGCTACGACGTTCGCGACCCACTGGACCTTGCGATAGTTGCCGCCGCGGCGGGTGGTGCGTGCCTCGGGTTCCTGTGGTGGAACGCGGCGCCGGCCCAGATCTTCATGGGCGACACCGGTTCGCTCGCTCTCGGTGGCTTGGTTGTCGGTCTTTCGGTCACCACACACACCGAACTTCTGATGGTCATCATCGGAGCCCTGTTCGTGGCCGAGATCCTGTCGGTGATCATCCAGGTACTGGTGTTCCGATCGTCCGGCCGACGCGTATTCAAGATGGCCCCGATACATCATCACTTCGAGTTGCTCGGTTGGCCGGAGACAGTGGTGATCGCCCGCTTCTGGATTTTCGTGGCCATTTCCTGCGTGATCGGACTGGCGACTTTCTACAGCGAATGGTTTGCGGCTGCCGGTTAAGCCTGCGCTGTGCGGGTTGTCGCGACCAGCGCGATCAGCCCGACGGACACACATGCTGTCATCGTGACGGCAAGAGCAGTGCTGGTGTTACCGAGAAGACCGACAGCCGGGGCGATCGCAGCGCCGACTCCGAACTGGAACGCGCCCAGCATCGCGGCAGCTGTTCCTGCGGCTTCACCATGCCGTGAAAGTGCCAGTGCCGGAGCGTTCGGTAGAACAAATCCCACGGCGCCGAGCATGACCCAGAGTGCGATCACGAATCCGATCAGGCCGCCAAGGTCGAGCGCCGCAACAACGATGACCAAGGCTCCGGAGACAACCGCAGTGACGAGCGCCGACCGGGTGATCTGCTGCGGCGTCCAACGATCCAGCAGACGGACGTTGACCTGCGAAGCGCCGATCAGAGCAATAGCGCCGGCGCTGAACAGCAGTGCAAACTCCTGCTGATTGAGGCCGTACTGATCCTGATAGACAAACGACGCACCGGAGACGTACGCGAACAACGACGCCATACCGACACTGGAGACCAGCGTCAGGACCATGAAGGTGCGATCTCGCAGCAGTGATCCGTACATCTGGAGAACTGATCGCACGCCGCTGGGACGACGCTTCTCGCGGGGCAGAGTCTCCGGAATCCCGAAAGCGCCGATCATGGCCGTGCCCACACCGATCAGGGCAAGAACAACAAAGATCCCGCGCCAATCCAGCGCGACCAACAGTGCGCCGCCGATACTGGGCGCCAGGATCGGTGCAACGCCGAGGACAAGCATCAGACGGCTCATCACAACGGCGACGGTATTGCCGCTGTACAGGTCGCGCACGATCGCCATCGTGACTACAGCGGCAGCAGCGGCACCCATGCCCTGGAACACCCGCAGGATGCCGAGAACAGCGATCGTGGGCGCGAACACGGCCAGCAGCGACGCCACGATGTGCACGCCGATGCCGGCGAGTAAGGGCTTCTTGCGTCCGAGGGTGTCCGAGAGCGGACCGACGAGCAACTGCCCGAGCGCCAGTCCGATCAACGTTCCCGTGATCGTGAGCTGGACCGTCGACGACGAGGTCCCGAGATCGTCGGCGATATCCGGCAACGCCGGCAGGTACATGTCGATCGTGAACGGGCCGAGTGCCGTCATGGATCCGAGAGCGAGGATCTTTCCGATGCTCGGCTTACGTTCAACGGTCGTCGGTGAAGCAGTGTGTTCCACGGGCACAGCGGTGGCGGTCTTCTCGGCAGTCACGAAGCAAGTCAGCACCAGGACGGTCCGATTTGTTCCCTTGCGTCAGGGAAGTGTTCGGAACGACCCGGATCCGACGATCTCGTCATCGGCTTCCACGGTGTAGTTGTACGTCGTGTTGGGGGAGAGGCTCGAGACGATGCTCAGAGTCCGCAGACCGGTTCGGGTTGTGTAGTTGTACACGTAGAACGGACCTTGGGTAGCTGTGACCCTGAATGTAGTTCGACTGGTACCCGCGGGAATGCTGACAGCCAGATTGGCGCCGATCCTCGTCGGAGTGAGCGTGTAGTTCCACACGGCCGGTGGTGGTGTCGTGGTGGTGGTTGTCGTCGTGACCGGGGGTGGGGTTGCTGTGGTCGTCGGCGGCTGTGTTGTCGTCGGCTCAGGAGTAGCGGCGACCGTTGTGGTGGGAACTGTGGTGGAAACTGTGGTGGAAACCTGATTGTTCGGAACATGATCGTCCAGGTGGCGCGCAAGAACTGTGCCGAATGTGCCGGAGAGGTTGTGGCCGAGGCCGGCGGGAGACTCGAGATCCGTCGTAAAGCCTTGTGCCGAATACCAGGCCGACCCCTTCTGGGCGTCGAGTACGGCGTTGTAACCGTCGCTGACATTCGTGCCGTTGTCGGCAGCGCCGGTGTACCAGTGCATGGGAAGGTCTGCGACCAGGCCGCCGGCGAAGGGCTGCGCCGAGACTCGCGGCACGCCGCCGCCGCCGAACACCACAGTGCCGCCGCCGTCGAGCTTGTTCGAGTACTTCGGTAGGAAGAACTGAGTGATGAACTGAGATCCGCCGCTGTAGCCGACGAGCCAGATGTCCTCGGTGTCGATGTTGTAGCCCGCTTCGAGACTGCTGAGCAGGTCGGCGACGAAGTCGGCGTTCGCACTCCCGTTTTCCCACCACGTAATTTCCCCGGCAGAGTCCGGAGTGCGTACCGGGACGGTGATGTAGCCCCGCGAGCGGGCCTGCGCCACGATGCCCGACGGGCCGCCGAGGCTGTACGACGACGTGGGATTGGCAAATTCGTATGCTCCGTCGCCGTGGAACTGCAGTACCAGACCGGCGGCGTGATCCTGCGGGATACCCGCGGCGTACACGTGGTACTTCGACGACAGACCATTCGATGCGGTGAAGGGCTGGAAGGTCCGGTCCGAGTAGGCCATGCCGATGCCGTTGGTGCTCTCGGCCGAGGCGATCGGTGGTGCAACGACGATTGCGACAAGACCCGTCACTGCGGCCAGTGCTGCAGTGGCCAGAGCTGTCAGTCGTGCTCGGGGCATCGGTGCCGCCTTTCGTCTCGGGGGCGTCTCACTTCTCACGACAGACGCCAGGTGAGAAACAGGCGTAACTCACGTCACTCCAGCCCCGAGTGAACCATGCCTGTTCTGGTACGGCACAGTCGGTATTTCTCGAGCGGGTACCCCACCTTCGGAGGCATGTAACCCAGCAAATACCAAGCGATCAGCGAAGTCGCAATCACGTTGATTCAAACTGTGGTGTGGCGGTGATATCGGGGGCAGAGTTACTTCATGACGCGGGTGTGGCCGAGTGGCTAGGCACCGGCCTGCAAAGCCGTTCACGTGGGTTCGAATCCCGCCATCCGCTCCAACGAGAAGCGGGGCCGACAAAAAAGTCGGCCCCGCTTGTTCTCGCCGATCATCCGGCGAGATTTCTGCAACGATCAGCTGTTCACCGGAATGAGCTTCAAAGCCTTCTGGATTGCTGCGAGAACGTCGATGACCGTGCTGAGCGTGCTGATGGAACCCACGAATGTCCTCCGAGTGTTGAAATGCTCGACGTTGTGCCGCGCAGGAGAAAGTTAGCAAGCCTGACAGCTTTTATGGGGTGTTTGCCGCTTTCGGAAGAATGAAATCTGGGTCAACATACAAAAACTGGCCGGACTCCCCGAGGGCCGGCCAGTTTATTGTGAAGCATGGTGATCAGCTGAAGGCGGACACCGCGGTGAAGAAGGCGATAGCGGCAGCACCAAGCTTGAAAACCTTGGTGATGTCATCGAGGGTTACGCCTTCGGGCAATACGTCTTCGACAGACTGCATGTCGTAAGTCCTTACATTTGGGGGAACTGTGGTCCAGTACCGCTGCAAGCAAGATACCTAACGTCACGGTTCTATGTCGGTGGCATGGGTCACGAATGTCAGAAATCGGACATACGATCGTGTCATGACGGCACCAGAGGTGAGAATTCGGACGTACATACGATCTGGTTTGTCCTTCGACGTCCGCGACGAAGGACCGCTCGACGGACCTGTTGTCGTACTACTTCACGGATTCCCGCAGGATTCGACGTCCTGGGATCGGCTGGCACCGATGCTGCACGCTCGTGGCTACCGGACGCTCGCGCCGGATCAGCGTGGATATTCGCCCGGGGCGCGGCCGAAGTGGCGATGGGCGTACCGCGGGTCCGAGCTCGTTGCTGACATAGTTGCGCTCATCGACGCCGCGGGGCTAGGCACAGTACATGTGGTCGGCCACGACTGGGGAGCAGCCGTCGCCTGGCAGATCGCGGCGCAGCGACCGGACATGCTGCGCACTCTGACGGCGGTGTCCGTACCCCATCCGCTTGCATTCGCCCGCGCCATGCTCACGAGCAGTCAGGTAGTGAAGTCCTGGTACATGGCCGCATTTCAGCTTCCGATACTTCCGGAATGGGTGCTGGCTCGAACCTCGCTCGGACACAAAGCACTTGTCGCGAGCGGACAGAAGCCCGATTACGCACAGCGTGACCTGGATGCAATGCGCGCACCCGGTCGTCTCCGCGGAGGTCTCAACTGGTACCGCGCATTGTGGATGGTCAAGCCCGATGGACGTTCGACTCGCATCAGCGTGCCGACCTTGCACATCTGGAGCGACGGAGATTCGGCAATCGGCCCGAATGGTGCCCAGCTCACGCCGAATTTTGTTGACGGCCCGTATCGATTCGAAGTTCTTCGCGGCGTGAGCCATTGGATACCGGACGAGGCTCCGGAAGAACTGGACCGGTTGCTCGCCGAGCACCTGCGGGGTGACCGTTACCGGCCGACGCCGCAGTCCTGAGCGCCGGCGATCAGAATCTCAGCGTCCTCGGGGAGTAGGAAACCGTCGTCGACGGCCCGCGCAGTAGCGTTGGAGAACGCGGTGACGTACTCGTCGTGACTCGGGTAGAGCTGGGCGAGCGCCGCGGCGTCGAAGGCGACGGTTGCGCCGTTCTGAGGCACGTGCACCAGTTCGCCCGTCAGCGTGGCGACCGGGACATCGAGTTGAGGTGTGCGGACACCGCCGGTCGCATTGCCGTGCCGGTCCCGCAGCACCGCATTGTCAGCAGTGTCGATGACGGGCGCTGATGTGGGTGCCGCGCCGCCCGCAGCCCACTGACGCAAGGCGCGCAGGGCGGCGTTCGCGACGTAACGCTGCGGTCCGTCGTTGACGATCGGGAACAGCGCCGCCAGATCCCTGATGTCGGAGAACTGCCGAACATACTGTGGATGAAGGATTTTCAGAGAGTAGGCGTCTGAGTGCGATGTGCCGGCGATCTCCCAAGTTCGGATCATGTCGGTATCGGGTTGGCGGGCGGCCACAAAACTGGTGGGGCCTGGTCCACCGCACAGTTCGAAGAGCTCGGTCTCGGTGATCAGCTGGAACACTGGAACGTCGAGGTCGGTGCGTACACGGGCCGGCGCCGGATCCAGGAGCATCATGCCGTCGGCAAGCGGAGCTCCGATGCCGCCGCGGGCGTGAATGATCAGGCCGTCGAATACCCGGGCGCGGGGATGAACGGCGTTGGCGTACGTCAACATACGGAACCCCGACTGTGACTGCCCGGTCGCGAGCAGTTGCGTCGGAACCAGGCCGCCGAGGGGGTCGACGTCCCCTGGTGTGCGCAGGGCTGCGCCGACCTGGGAAAAGATGTCGTACGAGTACCGGTCGCCGGGATGATCCAATGCGCTGTATCGCTCGGGATCCCAGGTGAGAAGACCCACGACGCCGTCGCCGAGGCCGCTGCCTCCGGTGCTGGTGATTCCGGCAGCCTGCGCGGAGACGCCCACCCACGCATACCCTCTCGTGATCTCCTCGTTCATGTGTCCGAAGTCGACATCGATATCGGTGTTGCCACTGACATTGAGCCACTCGACGACAACGGTTCCGTTGAATCGGCTCGGGTCGGCCGGTGTGCGCACGAGGATCCTGGTGGTGAACGGCGCCGAACTATCTTCCGCGGCAGCCCAATGTCCGTCCGACGACCAGGTACCGTCCTCGCGGTACGACGCCGCGGACCCGCGGACGAAGAACTCACGTTCGGTGTAGCCCTTCGCCGCGAGGTCGAGCGAGGTCGAGGTCCCGGGGAAACCGTTCGATCCACCTTCGATCGGACCACTGAAGGTAACTGCTGATCGGACGGCGTCGGGATTCGCGTACATCTGGGCGATTCTGTCGCATGGCTCGGCGGTCGGACGACATGGCTCCCGATGAGCGGGACGCGTCAGCGCCCCCCGAAACGCTCCTCGACTTGCTCGGCGGTCAGCCCGAACTCTTCCAAGGTGTATTTGTGTGCGGGCTTGCGTGCCCCCGAACGGCTTTCGTCATGCATAGCCTCCATCGACTGCTGTGCGCCGGCGGTCAACGGAAGGTCGAAGTGGGTGTAGATATTCTCGACGGTGGCGAGTGGATCGGCAACAAAATCCTGGTAGTCGACGTCGATGAATTGGGCAGGATCGTGATGGGCCCGCGCCGCGTCGAATTGTTCGAGTCCTCGTGCCCACAATTCGAGTTGGCTCTCTCCGATCACCTTGTCGGTGAACGTATTCGACCACCCCTGCGTGGCTTGCGCGGCAAGGCTGCACACCGACGGAATGATTGTCGTGGGCGATCGGTGCGTCTGAATGATCAGTGCGTCCGGGTATACAGTCATCAGTTCGTCGAGTGCAAACAGGTGGCTGGGATTCTTGAGAACCCACCGGCGATCCTGATCCGGGAGTCCGATCAACTGGAGATTCTTCTTGTGGCGTGCATAGGCATTGGACCATTCCTGGCCTTTCAGCCAATTCGAGTACGTGGGCAGATTGGCCAGACACTCGTACGACACCGACTTGAAGGTCTGCCGGAGCAGTTGCCAGCATTCTTCGACTTCGCCGGCAGACATGTAGTGCACACCCATGAACTCGGGGTGTTCGACGTGGTGTTGGCCGAACGTCTCCTCGATCTTGGCGAACACGGGGTTCGATTCCCAGGTATCGCGTGGCGGGCGAGGCTGCGGAAACTCCGTCAGCCACATCTCGAGACCTTGATGTGCCGGGTCCACCGTCAAGAGTCGGTGCAGCGCAGTAGTTCCGGTGCGAGGCAACCCGGTGACAAAAATCGGGCGTTCGATCTTGACCTCGGCATGCTCAGGATGCTGCTTCCACGCAGACTCACTGAGCAGGCGGGCGACCAAGGCGCCGCGGAGAAAAACGCGAGAGATTTTGCTGCCGAACGGCGTCAGGTCCTCGTCGCGGTCGTACGACTCGAGGAGAACTGACAGGGCTTCGGTGTAATCGTCGACGCCGAAATCGGTGAGCCCCGTCATCTTGGTTGCGGATGCATGAAGATCCTCGACGGTGCCGACATGTGTGCGCTCAGCCATGATGCTCCTAGTGATGGAATTCGCCGCAGTTGACGTCGATACATTGACCGGTGACGGCATTGGCCATCGGTGACGCGAGGAAGATTGCCGCGTCGGCCACTTCGTCGGTGGTGGGGAGGCGCTTCAAGTCGGTATTGGCGGCAGTGTGCTCGTAGATCTGTTCGACGGTCATGCCGAACTTCTCGGCTTGATGGGCGAAGTAGCCCTTGAGGGTGTCGCCCCAGATATATCCGGGTGCAATCGAGTTGACGCGGATTCCCTGCGGACCGAGTTCGGTGGCCAAGGACTGGGACATCGCGAGCAGCGCCGACTTTGCCATCTTGTAGCTGCCGTACCGCTCTTGCGAGTGTCGCAGAACCATCGAGTTGATGTTCACTACCGAGCCGTTCGACTCCGCGAGCGGCGCTGTGAAGAGTTGTGTCAGGCGAAGTGCACCGAGAACAGTGAGTTCGATGCTGTCGCGGATGTGCTGATAGTCGGTGCGGGCCAGCGGCTTCATCGACGGTACGGAGAAGGCGTTGTTGATCAGCGTGTCGACTTTGCCGTAGGCGGACAGGGATTCGGCCACCAGGTTTTCGGCGGACGCCTGATCGGTGATGTCGGTGGCAACAGTGACAGCGCGTCCACCGGCGTCGACTATCTCCTTGGCAACGTCGTCCAATCGGGACTGTGTGCGCGCTGCGAGAACAAGATTCGCACCGGCCGACGCGCAGCGTAGTGCCAGTGCGCGGCCCAGTGCGGGGCCGACACCGGAAATGACAACTACTCGGTCTTTCAGCAATTCGGTCATCTGTTACCCCAGCATTCGATTGTCGATGGCGGCCTGGCGGGCGGCGATTCGCTCTGCCCAGTTGTCGGCGGTGATGGCATTGGTGTCGAAATGCGGCAGATGTTTCGGAATATCCTCAACGGCAACAATTTCGACGGTCGGCCCGTCCTCGGGCGTCAGTTCACGCGAGACCCGCTGCCAACGGAACTGAAGAATGCCGCGCGGATGCCCGACGGTTTCGACCCAGTTGGTGACGCCGGGATTCTTCTCGCTCACCACCATTCGGATCATGCCGTCCGGATCCACCTGAGCCTGACCGTTGTTGAGTGACGTCTGGTGATTGATGTAGTCGAGCGAGATGTACCACAGGCTACCGAGTTGAAAGCCCTGGTACGGCGCATCCGAGGCTGGAACGGTGATGATCATGGCCTGATCGTCGGTAAGTTCGTAATGCCCGACCGAGGAGTACTGCGTGGCGAGACCACCTGGGGTCAGCCGAGGCTCGGTCATCGTGTTGACCGGGAGCTTCATGTAGAACCATTCCGGGAACTGAAGCCACGTCTTGACCCGGGTGACCAGAGCCTTCCCGGCCCGCGCGAAACGCTTCTCGGTTTCCTCGGCGGTGAGCGGCGCGGGCGCCGTGCCGATCGAATCCGTCCGCTCGATCCGGATGACTCCGCGTTCCTGGCTCCAGTCGCTGTAGACCTCTCGCGCGACGAGCTGCGACGATCCCGGTGCGAGGGTGTAGTAGTTGGCGCGGCCGTCGGCCGGTCCGGGGCCGAACCACACGACAAAACTGCCGTCGTCTGCGATCTCGAGTTCACGGTCGTCGAACGCTATCTCACTGCCCGGGACATTCGAGTTGGTGTAGTTGCCGCTCAGGACCTGGAAGCTGAGATCGGCTGTGGTGCCGCGCTTTCCCGTGACCTTGTACTCCTGGTCGTCGTTGATGCGCGCACCGAAGTACATCGTGTCGGGGTTGTCGAGCCCCATCTTTGTGAACGGCCCGGTTCCCTGGATGAAACTGGGGTGGGTTCTCTCGACGGCCCACGCTGCGTGCATTGTCGCGATGATTCCGCCCGCCAGGTATTGGTACCCCTCGAGGAGATCCTGTTCGGATCTGATGTGTGGCGCGGTCTCGATGAGTTTCTCGGCCTCGGCGATGGCCTGGGCAAACGGGTCCGTCAGCACGCTGGCTCCTCACAGTTCCGGCAGTCTTGCCGGCCCAGAGCGTCGTGGTACAAATATGTACCTATGGGGTAGATCTTGGTATTCTGACAATAGAACGCGTTCTAGGGAGTGGTCAATGGGTGAGCTCGAGAAGTCCCGTTCGGCGGGACGTCAGTCTCCACCCACCGAACGCGTCGTGCAGGTTCTCGACTACCTGGTGGCGCGCCCCGACCAGCGTTTCGGGTTGTCCGAACTTGCCAGGACACTCGAGATCAGTAAGCCGACCGCGCTGGGAATCCTGACGGTGTTGGCGGACCGTGGGTATCTCACGCGGGACGACGCCGTGAAAACGTACGGTCTGGGGCCGGCGCTGATTGCGGCGGGTCGAGCGGCTCAGCGCGGATTCGCTGTCGGGCCTATCGCCCGGGCTCATCTCGAGAAACTGAGCGCCGAATTCGATACGACGTGTACGGCGTCGGCGGTAGTCGGTGATCGGATCAGTGTTCTCGAAGTCACCGGGCCGGAAGGCATACGGAAAGCGGCGAGGGTCGGTCAGGTGTATCCGTTCGCTCCGCCGGTCGGATTGATGTACGTGCTCTGGGGAAGTGATCACGATCTCGAGAGTTGGTTGGCGCGAGAACCGAGCCTGCCGGTGCGCCTCGATCGGGATCGGTTGTGGACCGTGGTGCGCGACTGTCGCGACTCCGGGTATCTCGTCGAGAGTCTCGACCCGATCGGTCAGCGCCTGCACACGTTGATGGCCGGTGTTGTGACACATGATCTTCCGTCCGAGGTGCGGGAATTGCTCGGCGAAATGGTGTCGAGTCTGGGGGAGCGCGTGTATCTCGGGCGCGACATCAGTTCGGACGACGAGCATCCGGTTTCGTTGATTGCGGCTCCCACCTACGACGCCGAAGGCCATCAGGCGTTGGTGTTGACGCTGTATGTGGGCGGTTCGGTCACGGGTTCCGAGATCGAGCGACGCGCTACGGCATTGGTGGCCGCTGCCGATGCCGTAACTGCTGAGGTGGGCGGACGGGCTCCGGTTCGCAGTCATTGACCTCTAGGTAGAACGAGTTCTATTCTGTGAGTGCGTTCGTTCTCGAACCAGTCCGGTACAAAAATGTACCGACGCCGAGTAGGAGCTGAAGCGATGTCCGCACTCCAGGCCCCACCCGCCTATGAACTGTCCCATCTACGGGCGCTCGAGGCTGAGGCAGTCCATGTGTTCCGGGAAGTTGCCGCGACTTTCGAAAAGCCGGTACTCCTGTTTTCCGGCGGCAAGGATTCCGTGGTGATGCTCCACGTCGCGGCCAAGGCTTTCTGGCCGGCACCGTTGCCGTTTGCCGTCATGCATGTCGATACCGGCCACAACTTCGACGAAGTGATCGAGTTTCGCGATCGAACCGTTGAGCGGTTCGGCTTGCGAATGGTGGTCGCCAGCGTGCAGGACGATATCGACGCAGGCCGTGTCTCGGAAGAGACCGGCGTCGGGGCGAGTCGTAACCGCCTGCAAACTCACGCACTTCTCCGCGGAATTCGGGACGGAAAGTTCGACGCCGTATTCGGGGGAGCCCGCCGGGACGAAGAGAAGGCGAGAGCAAAAGAACGGGTCTTCAGTTTCCGGGACGAATTCGGCCAATGGGATCCCAAGATGCAGCGACCGGAACTGTGGAATCTGTACAACGGCAAACACCGTAAGGGCGAACACATTCGGATCTTCCCGCTCTCCAACTGGACCGAACTCGACATCTGGCAATACATCGAAAGCGAGATGATCGACCTTCCCGGCATCTACTATGCCCATCGGCGTGAGGTGGTGCCGCGCGACGGAATGCTGTTGGCGCGCACACGGTTCCTCGAACTGCAGCCAGGAGAAGAATCTTACGAAGCGCTGGTGCGGTTCCGTACCGTCGGCGACGCCACCTGCACCGGTTGTGTGGAGTCGTCGGCCGAAACGGTCGCTGCCGTCGTAGAAGAAGTAGCCGCGAGCCGGATCACGGAGCGCGGAGCCACCCGTGCCGACGACCGAATCTCCGAGGCGGGCATGGAAGATCGAAAGAAAGAGGGGTACTTCTGATGCCGCAACTCCTCCGAGTCGCGACCGCGGGCAGTGTCGACGACGGAAAGTCGACGCTCATCGGCCGATTGCTCTACGACTCCAAATCGATCTTCGAAGATCAACTCGAAGCCGTCGAGCGCAGCAGTCGTGAACGCGGCGACGAGTACGCCAACCTCGCGTTGCTCACCGACGGGTTGCGGGCGGAGCGTGAGCAGGGCATCACAATCGATGTGGCGCACCGATACTTTGCCACTCCGCATCGCAAGTTCATCATCGCCGATACGCCCGGGCACGAGCAGTACACCCGCAACATGGTGACCGGTGCGTCTACGGCCGACCTCGCCCTCATCCTGGTCGACGCACGCAAAGGTGTGCTCGAACAAACGCGCCGGCATGCCTTCCTGTCAACACTTCTCGGGATTCCTCACCTCGTTCTGTGCGTGAACAAGATGGACCTGGTGGGCTGGTCGCAGGATCGGTTCGAGGAGATCAAGGAAGAGTTTCGGCAGTTCGCCATCAAGCTCGATGTTCATGATCTGTCCTTCATTCCCGTGTCGGCGCTGTTGGGGGACAACATCGTTGCGCGCACCGAGAACATGTCCTGGTACGACGGGCCGTCGCTGCTGCACCATCTCGAGCAGGTGCACATCGCGTCGGATCGCAATCTCATCGATGCGCGGTTCCCGGTGCAGTACGTCATCCGTCCTCAGCAGCAAACCGATGCAGATCTTCATGACTTCCGCGGATACGCCGGGACGGTCGCCAGCGGAGTCTTCAAACCCGGCGACGAAGTAGTCGTTCTCCCTTCAGGTTTCACGTCGACGGTGAAGGCCGTTCACGGACCGGGCGGAACTGCGATCGCGGAAGCGTTCGCGCCGTCCGCCGTGTGCATCGAACTGAGCGAGCACCTCGACGTCAGTCGCGGAGATCAATTGTGCCGGATCAACAACCGGCCGCAGGTGGGGCAAGAGATCGACGCGATGATCTGTTGGCTCACCGACCAATCGACGTTGTCCGAGAACAACCGGTACTCGTTGCTGCACACCACTCGCTCGACCAAGGCGCAAATTGTGCGCCTCGACTACCGTCTCGATGTCAATACTCTGCACCGCGACGATAGCGCGGAGGCGCTTTCTCTCAACGAAATCGGGCGCATCGCGATCAAGACGCAGCAGCCGTTGATGTTCGATCCCTACCGTCGCAATCGTGTCACCGGCAGCTTCATTCTGGTGGACGAGACCACCGGAAATACCGTCGCGGCGGGAATGATCAACGGGCCGACACTCAAGGATTCCCACGTCGTCTGGCACAGTTCCGAAGTCTCGCGGGAAGAGCGTGCGACCGCGGGCGCCACAGTGTGGCTCACCGGACTCTCGGCATCCGGTAAATCCACGATTGCAGTGGAACTCGAACGCAGACTTGTCGCTGCAGGCACTCCGGCTTACCGGTTGGACGGTGACAACCTGCGGCACGGACTCAATGCCGATTTGGGATTCAGTGCCGAGGATCGGGCTGAGAACGTGAGACGAGTTGGCTCGGTGGCGCAATTGTTCGCCGATTCCGGTGCAGTAGCCGTGGCCTGCCTGATCAGTCCGTATCGCGAGGACCGCGACCGCGTCCGTGCTGCTCACGAAGCGGCGGGACTGCGCTTTGTCGAGGTGTACGTGGATACCCCGATCGAGCAGTGTGAAGCCCGCGATCCCAAAGGCATGTACGCCAAGGCCAGAGCCGGGGAAATCAAGGGCTTCACCGGAGTCGACGATCCCTACGAAGCTCCCGAACGCGCCGAACTGGTAATTCGACCCGAAGACGGAACGCCTGCCGAACTGGCGCAGCGAATTATGGAAGTCTTGGCCAGGTGAGCGAACCTACGCATAGCCGAGTTGCAGACGCCGAATTGGCGGCCGATCTGGCGGAAGCGGCCGGAGCGATTCTCCTCGGTATTCGGGCCGAGGGGCTCGGCGTCAGCGACGGAAGGGAATTGGGCCGACGCGGGGACAAGGCAGCCGACGCCTACATCCTCGAGCAGTTGGCCCAGGCCCGTCCCGGTGACGCCGTCCTGTCCGAAGAATCCGCCGACGATCGCACCAGACTCGAAGCATCGCGGGTGTGGATCATCGACCCTCTCGACGGATCCAAGGAATACGGAATGCCTGATCGTTCGGATTGGGCCGTACACGTTGCTCTCTGGGAGCGGGGACACGGCATCACTGCGGCGGCGGTGTCGCAGCCTGCGCTCGGACAGGTTTATTCGAGTAACGACGCCGGGTTGGATGCACCGGCAAACCACCCCCTTCGCATTGTTGTCAGCGGTTCCCGTCCGCCGGCATTCACGGACGGCGTGGCAGCTGAACTCGATGCAGACGTTCTCTACATGGGATCGGCCGGAGCGAAGGCGATGGCCGTCGTACGCGGTGACGTCGACGCTTATCTGCACGCCGGTGGGCAGTGGGAATGGGATTCGGCAGCGCCCGTCGGAGTCGCCCAGTCGGCGGGATTGCACTGCAGCCGTATCGACGGTTCGCCGTTGTCGTACAACGAATCCCATCCGTATCTGCCCGACCTCGTGATCTGCCGACCCGAGTTGGCCGAGTCGATCCTGCGCGCAATTGCCACGCACTCGGACGTGGTAGCCGTCAGTGGACGCGTCGCCATGGCGCGCGAGTACGTGAACGCGTTGCTCAGCCACGACGCAACGAAGGTCCGTTTTGCCGCCGACGCGTGGCGCGTCGAGAACGGTCAACGAACCGGCGACACGGGCGCTTTCATCAGTAACGAACTCGAACAGGGGCAGCAGTACCGCGGAATTGTCGCGATACGTGAACTTGCACTGCGTGAGTGGGGTGAGAGCGTTGTGGCGCGGTATCTGTTGGACCTCGGAACGCCAGGACAACAACCGGCAACCACCGTGTTCGTCACCGAGTACTTCGCGATACCGGCCGGCGAGATCGAGAGCATCATGGCAATTATCGAACCCCACCCGAAAGAGGCTGACACACAATGACACCCGATACGTTGGTTACCGAATTCTGCAAAGAGTGGGCCGACGCGGACATCGCGAGAATCGTCGACTACTTCACCGATGACATCGTCTACCACAACATTCCGATGGAACCCGTGGTCGGGCGCGAGGCCGTCCGGGCGTTCATCGAGCAGTTTGTCGGTGCCTTCGGCAACATCGACTATCAGGTCAAACGTCAGGTCGCGAACGGCTCTGTGGTCATGAACGAGCGCGTCGACGTCTTCGCCATCAACGGCGCTGAGGTCGCGCTACCGGTCATGGGTGTGTTCGAGATCCGTGACGGGAAGATCAGCGCCTGGCGCGACTACTTCGACATGGCGCCCATCAACGCGGCGGTCGGGCAGGCCTGATTCTACTGCTCACGTAGGTGTGAATTCAGTACTGCCAGTTGTATTTTGCTGGCATCCTCGTGGATTTCGCGACCCTTGTCGGTGACATCGATGAAGACTCCGCGCCGGTCGGCTTCGCACAGTGCTCGCTGAACGAGGCCGGCCTTCTCCAAACGTGCAACGCTGCGGGAGAGCGCGCTGGGGCTCAGGTACATCTCCGAAGCCAGATCTTGCATGCGTGGACGATCGCACGTGGCATCCATCAAGCGGTCGAGAGCTTCGAAATCGCTCATGCTCAGCCCATGTGCCGATTGCATCTGCCGATCGAGTTCGCACGCAATGTCGTTGTAACTGCTCGACAGCGAGCGCCACGTGCTGCGTAGTTCGGATTCCGACGTCACGACCGCATTCTAGTTGAAGACACTATTACTTGCAACTGCATTAAATGCTTGTGCATTAAGTGCATGTGCATCTATTCTCGCTGACGTGACTTGCACTGACTCGACACTGAAACCATTCGATTCGCCGGAATCCCCGGCTTCTACGGAATCCCCGGCTTCTATGGGATCCACGGACCCGGCCACAGGGGAGGGCTGGTCTCCCAAGCTGTGGGGCATCCTTGCGGTGCTCTGCCTCGTGTTGTTCCTCGACGGTCTCGATGTGTCGATGGTGGGCGTCGCTCTACCGTCCATCGGCAATGAACTGGGCCTGTCCACTACCTCGCTGCAGTGGATCATCAACGGTTACGTCCTCGGATTCGGCGGACTGCTGCTCCTGGGCGGGCGCACCGCGGACCTCCTCGGACGTCGGAAAGTCTTCTTGATCGCGCTCACAGTGTTCGCAATCGCTTCGCTGGTCGGTGGCCTCGTCGACAACGGAACACTGCTGATCGCATCACGATTCGTGAAGGGACTGGCCGCCGCCTTCACTGCTCCGACCGCAATGTCCATCCTCACCACGACGTTCAAAGAGGGTCCGGCCCGCAACCGGGCGCTGTCGGTGTTCTCGGTATTCGGTGCCAGTGGTTACTCGTCCGGCCTGATTCTCGGTGGGCTGTTGACGAGCGCCGGTTGGCGATTCACGTTCCTGATGCCGGTTCCGTTTGCCGTCATCGCACTGATCGGTGGGTACTTCCTCATTCCGCGGGACCGTCGCGCGGACAACGGGGGACACGACCTGGTCGGTGCCGTCACCCTGGTGACGGGAATGCTGCTCACGGTCTACACGATGGTCTCGGCACCGGCCCGTGGGTGGGCGCACCCGATGACGCTGGGATCCTTTGCCGTGGCAGCGGTGTTGTTGGCGACGTTCTTCTTCGTGGAGAAGAAGGTGGCGCATCCGCTTGTGCGCCTTGGACTTCTGCGTGTCGGAACCATCGTTCGTGCGAATCTGGCCATCATCGCGCTCTTCGGGTCCTACCTGAGCTTCCAGTTCATGATGACGATCTTCCTGCAGTCCGCTCTCGGCTGGTCGCCCCTGAAGATGGCGATGGCCCTGCTCCCGGCCGGCATCATCGTCGCCTTCGGGTCACCGTTTGTCGGACGATTGGTCGACCTGTACGGCAGTGCCAAGCTCATCATCGCCGCACTGACGTCGCTGAGCGTCGGGTACCTCTGGTTCCTGTTTGCCGGGAGTGATTCACCGTCGTACGTCGTGGCGATTCTGCCGAGCGTCATCCTGCTCGGGCTCGGATTTGCGTTGGGCTACACCTCGATCATGGCTCAGGCCACGTCCGGTGTCGACGATTCGGAGCAAGGTCTGGCCTCGGGTCTGGTGAACACGTCGGCTCAGGTCGGTGCGGCCCTGGTGCTTGCCCTGACTACTGCCCTGGTGACCGCCGGATCGCATACCGCGACCGGTGCCGGAACCGCTGGGTTCGAGCAGTTCCATCCCGGACTGATCCTGGTGACCGGCGTAGCGCTGGTGGGCTTGGCTATCACCGTCTCGCCGCTGATGCGTGGAAGATCGGCGCGTGCAGGGAGCGCCGAAGCGGAGGACGAGTTGACGCCCGTCCCCTCGACAACAACCGTCTGACCGGAGCGCAAAAAAGTTCAGCCGCGCAGGAGAATTCCTGCGCGGCTGAACTGGTGTCGTTTGTGACTACCGTGAAGCGGACCCAACAGCGCTAACGCGAAGCGGACCCAACAGCACTGTCGAAGTCCGCAGTGCTCGCCTGTGAACCGAGGACCAGGGCCAGGCGTACCAACAGGCCTTCACGATCAGCCGGATCGGCCTGATCGAGTGCGTTGGAGAGTGCTAACCACACGTGCTCACGGCGGGCTTCGTCGCCGTTCCCCGCAGCGATCACGGACACTGCCGCGTCGAAGTGCGTCGGCGCGGTGCCCGCGGACAGATGCTTGGTCACATCGCTCAACTGCGCGGGATCGTTGATCCGGCACAGTACCAAGCCGTCGGGGCGGATCACGAAGATCTCGCCGACGCGAGCGCCGACGGCAGACGCGAGGTCACCGCGAGCATCGTCGATCGTGGCGTCGGCGCAGCCCACCGTGATCACCCGCACGGTTTCCGGCGCAAGTGCGCGGGCGAGCGCATCGGCTTGCGTGTCGAGTTCGGATACAAGTTCGGCCGACAGGCCGAAGGCCAGTAGTCCGAATCCCGTTCCGCGCAGTCGATTCAAGGAGGTTGCCGAACCGTCCGCGGAGACCTCGACGATCCTGTCCTCGAGTGGATCGCCGGGCAGTACGCCCTCGGTGCCCGGAGCGGTTGGCCACGTCAGCGGTGACAGGTGTGCATGCGTTGCGCTCGACTGACGCGGATTGATCAGGTGCGCGAATTCGCTTCGGGTGGTGGCAAGTTCGAGCACGGCGTCGCGGGTGGTTCGGTGTCCGTGGCTGCCCGGGGACATGATGAGCGTCGACTTGCCTGCATTGTCGACGTTCTGCTGCCACGCGCTGCGACGTTCGGTCGAGTACGCGTCGAGGATGGCGGTATCGGATGCTCCGTTGATGACGGAGGCCAGCTGCCACACCAGTGTTTCGGCGTCTTCCATACCGGAGTTGAGGCCACGAACACCGAAGATCGGAACGAGATGCGCTGCGTCGCCGGCAAACAAGACGCGACCGTGAGTGAAATCCTCGAGGGCCAGTGCATGAGCGCGGTAGAAGCCGAACCACTCGAGCGTCCACGGGATGTCGCTCTGCAGCCATTCGAGGTGGCGCGTGATGCGGTCACGGATGCGATCTTCCTGCGTCTCGGCTTTGGGATCGTCCGACGCGTCGAGTTGGTAGTCGATGCGCCAGATGTCACGCGGCTGGCGGTGCATGATGATCGTGGATCCCGGGTTGCTCGGCGCGTCGAACCACACCAGGCGCTCGGCCGGGAGTTCCGATTCCCAATGGATGTCCGCGATGACGTAGTTGCCCTCGTAGCTGTTGCCCTGCAGGCGGATGCCGCTGAGTTCGCGCATCTTGCTGCGGCCACCGTCAGCGGCGACGACCCAGGCGGCACGCAGTTCGCGAGTTCCGAATGCGGTGTCGACAGTCAAGGTCACCTCGTCGTCGGCGGCTGTGATGCCCGCGATCGACGATGACCAGTGGAAGTTCACGAGGGGGTGAGCGAGCAGCTTGTCGGTCATGATCTGCTCGAACTCGGATTGCGACACGTTGACCATGGGGCCACGCGCATCGTGATCGGCGGACGCCATGCGGAAGTGCAGCACTTCCTGGTCGCGGTAGTAGCTCCGGCCGCCCACCCACGGCAGAACGATGTCTTCGAGTTCGGCGCCGAAGCCGAGACGCTCGGCAACTTCGAGGCTGTGGCGGGAGACGCAGATCGCGCGGCTGCCGAACGAGACCTGATCTGCCGCTTCGAGAATTGTGACGGGAATGCCGCGCTGGGCCAAGCCCATGGCAACGCCCATGCCGACGGGGCCGGCGCCGACGATCACTACCGGAAGCGCGTCGGCCGACGGAGAGAGGGACGCAAAATCCTCGGGAGCGTACTTCTTCGGATGAAAGTAAGTCGACATGATCACGAGGCTTTCTGTGCGGCAGAAGGTTCGGGAAGCAGCAGGATCGAGACGAGGCTGATCACTGCGATTCCCACGAAGTAGACGGTGATGGCAAGCGAGGTGCCGAAACCGGCAAAGAGTGCGGTAGCGATCATCGGGGCGAGGCCGCCGCCGAGGATGGCGCCGATCTGGTAACCGAGCGACGCGCCGCTGTAGCGGATGTGGGCGGGGAACAGTTCGGCGAACAGCGCGGACTGTGGGCCGGCGCAGCAACCGAGGGTGAAGCCCAGGCCGATCATGGCAAACAGCATCGCCGGAATGATCGCGGTGTCCATGAGCGGGAAGAACGCTGCCGCGGCGACTACCAACGCGATGGAGCTACGGATGTAGACGGTTCGGCGGCCGATGGAGTCGGACTTGTGCGCGCTGAATGCCATTCCGGCCATCCAGAAGGGGCAGGACGCGATGAGCAGGAACAGCATCGTCGTCTTGCTGAATCCGAGTTCCTTCTCGCCGTACTTGAGGACGTACACCATGTACGCGTACGCAATTCCGTTGGTGGCGATGAAGGTTCCGCCGGCGAGTAGCACCGTCTTCCAGTGCTTCGTCAGAACCTCGAGGATCGGCAGTGTCTCGGCGGGAGCATCGTCCTTGGAGGCGGTGAACTCGTCACTTTCCTCGAGTCCGAGTCGAATCCACATTGCTACGCCCACCAGAACTGCGCTGAGCAGGAACGGAATTCGCCAACCCCACGAGTTGAAAGTGCTGTCGTCCATGAAGGCGGCCAGTGGCAGGTACACGAGGTTGGCCATCAGAACACCGGCCGGAACGCCGATCTGCGGCGCAGCGCCGTACAGACCCTTTTTGCCTTCTGGTGCATTTTCGGTCGCAACCAGAACTGCTCCACCCCATTCGCCGCCGACGCCGAGTCCCTGGATGAATCGGAACGTCACGAGGAGGATGGGTGCGAAGACGCCGATCGAGTCGTAGTTCGGCAGCAGGCCGATGGCAACGGTCGCGCCGCCCATCAGCAGGAGCGACAGCACGAGCATGGACTTGCGTCCGATGCGGTCGCCGAAATGGCCCATCACGATTCCGCCGATGGGGCGCGCGATGAAGCCGACCGCGAGTGTCGCGAATGCTGCCAAGGTTCCGGCGAGCTCGGACGTGCCGGGGAAGAACTGGGTGCCGAGTACGAGCGCCGCAGCGGTGCCGTAGATGAAGAAGTCGTACCACTCGATGGCGGTGCCGACAAAGCTGCCGAGGGCGGCTTTGCGCGCTTTGGCGCTCGCGGCAGCGCGCACCGTTGGCGGCGTGGCGGTGGAGGTCATGAATTGCCTTTCGACATGAATATCGCTTGAAGACACAATGACGCGCGCCACAACACTTGAAAAGCTAAAGAATTGGAGGTTCTTCCACGGAAAAATGATGGAAGGAGAGATTTTCCCTGGTGGGGACGTTATTGCTGATCGTCCCGTTGTGAAACGAATTCTATAAAACTTCGCGCCACTCGGCTCAAGCGTGCGTCCTGGTGCCAGGCGAGAACCACGTCGACCGAAGCAACAGCGGGCGACCCGATCGTTTTGACGACTACTTCGAGCCCCTCGTACGTGATGTCCATCTTCGGGCGTTGCAGCAGGAGCGTCCAGCCGAGGCCGCGTCCGACAAAGGCTCGCGCCGTCTCGAAGTTCCCGGTTCGGTAGGCGACGTCCGGGACAAACCCGCCGAGGCGGCACACGTCGAGTGCGTGTTTGGTGCTCGGCGGTGCGTTGAGGAGGACCATCGGAAAACCGGCGAGGTCGGGGAGATGAATGGGGTGCTCCGACTCCGCCAACGGGTGCTCGGCGCCCATGACGATCAGAGGTTCGCGAGTGGTCAACGGAATCGTGCGTAGCTCCGACGAGAGATCCAGGTCGTATGCGATCGCAAGATCCAACTCACCGTTTTCCAGATGAGTCTGCAGGCGGTTCTGGTTGTCCTCACGAAACTCCACCTGCGTTGCCGGGTACGCGCGTGTGAAGCCGGCGATCATCGACGGCAGAATCGTCGGCCCCAGTGCCGGATAGCATCCGATCGCGATGGGCCCGGAGACGGTGCCTGCAGTTCCGAGTGCGTCGGATTCGAGTTCGTCCGCCTGTTGTAGGAGGGCACGTGCACGCACCAGAACGGATTCGCCGGTGCGCGTGAGCTGAACACCGAATGATCGACGACGAACGCACAGTTGAACTTTCAGGGCGCGTTCGAGTTCGGTGATGGACGCAGACAGCGCCGAGGGGGAGAGATGCATGAGGTCGGCCGCGGCGGTGATGGTTCCGGTCTCTGCCACCGCCACAAACGCAGCAAGCTGACGCATCGTGTAGGTCGGGGCAGAATCGCGGCGCGGCATGAGATCGACAGTAGTCGCGTAGATGACCCTGAATCGTTCGGTGTGACACCGAGGAGAGGCAGAAGATGAATATCTGACCTGCGTCTTCGTGGTGCACCTAAACGCGACAGTCGCAGAACATCACTCCGGCGGGAAACGCTGGTATCTCGCTGGTCCGCGGGTCGTCTGAGGTGGAGTGATCCGCCCCAAACCGTCAGAGCGCTGGCTCATTCCGCCCAGATTGGCATGCGTCACCGACGGTCCGCTGTGGTGAATGTCGCCGGGCGGAACTAGCCTGTTGCTGTGACCGACGCCCCTCGCCCCTATCTACCTGAAGGGGAGAGAGAGAAATCCGAACAGGCGAGCAGCGAGACAACTCCCACGCCACGGAATCTGGCGTCGCCCCGAATGCCCGGCGCCAGTGGTGGTGTCGCGGACAAGCTAGGCAATAAATACGAGTTGGCCTGGGCTATTCGTCACGCTCTGTTCTGCATCCAGGACGAGCGCCGCAGTCTCACGCTCGAAGAGATCGACCCTGAGCTGGCTGATGGCTCAGAATTCACCTACGTCAACGAGCACGGCGACATCTCGGTGACCCAGGTGAAGCGCCAGAACAACATCACCGATCACTGGACGATCGCAGCCCTCAGAGGTCGCGGCGTCTTGGCGGCGGCTGCTCGCCACGTTGCCGCTGGGCGTGAGTTCCACTTCAGTTCGATGACTCCGAGCGGGGCACTTCGGGTCATGGCGGACTTGTCACGGCAATCGGCGGACGCACAGCAATTCGTTGCGCATCAGCTCACGCGGGAGTTGAGACCAATCTTCGATGAGCTGACCGCGGCGAATGTCTTCGGTAGCGCTGACGGGGCCTGGCAGACCCTGCGCGGTCTGCGGATCGAGATTGAAGTCGAAGAGGACATGATCATGACCAACGCCATGCTCGCCGAAGTGAGCATGGAGGGCGCGACCGGCCGCGTCATGGCAGTTGCCATAGGGGCGGTGCTGCTCGGCAACCTGCGCAGGAGGCTGACGCGACGCGAACTGCTTGACGCTCTTGCTCGCGAGGGCATCACTCTGCGCGACTCCCTGGCACGGCGAACGTCCCATGAGCAGGTGGTGGCAACCACCCAGAGCTGGCGCGGCACGATCGAGCGCGAACTGCTCTCGCCGTCGATCGAGAGGCGGGAAGCTGCAGATCTCGTCGACCTCATGACTACGACCCGCCTTGCACTTGTTGTTGGGGCCGGCGGTGGTGGAAAGAGTGCTGTGCTTTACCAGGCTGCGCGCGAGTTCGAGGGGCAGGACGCCGAGGTGTTGGCGTTCCGGCTTGACCGCCGTGGCGCCTTCGGTTCGACCATGGAACTGGGCACTCAGCTGGGTCTCTCGACCTCGCCGGTCGCGGCGCTGCGACAGGCGGCCGACGGCCGCGACGCCTTCCTGATCATCGACCAACTCGACGCCGTGTCGCTAGCGTCCGGCCGCCTCTCGGAGCGCTACGACGTCATTGCCGATCTCATTCAAGAAGCAACGGCGGTTGACGGGGTGCGTGTCATATTGGCCTGCCGACTATTCGACGTCGAGAACGACCACCGCATCCGCAAACTCGATGCGCGGAACGATGTCGAGCGCTTGACCGTTGATCCGCTTCCTGACGAAGCGGCGGCGGACGCTGTCTCAGCCATGGGTCTCGATCCCGACTTGCTCACTGCTACGCAACGTGCACTCCTCAGATCACCGCTCAACCTTGTCCTGCTCGAGACGATCGCCGAGCAGCCAGGTGCCCTGAACTTCACCTCCCGAGGATCGCTATTCGAAGCATTCTGGCAGCGCAAAGAACAGACCTCCGAGGAGCGACGGCCCGGAACCTTGTTCAACGACGTGCTGGCCCGGATCGCCAACACTGCGAGCGACAACCAGGCGTTGTCCGTTCCCGTCGAGATACTCGGTCCTGGCGACTTCATCAAACACGCGCGGGTTCTCGCCTCCGAACAGGTCATCGCGATCGAAGATGACCGGGTCTCCTTCTTTCACGAGACGTTCTTCGACTTCACGTTCGCCCGCCAGTGGCTGTCACGACGGCAGTCGATGGTCGAATTCCTTTGCGCCCAGGAGCAAGAACTGTTCCGACGCGCGCAGGTGCGGCAGATCCTTGAGCTTCTCCGTGAGCGAGATCCCGGTCGGTTCCGGACGGAGGTCGAGACGGTCCTTAGCAGCGCAGATATTCGCTTCCACATTAAGGAGACGGTGGTCGCCGTATTCGTGAACGTCAGCGCTCCGACGCTTGAGGACGTCGAACTTGTGCTGTCCCTTGCCGAGAGGGAATCCACGCTCACGAAACGGCTGTGGCTGCAGCTCGCACGCCCTACCTGGTTCGGCCCGTTCTCCGCCCATGGTCACATCGAACGGTGGCTCGACAGCGACGACGCCGCACTACGCGGCAGGAGCATCAACTGGATGGGCAACGCCGGCGCCGAGCATTGCGCCGAGGTGGCTGATCTCTTGACGGCGCGGAACCGGTCACCCGACTACGTGGCGTGGCTCCGTTCGGTAACCTGGCGCGCCGACTTGTACGATCACCGGCAGCTGTTCGAGTTATTGCTAGACGCAGTCCGTGCCGGCGAGATCAACCCAGCCGATCAGAATGTCTGGCTCTCGGCACACGAGCTTGCGGAATACCAGCCACTCTGGGCAATCGAGATGCTCAAGGCCTGTTTTGTCGAGAGTCCGTTTGCTCTGGTGCTCGGTAGCGACGGCAAGGTGGCCCTTCTTGGCATTCGTGAGTACGGCGCCACGCAGATGATCGAGGCAGCGTGCAACGCAGAGCCGCAAGCGTTCGCCGAGGCGTTCGTGCCGCATCTGCTGGCAGTCATGGACGCCACGCACTACGACCGACACGAGCAGGATCTTCTTCGCGACCGGCATTTCAGACTGAGACTTCGTGCGGAGTCGGGGTACGGCGACGTCGATGACGCGTTATACAACGGCGTGGCGGACGCGCTCGGGAAGTGGGCGCAGACCTCGCCGGAAACGATCGAGTCGGTGCTGCAGCTCCTGGCCGCTGACGAGCACGACGCGGCGCAGTCGTTGTTGTATCGCGCTCTGATTGCTGGGGGACTGACCTTTGCCCCGTGGGCAGCTGAGCTGATTCTCCAAGGCGGCAACCGCCTAGAAGCAGGGTATCTGTCCGATTCGCACTGGCTCTCACGCGAGGTCGTTGAGGCCATAGCGCCGATTGTCAGCGATGAGGTCCACCTGCAGCTTGAAGAGCAGCTGCGAGACCTTCCCGCGACATACCAATCTTCCGACCTCCACCACACGCTTCGGTGGTTCGGCTACACCGCCTTCACGTTCCTATCAGCGCTCGACCCCAAGCGGTTAACGCCGTTGGGACTTCGACGGCTACAGGAGTACCAGCGCAAGTTCAACCGCGACTTGCCCGAGCAACCGACCGGAATTATCACCTACACGGTCGGGTCGCCGATTGGTGGACCAGCCACAGGCAAGATGAGCAACGCACAGTGGTTGCAGGCCATGGCAAAGCACGACAACGACGACCGTGACCTCGGCAGCGAGGTAGGCGGTGCTCGCGAGTTGGCGCAGCAGCTGAAGGCGCGCACAGCTGAGGATCCACTTCGATTCGCCGGATTAGCCATGCTGTTGACACCCGAGACCAACGAGGCCTATCCCGCCGCGATCCTGTGGGGCTTCGGAGAAGCATCTATTCCAGAAGAAGCACAGCACGCCGTCTTCGACGCGATCCGTCACGTCATGAGCCTCGGCCTCGATAACTGTGACCGCTGGCTTGGCTGGGCGGTCCGTCACGTCTATGACGAGACAC
The DNA here is from genome assembly GCF_042790355.1 of Rhodococcus sp. NPDC056743. Classification (NCBI taxonomy): domain Bacteria; kingdom Bacillati; phylum Actinomycetota; class Actinomycetes; order Mycobacteriales; family Nocardiaceae; genus Rhodococcus; species Rhodococcus sp. NPDC056743. The sequence continues at coordinate 30,153 of NZ_JBHTZI010000017.1, read as the reverse complement.
CGTTGGACATCGTTGAGATGGTCCTCGACCGTGCACTAAACGCTCCTGACCCTGTCGACAACTCGCCCGTCTTCGTGGGCCGAGATGACCACCAACCCGGACGCGCCTTGTTCCAGAACGGATACAACACCTCACGAGGAAGCTTGGCTGAGTCGCTCGGCGACCTCCTGGTCCACGACCCTGATGGCACGCGCACGGAACTCGTGGCCCCCCGCCTCGCCGAACTGGCGAGCGATCCAGTACTGAGTGTCCGCGCCTGCGCCGCCCACACCATCGCTGCCTGCCTACGGCATGCACGGCCAACGGCCTACGCAGCCTTCGACCGCCTCATCGAGGCCGACGATCTTCTACTTGCCTCAGACATGTTGGACAACCTGATTATCTACATCGGCAACGTCGATCCAGAAGTAGTCGATCCGGTCATCGATCGCATGCTCAGCTCAACAGATGCCGAGGTTCGGAGGGCCGGGGGTTGCGTGGCGGCATTCGCCGCGTTGCAATGGGGGCGTCCAACCCTAATGGAGCGAGCCTTGGCTAGCGATGTGGAAGTTCGGGTCGGCCTGGCTGAGGTCTGCGCCGCGAGGGTTGATCGATCCGCCGATTCAGAACTCGTGCTGTCGACTCTGCGCCATCTGATGCATGACGAGGACGATGAGGTTCGGAAAAAGGTTGGCACCCTGGCTGTTCACCTGCGTGGAGACGACCTGCGCCCTTACGCCGAGTTCCTGGCTGACTTGATCGCGTCACCAAGCTACGTGCACGCGACCCCGCAACTGCTCATCACGCTGCAGGAAGCGCCGGACAAGGTCGACGATCTCGTCGACCTCGCTGCACACCACTTTCTGAATATCCATGGTGAAGATGTGGCCGACATCAGGACCGGTGCTGCCGGGGATGCTCATTACATCTCGGATCTGGTGGTCCGTGGGTTGGCGCAGACTCGCGTCCGACGGCGCATCACAGCGCTACTCGATATCCTTGATCGCCTGCTCGAACTCGGTGTCTACGGAGTCGATCGAGCAATTGATGGAGCCGTGCGCAACTAGATACGAGCGAGCAGGTCGCTCTGGGGCTGCTCGGGCGCTGACGAGCCTCCCCAGGCGTCCTAACACGAACGTCTTTCCGCCGCGAGTGCGGCACGGCTTGGCTGAGCTTGATCTCACGGAGCTACTGCTCGTCCGCCGACGGGCGTGCGCGGAGGGCTGTGGCGACGCGCTGGTTGGAGACGAACTATTGCTCGACGGTGGGATCGATTTCGCGTAGGACGGTGCGCACGTGCACGCACCAGAACGGATTCGCCGGTGCGCGTGAGCTGAACGCCGAATGATCGACGACGAACGCACAGTTGAACTTTCAGGGCGCGTTCGAGTTCGGTGATGGACGCAGACAGCGCCGAGGGGGAGAGATGCATGAGGTCGGCCGCGGCGGTGATGGTTCCGGTCTCTGCCACCGCCACAAACGCAGCAAGCTGACGCATCGTGTAGGTCGGGGCAGAATCGCGTCGCGGCATGAAGCCAACGGTAGTCGCTGAGAAATGAAGCACTGAGAAATGTGGCACCGGGACGCGCAGGCTATAAGAAAACCTGCGTTGTCGTGGTGCCCCCGGCAGGATTCGAACCTGCGGCCTTTCGCTCCGGAGGCGAACGCTCTATCCCCTGAGCTACGGGGGCGCACCGATAGAAATCGGTGTGCCGACTTGGGCTGCGTTAGCGTAGCGCATCACACCCGCCTGTGGTCAAACCGGCCCCATCTAAGGGTGAGTCGAGTGCCGGTAACTAAGACATCCGTGCGGTTTCCCCCTAGGCTCGCCTCTGGGCACAGGTTCGGGCGGACCGCTCGGGCACCCTCGTGAAGTACGGGAGTCGACGATGACCGATCACCAGTATTCCGACGACGATCTTGCGCTGGACCTGCAGTGGTGGGCGGCCGCGAACTATCTGACCGTCGCGCAGATCTACCTGCAGGACAACGCTTTGCTGCGAGAACCGTTGCAAGCGAAGCACATCAAACCGCGACTGCTCGGGCACTGGGGAACCAGTCCGGGCTTGTCGATGATCTACACGCTGCTGAACCGGCACATCGTTTCCACCGACGCGGATTGGCTGTACGTGACGGGGCCAGGGCACGGCGGGCCGGCGTTGGTCGCATCGACGTACCTGGAGGGCACGTACTCGGAGATCTATCCCGACGTGTCGGCAGACGGCGAGGGCATTCATCGGATGTGCCGACGGTTCTCGGCTCCGGGCGGCGTGCCAAGTCACGTCAGCGTGCAGACGCCCGGCAGCATCCACGAAGGCGGCGAACTCGGTTACGCACTCGCACACGCGGCCGGTGCCGCGTTCGACCACCCGGACCTGCTGGTGGCGTGTGTCATCGGTGACGGTGAGGCGGAAACGGGACCGTTGTCGGGATCGTGGAAACTCCCGGCTTTCCTCAATCCGCGTCGCGACGGAGCGGTGTTACCGATCCTGCACGTCAACGGCGCCAAGATCGCGGGACCGACGGTGTACGGGCGCAGCAGCGACGACGACGTCAAGGCGTTTCTCAGCGGTCAGGGATGGGATCCCGTTGTGGTGGGGGGCGACGATCCCGGCACGGTGTTCCCGGAACTGTACCGGGCAATAGTCAACGCTCACAACATGATCCGCGACAGGCAGGCGAAGGCGCGCGCCGGCGAGGAGTGGTCGGGTAAGTGGCCGGCGATTGTCCTGCGCACACCCAAGGGGTGGACCGGACCGCACACGGTGGACGGGAAATTGGTGGAAGGCACCCACTGGGCGCATCAGGTGCCGCTCTCGGGAGTGCGCACCAACGAAGCGCATCTGCGCCAACTCGAAGAATGGATGCGCTCCTACCGTCCGGACGAGTTGTTCGACGCAGCCGGATCATTGCGCGAAGACCTGGCCGCGCTCGCCCCGGTCGGCGACAAGCGGATGGGCAGCACGCCGTACGCCAACGGTGGACGACTACGCGTCGCCCTCCCCATTCCGGCGCTCGAGAAGTACGCACTCCCCATCGACTCGCCCGGTTCGACCTTCCACGAGACCACCAGAGTGCTCGGAGAACTGCTCCGAGACATCTACGCCGCCACGGAGACCGACGACGGCGGCGGAATCTTCCGGCTCTTCTGTCCGGACGAGACGTCGAGCAACCGACTCGGCGCTGTCTTCGAGACAACCGAGCGCTGCTGGCAATTGCCGATCACAGCATTCGACGACGGACTCTCCCCAGACGGCCGGGTCATGGAAGTGCTCAGTGAGCACCTGTGTGAGGGCTGGCTCGAAGGCTATTTGCTCTCCGGTCGGCACGGAATGTTCGCCAGCTACGAAGCTTTTGCGATGGTGAGCGTCTCGATGCTCATCCAGCACGCCAAGTGGCTTCAACACGCCGTGGAATTGCCGTGGCGTGCCCCGGTGGCGTCACTCAACGTGCTGCTCACCAGCACGTGTTGGCGTAACGATCACAACGGTTTCAGTCATCAGGGGCCGGGAATGATCGACGCGGTGATTCCCTTGGCGCCCAGCGTGATCCGAGTGTGGTTGCCGCCGGATTCCAATACGTTGCTGTCGATTTCGGATCATTGTCTGCGCAGCACCGATCACGTGAATCTGATCGTCGTCGACAAACAGCCGCACCTGCAGTACCTCACGCTCGAGCAGGCACACGCGCACTGTGCGGCCGGCGCTTCGGTATGGGAGTGGGCGGGAACAGAGATTCACGGCGAAGAACCGGATGTTGTGCTCGCGGCAGCGGGAGATGTTCCGACACAGGAGATTCTGGCCGCAGCCCAATTGCTCCGAGAGCACACGCCGGACCTGCGAGTGCGGGTTGTCAACGTCGTCGATCTCATGGCATTGCTGACGCCGACCGAGCATCCACACGGATTCGGTGAGCGAATCTTCCTCGACCTGTTCACTGCGCAGACCGACGTCGTATTTGCCTTCCATGGGTACTCCCGCGCCATTCACGAACTCATGCACGGCCGGCCGTCGCCGGAGCGGTTCCACGTTCGCGGATTCAGCGAACAGGGAACCACCACAACACCGTTCGACATGGTCGTGCTCAACAAGATGAGCCGCTATCACCTGGTGATCGAGGCACTACGACGCTCGAAGCGGCGGACGGCCGGATCCCCGGAACTGGCAGAGTTCTGCCGGGCCCAGTTGGAAAAGCATTCCCGCTACATCGTCGAACACCTCGAGGACATGCCGGAAGTAGAAAACTGGACCTGGTCCTGAAGTAATTTTCAGGACCAGGCCCAGTTCGGGTCTGCAAAAACGCCAGGTTAATTCATCGGCAGGGGAGTGGCTCCGCGCGCGGCCAGCATGTTGGTCATCAGCGTGGACTCGCTCTGCTGCGTGTCGACCATGGTCTGGGCCAGGGAGCGCACGGGGCCCTCGGTGGCGTCGGCCGCGGCGTACTCCATCATCGGGAGACCGCCCTCGTGGTGGCGCAACATCAGCTGCAAGAACAAGACGTCGAGCTCGGTGCCGGACGCGGCGCGCAGAGCGGCCAGATCCTCCGGAGACGCCATGCCGGGCATCGTGTCTACCGGACCGGAATGATCCATGGTCATCGTCGACGACGTGCCGTGTGATCCGTGTCCGGACATCGAATCGGACGACATCCACTCCATGTACGGGCCGACCTTGCTGAGCGGTTGATCCCACATCGTCAACCAGGCCTGCATCTGGCCGAGCTGATTCTGCTGCGAGGTCAAGATGTCGTAGGCCAGCGTGCGCACGTCGTTGTCCGTGGACTTCGTCAGCGCGATAGAGGCCATGTCGACCGCCTGGCTGTGATGCACGCTCATGTCCTGCGCGAAGCCCACGTCGACGGAGTCCGATGCCGGGACGGTCAGTGAGGACTCTGCGTCGGGACCCAGCAGATTGGTGAGCGCACCCAGGGCAAAGCCGATGGCGATTGCGCCGATCAGCCCGATGATCAGCAGTGCGGTGCGCTGACTGGGCTTTGACGGCTGGTCGGTGTCCGGCACGTTATCCACCCGCAGGAATCTGCTCGTCGGTAGCTGCCGTGGTGCCTGAGCCGTCCATCGGAACGGCGTCGGGGCCCGGAGCGGTGGGATCGAACGGCGACGTTTCCGGACTGAACAGCGGATTGGAGCAGCTCGCGCCGACCTCGGGGTAGACGTTCGGGTTCTGGTTCAGCGCGGTGATGAACTGGTCGATGCGCTCGTCGTCGGCGTTGTCGACCTCGAGGCGATGGCCCCACGACTGGAGCGAGATGGGGCTGCTCTGGCCGGGATAGGGCGACATCAGCATGTAGGACTTGCCGTTGACGCGTCCGGCAAGGCTGTCGATCTGGTCCTGGTCGACGAGATCGGGGTTGTACGTGATCCAGATGGCGCCGTGCTCGAGCGAGTGGACGGCGTTCTCGGTGCGGATCGGGTCCGCGTACACGGTTCCCGTGCAGTTCGCCCAGGTTGCGTCGTGCGGGCCACCGAACGGCGGGGTCTGGTCGTAAGCCACGCGCTGCGTAGAATCGACGTGCTGACCGGCGGGGTACTCGATCTTGAGGACACCGTCGATCTTGTCCGACGGATCCTGGTTCTCCGAGCTGTACTTATAGGGCTCGAGAGCCTGCTGCTCCTCCACCTTCGGCCACAAGTTGACGGCGAGTACCGCAATCAGGGCAACCACGACCGCACCGGCGCCGATCGTCAGCCACGGGATCTGGCGAGGGGCGGGAACGCCTCCCTTGCCTTTCTTGGCCGGACGGCCACCCTTGTTGGCAGCCTTGATGGCTTTGGCTGATTTGGCCCCGGACTTGTTCTTGGGACCGCGACTATCCGAACCGCTTGGCATCGATTGGGCTCTTTCGGTGTGTGGGCAAATATGCAGCAGACCCTTCCGTCAGACGTACTTGACGGTAGCTCGGGCATTACCACTGTACTTTCCGAGTCTGAGGGCAATCTGGGAGAGTGGCGTGCGACACGCCCAAATCGGTCGTCAGCCTACCCGCAGGCGGCCGGGCGTGAGGCGAGTCTCCACCTCGAGTGTGCAGGCAATAAGATGAATACCTGTGACTCCAGCTGACCTTGCCGAACTGCTCCGCGGAACCGCTGCGAGCGTCCTAGCCGAACGCGGCCTCGACGTCTCGGTGCTCCCACAAACCTTGACCGTCGAGCGTCCTCGCAACCCCGAGCACGGCGACTACGCCACCAACATTGCCATGCAGGTAGCCAAGAAGGTCGGTACGAATCCCCGCGAGCTGGCGGGCTGGATTGCCGAAGCCCTCACCGCAGCCGACGGAATCGAATCCGCCGAGATCGCCGGACCCGGCTTCCTCAACATCCGGCTGGACAAGGACGCCCAGGGCGCCATCGTCGTGTCGGTACTCGAAGCCGGTGCGTCGTACGGCTCGGGTGACTCCCTCGCCGGTAAGAAGATCAACCTCGAGTTCGTCTCCGCTAACCCCACCGGCCCGATTCACCTCGGTGGAACCCGTTGGGCCGCAGTCGGAGACGCGCTCGGACGCATTCTGTCCGCACAGGGTGGCCTGGTCACCCGTGAGTACTACTTCAACGACCACGGCGCCCAGATCGACCGCTTCTCGCGTTCGCTGATCGCGGCCGCCAAGGGCGAACCGGCGCCAGAGGACGGCTACGCCGGCGCCTACATCGCCGACATCGCACAGTCCGTCATACAGCAGCGTCCGGACGTCATGGACCTGCCCGCCGACGAGCAGCAGGAAACCTTCCGCGCCATCGGCGTCGAATTGATGTTCACGCACATCAAGCAGACGCTCCACGACTTCGGCGTCGACTTCGACGTGTACTTCCACGAGAACTCGCTCTTCGAATCCGGCGCAGTCGAAAAGGCCGTCGAGTCGCTGAAGAGTTCGGGCAACCTGTTCCACGAGGACGGTGCCTGGTGGCTCAAGAGCACCGACTACGGCGACGACAAGGACCGCGTTGTCATCAAGAGCGACGGCAACGCCGCCTACATCGCCGGTGACATTGCTTACTTCCAGGACAAGCGTGCCCGCGGCTTCGATCTGTGCATCTACATGCTCGGCGCCGATCACCACGGTTACATCGGCAGGCTCAAGGCCGCCGCTGCCGCCTTCGGTGACGACCCGGACACCGTCGAGGTGCTGATCGGCCAGATGGTCAACCTCGTCAAGGACGGTTCCGCCGTCAAGATGAGCAAGCGCGCCGGCACGGTCATCACCCTCGACGACCTGGTCGAGGCCATCGGCGTCGACGCGTCGCGCTACGTCATGATCCGCTCGTCGGTCGATTCCAGCATCGACATCGACCTCGACCTGTGGACCAAGACCAGCAGCGAGAACCCGGTCTACTACGTCCAGTACGCACATGCTCGCCTCTCCGCGATTGCCCGCAACGCCGCAGACCTCGGACTCTCTGCCGACGCGAGCCACCTCGCCCTGCTCACGGTCGAGCAGGAAGGCGATCTCATTCGCACGATCGGCGAATACCCGCGCGTCGTGTCCAGCGCTGCGAACCTGCGTGAGCCTCACCGCATTGCCCGCTACCTCGAAGAACTCGCGGGTGCGTACCACCGCTTCTACGGCGCGTGCCGCATCCTTCCGCAAGGCGACGAAGACGCCACCGACGTGCACCGCGCACGTCTGGCACTCTGCGCCGCCACCCGACAGGTTCTGGCCAATGGCCTCGAACTGCTCGGCGTCACCGCACCGGAGCAGATGTGAACGCGCACCCCGCCGGCCCCAAGCATGCCGAGCAGTTGCAGGCCCCCGGTCTGCCCGACCGTCCCACCAGCCCCGAGGCTTTCGGCGAACTCTCACCGCAGGTGTGGCCGCGCAATGCTTCTCGCGGCGACGACGGTGAAGTGACTCTCGCCGGCGTCAAGGTCAGCGAGCTTGCCGAGAAGTACGGCACGCCTCTGTTTGTCATCGACGAGGACGACTTCCGTTCGCGGTGCCGCGACATGGCCCGCGCGTTCGGTCCGGATGCCAAGGTGCACTACGCATCCAAGGCATTCCTGTGCGGTGAGATCGCACGCTGGGTCGCCGACGAAGGACTCTCCCTCGACGTGTGCTCCGGCGGCGAACTGGCGATCGCGTTGCACGCCGATTTCCCCGCCGAGCGAATTGCCATGCACGGCAACAACAAGTCCGTCGCCGAACTGGCAGCCGGTGTCGCCGCTGGTGTCGGACACGTCGTCCTCGACTCGGCAATCGAGATCGACCGACTCGACCGTGTCGCCGGTGAAGCCGGAGTTGTTCAGGACGTGCTGATTCGCCTGACCGTCGGCGTCGAAGCGCACACCCACGAATTCATCTCCACCGCACACGAAGACCAGAAGTTCGGATTCTCGCTGGCCGGGGGAGCGGCAATCGACGCCGTCCGCCGCGTCTTTGCCGCCGACAACCTGCGTCTCGTCGGACTGCACAGCCACATTGGATCGCAGATCTTCGACGTCGACGGCTTCGAGGTGGCGGCGCACCGCGTCATCGGACTGCTTCGCGACGTTGTCGCGGAGTTCGGCGTCGAGAAGACCAAGCAGATTTCGATCATCGACCTCGGCGGCGGCATGGGAATTTCGTACATCCCGTCCGACGACCCGCCGCCCGTCGACGAACTCGCAGCCAAGCTCGGTCACATCGTTCGCAACGAGTCGGCACTGGCCGGACTGCCCGAGCCGACACTTGCCGTCGAACCCGGCCGCGCCATCGCCGGACCCGGAACGGTGACGCTCTACGAGGTCGGCACCGTCAAGGACGTCACGGTGGGCAGCGCACTGACACGCCGCTACATCAGCGTCGACGGCGGCATGAGCGACAACATCCGCACATCGCTCTACGGTGCGGAGTACGAAGCCAAGTTGGTGTCACGAACATCCGAGGCCGATCCTGTTGTTGCACGTGTTGTCGGAAAGCACTGCGAATCCGGTGACGTCGTCATTCGGGACACCTGGATGCCCGAGGACGTCGGACCTGGTGATTTACTTGCGGTAGCAGCGACCGGTGCATACTGCTATTCGATGTCGAGCAGGTACAACCTGCTCACCCGCCCAGCCGTGGTGGCGGTGCGTGACGGAGTTTCACGCGTGATTCTGCGGAGGGAAACAGTGGAAGATCTGCTCAGCTTGGAGGTATCGCAGTGACGAGCCAATCGGCGCATCGCGCTATCGGTGTGGCCGTTCTCGGCCTCGGTAACGTCGGAAGTGAAGTTGTCCGCATCATTCGTGAGCAGGCCGACGAGCTCGAAGCTCGCGTCGGCGCTCCGCTGGAACTGCGGGGAGTTGCCGTTCGTCGTGTCGGTTCCGACCGCGGAATCCCCGAGGACATGCAGACGACGGATGCAGAATCTCTGGTCGCCCGCGAAGACGTGGACATCGTCGTCGAGGTGATCGGCGGAATCGAGCTCCCTCGAAAGCTGATTCTCTCCTCGCTCAATTCGGGCAAGTCCGTCGTCACCGCCAACAAGGCGCTGCTCGCGGACCACACCGGTGAATTGGCGGAGGCTGCAGAGGCCAACTCGGTCGACCTGTACTTCGAAGCGTCTGTCGCCGGCGCGATCCCGGTCATCCGCCCGCTGACGCAGTCGCTTGCCGGCGACCGAGTCAACAAGGTTGCCGGAATCGTGAACGGCACCACCAACTTCATCCTCTCCGCGATGGCCGAAACGGGCGCAGACTACGAGGAAACCCTCGCTGAAGCCGGCCGCCTCGGATACGCGGAAGCCGATCCCACGGCTGACGTCGAAGGCTACGACGCCGCAGCAAAGGCCGCGATCCTCGCGTCCATCGCATTCCACACCCGCGTCACTGCCGCCGATGTGTACCGCGAAGGAATCTCCAGCATCACCTCCGCTGACCTGGCGTCGGCAAAGGCACTCGACTGCACGATCAAGCTGCTCTCGATCTGCGAGCGAATCGTCACGCCCAAGGGTAAGGAGCGGATCTCCGCCCGGGTCTATCCCGCACTAGTTCCGCTCACCCATCCACTCGCCACCGTCAACGGCGCCTTCAATGCCGTTGTGGTGGAAGCGGAAAACGCCGGCCGGCTCATGTTCTACGGCCAGGGTGCCGGCGGCGCTCCCACCGCTTCCGCGGTGATGGGCGATCTGGTGATGGCGGCGCGCAACAAGGTTCACGGTGGCCGCGGCCCCCGCGAGTCCAAGTACGCCAAGCTCAAAGTCGCCCCGATGGGCGACATCCTCACGCGCTACTACGTGAACATGGAGGTGGCGGACAAGGAAGGCGTACTGTCCGCAGTCGCCGCCGAGTTCGCGAAGCACGGCGTGAGCATCTCCGTCGTCCGCCAGGAAGGTGCCGGAGCCGGCGCCCGACTGGTGGTCGTCACTCATGTAGCAACCGACGCGGCTCTCTCCGACACCGTGGCGGCCCTCAACGAACTCGAATTCGTCACCGCTGTGACCAGCGTGCTGCGACTGGAAGGCACTGAACAATGACCGGCATCGTCAATCCCGTCCACAAAGCTTGGCCGGGACTCATCGAGGCATACCGGGATCGTCTGGCAATCGGCGACAACTGGAAGACCGTCACCCTGCGTGAGGGCGGCACGCCGCTCCTGCCCGCCGGTCATCTCTCCGAAGTCACCGGTTGCGACGTCTACCTCAAGGTCGAGGGCCTCAACCCCACCGGTTCGTTCAAGGACCGCGGCATGACGATGGCCGTCACCGACGCCCTCGCTCGTGGCCAGCGCGCTGTGCTGTGTGCCTCCACCGGCAACACCTCCGCCTCGGCTGCCGCCTACGCAGCCAAGGCCGGTATGACCTGCGCCGTCCTGATCCCGCAGGGCAAGATCGCCATGGGCAAGCTCGCTCAGGCAGTCATGCACGGCGCCAAGATCATTCAGGTGCAGGGCAACTTCGACGACTGCCTCGAGTTGGCACGCAAGACCACCGCCGAGTTCCCGACCATCGGTCTGGTCAACTCCGTCAACCCGGTGCGCATCGAAGGTCAGAAGACCGCAGCGTTCGAAATCATGGACGTCCTGGGCAAGGCTCCCGACGTGCACGCACTCCCGGTCGGAAACGCCGGAAACATCACCGCATACTGGCGCGGATACTCCGAGTACTACGCAGACGGCCTGACCACGGTCAAGCCCCGCATGCTCGGCGTCCAGGCAGCCGGAGCCGCACCGCTGGTCAACGGCGCCCCCGTCAAGGATCCCGAGACCATCGCCACCGCCATCCGGATCGGTTCTCCCGCATCCTGGAACGGCGCCGTCGCGGCCAAGGAAGAGTCGAACGGCGCATTCCGTGCCGCCACCGACGAGAAGATCCTCGAGGCCTACCGCCTGATCGCCGCTACCGAAGGTGTCTTCGTGGAGCCGGCGTCGGCAGCCAGCGTTGCCGGCTTGCTCGCCGCACGTGCAGAGGGCTGGCTCGAGCCGGGCCTGACCGTCGTGTGCACCGTGACCGGTAACGGCCTCAAGGATCCCGATACCGCTCTGAAGGGCATGCCGAACGTCGAGCCCATCGGTGTCGATCCCGTTGCCGTTGCGGCTGCCCTCGAGCTTGCATAGTGTCCGTGGACTCGTCAACCACTCCGCGGAATCCGGTATCTGACATGACCAGAACCCTCCCTGTGGGTATTTCGGTGACCGCACGCGTCCCGGCCTCGAGTGCAAACTTGGGGCCGGGGTTCGACACGCTCGGCTTGGCTCTGGGGCTGTATGACGAGATCGTGGTCACCACAACGGATTCCGGTCTGAATATTCAGGTCGAAGGCGAGGGTGCTGCGGACGTACCTTGGGGCCCTTCGCATCTGGTCGTTCGGGCCATCGAACGCGGACTCGAAGCTGCCGGCGTGTGGGCTAGCGGCCTGGATGTGCTGTGCCGCAACGCGATCCCGCATTCACGTGGGCTCGGTTCGTCCGCGTCGGCGGCCGTGGGTGGCCTTGCTGCCGCAAACGGATTGGCCCGCGCACTCGACGCCGAGATCGGTCTCACCGACGAGCAGTTGGTTCAGCTGTCCTCCGAGTTCGAAGGGCACCCGGACAATGCGTCGGCGAGTGTCCTGGGCGGCGCTGTCGTCTCGTGGAGTTGCCCGTCCGCCGTCGATGGCGACGAGCCGATCTACTCGGCCGCGAAACTCGACGTTCATCCCGATATCCGTGCGGTAGCACTGGTTCCGGAAGAACGATCCTCCACCGCGCACACCCGCGGACTGCTTCCCGAATTGGTTCCGCACCAGGATGCGTCGTTCAACGCAAGCCGCAGCGCCCTGGCTGTTGTCGCCCTGACGGCGCGTCCGGATCTGTTGATGGCAGCCACCGAGGATCGCCTGCATCAGAGCCAGCGCGCTCCCGCGTTGCCGTTGACAACCCGATGGATCGCGATTCTGCGCGAAGCCGGTATCGCGGCCACCGTTTCCGGCGCCGGCCCCACCGTGCTCGCCCTCAGTACGGAACCGTTCCCCGCGCACTTGGCGGAAGCCGCGCGCGCCGACGGTCTCCGGGTGCTCGAACTCGAGATTGCTCCCGGTGTCGAGGTTCGTCCGACCCTGGCCTGACTGTCCATCCGGCCGGAGCGAGTTGGCGCCCGGCCGGTTGCCAGGCAAGTGAAGTGACACACGCGAGTTTCGGATAATCTTGCCGGACTCGTGGATCGGCGCTATCCTGGGCAATGTCCGTACATCGTGCGCGTCAGTCGCCGGTGCATCATCAAGGGGCCAAACTCCTACCCAGTCGGGAATTGGGGTCCACAATCCTTGACGTGATCCTCGCACTTGTACCTTCTCGAGAAGGTCTGAATCCTCGATGGCCACAACCATCGATGTTTCGTCAGTCGCGGCAGGTGTGCGACAGCATGTCTGTTTGAAACAGGGGCATTTCGAGCACCGGTTTCCGACGGCCATGTTGATGACGGGCAAGCCGGTAGTTCTTGACATGCAACTCTCGACATGCAACTAAGTACGGCACCTCCGAGTTCGGTAATCAATCGAAACTTCGGGACGAACCCTCGACTCTGCGCCGCGCAAGTGAGGGAAGGAAAGGACCTCCGTGACCGATACGGACCTCATCGCCACCACTGCACCCAAGGCGAATTCCGCTGGGGCACAGTCAGGCGACAATTCTCAGGCGTCATCTTCAGCACCCAGCGGTGCGGTGGCGACCTCCACGAAGCGTGCCGACGCACGTCGTGGCGCCGGGCTCTCCGGCATGGTGCTCACCGAACTGCGCAGTCTTGCCGGTGAACTGGGCATCAAGGGCACTTCCGGGATGCGCAAGGGCGACTTGATCGCCGCGATCAAGGAACGGCAGGGCGGCAGCGCCAAGGCTGCACCCGCTCAGAGTGAACTCACGCTCGACGACGCACCGGTGACCCGCACACGCGCCAAGAGCACTCGCGCCGCGCGCACCGAAACTGTTGAAACTCCGGCTCCTGTCGAAACTGCGGCAGCCGAGCCCGCCGCAGCGGCACCTGCCACTGCTGAAGAAGCCGAGGCGGGCGCTCCTCGTCGTGGCCGTCAGCGTCGCGGCGCTGCACGTCGCGCCGGTTCACCCGACCAGGGTGAGCTGAACATCGAGCAGGAGACGGCACCGGCCGCCCGCGTCGAAGCCGCACCGGCAACCGAAGCACCCGTCGAGCGCAAGCAGAACGAGCGCGCCGAGACCCGGACCGATTCCGATCAGTCCGGCTCTGCCGAGCAGCCCACCGAGCGTCCCCGTCGCGAGCGCAACAACCGCGACAACCAGGGACAGCGCGACAACCAGGGACAGCGCGACAACCAAGGTCAGCGCGGTAACCAGGATCGTCAGGATCGCGGAAACCAGAGCACTGCCGGACAGAACAATGCGGGCCCGCGCACCGACAACCGCAACAACGGTCCGGACGACGACGAAGAGGGTGGCCGCGGACGCCGCGGACGCCGCTTCCGTGAGCGTCGTGGCCGCGGTCGCGAACGCGGCGAGGGTGGTGCACCCAACGAGTCACGCGAGACCGAAATTCGCGAGGACGACGTCCTTCAGCCGGTAGCCGGCATCCTCGACGTGCTCGACAACTACGCCTTCGTGCGTACGTCGGGGTACCTCGCCGGACCCAACGACGTCTACGTCTCGATGAACCTGATCCGCAAGAACGGCCTTCGCCGCGGCGACGCCATCACCGGTGCTGTCCGCGTATCCCGTGACGGTGACCAGGGTAACCAGCGTCAGAAGTTCAACCCGTTGGTGCGTATCGACACCGTCAACGGTGGCGACGTCGAGGCCGCGAAGAAGCGTCCCGAGTTCAACAAGCTCACGCCGCTGTACCCGAACCAGCGTCTGCGTCTCGAGACCGAGCAGCACATTCTGACGACGCGTGTCATCGACTTGGTAATGCCCATCGGCAAGGGCCAGCGCGCCCTCATCGTGAGCCCGCCCAAGGCCGGTAAGACCAGCGTGTTGCAGGCGATCGCCAACGCAATCGCAACCAACAACCCGGAGTGCTACCTCATGGTCGTCCTCGTGGACGAGCGTCCCGAGGAAGTTACCGACATGCAGCGCAGCGTGAAGGGCGAGGTTATTTCCTCGACCTTCGACCGCCCGCCGGGAGACCACACCTCGGTCGCCGAACTCGCGATCGAGCGTGCGAAGCGTCTCGTGGAAATGGGCAAGGACGTCGTGGTTCTGCTCGACTCGATCACTCGATTGGGCCGTGCGTACAACAACTCCTCACCTGCGTCGGGACGAATCCTCTCCGGCGGTGTCGACTCCACGGCTCTCTACCCGCCGAAGCGTTTCCTCGGTGCTGCCCGCAACATCGAGAACGGTGGCTCGCTCACCATCATCGCCACCGCGATGGTCGAGACCGGTTCCACCGGCGACACCGTGATCTTCGAAGAGTTCAAGGGCACCGGCAACGCCGAGCTCAAACTCGATCGCAAGATCGCCGAGCGTCGTGTGTTCCCGGCCGTGGACGTCAACCCGTCCGGTACGCGTAAGGACGAGCTGCTCCTGAGCCCCGACGAAGCCGCTGTGCTGCACAAGCTGCGTCGTGTGCTGTCCGGATTGGACTCGCATCAGGCCATCGATCTGCTGATCGACCGCCTGAAGAAGAGCAAGAACAACCTCGAGTTCTTGATGCAGGTCTCGAAGACCGCACCAGGCGCAATCGACGACTGACCTTCAGTCAGATGCGAAGAACCCCATAGCCCATGGCTGTGGGGTTCTTTGCATCTGTGGAACAAACTGACGGGGGAGTGCGTTATGGAATTCGTACAGCCCACTTCCTTCAGGAAGTTCAGACGCGGATTACCGGCTCTACCACCACGTCTGGCATACTGAACGGCCGAGTCCGGTTCCGGTTCACGATGTCGATTGGCGACGTCGACCCGGCGACCATTGAAAGGGACACCATGAAGGCAGGAATCCACCCAACCTACGTAGCGACCACCGTCGTTTGCGGTTGCGGTAACACGTTCGAGACTCACAGCACCAAGGAGTCCGGACGCATCAACGTCGAGGTTTGCTCGCAGTGCCACCCCTTCTACACGGGCAAGCAGAAGATTCTTGACACCGGTGGACGCGTGGCTCGCTTCGAGGCTCGCTACGGCAAGCGCGCAGACAGCAAGGTTCAGACCGAAGACTAGCTGTTCCGCCGACGCCCGATTTGCCATGTGCAGATCGGGCGTCGGCTTTTTTGTGCCTGCACTCGGTTTTGCGCGTTTCCCGGGTAGTAGCGTCGAATTATCTTTTGAAGCGCGCACCGTAGGAAACGAAACTCAGAGCGGAGCGAACCATGGCAGGCGCAACCAAGCCCTCGGCCATCGACGACATCCTGGCAGAACATGCCGGTCTCGAAGCGCAGATGTCCGATCCGGCGCTGCACAACGATCCGACGGCTGCCCGCCGCGTCGGAAAGCGGTTCGCCGAGCTCTCGCCCATCATGTCGACGTACAACAAGCTCACGTCGGCGCAGGACGATCTGGAAGCCGCACGTGAACTTGCCGCAGACGATTCCAGCTTTGCCGCCGAGATTCCGGACCTCGAGGCCGAGGTCGCACAGCTCGAGCAGACGCTGACCGATCAGCTTGCCCCGCGTGACCCCCACGACGGCGACGACGTCGTCCTCGAAGTGAAGTCGGGCGAAGGCGGCGAGGAGTCTGCTCTCTTTGCTTCCGACCTGGCCCGCATGTATGTCCGCTACGCGGAACGTCACGGCTGGCGCGTCGAAATCCTCGATGCGACGGTGTCCGACCTCGGCGGATACAAAGAAGCAACCATTTCGATCAAGAGTAAGTCCGACACCCCGGACGGTGTGTGGGCACGACTCAAGTTCGAAGGCGGCGTTCACCGCGTCCAGCGCGTGCCCGTCACCGAATCTCAGGGGCGCGTGCACACTTCTGCCGCCGGTGTTCTGGTGTACCCGGAACCCGAAGAGGTCGAGCAGGTTCAGATCGACGAGGGTGATCTGCGCATCGACGTCTACCGTTCGTCGGGCAAGGGCGGTCAGGGCGTCAACACCACCGACTCCGCAGTGCGAATCACTCACCTGCCCACCGGAATTGTCGTCACGTGCCAGAACGAGCGCTCGCAGCTTCAGAACAAGGCCCGCGCCATGCAGGTGCTGGCTGCTCGTCTGCAGGTTGTCGCGGAGGAAGCGGCGGACGCGGAAGCATCGGCCGGGCGTCAGAGCCAGGTTCGGACCGTCGACCGCTCCGAACGCATCCGCACCTACAACTTTCCCGAGAACCGCATCACCGATCACCGCATCGGATTCAAGTCGCACAACCTCGACGCAGTCCTCGACGGTGAGCTTGATCCGCTCCTCGACGCATTGGGCAAGGCGGACCGCGAAGCCCGCCTCGCGGCCGAATAGGCGGGCGACATGACAACTCGCGAAACGGTCACGCGTGGCAGGCTGTACGCGTGAGCAGACTCCCACTCCGTTTGGCGCTGATCGAGGCCGCCAAAGAGCTCGATGCGGCCGGCGTGCCCAGCCCACGTACCGATGCCGAACTACTGGCGTCGCACCTACTCGGTATCGAGCGCACGCGTTTGGGCCTGGTTCCGTTGGTCGATGCCGAAGTCATCGAGGCGTTCAACGGTATGGTCGCGCAGCGCGTGAAGCGAATCCCGTTGCAGCACATCATCGGCAGCGCGTCGATGGGCAATATCGACGTCGCCGTTGGCCCGGGTGTCTTCATTCCCCGTCCGGAAACCGAGTTGCTGATGGGCTGGGCGCTCTCGTTCCTCGAAGGATGCGGCAGCAGGCCGCCGGTGGTGCTGGATCTGTGCACCGGCTCCGGAGTGCTCGCGCTGTCCATCGCCGAGGCGAGGCCAGATGCGGTGGTGCACGCCGTGGAGAAGGAACCGGCAGCGCTCGCGTGGGCGCGTCGTAACGCCGCGGACCGCGAAGCCGCCGGGGATACCCCGATTCATCTTCATCAAGGTGACGTCACCGATCGAAATCTGCTGCAGGCACTCGAAGGCAAAGTCGATCTTGTCGTCTCCAACCCGCCGTACATTCCCGAAGGGGCGCAGTTGCAGCCCGAGGTCATGGATTACGACCCGCACACGGCTCTCTTCGGTGGGCCGGACGGTTTGTCCGTGATCAAACCCATGATCAGCAACATCGCACGCTGGCTGCGGATCGGCGGTGCCGCGGGGATCGAACACGACGACACCAATGGTGACGGCGTCGCGGCACTGTTCTCGGGTCGACGGGTATTCGGTGAAGTCGAGCAGCATCCGGACCTGGCCGGTCGCCCCCGTTTTGTTGTCGCGAGACGCGTCGCCACGAGCGTGGAAGCCCAGCGTGAGCGAGACCACGGAATGCCGAGTGACAGGATGGTCCAGTGAGCACCGTTTACGATTGTAGTGAAATTGATACCCGCACGGCAGGTCTAGCTGCCGCTAAGAATGCACTCAAAGCCGGACGCCTGGTTGTCCTTCCGACGGACACTCTGTACGGATTGGCTGCCGATGCCTTTGACAGCGAGGCGGTCACGAGCCTCCTTCGCGCGAAGGGACGCGGCCGGGACATGCCGGTTCCCGTTCTCGTCGGATCCTGGAACACCATCGACGGACTCGTCTACAGCGTGCGCCCGCAGGCACGCGATCTCGTTCGCGCATTCTGGCCGGGCGGGCTGAGTTTGGTTGTCGAACAAGCGCCCTCGTTGGCCTGGGATCTTGGCGATACACGCGGAACGGTCATGCTTCGCATGCCGCTGCACCCTGTCGCCCTGGAATTGTTGCGCGACGTCGGGCCACTGGCCGTGTCCAGCGCCAACATCTCCGGACGGCCACCGGCCACCACGGTCGACGAAGCCCGCGATCAGCTCGGCGGCTCGGCCAGTGTCTACCTCGACGGCGGCCCGGCAGCGCATGCGGTGGCGTCGACGATCGTGGATCTGACCGGCGACTCGCCCCGTATCCTGCGGGTCGGCGCTGTGTCCGCGGAAGATATCGCAGACGTGTTGGGCACCACCCCGGAAAGCCTTGTAGAGGGAGTTTCGTAACGATGGTCGGTGCCCGCCAGAACACGGGTGATTATCCCCAGTGATCACGACGCACCGGGCCACCGAGATCCTCGCGCAGTCCAGCGGGGGAGTGGGCGTACCGATCCGAGAACTCCTCCTGGTTCTGTGCACCGCTGCTGTGGTCACCTATCTGGCCACCGGCGCCGTGCGGATCCTGGCAATTCGGTTCGGCGCGGTCGCGATCCCGCGCGACCGTGACGTTCACGTCAAGCCGACGCCCCGTCTCGGTGGCGTCGGCATGTATGTGGGCCTGGCTGCCGGGCTGCTCTTTGCGCAGCAATTGCCTGCTCTGACACGAGGATTCGAGTTCGACAGTCCTGACGTTCAAGCGGCGCTGGTGTCCGGCGGCGTGATCGTTCTGGTCGGCATCATCGATGACAAGTGGGGGCTCGACGCTCTCACGAAATTTGTCGGCCAGGTGACTGCCGCCGGAATCATGGTGGTGATGGGCGTTAGTTGGTTCATCATCTACAACCCATTCGGGGATGGCGGATCGACGATCATTCTCGATCAGATTCAATCGGGTCTGTTCACCGTTGCTGTTGCTGTCGCGACCATCAACGCCATGAATTTCGTCGACGGTCTCGACGGTCTGGCGGCTGGCCTCGGCCTCATCGCAGCGGTCGCGATTCTGCTCTTCTCGATCGGACTCCTGCACGATCAAGGTGGCGATGTGAGCGTGTACCCACCGGCGATGATCGCTGCTGCTCTCGCCGGAGCGTGCCTCGGCTTCCTGCCGCATAATTTCAATCCGGCACGGATCTTCATGGGTGATTCCGGATCCATGTTGATCGGACTCATGCTCGCCGCGATTTCGACTTCCGCGTCTGGACGGATTCCGCTGACGGCGTACGGTACGCGCGACCTTGTCGCTCTACTCGCACCGTTGTTGCTGGTCGGTGCTGTGATGTTCATCCCCATGCTGGACATGCTGCTCGCTGTCATCCGTCGCACGCGGGCCGGCGTCAGTCCGTTCAGTCCGGACAAGATGCATCTGCATCACCGGTTGCTGCAGATCGGACACACTCATCGCCGGGTTGTGCTGGTCATCTACTCCTGGGTGGGCGTTCTGGCCTTCGGCGCCGTGGGATCTTCGCTCTTGGATCGACAGTTGGTTGTTGTCCTCGTTGCCGCCGGAATGCTTGCAGCATTTCTGTTCACCGCGATCCCGTCGCTGCGTGATCGCCAGCAGGAGCGACAGTAGCCAGCTTTTCCGATCCATTACCCTTGGCATCGTGACGAACACCCCGCAATCAGTGCCGGCATCGCAGCCCATTCCCGATTCGACCGCAGCAATGCGCTCTGCAGTGAAGTGGGGCGTGATCGGACTGGTTGTGCTGACCATCGTCGGTTCCCTGCTCGGGTGGCTGATCGGCGGTAAGGAAGGCCTGTACGGCGCGCTTCTCGGGGCGGCTGTGGGCGGCGGGTTCATTCTGTTCACCGCGCTGGGCGTGCTTCTCACGTCGAAGTTGCCTGCTCTGACCGCCGGCGCCGTTCTTCTCGGGACCTGGTTGCTCAAGATGATCCTGGCGATCGTGGTGCTCGCGATCCTGAAACCGCTCGACTTCTACGACAAGACCTCGTTGGTACTGGTCATGGTCTTCGCGTTGGTTATCGTCCTCGGGGCGGAAACGTACGGCGTTCTCGGAACCAAGACGCCGTACGTCGAGCCCACCCCGAGCGATCCCGTCAACGACGACGAGTAGTACTACAAAACGTAACAAACTGCCCTTTCAGGTACCCCATCTACACAATGTCGTAGACGGCTTGGTAGGGTCAGCGTCAAGCGAGAGCAAAGGCAGGCTAGGTAACCCTCAGCCGACAATGCCATGTGCTCGCAGGTGGTCGATATTCTGGGCCACTGAGTCGACGAGAGTCGCCGACACCGACAGAAGCCAGGCCCCGCAAGGGTTCTCCAGCAGCTGACGAATGCGCGAGTCGAACTTGTCGACTTGTAGATCGTCAATGTCCGATCGAACCGCAGTCAATGATGGCTGCGGACCGACTACGGGAGAGAACGCTGAGCGTCACCACCCTGGCCGCGGATGAATTCCATGCGCCGTCACTAGACGATTTTTTCCCGCCCTCCGTGTTGATTCACGCGGGCCCCTTCGAGCTCGACCGACTGATGCTCATCCGCATCCTGATGTCGGTGTTGGTTGCAGCGTTCTTCGCAATTGCAATGCGTAGTCCGCGGTTGATTCCGCGTGGCGTGCAGAACGTGGCCGAGATCGCCCTGGACTTCGTTCGCATTCAGATCGCTGAAGACGTTCTCGGTAAGGAACAGGGCAAGCGCTTCCTGCCGGTCATCACGACGATCTTCTTCCTCGTGATCGCCAGCAACGTCTCCGCAATCATCCCCTTCTTGAACATCTCGCCGAACGCACGTATCGGCATGCCGTTGGTTCTAGCCGCGCTTGCCTACATCGTGTTCAACTACGTCGGCATCAAGAAGTACGGCTTCTTCAAGTACGTGAAGAGCACCATCGTCGTTCCCGGCGTTCCTCCTGCACTGCACGTCTTGTTGATTCCGATCGAGTTCATCTCGACGTTCGTACTGCGCCCGTTCACGCTGATGGTTCGTCTTATGGCCAACATGTTGGCCGGCCACATCCTGCTGGTGCTGTTCTTCAGCGCGACGAACTACTTCTTCTTCGTGTCCGGCGGATTCCAGGCGGTATTCGGCATTCCGTCGATCATTGCCGGCCTTGCATTCACGTTCTTCGAGCTGCTGGTCATCTTCCTGCAGGCTTACGTCTTTGCGCTGCTGGCCGCGGTCTACATCGACATCGCGCTGCACGCAGACGAGCACTGACCACACCACATTTCAGCTACACCAAGAACTGAGCCTTCCGTCGACACCGGCGGAGGTCAACTGAAAGGGAATGGAACACCATGAGCGTCGCTTACCTGGCACAGGAAGTTGCCGAGCAGACCATCACCAACAAGGGTTATGGCGCCATCGGCTACGGCCTCGCGGCAATCGGCCCCGGCATCGGCATCGGCATCGTTGTCGGTAAGGCAATCGAGGGCATGGTTCGCCAGCCCGAGATGGCCGGACAGGTTCGTACCACCATGTTCCTCGGTATTGCATTCACCGAGGCCCTCGCGCTGATCGGCCTCGTTGCCGGCTTCATTTTCTAAGAGACCGACATGGCAGCCACCATTACACTGCTCGCGGCCGCTGAGGGTGAAACACCTAACCCTCTCCTGCCCGCGACGTACGACATCGTATGGTCCATCGTCTGCCTCGTGATTGTCGGTTTTGTCTTCTGGAAGTTCGTACTTCCGATGTTCCAGAAGGTTCTTGCCGATCGCACCGAGCAGATCGAGGGCGGGATCCAGAAGGCCGAAGAGGCACAGGCCGAGGCAAAGGCAGCGCTCGAAGAATATCGCGCGCAGCTCGCCGATGCCCGTACCGAGGCCGCGCAGATCCGTGAGGAAGCGCGCACCCAGGGTCAGCAGATCATTGCCGACATGAAGGTTCAGGCGCAGGAGGAGAGCGATCGCATCGTGGCCGCAGGCCACAGCCAGCTCGTCGCCCAGCGTCAGCAGATCGTCGCTGAGCTCCGCTCGGATCTCGGCAAGACCGCTGTAGACCTGGCCGAGAAGGTCATCGGAGAGTCCCTCGCCGACGACGTGAAGCGTGCCGGAACGGTTGATCGATTCCTCAACGAGCTCGACGCCGTCAGCGCTGATTCAGCCAGGAAGTGAGCAACATGTACGCAGCGAGCCGTGAATCCTTGGCGCAGACGCGTTCTGCGCTGAGCAGCGCCCTGGGCGCAGTCTCTGCAGGTGCCGCTACCGCGGCCGCTGCGCAGGCTGGGTCCGAGCTCTTCTCGGTGGTCGAGGTACTCGACGGCCAGCGCGCTCTTCGCAGCGCGCTGGCTGACGCTTCGGCACCGGTCGCTGGTCGCCAGGCTTTGGCCGAGCAGTTGTTCTCCGGGAAGGTCGGCGCGGAAGCGCTGGCAACCGTGAAAGCAGCTGCAGGCCAGGATTGGTCAGCGGGCCGCGACCTGGTCAACTCGCTCGAACTGCTCGGCCGCGAAGCTCTGCTCCGCGCCGCCGCAGATCAGGGTCAGTTGGACACCGTCGAGGACGAGCTGTTCCGTCTCGGTCGCATCGTGGCAGGGGATCCCAGCCTGGAGCAGACGCTCTCGGATCTGTCGGTTCCCGCAGCCCGCAAGCGTGAGTTCCTTTCGCGCCTGCTCTACGGCAAGGTCACCGCGGTCACCGAGGCACTTGCCGGACAGGCCGTCGGCCGGTTGAAGTCTGCACCCGCAGACACTTTCGACCAGCTGTCGAATCTTGCCGCCGCGCAGCGTGATGTCGCTGTTGCCCACGTGCGCAGCGCTTCGGCGTTGAGTGCGGAGCAGACGGATCGTCTGACGAGCACACTTACCCGCACCTACGGGAAGCCGGTCACCGTGCACGTCGAGATCGATCCCGCACTTCTCAGCGGCTTGGTCGTCCGGGTGGGCGACGAGGTCATCGACGGTAGTGCAGCGGGACGACTCGCAGCACTGCGGAAGAACCTCAAATAGTCCTTCAGCCGAACACACACTCCAGATCTTTTCGAAGACCAGATACCGAGAGCAGGAAAAACATGGCGGAGCTGACGATCTCCTCCGACGAGATCCGTAGCGCGATCGACAACTACACCGCGAGCTACTCCCCGGAGGCCTCCCGTGAGGAGGTCGGCACAGTGACCGACACCAGTGACGGCATTGCGCACGTCTCTGGCCTGCCTTCGGCTATGTCCAACGAACTGTTGGAGTTCCCCGGTGGAATCGTCGGCGTCGCGCTCAACCTGGATGCCACCGAAATCGGTGCAGTCATCCTGGGTGACTACCAGAACATTCAAGAAGGCCAGGAAGTAAAGCGCACGGGCGACGTTCTGTCGGTTCCCGTCGGCGACGCTTTCCTCGGCCGCGTCATCGACCCGTTGGGTGCTCCTATCGACGGCCTCGGCGAGATCGAGAGCACCGAAAACCGTGCACTCGAACTGCAGGCCGCTTCGGTGCTCGAGCGCCAGCCGGTCGAAGAGCCGCTCCAGACGGGTATCAAGGCTATCGACGCCATGACCCCGATCGGCCGCGGCCAGCGCCAGCTCATCATCGGCGACCGCAAGACCGGCAAGACCGCGGTCTGCATCGACGCGATCCTGAACCAGAAGGCCAACTGGGATTCCGGCGATGTCAACAAGCAGGTTCGCTGCATCTACGTTGCCATCGGTCAGAAGGGCTCCACCATCGCGGGCGTCAAGGCTGCCCTCGAGGAGAAGGGTGCGATGGAATACACCACCATCGTCGCTGCTCCGGCTTCTGATTCCGCAGGCTTCAAGTGGCTCGCACCGTACACCGGCTCGGCCATCGGCCAGCACTGGATGTACCAGGGCAAGCACGTTCTGGTCGTGTTCGACGACCTGACCAAGCAGGCAGAGGCGTACCGCGCCATCTCGCTGCTGCTGCGTCGCCCGCCGGGACGCGAGGCGTACCCCGGTGACGTCTTCTACTTGCACTCCCGTCTGCTGGAGCGTTCGGCGAAGCTGTCCGACGCACTCGGCGGTGGCTCGTTGACGGCTCTGCCGATCATCGAGACCAAGGCAAACGACGTCTCGGCGTACATCCCGACCAACGTCATTTCCATCACCGACGGCCAGGTCTTCCTCGAGTCCGACCTGTTCAACAAGGGCGTTCGCCCCGCGATCAACGTCGGTATCTCGGTCTCCCGCGTCGGTGGCGCTGCACAGACCAAGGGCATGAAGAAGGTTTCCGGTTCGTTGCGTCTGGAACTGGCTCAGTTCCGTGAGCTCGAAGCGTTCTCCGCCTTCGCATCCGACCTCGACGCTGCCTCCAAGGCTCAGCTCGAGCGCGGTGCCCGTCTGGTCGAGCTGCTCAAGCAGGATCAGTACAGCCCGATCCCCGTCGAAGACCAGATCATCTCGATCTACCTCGCCGGCGAAGGCACCTTCGACAGCGTCCCGATCGGCGACGTCCGTCGCTTCGAGAAGGAACTGCTCGAAGACCTCAAGCACTCGGCTGCCGGCGTTTACGCCAGCATCAACGGCGGTAAGGCACTCGATGCCGACAACGCTGCTGCGCTGATCGCTGCAACCGACAAGTTCAAGGAAGGCTTCATCGCATCCGACGGAAGCCGGGTCGTGAACGAGGCCGAGGCCGCCGCTCTGGGCGCAGACGAGGTCGAGAACGAGCAGATCAACGTCAAGCGCAAGACCGTCAGCAAGTGACGTACGCGCCCATGACACTGCGAATTCCGAAGGGAGAGTGATTGATCGATGGCAAGCATTCTCGAATTGCGGTCCCGTATCAAGTCGGTCAACTCGACCAAGAAGATCACCAAAGCACAGGAACTGATCGCGACTTCGCGTATCACGAAGGCTCAGATTCGCGTCGCCGCATCCAAGCCGTATGCCGAGGAGATCACGAAGGTACTCACCGAATTGGCGAGTGCGTCTGCTTCGCTCGATCACCCGCTGCTCAACGAGCGTCCGGAGCCCAAGCGGGCTGCGGTGCTCGTTGTCACCAGTGACCGCGGCATGTGCGGTGGCTACAACTCCAACGTCCTCAAGCAGGCAGAAGAGCTCATGACTCTGCTCCGCAGCGAGGGTAAGGAGCCGGTTGTCTACGTGCTCGGTTCCAAGGGACTCGGGTACTACACATTCCGTGGCCGCAACATCGGTGCTGCGTGGACGGGCTTCTCGCAGGATCCGGGTTACTCGGATGCCGCGAAGGCCAGTCGCCACCTGGTCGAACTCTTCATGGCAGGTTCGGGCAACCAGGTCGACGCTCCGAACGGCGAAGGCACGATCGAGGGCGTCGACGAACTCCATATCGTCTACACCCGCTTCGTGTCGATGCTGACGCAGACCCCCGAGGTTCGCCGTATGGCTCCGCTCGAGGTGTCCGTGTCCGAAGAGCACATCGAACTCGGTGAAGACATGCTGACCAACGGTCACGACGACGACCACTCCACCGGTCCCGTCGCTGACTTCAGCTTCGAGCCGGAGCCGGAGAAGTTGCTCGGCGCACTTCTGCCGAAGTACGTCAGCACGCGAATCTTCTCGTCGCTTCTCGATGCTGCGGCATCGGAGTCGGCAGCCCGTCGTACCGCTATGAAGGCCGCGACGGACAACGCAAACGAACTGGTGAACACGTTGAGCCGTCAGGCCAACCAGGCTCGCCAGGCCCAGATCACCCAGGAAATCAGCGAGATCGTCGGCGGCGCCAACGCGCTCGCCTCGAGCGCAGGAAGTGACTAGCACATGACCGCAGCAGTAACCGAAAACAACGGGGCAGGTTCGGCTTCGGCCGTAGCCGGCCGCGTCGTGCGGGTCATCGGTCCCGTCGTGGACGTTGAATTCCCGCGTGGCGCTGTTCCTGAACTGTTCAACGCCCTGAACGCCGAGATCACACTTCCCTCGGTCGCCAAGACGCTGACGCTCGAGGTTGCTCAGCACCTCGGTGACAACCTGGTCCGCACCGTCTCCATGCAGCCCACCGACGGCCTGGTCCGCGGCACTGCAGTGACCGACTCGGGCAAGCCGATCTCGGTTCCCGTCGGTGACGTCGTCAAGGGCCACGTGTTCAACGCACTGGGCGATTGCCTCGACACCCCGGGCCTCGGCCGCGACGGCGAGCAGTGGGGCATCCACCGCAAGCCACCAGCCTTCGATCAGCTCGAAGGTAAGACCGAGATCCTCGAGACCGGTATCAAGGTCATCGACCTTCTCACCCCGTACGTCAAGGGTGGAAAGATCGGTCTGTTCGGTGGTGCCGGCGTCGGCAAGACCGTTCTGATCCAGGAAATGATCACGCGTATCGCTCGCGAGTTCTCGGGCACCTCGGTGTTCGCAGGCGTCGGTGAGCGTACCCGTGAGGGCACCGACCTTCACCTGGAAATGGAAGAGATGGGCGTCCTTCAGGACACCGCCCTTGTCTTCGGCCAGATGGATGAGCCGCCCGGAACGCGTATGCGCGTCGCCCTGTCCGCACTGACGATGGCGGAGTACTTCCGCGACGTTCAGGGCCAGGACGTTCTGCTGTTCATCGACAACATCTTCCGCTTCACGCAGGCAGGTTCCGAGGTTTCCACTCTCCTCGGCCGTATGCCTTCGGCAGTGGGCTACCAGCCCACGCTGGCGGACGAGATGGGTGAGCTCCAGGAGCGCATCACCTCGACCCGTGGTCGCTCGATCACGTCGCTGCAGGCTATTTACGTGCCCGCCGACGACTACACCGACCCCGCGCCGGCTACGACGTTCGCGCACCTCGATGCCACCACCGAGCTCTCGCGCCCGATTTCGCAGATGGGTATTTACCCCGCTGTGGATCCGCTGAGCTCGACCTCCCGCATCCTGGAGCCCGGCATCGTCGGTGCCGAGCACTTCCGTGTTGCCAACGAGGTCAAGCGCATCCTGCAGAAGTACAAGGAACTGCAGGACATCATCGCCATCCTCGGTATGGACGAGCTTCAGGAAGAGGACAAGGTCCTCGTGGGCCGCGCCCGTCGTATCCAGAAGTTCCTCGGCCAGAACTTCATCGTTGCCGAGAAGTTCACCGGTGAGCCCGGCTCCGTCGTGCCGCTCCGCGACACCATCGAAGCCTTCGACCGCGTCTGCAAGGGCGAGTTCGATCACCTGCCCGAGCAGGCATTCAACAGCTGTGGCGGACTCGACGACGTCGAGGCTGCAGCCAAGAAGATGGCCGGGAAGTAGTCCACGATGGCTGAGATGACCGTAGAACTCGTTGCCGTCGAGGAGCGCTTGTGGTCGGGTACGGCGACGCTGGTCAGCGCTCAGACGACCGAGGGCGAGATCGGCATCATGCCTGGGCATGAGCCGGTCCTCGGCCAGCTCATCGAGGGCGGTACCGTGTCGATCACGCCTGTCGACGGTGAGCGCATCGTCGCAGCAGTTCACGGCGGTTTCCTGTCGGTGACGGCTACCACCGTCACGATTCTGGCCGAGTCCGCGGACATGGCCGAGGACATCGACGTGAACGCTGCCAAGGCAGTTCTCGCTGACACCCAGGCAGACGACGAGGCGATTGCGGTCGCCAAGGGTCAGCTTCGGGCAGTCGAGCGCGCGTAGTTAATCAGAGCAAAGCCGCGACGGGAGCCGACGAACAGTGACATTCGGAATGACTGTGTTGATCATTCTGGTTGTGCTGCTCGCGGTTCTCGTCGCGGCTTTTCTGTACCGCCTGGTGATCCTGCGCCGCGGTGGTACTGCAGCACTTCTTCGCGTTCTGCCCTCGCCGGGGGACAGCGGGTGGCGGCACGGAATCATTCGCTACGGCGAAAGCTCGTGTGTATTCTTCAAACTTTCTTCTCTCCGGCCCGGTCCGGATTCACGTGTCGATCGTCAAGGCATCGAGGTCGAGAGCCGTCGCTCTCCCTCGGGTACCGAATTCGACATCATGAGTGACGACATCGTTGTCCTGCGCGTGCGCGACGGGGAGTCGAACTACGAAATCGCTTTGGACAGTGGAGCGTTGACTGCCTTCCTGTCCTGGGTGGAATCTCGGCCAGACGGGCGTGCCCGTAGGCGACGTACCGCCTGACCGTAGGCGTCGTATTAGGCGCCGGCACCTGGCTTCCAGAGAACATCACCGTTCGGATTGGCAACTCTTCCCATGATGAAGAGCAAGTCCGACAGCCTGTTGAGGTATTTCGCAGGCAGAACGCTCGTGTCGTCAGGGTGAGAGTCGATAGCCGACCATGCCGCTCGTTCGGCTCGGCGAGAGACGGTCCGAGCAACGTGCAGTAGTGCACCCAACGGCGTTCCGCCGGGCAGAATGAACGAATTCAGCGGTGCCAGTTGATCATTGAGCTCATCGCACCAACCTTCGAGGCGATCGATGTATGCCTGGGTAACGCGAAGCGGTGGGTACTTGGGATTCTCCACGACCGGGGTGGACAGGTCCGCTCCGGCGTCGAAGAGGTCGTTCTGAATCTGTCGAAGTATCGCAACCAGATTCTCCGGCGGGTTTCCGAGAGCCAACGCAACACCGATCGCGGCATTGGTTTCATCGCAATCCGCATATGCGGTCAGGCGCGGGTCGTTCTTGGACACGCGCGAAAAGTCGCTCAGTCCTGTGGTGCCGTCGTCGCCGGTTCGGGTGTAGATCTTCGTAAGGTGAACACTCATACGCCAACGGTACCGGCGCGGAGTTTCGGCGGTTGTGGCTCTAGGCTGTGAACCGTGAGTGAGCACTTTCTTGTAACCGGGGGTCAGCGCCTCGAAGGTGAAGTTTCAGTCGGGGGCGCCAAGAACAGTGTGCTGAAGCTGATGGCTGCGGCATTGTTGGCCGAGGGCACAACCGTCGTGACCAACTGCCCTGACATCCTCGACGTTCCCCTGATGGCGGACGTGCTGCGAGGCTTGGGGTGCGACGTCGAACTCGAGGATTCGGAAGTTCGGATCACGACTCCGGCGGAACCGAAGTACCACGCCGACTTCGACGCGGTGAAGCAGTTCCGCGCATCGGTGTGTGTCTTGGGACCGCTCGTGGCGCGTTGTCGACGGGCAGTGGTTGCCCTTCCCGGTGGCGATGCGATCGGATCTCGTCCACTCGACATGCATCAATCGGGCCTTCGGCTTCTCGGTGCGCAGAGCGAAATCGAGCACGGATGTGTTGTGGCGCAGGCCGATGACCTGCATGGTGCGAATATCCGCCTCGTATTTCCGTCGGTCGGTGCTACTGAAAACATCCTCATGGCTGCAGTTCTGGCGCGAGGTGAAACGGTCATCGACAATGCCGCGCGTGAACCGGAGATCGTCGACCTGTGCAACATGCTGAACCAGATGGGGGCAAAGGTCAGTGGTGGGGGTTCCACGACGCTCACCATTCAAGGTGTTCGCAAGCTGGAACCGACCACACACCGAGTGATCGGTGATCGCATCGTTGCAGCTACCTGGGGCGTCGCTGCGTCGATGACCAGGGGAGACGTGCGAGTTCGTGGGGTCAACCACAAGCATCTGGGCTTGGTCCTGGACAAGCTACGAACTGCAGGCGCCGAAGTGACGCCGGAAGTCGACGGCTTTCGAGTCGTGCAACGTGAGCGGCCCAAAGCTGTCAATTTCGCGACGCTTCCGTACCCGGGATTCCCGACAGACCTGCAGCCCATGGCCATCGGACTGGCGGCAGTGGCGGAGGGAACGTCCATGATCACCGAGAACGTGTTCGAATCCCGTTTCCGGTTTGTCGAGGAAATGATCCGTTTAGGTGCAGACGCCCGGACTGACGGACACCATGCAGTAATCAGGGGAGTGCCGGTTCTGTCCAGTGCGCCGGTGTGGTCGTCGGACATTCGCGCCGGAGCTGGTCTTGTTCTTGCCGGCCTGGTGGCTGATGGAGTGACCGAAGTGCACGACATCTTCCATATCGATCGCGGCTATCCCCGCTTTGTCGAGAATCTGCGCGGACTGGGCGGAATCATCGAGCGGGTCGGCACCGAATAGCGGGGTGCTCGGGGTCACATCGAGCAGTTGTGCGGGTTAGTCGGATTCTGCCGGCACCGAAATCGCTGTGACCTCGGAAATCTTCTCCATCCAAGTGGAGTGACCAGGCGATTTGTTAATTCGTTGAAGGTTCGCGTAACTTATTCCAAGTCAGAGCGACACGGACACCGACTCCCGCTTCACAGCGAGTGACACGAGGTTGTACGAAGTGCCTGGCCAAATTTC
>NZ_JBHTZI010000016.1:0-106843 GCF_042790355.1 Rhodococcus sp. NPDC056743 | reverse complement strand
CATCCGAACCTCATGCGAATACGCAGGACGACCCACCATCAACACCATCACCCGTTAATGATCAGGCACGTTGCGACAACCACCCGAATCTGCCATCGGTCACCCGACAAGTTGTGTATCCGAATCGGAGAGCACGTCCGTCAACAGTTGCCCGAACAGTTCGCCGTCGTCGATCAGCCAGTTGTGATTGCCACGGACTTCGCGGACTTCGGGATCGACCAGGGCCGTGCGAATCGCGTCGAAGCTTGCGCGCGGGATCACCTGATCGCCGATGCTCCACAGCATCGACACCGGCGTCGCACGTTCTGCCAGCGTTTCGAATACGGCGATGAGATCAGCCGTCCTTGCCAGGTTCGCCGTGCGCCACAACGAACCACCGTTGCGGACTGCATTGGGAACTACCTCGTCCAACAACAACTGCAGAGGTCCGCGGGCCGGAAACGTTGCGATGGCTTCAGCTATCGCCGAACCACACCAATTCAACAGCGGACGCTCGTGGATCGGATGCTCCCGCCCCGACGAGTGTGACCACGCACCGCCACCTACCGCATTCACCAAGACCAGACGCGACACCAGAGTTGGACGATCATGCGCCACCGCGGCGGCAACTCCGCCGCCGAACGAATGTCCCACGACGGTTACCGGGGTACTCACACCGATCGAGTCCAGGAATCGCCCCACCCACTTCGCGTAGCCGTCGAACGTTCGATCGCTCGGCTCGAGTTCTGCGGTACCGCCGAGTCCGGGAAGTGCGGGTGCAACAACGCGAACACCTCTCCGCAGTAGCGATTCAAAAGCTGCGGGATAGGCCCGCGGCGACAATCCCCACCCGTGCAGGAAAACGACCACCTCGCCCGACCCGCCTACCCCGTAGTCCACACTTCGCGAGTCGACCACGGCTGTGCGCCATTCGATCGACGCGTCGGAGTTGGCGACGTTGGCAGGCATGTTCTGGACCCTGCCGTACGTACGAGCGCACAGCGACGATCGAATTACCTGTATCGGTACCTGGTTTCCTGAAGGCGTGTTGATGAACTGGTGTTATTCACGGTGAAGACAGCGGAGAACCGGACGCCGGCCCGGAAACCGTTCAGCCGGTTTCCGGTGGTGACGTCGTCTCCCAGCGTCACGACCGATCCGCGGATCTCGCAGAGTCTTGCGACTCCTCGTCGTGCGCCTGAGAAACAACCCACGCCGCGATCTGCGCTCTGGAGGTGAATCCCAGTTTTGTCAGCACGTGCTCCACGTGCCCCTGGGCTGTGCGCAGCGAGATGAAAAGGTGCTCTGCAATAGCGCGATTGGTCAGGCCCTGAGCCACCAGTTCTGCGACTTGCAATTCACGACGCGTAAGTCGAATTGCCTCGGTCGACGATGCAGCCGGGGCGCTGCGCTGCTCGTCGCGCGCGTACGCAACGGCTTCGCCATCGGTCATCGCAGATCCCATACGAAACTCCTTGTCGAAAGCAGTGTCACCCAGAGCATTTCGAGTGCGCTCTGCAGCTTTGTCATGGTGGGGCAACAAGCTCGTAAATCCGGCCAACTGACCTCCGACCTTCTGCCAGTACATGTCCGCGGCACCAAGAAGAACCGCCGCATGCTTCCAATCACGTTGCGCTGCAGCGATCCAGGCCAACTGTTCTACACACCACGCCGAGTTCACCGCAATATCCGAAGTTCGCAGACTCTGTGCCACATAGCCACTTGCGCGGTCGAGGTCGCCTCGAAGCCAACAGATGAGTCCGAGGGTACACATCGCGTGGGCGTGATACATCACCTCATGCAGCGGCCCGGTGATCGCCAAGGTCTCGTGATAGCACTCCACTGCACGGTCGAGGGAACCGGCGAACAGGTAGGCGAGACCGACAGCATCCAAGGCGATTACCTTGTGTCGCAGATTTTCACCAAGCCGAAACATCGTCAGAGCAGATTCCAACTTCACTGTCGCAGCGTCGAATTCGCCTTTGAATGTGTCGACCGACCCGTCTGCCCATTCGGTCAGGGCTCGTGAGCGTACGTCTCCCATGGCCTCGGCAAGGCGCCGACTTTCATCGACCAACGCTTGTGCGCGCACGAACTCGCCCTGCATCGCATGAACCACAGCGTCTATGGCGAGGACATCCACACGATAGATGTCCGGATCTCCCTCGGAGACACTCAGGGTTCGATCCGCCCAATGCCGCGCCGAACCAACCAGGCCGCCGATCACCCATAATTTGTACAACGCGGCCACCATTCGAGTCGCAGACCGCGCCTGACCAGGCGTCGAAATCGAAAACTCCAGCGCGTCGTACACGTTGTGCCGTTCACGGCCCAACCTGGCGATCCACTCGACTTGCCTGCTGCTGATCCAGTCGCCATCCGCACGGACGGCAAGATCCTCGAAATAGTCGCGATGCCGTCGACGCAGATCGAACTGTTCGCCCGTCGACTCCAACTTTTCACGCCCGTACTCCCGAAGAAGATCGAGAAGACGGTAGCGAACGGTACCGTCGGTTTCCTCACGAATGAGGATGGACTTCTCGACCAACGCGGTGACGAGATCAAGTACCTCGGTCGAGCCCGAATCCTGCCCGCACACACCTTCGGCAGCATCGAGATCGAACCCGCCCGAGAACACGGTCAGCTTTCCCCACAACTGCTGTTCGGCAGGGGCACACAGGTCGTAGCTCCAATCGATCGACAATCGGAGCGTCTGCTGACGGCTGGGAACGCCTCGTCCCCCAGAAGTGAGGAGGCTGTACCGATCCGAGAGCCTGCTCATGATCTGCTCCGCAGACATACCCCGCAGGCGTGCTGCCGCCAGTTCGATAGGCAATGGCAATCCGTCCAGATCCTGACAGATACGGGCAACGGCATTTTGGTTCTCTTCTGTCAGCACGAAACCCCGAATCACTGATGCTGCTCGTTCTGCGAACAACACAACGGATTCGTACTGAGCCAGCCCTTCGAAAGAGCTCGGGTCACGTTGTTCCGGCGTCGAGAGCGAGGGAACGCGCATCGTGACCTCGCCGCCCATCCCCAGCGATTCACGGCTCGTCGCCAGAATCTTCACGCCCGCGCACCGACGCAGGATCGCCCCAGCAACCCCGGCGACGGCGTCCACCAGGTGTTCGCAGCTGTCGAGCACCAACAACAGATTCCGATCGGCGCAGTAGGTGATGACTGCGAGCAGCGGATCCGACGACGAAACCGGGCGGACACCCAAAGTCGCGGCGACATAGTCCGCGAGTAGATCCGGATCCAACTGCTCACCCAGTTCCACCAGCCACACACCGTCGCGGAACGCTCGCTGCACCGAAGCCGCGAGACGAAGGGCGAGTCGCGTCTTACCCACGCCGCCGACGCCGGTCAAGGTCAGCAGACGAGAGTCCTCGAACAACCTTCTGGCCTCGGATAACTCACGTCGGCGACCGACAAAACTGGTCAGCTCCTGGGGCAGGTTTCCGATCACGCGCTGATCGGTCGCTCCCCGCGCCGCGGGTACCATCGCCCGTCTCACTTCCTTACTCGAACTGATTCAACGTTACCCCCGGAATCGGCCCACGGAGAAGCGCCCACCGCTGCTCGTGGCCGGAAACTCGCTGGTCGAGCTCTTGCGCACTCGACACCACCCAAGCCGCGATCTGCGTTCTGGAGGTGAATCCCAGTTTTGTCAGCATGTGCTCCACGTGCCCCTGCACCGTGCGCAGTGAGATGAAGAGTTGTTCTGCGATAGACCGATTCGTGAGTCCCTGAGCAACCAACTCGGCAACTTGCTGCTCCCGGCGAGTGAGGTGCGCACTCCCCGTCGACGATTCGGCCGGGGCGAGTCGCTGTTGGCCGAGCACGTACCCGACAGCTTCCCGTTCGCTCATCGCAAATCCTTGATAATATGCCCTATCGAAAGCGTTGCTGCCCAATGCTTTCAAGGACAATTCGACGGACGCGTCGTGGAAATGAAAGAAACTCGGGAGCCCAGCGAGTCGATCACCCATTTTCTGCCAGTACATTGCAGCGGCACCGAGCATGACTGCCGCATGCTTCCAATCATGTTGTGCCGCTGCAATCCACGCCAGCGGTTCGATGCACCATGCCGAATTCATCGGGGCGTCCATTATTCGAAGACTCCGCAGGAAATACTGCGCCGAACTCTCCAGATCGTGCCGAAGCCAGCCCACCAAACCAAGGCTGCCCAGCGCATAAGCCTGGTACATCACTTCGTTCCGGGATTCAGTGATCGCCAGCACCTCTTCGTTGCACCGCACCGAGGGTTCCAATTCACCGGAGAGAAGGTACGCGATTCCCAAAGTGTCCAAGCCGATTACCAGGAGCAGGAGGTTTCCTTCGGAACGGAACAACCTCAACGCCGACTCCAACTTCGTCGACGCAGTATCGAAATCACCATTGAACGTGTCGACGTACCCGTCCACCCATTCGGCGAGTGCCCGCGAATGCGCGTCGCCGATAATTTCGGCGAGTCGCCTGCTCTTCTCCACCAGCACGCAAGCGCCTTCGAGATCCCCCTGCATCGCATGCGTTACAGCGTGGACACACAAAACATCCAAACCTTGTACATCGAACACGCCGCCCGAAGCGTTCAGTGCTCGCTCAGTCCAATGCCGCGCTTGCACCATCAAGCCGCATGCCAACCAGAATCTGTACAAGGCGGAAACCATGCGAATCGCCGACTGCGCCTCACGGACCGACGACATCGAGAATTCGAGCGCATCCTTGACATTGTGTT
Source organism: Rhodococcus sp. NPDC056743 (assembly GCF_042790355.1). Classification (NCBI taxonomy): domain Bacteria; kingdom Bacillati; phylum Actinomycetota; class Actinomycetes; order Mycobacteriales; family Nocardiaceae; genus Rhodococcus; species Rhodococcus sp. NPDC056743. The sequence goes on along the minus strand of NZ_JBHTZI010000016.1, from coordinate 102,120 downwards.
GTTCACGGCTCAAACGGGCGATCCACGCTGCCTGCCGGTCGCTGATCCACTCGGATTCTGCGCGAACGACCAGCCTTTCGAACCAATCGCGATGCTGTCGTCGCAGTTCGTCGTAATCGCCCGTGATCTCCATCTTCTCGCGTCCGTACTCCCGCAGGAGGTCGAGGAGGCGGTAGCGAGCCTGGCCGTCTGCATCGTCGCGAATGAGGATGGACTTCTCGACCAACCCGGTGAGAAGATCAAGCAAGTCGGTGGAATTCATGTCCTGCCCGCATACACCCTCCGCAGCGTCGAGTTCGAATCCGCCCGAAAATACTGTCAGCCGCCCCCACAACTGTTGTTCCTGCGGAGAGCACAGGTCATAGCTCCAATCGATCGACAACCGCAGCGTCTGCTGACGGCTGGGTACACCTCGGCCACCGGAGGTGAGGAGACGGTACCGATCTGAGAGCCGATTCATGATCTGCTCCGCAGACATACCCCGTAGGCGGGCGGCCGCCAGTTCGATAGGCAACGGCAGACCGTCCAAGTCCTGGCAGATTCGGACAACCGCACCCTGGTTCTCTTCAGTCAGCACGAACCCCGGAACGACCGACGCAGCACGCTCTGCAAACAGTGAGACGGATTCGTACTGAACCAGCCCTTCGAAGGCGCTCGAATCGCGCAGTTCCGGCGTAGTAAGGGGTGGAACTCGCATCGTGACCTCACCGCCCACTCCCAGCGATTCGCGGCTCGTTGTCAGGATCTTGACTCCGGCGCACCATCGCAGAATCGTCCCGGCGAACCTGGCAACCACGTCGATCAGATGTTCGCAATTGTCGAGCACGAACAAGAGTTTTCGATCAGCGCAGTAGTCGATCAACGCGTGCAGCGGGTCCGACGACGTGGCCGGCCGCACGCCGAGCGTGACAGCGACAAAATCCTCGAGGAGTTCCGGGTCGGTCTGCTCGCCCAGTTCGACCAGCCACACACCGTCGCGGAAGGTTCGCTGCACCGAAGTAGCCAGACGAATGGCAAGTCGTGTCTTCCCCACGCCACCGACGCCGGTCAAGGTCAACAGTCGGGACGTTTCGAATAACTTTCTGGCGTCGGACAACTCACGTCGGCGACCGACAAAACTGGTCAGCTCCTGAGGCAGGTTCCCGACCACGCGCCGATCGGTCGCTCCCCGCGCCGCGGGTACCATCGACCGTCTCACTTCCTTCTCGAACTGACTCAACGTTACCCCGTTCATTCGCGTCTGCACCGTTCACAAATGGGCCGGTCACGAATGGAGAGTCCGCTCTTTCGAATCGCGCCTGCTACGTGGCCGTCACGTACCTGCAACACTGGGCTTCTACCCTGCTTCTACGCATACGGGTTCCACGCATAAACGAGCCAGAAGGGAGTTCCCATGCCACCGCGCCGTAGATCAGTGCTGCTGACGCAACTGGTGATCGATACTCCCGGGAGCCCGCAGCAAGCAATCCTCGACGAGCTGCGTCGCGTCATCCTCTCCGGATCGGCACCTCCCGGCACACCCATTCCGCTGGCCGAAGTCGCCGAGCGCTTCGGTGTCAGCCGAATCCCCGTCCGGGAATCACTCAAGACTCTGGTCGGCGAATCCCTGGTCGACCACCGTCACCAATTCGGCTACACCGTCGCGCAATTGACACCTGCAGAACTACGAGAGATGTACATAGTCCGCGAAACCCTGGAATCGGCCGCGCTCAGCGTTGCCGTCGAACAGGCAACCGAGGACGACCACGCTCACGCCGTCGAGGTGAATTCGCGACTCGAAATCGCTCTGCGATACGACGACTCCCACTCCTACCACTGCGAAAGCCGAAACTTTCACCTCGCACTGACACAACCGTCCAAAATGCACCGACTGCTGCACATGTTCGAAGCCGCGTGGAACATCACCGAACCGGTCCAACCGATGGTTCACGTTGCCGGCGTCGACCGAACCGTCCTTCAGTCCGATCACGCCGCGATGCTCGATGCGTTCTTGCGACGAGACACACGGGCACTGCTGGCTGCATCCGAGATTCATCACAACCGACTCAACTCTGTGATCGCGACACTGCCGACCGATACCGGTCTCCTCGCCGAAAAAGATATACCGATCGCGCAATAGTTGCGCAACACAGGCTGGATATCTTTCTCTCAACACAGTTTTCACCACTGATGCTGAGAGCGTGTGCACCTTCCCCGGCCTTCTGCCCGATGCACAGGAGCTGTCATGACCGATATCCTTCCGACCACACACGCAACGGCCGCGCACGCGACCGCCGCACCGCCCACCGGACCCGGCCACGGAGACCTCGTCGAGGCCGCAGGCCACCCGGTCGGTAGCGGGTTGATCAAACCCGATTACGACCCGCGGTTGACCAACGAGGATCTGGCGCCACTACGCAAGCAGACCTGGACGTCGTACAACATCTTTGCGTTCTGGATGTCCGACGTACACAGTGTCGGTGGATATGTCACGGCCGGAAGCCTTTTCGCGCTGGGATTGGCCAGCTGGCAAGTACTGGTCGCGCTGCTGGTCGGCATCACCATCGTGTACTTCTTCTGCAATCTCGTTGCCAAACCCAGCCAGGCAACGGGTGTGCCGTATCCGGTGATCTGCCGCAGTGTGTTCGGCGTTCTCGGAGCGAACATCCCGGCGATCATCCGCGGCCTGATAGCTGTGGCCTGGTACGGAATTCAAACGTTCCTCGCCTCGGCCGCACTCGATGTCGTGCTCATCAAGCTCTTCCCCTCCCTCGCGCCGTACGCCGTGGTCGAGGACTACGGATTTGCCGGTCTCTCCGCTTTGGGCTGGGGCAGTTTCATGCTCCTCTGGATCCTTCAGGCGTGCGTGTTCTGGCGAGGCATGGAGTCGATCCGCAAGTTCATCGACTTCTGCGGCCCGGCCGTGTACGTCGTGATGTTCATGCTGTGCGGCTACCTCATCTACAAAGCTGGTTGGAGCGCAATCGATCTGACGCTCGGTGACGTCAAGTACGACGGCTTCGACGCAGTGCCGGTCATGCTCGGCGCTATCGCCCTCGTGGTCTCGTACTTCTCCGGCCCGATGCTCAACTTCGGCGACTTCTCCCGTTACGGAAAGTCTTTCGCGGCAGTCAAGAAGGGCAACTTCCTCGGCCTGCCGGTCAACTTCCTGGTCTTCTCCGTCCTGGTTGTCGTCACTGCCTCGCTGACACTTCCGGTCTACGGTGAACTGATCACCGACCCCGTTGCCACGGTGGCCCGTATCGACAGCACGTTTGCGATCGTCCTCGGCGCGCTGACCTTCTCCATCGCGACCATCGGCATCAACATCGTCGCCAACTTCATCTCACCGGCATTCGACTTCTCCAACGTCAGCCCCCAGAAGATCAGCTGGCGGGCCGGCGGCATGATCGCCGCAATCGGATCCATCCTCATCACCCCGTGGAACCTGTACAACAACCCCGACGTCATCCACTACACATTGGAAACTCTGGGAGCGTTCATCGGCCCCCTGTTCGGCATCCTGATCGCCGACTACTACCTCGTGCGCAAGCAGAAGGTGATCGTGGACGAACTGTTCAGCATGTCGCCCACCGGAATCTACTGGTACAGCAAGGGCTACAACCCGGCCGCCGTCATCGCGACCGTAGTGGGCGCCGTTGTCGCCATGGCGCCGGTGCTCGGCAAAGACCTGACCGGGATGTACACGGCGGCACAGTACAGCTGGTTCATCGGCTGCGGACTCGGATTTGCCGTCTACTACCTACTGGCCACCCGCACGTCGCTCGCGGTCAAGAACGTACCTGCCCCCGAACCCGCCGAGGTCGGCTGACCATCATGAAGATCAAGGTGATCAACCCCAACACCACGTGGGCGATGACCGCCAAGATCGAGGAATGTGCCCGGGCCGTTGCAGGCCCGGGCACGTTCGTCGACGCGGTCAGCCCCGCAACCGGTCCGGCGTCCATCGAAAGCCACTACGACGAAGCACTCAGCGTTCCAGGGATTCTCACCGAAATCGCAGCCGGCGAGATGGCCGGCGTCGACGGGTACGTCATCGCCTGCTTCGGAGATCCGGGATTGGACGCCGCTCGCGAATTGGCTACCGGCCCGGTTGTCGCGATCGCCGAAGCGGCGATGCACTACGCCAGCTTTCTCGGCCGCGGGTTCTCCGTCGTGACTACGCTCGGCAGAACCCGTGGTCGCGCAGCCGATTTGGTCGAGCGTTACGGCATGGCTCGGCATTGTCTCGGAGTCCACTCGAGCGAGATCCCGGTACTCGATCTGGATCAGAATCCGGATTCCCGAAAGGTTATCCTGGAAGCCTGTTTCGACGCCCTGGATCGGGACGGCTCGGATGCGATAGTGCTGGGCTGCGCGGGAATGGCTGATCTGTGCCGCTCCCTGTCCGACGAACTCGGGGTGCCAGTCGTCGACGGCGTCGCAGCCGCCACCACGATGGTTCAGTCCCTCGTTACCCTCGGCCTGTCGACCAGCCAGCGGAGCGAATTTGCACGCCCGATACCGAAGTCCTACACGGGCATACTGGCGCCGTACGAACTCTAGCCACACCGGATGCTTTGTTACGCCGGATGCACAGACTTCCAGTGCTGAGCAATATCGATCCGGCGTGTGATCCACACCTTCTCGTGTGACTGCACATGGTCGAGGAAACGTTCGAGGGCCGCAGCGCGGGCGGGGCGACCGACTATGCGGCAGTGCAGCCCGACCGAGAGCATTTTCGGCGCCCCGGCAGCGCCCTCGGCGTACAGCACGTCGAAGGCGTCACGCAGATGGGCGAAGAACTGGTCCCCGCTGGGAAAACCTGCCGGAGAAGCGAATCGCATGTCGTTGGTGTCGAGGGTGTACGGCACGACCAGATGCTTCACCGACTCGTCTCCGCGGGGCACGTCGACCCAGTACGGCAGGTCGTCGGCGTACGAATCGGAGTCGTAGACAAATCCGCCGTGCTCGACAACCAACTCGCGGGTGTTCGGTGAATCTCGGCCCGTGTACCACCCGAGCGGGGCTGACCCCGTCAAGTCCCGCAGGATCTCGACGGCTTCGGCCATATCCGCGCGTTCACGCTCGATGTCCACCGACTGATACGACAACCATCGCAATCCGTGACACGCGATCTCGTGCCCCAGTTCACCAAAAGCGCTGACTGCCTCAGGATTACGTTGCAGGGCCCGCGCCACCCCAAATATCGTGAGAGGGAGCTCTCGTCGCTCGAAGATGCCGAGAACTCGCCACAATCCGGCGCGAGATCCGTACTCGTACAGCGATTCCATACTCATGTGACGGTTCGGGAACGCCTCCGCCGGAGTCATTTCCGACAGAAACGTCTCCGAGACATCGTCACCGTCGAGGACGTTACGCTCACCGCCCTCTTCGTAGTTGAGCACGAACTGGACCGCAATCCGCGCATCGCCGGGCCAATGCGGGTGGGGTGGGTTCTTCCCGTACCCCACCATGTCACGCGGATAGTTGTTCATGGCAACAACTTTACCGCTCTTGACCCTCGAGCACAGCCCGAGCCGCGGGCGTCAGAGTTCCGAAAACACGCAACCGCGCGAGTCCGCCGTCCGGGAAGACGTCCAAGCGCACATCGGTAACCGGGACGTCGTTCTCGATCAGGAAGCGATGACGTGTATCCGGGCGGAACGTGGTGCGCGGCAACAGTTCGATCCAGTCGCCGCGGGACGTGCGTCCGGTCAGTGCACCGGCGCCGGGAGCGTTGCCCAGGAAGTACGACGTGTCGATCTCGACAAAACTCAACGAGCCCTCTCCCGCGAGTTGCACCTGTACCCAATCGTTTCCGTCGTCGCGGCGGCGCGCTGTCTCCCAGCCGTCACCCATCGATGCTGCCCTACCGGGAAACAGAATATTCTGCGGTGAACTGTAGAACATGTTGGAACAGTCCGTGACTCGCCCACCGTTCTCGAGCGCCGCAAGGTCGAGCGGCCCGGCATCGAGGAAGCGCGGATCCGGACGCGCCTCACCGTGCACGCGGAAGCGTGCCACCCCGCCATCCGGGTAGATGGTGAGCTTGACGTGGGTCCAGCGCTGATCCGAGCTCACGTCGAACGGATTCTCCGAGTCACCGGAGACTGCGGAGCGCTCGACAATCGTCTGCCACTCGGCCGAGTCCGCCAACTCTGCCGGATCCGGATACCCGTCGACGCTGATCGCCTCGACCGAAATCTCGGGCGGGTAATTGCCCTTGAACCACGCGGTATCAACGACGACGCCGTGGACGACGCCCGGAACACCGAGTCGAACAATCGCCTCGTCATGGCCGGCGACTCGACGTCGACGGGTTTCCCAACCGTCGTAGACCTGCCCTTTGTGGCCGAACGTCGCGGGCTGGTATCCGGCCTTTCCCGGTCGGATCAGCGCTTCGCGCTCAGCAAAGGCTTCGTCATTCGCCCAGATCACAGCGCCGCCGAGCGTCCGCAACGCCAGATCGGGATAAGCGGTGAAATCAGTGGTAGTCATAGATTCAGTTCACTCCTGTGTTGACAGTGGTGCGTCCCACCAAGCTTCGTAGCGAGGCTGTGTCGGCAGAGGGCGCGAGAGCGAGGACGCCGGCCTCGGCAAAGGCGCCCGCGTCCAACCCGCGCAGGACAACGGCGGCCAAGGCCTGCGCTGTTGCCGGCTCGTCCATCACGCTCCCACCTTGGCGATCGAGGTAGGCCTGAATTCGCGGCGCCGCGGCGGTCAAAGCGCTGCGGTAGAAGTTCGTCGTCGCGAGCCATCGCGTCACCAGGTGCCCCGGGTGCATGTCCCAGCCCTGGTAGTAGCCGCGCTCCAACGATCGCAGGACAAGTCGATGGTGTCGCGTGATGGCGTCGTGGATCATCTCCGGCGTTCCCACCGGGGCAATCTGGGTGGAACCGTCACACACCCACACCCCGGTCTGCGCGGCAGCGGCGAGCATCACTGCTTTGGCATGATCGGCAACGGGGTGCTCGAGCGATTGAAAGCGTGACGCGATTCCGCAAGCCGCACTGTAATCGTAAGTACCGTAGTGCAACCCGGTCAGCCGACCTTCGCTGCGATGAATCGCCGGCGCAACCGCAATGGTTCCGTCCGCAGCGATTACGGCCTGCGGGCTTTCGATCTGCAGCTCGAACCGAAGTGATCCCGTTGCCAACCCGTGAGCCTTCTCCAGCTCCTCGCACAACAGAACGGTCGCTGTAACCTGCTCTACCGCACGAAGTTTGGGAACGGTGAAGACGAACCCCGCCGGCACTCCCCCAGCTGCGTCCAGAACCAGTTCGAGAGTGCGAATGGATCGCCGACGCTCACTCGCCGGCATCCCTTTGAACCTGATGCCACACCAACTCGGGCCGTGCGGATCCTGACCGATCGCTGCCAGGGTCCGACCCGCGTTCCGCGCGGCAGCATCTTCTTCCTGGTCCGCGCGTCGCCCGTACCCGTCCTCGAAATCGATGCGCAAGTCCTGGACGGGTTTGTCACCCAACAGAACACGAACATCATCGAGTGCATTCTCGGCGTCGAGATCGGCAAAGACATCAACGTGGGCATCAAGTAGTTCGATTGCCTGCGCACCCCACGACCGCGGAGTGTCGACACCGGCGTCGGCAGCGCTGACGTACACGGTGTGCACCGGCTGAATCTCGTCGCGGTTGCCCGGGTACTGGCTTTCGAGTCTCGAATCTACGGGGTCGAGCAACTGTGCCAATCTGTCGTGAACAGCTGCGGGAAGGTGAGGCTCGGTCATCGACCAATAGTCGCAGACCTTCGGTTAGCTCGCAGTTTCGTTCAGGTTACGGCGGCACTCGTACGCGTAACACGAACAGCCGAACGTGCTGGTCAGCACTGTGCGGTGTTCGACGTCACAAGCTCGATTCCCGATTGTCCAGGCCTTATCTGCCGCGGATGGCTCGAATACCCGGCCAGAGCGCTACCGTCGAAGATGTGTCTCGATCTCCGCTCCCCGTCCGCGACGGCCTCAACCCCAGCCGCATCCGCCAACCCGACGCGGGAACGTGGGAAACCACGCTCGACTATCTGCTCGAGCGGTTCCCCCAGGACGCTGTGCGACTGCGGGAGAAAGTTGCGGCCCGCGAGGTCGTCGACGAGAAGGGCATCGGAATCGACGAAAACACAGCGTTTGCTCCTCGCCGCTTCATCTATCTGTACCGCGACCCGCCCGTCGAGACACGAGTTCCGTTCGAGATCGACATCCTGCACCGTGACGACAACATCCTCGTAGTCGACAAGCCCCATTTTCTGGCCAGCACCCCGCGCGGGCGCTACATCGCGGAATCCGCTCTGGTTCGTCTTCGCCGAGACCTCGACCTCCCTGAACTCAGCCCGGCGCATCGACTCGACCGCGTCACTGCCGGACTGCTCTTGTTCACCGTGCACCAGCAGGCCAGGCGCGGCTACCAGACGATGTTCGCCGATCGCCTCGTCTCCAAGGAATACGAGGCAATCGCCCGCTACGACGCCGACGTCGTGACACCCGCCGTCGTACGAAGCCGGATCGTCAAGGAACGCGGAGTCCTGAAAGCCCGCGAGATCGACGGCGACGCCAATAGCGAATCCCGCATCGAACTGATCGAGACGCACGGCGAGTTCGCGCGCTATCGACTGATCCCGCATACCGGAAAGACACACCAACTTCGCCTGCACATGGCGTCGGTAGGACTGCCCATTCACGGCGACAACTTCTACCCCGATTTTTACGACGTTGCTGCAGAAGACTATTCGAACCCACTCCGCCTGCTGTCGCGAGTACTCGAATTCGACGACCCCGTCAGCGGCGAAACCCGCCGATTCGAAAGCCGCCTGACACTCGCCTGGCCCACCTGAGAGCGCTCACCCTTCCCCTGCGCCGCAGTTACCGGAAGGATGGACGGAAGACACACCGCACCGCACTAGGAGATCAGATGAGCAAGACCGATGCAGTACCCGGAGCCGTCCAGGAAGTCGAGCGCAAGTACGAAGCACCTGCAGAGCAGGAAGTTCCGGCGCTGAACAACCTACCCGGGGTAGCCGGTGCACCGGTCCACGATTCGATTCAACTCTCCGCAACCTACTTCGACACGGCCGATTACCGGTTGCTCGCCGAGAAGATCACGCTGCGCAAACGTGAAGGCGGCGACGACGCCGGCTGGCACATGAAACTCCCCGGCACCGGTGATGCCCGAACCGAAATCCAACTGCCACCCGGCGACGGAACCGACGTACCCGACGCGTTGTCAACACTGGTCCGAGCGATCATTCGTGGTAACGACCTGGTGCCCGTCGCCCTGATCATCACCGACCGCGAACGCACCAGGCTCAACGACGCCGACGGCACGCTCCTCGCCGAGGTAGTTTCCGACACCGTAATTGCCTGCAAGGCAGACGGATCCGGAGAGTCCACGTGGCAAGAAGTCGAGGTCGAGCAAGGGGCGGGCGGGCAACCACTGGCAGATGCCATCGAAACCCTGCTGTTCGACGCCGGCCTCGAGCGGTCGGAAAGTCCGTCCAAACTCAAACGTGCGCTCGGCACCTCCGTCACGCCGTACTCCGCGCCCGAAGCCACCAGCACGAAGTCGCCAACTCCTCGTATACTGCTGCGCAACTACCTGATCGAGCAGATCCGCGCACTCATCGACGCGGATCTCGGAACCCGCAGGCGCAGCGAGGAAGCCGTTCACGACTTTCGCGTCGCCGCACGCCGGATTCGCAGCGCGCTGCAGTCATACGCAGGACAGTCGCCACGGACGGATGCACTCATCGACGACCTTCGGTGGTTGGGCGGCAAGTTCGGTGATGCTCGCGACGTCGAGGTTCAGTGGCAGCGACTCGTCGACCGCCTCAGCGAAATAGACATGCCCGAACAAGAGGCAGTGCGGGCCCGGATCGACGAATACTTCTCTGCGCGAGCAGAAACCGCCGAGGGAATTGCACTCGACACACTGAACTCCGAGCGTTACCTGACACTGCTCGATCACCTCGACGCGTACGTCGTCGATCTGGAATTCGACGCCGTCGGTCGGCGCGCCGACAAGAAGATCTCGTCCAAGGAATTGGCAAACACCTTGCGGCATCTCTCGCACAAGGTCGGCAAACGAGTCGACAACGTCGCCAAGGCGACGTCACGCGCGGACCGCGACGAGAGAATACATCGAGCGCGCAAGGGCGCCAAGCGAATGAAGTACGCGATCGAAGTGATGAAACCGTCGAACAAACACCGCGCCAAACGAGCGCTCAAGCATTTCAACCACTTCCAGGATGTACTCGGCGAGCACCAGGATTCCGTGGTCGCCGGTCACCACCTTCTGGAAATGGCGTCGGAGCACGAGCACACGTCACTCACCAGTTTCAGCCTGGGAATGGTGTACCGACGCGAACTCGACATCGCCGACGAGCAAGCCGCCTTGCTCGAGAAGACATGGAAGGAAGCAGCACAATCATCAGCAGCGCTGTGGCGATGAAACATCATCGAAACAGCTGACGAATCTCCAACCGCGTGAGGGAGTAAGCATGGACACACTTGCCGGACATCAGGACATCATTGTCGGCGTCGACGGTTCCGAAGCGTCGATCGGTGCCGCGAAATGGGCCGCCGCCGTTGCTCAGGTGGTCAATGCACGGCTGATCCTGGCACATGCACTGCCGCAGGAAGGCCCGATCTACAGTCCTGCCGCCGTGATGTTGCAGTCGCAGTTCCTCAATCAGATCCGCGAGGACGGCGAAGCGATCATTGCCGCGGCGACCACCGCTGTGTCGGAGAAATTCCCTTCCCTCGACATCGAGTCCAACATCGCTCCGGGTCCACCGACGACACATATCCTCGAATCGTCCGCCACTGCTCGGTTGATCGTCATGGGTTCCACCGGAGCCGGTGCACTGCGCTCGCGTCTGATCGGATCCACCGCCCTCAAAGTTGCCAACCATGCAACCTCCCCGGTCACCGTCTGGCGGGGGACCGCCGAGAACCCGGGGCCTGATCAGCGGCCCGTCGTCGTGGGAATCGACGGAAGTCCGTTGAGCAAGAAGGCCGTCGAGCATGCTTTCTGGTTTGCCGACGAATTCGAGGCACCCCTCATCGCGGTGCACACCTGGCAAGGCGCGTCGACCTTCCGTGAAGGTGGTGCCGGGATCCTCATCGACTGGGAAGCTGTCGAACAAGAAGAGTCCGCATTGTTGGCCGAAAACCTTGCGGGCATGTCCGAGCAGTATCCCGACGTGCCGGTCACTCGCATCAGCGAACCCGGCGCGGCTGCACCGGTCATGCTGAAATACGCCGACGACGCCCAACTGCTGGTCGTCGGCAGCCACGGCCGAAGCGCAATGGCCGGTGCAGTGATGGGATCGACGAGCCAGAACCTGCTGCACCATGCTCCGTGCCCGGTCATGATCGCTCGCGCCTGACTTGCTGTGCGCCTTTGTTAACCGCCCGCGGTTAATAAAGGCGCACAGCTCAATCGAGCCCGGTACCCACCAACTGACCGACGCCGTACGTCACGGCCATCGCCAAAGCGCCGCCGAGAACCACCCGCAAGATCGCTCGCGTCTTGCGGGCGCCGCCGAGCGTTGCGCTGATCGTGCCGGTCAACGCCAGCGCGACAAGCACCGCGAAGAACGCTATGGGAACCCGGGTTCCCGTTGGCGGCAGGAGAATTGCGATCAACGGGATGGCTGCCCCGATGGTGAAGGACACTGCCGAGGAGATTGCGGCGTGCCACGGGTTCGTCAGATCGTTCGGATCGATCTTCAACTCGACTTCGACGTGCGCCGCGAAGGCATCGTGTTCGGTGAGTTCCTCCGCCACCTTTGTGGCGGTCTCGGTGCTCAAACCCTTTGCTTCGTAGTTCGAGACAAGTTCCGCGAACTCCTGCTCGGGCATTTCCTGCAGTTCTCGTTTCTCTTTCTTCAGCAACGCACGCTCGCTATCGCGTTGCGCACTGACCGAGACGTACTCACCGAGCGCCATGGACACCGCTCCGGCGACCAAACCCGCAAATCCCGCGGTGAAGATTGCGGAACGTTCGGTTGTCGCAGCGGCAACACCGATCACCAATCCCGCCGTGGACACGATGCCGTCGTTCGCACCCAGAACGCCGGCGCGAAGCCAGTTCAATCGGTTGTTGAGACTGGGGATCTGGGGTTCGGACCCGTCACTCGGTACTTCTCCGGCGACCTGCACGCTATCGGACATATCACTGAGATTAGGGTTCCGGCCCCGTCTGCGATAGCAATCTGAGCCTGCCCTACCAAGCCCAACCAAGCACTTGCTAGGTTGCACTTGCTAGGTTGATTGTGAGGGCCACAACAACCGCAGAACCCGGGAGAAAACCATGAATGCAGTGCGCACCGTTTTGATCAGCGGCGGAACCGGCGGTATCGGCTCTGCCATTGCCCGCACACTCGCCGCACGCGGACACGACGTCGCCTTCACCTACCGAAGCAACGCAGATGCGGCGGAACAATTGAGTACGGAAATTCGATCGTTCGGAGTCCGCGCGCATTCCTATCCGATGGATCTCGACGGCGAATCCTCCATCACCGCCGCCGTCCAGTCTTCGATCGACGATCTCGGATCATTGACCACTCTTGTGCATGCAGCGGGACCACACGTTCCGATGACCCACCTGTCGCGAGTTTCCCCCAGCGTGTTTGCCGAACAGCTGAATCAGGAAGCCGCAGCGTTCTTTACCCTGGTACACGCCGCCCTGCCGGCGCTGCGCGCATCGTCGGGATCCGTCGTGGCAGTCACCACCGCGGCCACCGATCGCTTCCCCGTCCGTGACGGACTTTCTGCCGGCACCAAAGGCGCTGTGGAACAACTGGTCCGCGGCTTCGCTGCCGAAGAAGGACGCTACGGCGTGCGCTTCAACGCCGTCGGCCCCGGCATGCTCACCGATGGCATGGCCGAAAGACTCATCGCATCAGCCGATCTCGATCCGGCCGCTCTCGACATCACCATGAGCCGAATCCCGCTGAAGAAATTCGGGTCTGCAACCGACATCGCCGAAGCTGTGCATTTCCTCGCGAGCGATGCCGCGGGCTTCATCAGCGGTCAGAAACTCAACGTCGACGGCGGATACTCCGTCTGACGCGCTATCCGCCCAACTTACGGAACACCAAGCGCACGGCAAGTTCCAAGTGCGCCATCACCTGATCGCTCGTCATGCGACCGGCCACCCACGACACGAGAGAAGACATCCAGACGTCGTTGATGACCTTCACAGCATCCATCTGCTGCTCTGAAATCTCCTCGACACCGATCGACTTCGCGAACATCTCCGTCACGACGTCACCCAGCGCGTTGAGTTCCGGGGTCGCCGACGCGTCCGCAAACATGTACGCGCGAACCAGGGCCTCGTAGCGAGGATGATCGGTCTCGAGGATTTCGGTGTTCTTCCTCAACACGAACAGAATTCGATCCGACGGAGTGTCCCCCGGAATTTCGTAGTCGTGGAACCTGTCGCGCAAGCCCTCGAACATCCACACCAACGCCACGACCAGCATGTGATTCTTGGACGGGAAGTACCGGTACACCGTCCCGATCGCCACGCCCGCCCGCTCGGCTACCGACCTCATCTGGACCGCGTCGTACCCGCCCTCGGACGCGGATTCCATTGCAGCGTCGACGATCCGATGAAAACGCGCCCGCTGCGACGGCGTCGTACGACGCCCGATCACCGAGCTTCGTTCCACCACAGACTGATCCGGCTTATCGCCACCTGCCATACCCACAACCTTCTCCGACGCCGATTTCAGTTCCAATGTAGTCGCCTACCGGTGATCACGACGTCTGGCGGGTATCAGGAAGCACGGCGCGGACGGGTACTGCCACCGCGATACTGACGATCGTCGTCACCGTCACGTCTGACCGAACGTCGTCGATCGGGCTGAGCGCGCCGTCGTGGTTCCGGCTGCGACTCCCGCTTCCGTGCCTGCGCAGGGGCACGTCGACCAGGTTCTCCTCGACGTTGTTGCTGCTCCTGCGGACGTTCACGGACCCGGCGCTGCGGCGTCTTCTTCGGCTTCTTGGCGTCGCCGAAACGAGGTTTGCCGAACACGAACGGTACCCAGCCGCGACTGGAGCTTTCGAGTGACGCGACAGCTTCCGGCTCACGGAACGCCGCATGCGCGATCAGCCCGAACATCAACAGTGTCGTGATCATCGATGTGCCGCCGGCCGAAATGAGTGGCAACTGCAAACCGGTGACGGGAATCAGTCCGACCACGTACGCGATGTTGATGAATGCCTGCATCACGATCAGCGTTGTCGCGGTTGCCGTCATGACCTTGAGGAAGGGATCGGTGGATCGTTTGGCGATCCTCAGCCCGACAACGAGGACGGCAGCAAAGAGTGCCACCACGATGAGCGCACCGATCAAGCCGAGTTCCTCGCCGATAACCGCGAAGATGAAGTCGTTGTGCGCCTGCGGAAGATAGCTCCACTTCGCGTCCGACTGCCCGAGTCCACGACCGAAGATGCCGCCGTTTGCCAACGCATATTTTGCCTGAGTGCTCTGGAAATTGAGGCCCTGTGGATCGAGATCCGGATTGAGATAGGCCTTGATCCGATCCGAGCGGTAACCAGCAGTAAGCGCAAGGACAAGGAACGCCACCCCGGAACCCACGGTCAACATGACAAACGTCCGCAACCGGAACAGCCCGAACCACAGCACCGACATGAAGATGATGCCGATCGTGATCGTGGTGCCGAGGTCCTTCTCCAACACGACAAGGATGAGGACGAGAAGCGTCGTGCCGCCGATAACCGGCAGAGCGCGATTGACGTCGAGACGCGCATTGAGGAACGACGCCACCGTTGCTGCCGACCAAATTGCCAGGGCCAGCTTCGCCAGTTCCGATGGCTGGAATGAGATTCCTGCGATGACAAACCAGCTTCGCGCTCCCATTTGTTCCGAGCCGATTCCCGGAATCAGGACCAGCACAAGGAGTATCAGACAGAAGATCAGCAGCCACGGCGAGTATTTGCGCATCACCTCGGTCGGTATTCGCACGACTGCCACGAACAGAACCAGACCGATGGCGGCAAACATGCACTGCGGCCAGAACCGCGCGTAGGACGTACCGGAGAGAACATACGATTCGACGCTCGACGACGAGAGCACCATCAACAAACCGAATGCCACGATCAGGACGACCAGGCCGACGATCATGTGGAAGTCGAACAGCGGCCGATTGGTCCAGGTGGCGGCGCGGGCACGAAACTTCATCGACTCGCGGCCAGATTTGTCCGAGGAGTTGCGGCGAGAGTTAGCTGAATCTCTACTCCCGCGATCTCTGCCTTTGTCGTCGCTCCGATCGGTCACCACTCCAGTATCGTCCCACGACTTCTAACTCAGGAGTAACACCGGTCTCGAGCGTCACACGCGTCGTCGACGGGTGTCGGCGACGGCGGCTACCAGTGAGAGCGCCAACATCGCGACACACACGGCCAATGCAATTCCGAGGGCGCTTCCGTAACTCGTCGACGACCCGAGGACACCGAGATAGAGGCCGGACACTGCCGCCAACGAAATGGTGGCAGACAAACGCTGCGACAGTTGCAGAAACCCCGCCGCAACTCCGTTCGCACCCGCCGGTGCGTATTCGAGAGTCAGAACCCGGTTGGGCGCGTCGACGCAACCGCTGGCAACACCCGAGAGGACTGCAAGGACGACCAACACCGGAATGAGATGCTCCCGGGGAACCAGATTGACCGACGCGGTATAGCCGAGCACCACAAGAATCTCACCGACGATCGCGAAAGCCACAGCACTTCTACCGAATCGTGCAACCAGTCGCCAGCCGAAGGCCGAAGTAACCGCCATCGCAAGCGAGCTACCGGTCATGATGAAGGCCGCACTCAACGGGGCGAACCCCAAGCCTTCGATCAGATACAGGCTGAGCACCGCATTGATCGCGAGGATGGATCCGAACCAGAAGAGCGCAACCGTCGTCCCCAGCCGAAAACCCCGCGAGGCGATCAACGATGGGAGCAGAACCGGCGTTCCACCACCGGCGGCGTACCGACGTTCCCAGAACCAGAAGGCGACAGCCGCACTGACAGCACCGACCAGGGACACCGCCGCGGCCACGACACTTGTTCGAGTCACGATAGGTAACAGCAGGAGCCCGGTTGCAGCCGCCAGCAGGCAGAGCCCGACGGGATCGATCGAGGCCCCGGACCGGGTAGTGCGATCGCGGCGCAGGAAACGAAACGCCAGAATCAATGTGACGACCGCGAACGGCACGTTGACGACGAGGAGCAATCGCCACCCGAAGTCCGGGTCGAAGTACTTCAGCAACAGACCACCCAGGATCGGTCCGGACACCCCCGCAAGACCGCCCGCCGTGCTGTATGCACCCAACGCCTTCGCCCGCGACTTCCCGGACACCCGGTCTGTGATGATTCCGAGCACCTGCGAACTGATGGTGCCGGCACCGATCCCCTGCCCGAGTCGAGCCGCGATGATCATCGACGGGTCCGACGCACACGCCCCGAGAATTCCCATGACCGCGAACATGCTCAGCCCGAACAAGAACAATCGCCGACGCCCGACGACGTCACCGAGTCTGCCGGCCGGAACCAGTGCCAACCCGAAGGTCAACGAGTAGCTCGCGAGGATCCACTGCACCTCGGAAGTGGACGCGTCCAGTGACGCCCGGATCGACGGCACTCCGATTCCGAGCACCGCCGAATCGAGGAGGGTGGTGAACCCCGCGGCTACGCAGACGATAATCTCCCAGCGGACGGCCGAATCGAGCTTGGTGGATTCGGGCGCCGCTGTGACTGTGTGGGACAGGACCCGCTACCCCGCAGCTTCGGATGCGGCGCGACGCGTGAGCGGCGGACGCAAACCGAGGTGCCCGCGCAGCGTCGAGGTGGAGTACTCGGTGCGATAAGCACCGCGCTCCTGCAACTCCGGAATCAGCCAGTCGACGATCTCGTCAAGCCCGGTCGGTACCAGGTACGGCGAGATGTTGAATCCGTCCGAAGCCCCGTGACGCACCCAATGCACCAACTGGTCGGCGACCTGACCGGGGGTTCCGGCAAAACCGGATCGCTGCGACGTCTCGATGGCAACCTGACGCAACGACAGGTTCTTCGCCTCGGCGAGCGCCCGCCATTCACGCGCAATCGCGATGGGGTCGTTGCCGTCGCGGGCCGCTCCCCTGGTCTCGGACACCGGCCGAGCAACCGGATCTTCCTCGGGCAGTGGACCGTCCGGATCCCGATCAGAGAGGTCCTTACCCCACACCAACCCGACGAGAGACAGTGCCGTCTGTCCGGTGTACTGGCCTTCGAGAACCCACCGGACCTTCTCCTCGACCTCGGACTCGTTCTCCGCAAGCACAATCTGGGTACCCGGGAGAATTTTGACATCATCCTCGGGCCGCCCCGCTGCCCGCAACCTCGCACGGATGTCGTCGGCAAAATCGAGCGCATCATCGAAATGCGTTCCATGACGCGAGAAGATGACGTCGGCATGTGTCGCCGCGAAATCTCGCCCGCTCGGCGAATCGCCGGCCTGGAAGATAACCGGGTGCCCCTGCCGACTCCGGGGAAGCGTCGGCGTCACGGAGATGTCGAATTGGGAAGTCTGCCTGCGTACTTCGCTCACCGCACCCGGCGCCGACCAGTTCTCGGACACGCGGGAATCCGAGACTGCGGCGTCTGCCCACGAATCCCACAGTGCCCGTGCAGTTTCGATGAACTGGCCGGCCCGTTCGTAGCGCAGAGCGTGATCGAGGAAACCGCCACGGCGGAAGTTCTCACCCGTCCACGCATTGTCGGTGGTCACCGCATTCCACCCGGCCCGGCCGTCGGAGAGAAGATCGAGGCCGGAGAGCCGGCGTGCGAGGTCGGCAGGTTCGTTGTACGTGGTGTTCTGCGTCGCGACCAGCCCGATCTTGTCGGTAATACCGGCCAGGGTGGCCAGTTGCGCTATGGCGTCGGGTCGGCCGGCGACATCGAGATCGAGAATCTTGCCGTTCTGCTCACGAAGGCGCAGGCCCTCGCCGAGGAAGAAGGCGTCGAACAGTCCGCGCTCGGCGGTGAGAACCAACCGCCGGAACGTCTCGAAGTCGATTTGGGATCCGCTGGCGACATCGGACCAGATGGTGGTGTGATTGACACCTTGGAAGAAGACGCCGAAATGAACATGAGCGTCGGGTCGAGGCACGGCGGAGCGTGATGCAGTCATAGCCGAAATATCCTTAGCACGAAGTCAAGTCAGGAGGAATGAGCAAATCGATTGACGGGCCGTTGCAGGCCGAGGTTGCCCCTCAGCGTCGAACCCGGGACCGGACGTCGTGTCAGGCTGTCCTTGGACAAGGCCGGAAGGACGAACTTCGCCAGCACCGGAAGGTCCTCGTCGATCACGAGCGGATGGAAGTGAACACCGTCGAGATCCCCGGCCAGTTCCTTCAACTGCGCCGTCGAAGCCACTGGGTCGCCGGCCAGAATCAGGCGGCTGCTTTCCACGGCTTCACCGTGCGAATTCAGTTCGGCCAGTCGCTGCGCCGCAGACAGATTCGGTGTATCGAAGGCCACGTCGACTTCGGTGATCACCAATGACGCGCCCTCATCGCGCGCATTCGCCGCTGACCGTGCGATTGCATCGACCGAATCACCGGAAACGAGAACGACGTCCGCCTGACGCGGATCGATCGCGCCGTACCGTCCGAACACCACCAACTGCCCCTGCGGTGGCCGCGGAACGATCGCCGGGCCTTTCACCGAGAAAGTGTCACCCTCGAAGTTCACGTAGTGCAGACGGTCCCGCTCGAGGAACCGACCGCTGGCGTAGTCACGAACGACGGCGTCGTCCTCCCATGAATCCCAGAGATCGGTCACGACGGTGATCGAATCCCGTTGTTCTTGGCGACGCGCCGATTCCGTCGACACCGGCGCCCTCCCCCAAGCCTTGGCCGCCGCCTCGTCCTCGACGGGTACGGGGAGCCAACCGCCGCGTCCACGCGAGGAATAGTCGAGCGTCGCCAGTTGCGACGACGTGTGGAACGGTTCGGCATACGTGGTGCCCACAACCGGAACCAGCCCGATCGTGCTGGTAGTGGCGGCAACGTACGACGCCCTCGAGACGGCGTCGATACGGCCGACCACGTCACCGGCCGGCGGCACGATGGAATCGTCGAACGTCGCAAATGTGAATCCCGCATTCTCGGCGGCCGCGACACGATTACGCAGAGTCTTACCCGTGAGCAGTTGGTCCGGGCGATACGAGCTCCGACGCCAGGCAGCGGGGTGGGTACCCTCGCCGTCCAGTTCGATACCCACGGCAAATACGGTCATGCGTCCTCCATCGGTCCTGGCGGTAGCACCCAAACTCGAAGAAGGGGGGTTGCTGCGGCGTCGTCGAGCCAGGTCTCTCGGCCACTCTGGATGGTGACTGCAATCTATGTCGACCATGACAGACAAGTCAAATTCGATTATTCGAATTACCTTGACTAGCAACATATTTCAAAAGAATCACGATGATCGAAAGGGTTGCATGTTCATGCGATCGGACCGGACATGACAAAACCCCGCCCGACTCACGTCGGACGGGGCTCTCGGGTTGCGTGTGACGCTACTTAGCGCCCATCCATGCCTGATCGAACAACATGATGCCCGTTGCAGTCGGAACCACGCCGTGCACGTTCTTCTGCCAAGCCCAGAAGGAGGCCAAGCCACCGACCGGAGCCGACGGAACCGTTTCGTTCCACAGGGTCTGGATCTTGCTGATCACGGCCAACGCCGACGCATTGTCCTTCGTCTGCTGCAGATCAGCGATCAACTGATCCATAGCGGGGTTGGCGTAACCCGCGGTGTTGGACTTCGAGGTGCTGTTGGTGGTCGAGTACAGACCGAGATCGGGAATCGACTCGTACAAACCGATACCGGCGTGAGCGAGGTCGAAATCGTTCTTGACGTAGACGTTCTGAACGATGTCGCCGGCGTTGTTCGCAAGAATGAGGTTCACCTCGAACCCGACGGCCTGAAGCAGAGACTGCACAGCCAAACCGATCGCATGGTCCTTCGGCTCGCTGAGCACAATGTAGTTGAGCGTGCCGTTGTATCCGTCGGCCTTGGCCTGGCTCAGAAGTTCCTTGGCCTTGGCGGGGTCGTACGCGATCCCCGGGGTGTCGACGTGCCACTGTGACGTCGTGCCGAACAGTTCCGATCCCGGGAGTCCTTCACCGTTTTCGGCGCGCTGGTCGATCAGCTCCGGATCGAGTGCATAGCCGATAGCCTGGCGGACCCGGACATCTGCGCCCGGTCGACCTTCACGGTTGTTGATGATCTCGGCGCTACCGGCGTTGAGTACGTCGATGTAACCGGGATAGCCGGCGGATTTGGCGGAGTTGATTGCCGACGTCAGACCACGAATGTAAGCAACGTCCAGCTGACCACTGTTCAGGGATTCGAGATTGGCCTGCGGGCCGTTGAGCGCAACCATCCGAAGCTGCTCGAGCTTCGGAGCACCACCGTAGTAGGCGGGGTTGGCCTTGAAGATTCGCTCGACGCTCGGGCTGAACACGCCTTCGGTGAACGGTCCGGCACCGACCGCGGTGAACTTGTCACCCTGCTGCGAGCTGGGAGCGACGATCATTCCGTGGCCGAGTGCCAGCATCGACGGAAAACGCATCCACGGCGCACTCAGATTGAAGACCACGGTAGCGGCATCCGAGGCTTCCATCGAAGCGACCGAGGCCAGCCACAGTTCTGCGCCGTTGCCCTTACCTGCGTTGTACCGGTCGATGCTCGCGATGACGGCGTTGGCGTCGAGTGCAGTGCCGTCGCTGAACTTCACGCCGTCACGCAGCTTCAGGGTCCAGGTCTTGCCGTCGTCATTGGTGTCGAGGGACTTGGCCAACTTCGGTTCGAACTCTCCGGTCGCCGTGTCGTAGCTCACCAGAACGTCGTACACCGCTGCCAGAGCTTCGCCGCCGGAACCGCCGCGCGCTGCAACCTTCGTCGGATCCAGGGAGGACGCGAGAACCTGGACACCGTACGTCAGTGTTCCGCCTGCGACCGGCGTGCCGGCATCGCCCTGTTCGTTGATCATCCCGGTGACGATCGACGCCGATCCGGTGTCACCGTCGGTAGTGCCGTTGCCGTCGTCATTGCTTGCGCACCCGGCAAGCAGAATGCCGGCTCCGAACAATGCAACTGCGGTACGGCTGAATTTCCCGATGCGTCGGGACCTCGAGTGAGACACGTCGACCATCACTTCCTTCTTGCGCAGAGAAAGTAGGACCGGACATCGTGAGACGGCCGGACCACCCGCACCCCTGAAATGGGTGCTGCGGGTAATAGTGATGCTCGACAATGAGTGATACACAGCACGTTCCCGCTGACCGGAACCAATTCGACGGAATCCGACCGATCAGTTCCAATAACCGCGGCGAACAATAGAAAAAGCTCCAGCTTCACTGTTTTGAAAACAGGAATCTGGAGCTTAATTTATCGAGTTGTGGTGGCCAGGGCCGGGATCGAACCGGCGACCTTCCGCTTTTCAGGCGGACGCTCGTACCAACTGAGCTACCTGGCCGGACGGCACCCGAACCGAATGCCTATCGCACTGCATTGTTCCCAGCCTATTGACTGAGAACAATGCTTTGCGACCCTGACGGGACTCGAACCCGCGACCTCCGCCGTGACAGGGCGGCGCGCTAACCAACTGCGCCACAGGGCCTTGCTTTTTCCTTGCTGTGAAACCGTACTACATCTTCTCGCTGCTCCCAAACCACTGTCCTAGCTGGGTATTTCTGCAACTCAAAGCGTGTCGTGCGGGTCAAACCATACTGCATCGTTTCGCTTTCGCAAAACGTACCCCCTACGGGATTCGAACCCGCGCTACCGCCTTGAAAGGGCGGCGTCCTAGGCCGCTAGACGAAGGGGGCGCGCCGGATCACTCCGAGCAGTGCTCCCTGCGTCGTTCCTTGGGAGCTTGGATAGCTTAGGACACAGCACCGGAAAAACTCAAATCGCCAGGTCAGCGAGCAAAAATGGCACTATTCCCGCACATAGGACTCAACTACTGTCCAGCCATCACGATGAAAGTTCTCGAGCCAATCCCGACTCGCCATCGCTTCGAGCAGCACTTCGAGCGCTTCCTCGAACCAGAGCGCGAGGTCGCCACTCTGTGCCATCAGATCTGCCATGTACCGCTGCCCCGCCAAGCCTGCCGCAAGGACACGCGTGAACTTCTCAGGATCAACGCCTTCGCGCAACAAACCTTCGGACTTGGCGCGGGTAGCCAACTCGAATGCCGAGCGCCCCCACACCTGACCTGCACCCGACTTCACGTCGGCATAGAACTCCGGTTCGATGATCAACCTGAATTCCGCCTGCACGATCACATTGGTTCGAAACAGTGTCGCAATGTCGAGCACAAGACCATGAAGAAGCTGGAACGGATCAAGGTCCGTCCGTTTGGACCATTGATCGGTGACATCCGTGAACATCTCCATCGCGCCGGTCAAGATCGCTCTTGCCAACTCTTCTTTCGATTGAAAGTGAAAGTACATGGCACCCTTGGTTGCACGGGAGCCTTCAAGGATCGTGTTCACCGACGCCGCCGCGTAACCGCGCTTGGCGAACTCAATTGCAGCCGCTTCGACCAGGGCGGCGCGGGTACGCCGCGCACGCTCTTGTTGACGTGCCATATGCGGTGTTATGCCTCTCGCCGAGTCGATATCCGAAAGGTGCCGCCTGCGACACCCACAATCCCCCGGAAGCTCACAATATCCCCTCCGGATTCGCCGCGTAAGACTTAACGCAACACCCACCAAAAGTACTAGTTGTGTCATTCGATCAAATGACACCGAAAAAGCAAGCACTCGCCAGAACACACCGGGTGGTATCGTTTTGGCCGCTCGGGTGCGGCACAGGGGGTGCGCATCCGAGCTTCTTCTTTTTCGAGCCGGTGCTGCACTACCCACGACGCCGAGACCTCGCCATCGCGCCCCGAAGATTAAACAACCACAGATACTATTTTCTCACAATACGTGCAAGAAAATCAGACACTTCCCCATCAACTAAACAGTTAGGCTGCCTAATATGCAAGGCAGTCAAGGAGTGGTAATGAACCAGGACGAGATCAACGCGCTAGCGGAAGACCTCGGCGTGTTTGCACGACGTCTACATAACGAACGAGTTGGGACCCACCTCGGCGCCACTGCCGTCCACGCTCTCGGACATCTCGACCGGCACGGACCCATGGCGGCCAAATCCCTCGCACAACTCGAGCGTGTCACGCCTCAATCGATCGCCAAGACGGTTGCAACACTCGAAGCTGGTGGTTTGGTAAGCCGGCGATCCGATCCATCCGACGGTCGGGCGCACCTCATCGATCTGACCGACGCCGGCGCGTCCGCACTCCACGATGATCGCCGCCTGAGGAACAGATGGTTCACCGAAGCCATCCACGCCGAGTGCACAGACGCCGAACGTGACCTCCTCCTGATCGCCGGCAGAATCCTGCGCAGGGTCGGAAATTCGAATAATCCACCTCCCTAATCGCCCAACGGAGACCTGGACACTCAAACATCCTCCACTGCAGCAACTCTCACATCATTTACCCATCGTGACTACCGCCCCTTACCGGCATCGCACCCTCGGACGCCTAGGCAACCGACACCGATCCGGCGGCGTGATCGAGATCCCGGAATCACCCCTTTGACGGGGGCGGTGTTTTCACCTGCTTCGCGGTCTGGTTAGACTCTGCGCCGCGCCCCTATAGCTCAGTTGGTAGAGCTACGGACTTTTAATCCGCAGGTCGTAGGTTCGAGTCCTACTGGGGGCACACCCGAGCGCCTGACACTCTCTTCGGAGGGTGTCAGGCTGTTCTGTTTCCTATGCCTCACCCCTTAGCGGCATGCTTCACAGCACTGCACACAGCCACATGTTCGTCTCGGTCGGCGTCGCCGCAACATTCTTGTTTGAAAAGGCGCGTTTCGCGTCGCGCAAGAATTGTCATGTTTGATACTTTTGTGCCTGTGAGGGACACTCCTCGGATTCGCTCTGCACCCCAGCACGGACAGATTGCCGGATATCCGCGAAATTTGTTGTGCGCGAATGCCATTACGAAATAGCGCACGAAAGCAAGAGGCCGGGAATGTCCGAGATAGATACCCGAGAACGGATGGCACCACCACCTACCGCCTACGAACCCGATGACCGTTGGGTTCCGGTAGACCGACGCTGGTTCGGTCTCGATCGCACGACCATTCTCCCGGCCGCCGTAGTGTTGGCCATCGCGATCCTGATGAGCATCGTCATCCCGGCGATCAACGACGCGGTCTCGTACGACGACCCGGTCGTCGCAGGAGATGTCATGGAACTCAACTACGGCATCACCTTCGTTCCTGCGCCCGGCTGGGGAATCACCGACGGCGTCCGTGAGACGGATGCTCCGGTAACCGGTTCGTTCCCTCCTCGCGCGACGCTCGTGAATGGCGGTGCGATGTTCACCGTGTACACAGCACCCTTCTCCGGCGACGCGAATGCCCTCCTGGAACAGATCAAGAAGACTTCGGATGCGCTCGCTACCGAAGAGTCGCTGCGGGTAAGCGACGATTCCTCCGCGATCACGACCGAAAGTGGCATCCGCGGCGTTCTGACCAGCTACGCGAATTCGACCACGGACGGTGTGATCGCAGCATTTGTCGTCGACGGCAAGGGCATTGAAGTGGTCTCCACTGGTCCGAGCGACGTGGCACCGGCAATTACCGACGACATCGCTCGCATGATCGTGAGCATCGGCCACCGAACGGGAGAGGGCAAGTGATGACCACTCCTACAATGCGGTCGACCGACGACCTGATCGCCGCTCGTATCGACGCGATCGAAAACTCCGGCTGGAGCCGGTCTTTCGCTTTCTATCAACCACGCAACGCAGCTTTCTGGGTGTACCTGCTCTTGGTGGTGAGCGGCGCTTTCAAGCTCTTCTCCATGCTCTCGTCCTCCGCAGCTGCCTACGGCGATGCCATAGCTCTCTCCATTGTTCTCTTCGGTGTGTACGGCGCGATCTTCTGGTGGTTCACCCACCACATCGACCGGTATGCACGCCAGCCCGTCAAACTGATCGTGACGGCATTCTTCTGGGGAAGTTTCGCTGCCACGTGGGTCATGGCAGCAAACGCCAACGACGCAATACTCGCCTTGTACGCCAAGACCTTCGGACAGGCCTGGGCGTCGGACTGGGGCGCAGGGTTGACAGCGCCGTTCACCGAAGAAATTGCCAAGGGCGTCGGGCTGCTCTTGCTCATTGCACTGGCTTCGCGCTTGGTGCGCACCGCATTCGACGGCTTCATACTCGGCGCGTTCATCGGACTCGGCTTCCAGATCTTCGAAGACGTTCTCTACGCGTTGAACTCGGCCGCGTCACAGTTCGGAGCCGATCCGATCGGCGCCGCAATGTCGACGATCATGCTCCGCATGGTCTTCGGAGTCGCAGCGCACACCCTCTACAGTGCGATCTTCTGCGCCGGGTTGGTCTACCTCCTGGGGCGTCCAGCCGAACCACGCCGCGTCGGACGCGGTCTCGCGCTGATGGCTACCGCGATGGTGCTGCATGGCCTGTGGGATTCTGCCGGCGCCTTGTCGCAGGGCAAGACTGTGCTTCTCTTTCTGCTTTTCGTCGTCATGATCGCCGCGGCCTTGACGATCGTGGTCCGCGTGTTTCGCATGACAGTTCCCCGTGAACGTCAGTTCCTGCGTGACATTCTGGCCCCGGAGGTCGAACGTGGGGTTGTCACGAGCGACGAACTGACCGCTCTGTCCGGTGACCGCAAAGCACGCAAAGCTTTCCGTAAGGCTGCTGGAACCCACGCCGACCGCAAACGTCGCGAGTATGTGCTCGAGGCCGCGGCAGACCTCGCCGACGCTCTGGCTGATTCCCACGGAACTGGCACCGGCCGAGTCGAATTCGCTCGATCCGAGGTACACCGAATCCGGAGCGGTCAGCCTTCGATCAAAGCCTGATCCTCCACCGAACAAACAGAACCGCCGCAGATGACCGGATCGGTCATCTGCGGCGGTTTTCTGTGCAGAGCTACGCCGCAATCAACCGGCGCACCGCTTCGACCGCAGTCTCTCGGCGTTGAGACACCGAACGCGAAACCTTGGACGTGGCGCCGTTACCGCGCGGGAGCGCCAGCGTCCTGGCCAGATCGGTGACCACGAACAGCAACTCCGCCGGGTTCCAGCCGGGATCGATGTGCCCGTCTGCCTGGCCCTTGCGAATTTCCGCAATCTTGGGCTGCAGGGTGTTGCTTCGTATGTCGTTCTCGCTCATGATGTCCGGCATTTCGAGATCCGCCCACTGCTGCAAGCGAGCGTTCTCGGGATGAGCAACGTAGTTGTCGAAGAGTCGGCCTGCGTAGCCCGGGAGATCATCTCCGCGCAGCGCCGTCTCGGCGGTGGTCTCGACGGTCCACTCGGCCGTCACTGCAGTAAACAGTTCTTCCTTGCTTGCGAAGTACGCATACAGACGGTCCTTGCTGGCCCGAGCATCCGCGGCGATTCGGTTGATCCGAGCCCCGGCCAGTCCGTACCTGGCAAATTCGTCCTTCGCGGCCGCGAGAATGCGGTCTCTGGTGGCTTCCCCGGCTGAGCGCATGTTCACAGCCTAGAACGAATCGACCATTGCCGAACCACTCGGTTCGGCGTAGCGTCCAAAGTTCACGAACAACTTGGTTCGTGAACTGTCCGACGCACATCTGTCCGACGCACATCTGCCCGACACAAGGAGCATCATGAATCTCGACGACGCACGCACAGCATTCACCCGACTCCGCGCGGCGGAAAGTGGTGTATCGCCTGCCGAACTCGACGACGTGTGGGCCGCCCTGGACACTGTCGCCGCCGAAGACATCCTCGGCGAGTGGAAGGGTGACGACTTCGCCACCGGCCACCGACTCCACGACAGACTGGTGGCGAGTCGCTGGTACGGCAAGACGTTCAACTCGGTCGAGGACGCGAAGCCGTTGATCTGCCGAGACGACGACGGAAACCTCTACTCGGACGTCAAGGGCGGCAACGGCGAAGCAAGCCTGTGGAACATCGAGTTCCGCGGCGAAGTCACTGCGACGATGGTCTACGACGGCTCACCGATATTCGACCATTTCAAGAAGGTCGACGAATCGACACTCATGGGCATCATGAACGGAAAATCGAAACTGGTTCTCGACAACGACCAGCACTACTACTTCCTACTCGAACGAGCGTGATTCGCAGCGTCGCAGCAGGCCTCTACCAGTCGAAGGCTGTTCTCTTCTGGTAGTTCAGATTTCAGGGGCTGGTGCCTCGCCCTTGCTCTGCGGCTCGTGTTGCTTCAGGTCGCCGCGCATTTTGTCGATTTCCTTGCCACGCTTCTTGTACATGTATCCCAGAAATACGATGCCGATGAACAGCGCCACACCGATGATCGCACCGAGTACCGAGGCCCCGCGAAAGCCAGGGCCGTCGACATCGAGCACCCGCTCGCCGGCGTGCGCAGCACTACTGTTTCCGAGAACGATGCTCAGCGTCAGCAGGTTCGGCAACGCGAAAATCACACCGAGTACCAAAGCGCCGATCTGCATCGGCCTCGCATGCTTCCGTTTGCGTACCTGCCAGATCGCACGGAAGAAGAGCAGGGGGACCAATGTACACACGAGGCCGAACATCACACCCCACGCAATGCCGCCACTGAAACTGCCGTCGGCGAGCGACGCAATACGCTGAGACCACCAACGTGGAAGATACGCAGCCAGAATGAAGTAGGTGATGACCAGAACAACTGCCGCCACGCCGATAGTGATGGCCTTTTTCGCCCAAGGCGGCATGCCCGATGTTGTGGGAGCCGATGATGCTTGCGGTGTCGTCATGACCAAATCCTCGTCTAGGCGGCGTACGTGTCATCACGAATCTATCGGGTTACCGCCCGTCGCATCCCCGTCGAGCACCAATCGTGCCAGCTTCTTGGGCGCAACGAGGGTGTACGAGGTGTAGATCCATTCCTCGAGTTGATCCCAGTACTCTCCGTCGATCCTGCCACTGAGATCGATGACAACCCACCCGTGACGGCCCAGCCCGTACCCAGCCGCGGTTGCGCGTGATTCGGTCGCGACCACCGCCTCGGCCTCCGGTTTGCTCAGCTTGATCGTCAGCGACGTGGCATCGGCGTTGCAGAAGACGAAGTTCTTGCCACGCACCCGAAAAGTGGGCTGTCCGTCCCACGCCTCGATGTCGACGCGCTGCGCTTCGGGAAGGCTCAGCGAGATCTCTTCGAGTCGACGCATGTTGTCCGCCATGGTGACATTGTGCATGGTCGACTCAGACCGTCCGGGAAAAGCCTGTCGAAATCACACGCGTCGTCGCTAGGCTCGTAACTCGACCGCGTTAGACGTTCACCGATCCTTCGGGAGAGTGATATGCGCACGTTTGTTCATGTGGTTCTGCTGATCTGCGGCATCGCTGTGGCAGTCGGCTCGTTCATGTCGATACTGGCCGGAGTGAAACCCGGTGACGTCCGCCTCGAAGACTTACGAGACGGGTTTCCGGCCGGCTGGATTATCGAGCAGATCGCCGATCAGTCGGTGCCGTTCTACCGATCCATGATGATTCTCCTTCTCGGATCTGCCGTGGCGATCCTGATTGCGGCAGTGTTCGGTTCACGACTCGCAGCGTGGATCGGAGTGATCGTCGGACTGGTCTCTCTCGGCACCTTCTACTACCGCGTCAATGACCAATTCGACAACATCATCAGGGAAAACTACTCCACGATCCTGACGAATCAGACAGGATTCGTTCTGACCGTCGGAGGCCTCGCACTTGCTCTTCTCATGTGTCTGGTCCCCCGAGAAAATGCTCGACGCTGACCACTCCGCAACATCCGAGCTACCGACGGTCTCGAACATTCACTAGTGTCTGCATCAACCGGGTGCTGACAAGTGGGACCCCAGAAAAGTAGGGCATCGTATGGCTTCGCTTGACGATCTTCTCTCACAGATCCCGATCGACCAGATTGCGCAGCAACTCGGCGTAGATCAGGCCACCGCCGAAACTGCTGTGAAATCGGCACTTCCCACGCTGGTCAGCGGTCTCGGCGCCAACGCCGACAACGAGGCAGGCGCAGCGTCCCTCGAAAGCGCACTGCAGTCGCACGCCAACACCACGATCCTCGACGACGGAATCGACATCAGCAAGGTCGACACCGCCGACGGTCAGAAAATCGTGGCGAACATCTTCGGTAACAACACCGATCAGGTAGCCAGCACGCTGGGTAGCGTCGGCGGCGGAAACGATCTGGTGAAGCAACTTCTCCCGATACTCGCGCCAATCGTGTTGGCGTACCTGGCCAAGCAGTTCACCGGCGGGAGTTCGGGCGCGCAGACGCAGGCTGCTGGTGGTGGCGGAATCGGCGATCTGCTCGGCGGACTCCTCGGCGGAGGCAACTCGGGCGGCGGCATCGGCGGAGCACTCGGTGGGCTCCTCGGCGGCTCCGGCGGTGGCGGCATCGGCGATCTGCTCGGCGGGCTCCTCGGCGGCGGCAAGAAGTAGTCGGACAACGCCAGTTGCGGCGGCCGAAGAGCCGCCGCAACTGACTTCAGTCAACTCGTATGGCCCGAAACATTCTCAGCGACAATCCTATTGCCACGACAAGCAAACAGGCGACAAATACACTGACGCCATTCCAACCGCCTACCGCATAGGCTGAACCTGCCAAGACACCCGCCACGGATGAACCGGCGTAGTAGGCAAACAGATAGAGCGCCGACGCCTCAGCCCGATGGGCTCGGGCAAGCCGGCCGACCCAACCGCTGGCTACGGAATGCGCGGCAAAGAACCCTCCGGTGAAGAACAACATCCCCACCAGCGTCAGCACAAGGTTGTCGGGGACGGTCAACACTAGACCGAGCACTGTCACCGATACGGAACCCAGCAACACCCACCGTTGTCCCACTCTGTCCGCGAAGGCGCCTGCCACGGTCGATGTCACGGTTCCTGCGAGATAGAACAGGAACACCAGTCCCACAATCGCTTCGGAAAGTCCGAAAGGCGCTGCAGCAAGACGAAACCCGAGGAAGTTGTAGACGGAAACAAAGGCTCCCATCATGATGAATCCCAAAGCGAAGAGCGTACGCAGATCCGAGTCTGCAAGGTGGGCACGCAGATTCGAGGCCAACCGTCGAGCAGACACTGGCTGCGGCCGGAAGAATTGCGACCTCGGCAGGGCCCTGGTCATGACGGTCGCGAATACCGTCGAGAGCAGAGCGACCGCAAAAAGCGCCCAGTGCCAAGAACTTACGTCGACGACAGTGGCCGGGATCAATCGTCCGATCAATCCGCCGACTGTGGTGCCTGCAACGTAGCGCCCCATCGCCCCGCCTAAATCCTTGGGGTCGATCTCCTCCGCGAGATACGCCATGGCAACCGCCGGAATTCCCGCCAGCGCAGCGCCTTGGAAAGCTCGGCCTACCAACAGAATCTCGACAGTCGGACTCAGCGGCAGCAGAAGACCGATCACGCACGACGTGATTGCCGAAAAGATCATGACGCGGGTCCGCCCGAATCGTTCGGACAATGCGCTCGCCGGAATGATTGCCAATGCCACCATCCCCGTGGTCACCGACACGGACAGCGCCGATACCGCGGGTGAGACTCCGAATGCGTGCGAAAACGCAGGCAGCAGTGCTTGCGCCGAGTACATCGACACAAACGTCGTCAATCCCGCTGCAAACAGCGCAAGAGTCACCGCGCGATATCCGGCGGTTCCCCGCCGGTACGACGCTCTGCCGACTTCGGTCCCTGCGCTGATTTCTACCGACATGCTCATCGAAATGACCTCCGGCAAGAATCTTCCGCCGCAAGTCCAACAAAAGAAAATGCATATATTTTGTGTTCTACATTCCCAATTCGCATATAGAGTTCACCTGTGATGTTGACGGACGACCTGGAGTGGTTTGTCGTGCTGGCAGAAACCCAACAGGTCACGGCGACGGCCGATATCACCCATCTGTCGCAGCCCACGCTCTCCCGCAAACTCGCACGGCTCGAGCGAGACGTAGGCGTACCGCTGTTCGACCGACACGGCCGACGGCTCACCCTCAATCGATACGGTCGCATCCTGTACGAACAGGCAACCAGCGCACTCGGCACACTCAATTCCGCGCTAAACCAGATCAACACCCTGGCCGGTCCCGACACCGGGACGGTACGACTCGATTTTCTCCATTCGTTCGGAACGTGGTTGATCCCGCGCATGATTCGGGCATATCGAACGGAGCATCCGGGAGTTCGGTTCGAACTCCATCAGGATCGAGCGCAGTTCCTGAGTGATCGCGTTGCTGCCGGCGACACGGATCTTGCAGTCATCTCACCAGAGCCGAAAGACCCTCGACTGGAGTGGACGCAGATTGCGCAGCAGAAACTTGCCCTTGCCGTTCCGCTCGGACATCGCTTCGCCGACTTACCTGAGCTCGACTTGGCCGAGGCGGCGGGCGAGCAGTTCATAGGTATGCAGTTGGACTTCGGCATGCGCCGAATCCTCGACGAAATGTGCGCTGCCGCCGGGTTCACACCGGAATTCGTCTTCGAGAGCAGTGAGCTGGCAACTGTGGGCGGGCTGGTGTCCGCGTCCCTGGGCGTGGCCGTCATGCCGATCCAAGATCCACCCATCTGGGCAGAGGGAATCGTGTTCGTCCCCCTTGCCGGCGCTACGCGGAAAATCGGGCTTGTGTGGACCGAGAATCGGGAATTATCGAGGCCAGCGCGCGATTTCCGTGATTTTGTCCGCGAAAATACGTGGTCCTGAAACTCACACGTACAGCCAAACCGGCAGGTATGATCTCGGCAACAAGCGAATGGAACGCATCGGACAATTAGGACAGTGTCCATCTCCCGTCCACGAACGCTGGCTACGGCTGGGTAACATTCGCACAGGGGGAGCAATTCATGTCGTCCATGCCAAACCTACGGTACCGTAGGCTGGAGCGGAGTCGGGCATTCACTCAACACGGAGGCACGTAAATGACCAGGAATCTGACGCAGCTCGAACTGCTGACAGAACTGCAGCCGGTTGCCGAAGAGAACGTCAATCGGCACATCTCCATGGCAAAGGAATGGCACCCGCACGACTACATTCCGTGGGACGAAGGTCGCAATTTCGCAGCCATGGGCGGCGAAGACTGGGATCTCGAACAGTCACGGCTCAGCGAGGTCGCCCGAGCCGCGATGATCACCAATCTCCTCACCGAGGACAACCTGCCGTCGTACCACCGCGAGATCGCCGAAAACTTCTCACAGGACGGGGCATGGGGCACCTGGGTCGGCCGCTGGACCGCCGAGGAGAACCGCCACGGCATCGTGATGCGCGACTATCTGGTTGTCACCCGCGCCGTCGATCCCGTCGAACTCGAGCGCTTCCGCATGGAACACATGGTCACCGGCTACAACCCGCCCATCCCGGACGACGGAGCCGGCGTGCTCCACTCCGTCGCCTACGTCACCTTCCAGGAACTCGCGACGCGCGTCAGCCACCGCAACACCGGCAAGGCCTGTGACGAACCGATCGCCGACAAGATGCTTCAGCGCATCGCCGCCGACGAGAACCTGCACATGATCTTCTACCGCAACATCTGTGGCGCGGCTCTCGATCTCGCACCAGATCAGACCTTGAAGTCCGTGTCGAACATCGTCCAGAATTTCCAGATGCCCGGCGCCGGGATGCCCAACTTCCGTCGCAACGGCGTTTTGATGGCCAAGCACGGAATCTACGATCTCCGTCAGCACCTCGACGAGGTCATCTGGCCCGTGCTGCGCAAGTGGAATATCTTCGAGCGCAACGACTTCAGCGCCGAAGGCGAGAACACACGCGAAGAACTGGCCGCCTTCCTCGAGACACTTGCCGCCCAGGCGACAAAGTTCGAGGAGCAGCGCGATCGCATGCTCGCCCGCGAAGCCGCCAAGCGTGAACAGCAGGCCTCTTAATTTCACCAGCTATTCTGTGCCCGGTACCGGATTCGGTACCGGGCACTTTCACTTGTCAGAAATATTTGTTCAGAGGTAGTCATGTCTTCCCTTCGTATCGGTTCACTCGAGCTGCACAGCCCCGTGGTCCTCGCACCCATGGCGGGCGTCACCAATGTCGCCTTCCGCACGCTCTGTCGTGAACTCGAACTCGAACGCGCCGGGAGCACCTCCGGGCTCTACGTGTGTGAAATGGTCACCGCCCGCGCGCTCGTCGAGCGCCAGCCGGCCACCATGCATATGACCACCTTCGGACCCACCGAAACTCCGCGGTCCCTGCAGCTGTACACCGTCGACCCCGACACCACCTACGCTGCGGCCAAGATGATCGTCGACGAGAACATGGCCGACCACATCGACATGAACTTCGGCTGCCCCGTGCCGAAAGTCACTCGAAAAGGCGGCGGCTCCGCGCTTCCCTACAAGCGTCGGCTGTTCGGACAGATCGTCGCTGCTGCCGTTCGTGCCACCGAAGGCACCGACATTCCTGTCACCGTGAAGATGCGCGTCGGTATCGATGCCGACCATCACACGCACCTCGACGCCGGACGCATCGCCGCAGCCGAGGGCGCTGCCGCAATCGCACTGCACGCACGCACCGCATCGCAGCGCTACTCCGGGACTGCGGACTGGAACGAAATCGCCCGCCTGAAGGAACACGTTCCCGACGTTCCGATTCTCGGCAACGGCGACATCTTCGACGCCTCCGATGCTGCCCGCATGATGGACGAGACCGGCTGTGACGGCGTCGTCGTCGGACGCGGGTGCCTCGGCCGTCCGTGGCTGTTCGCAGAGCTCAGCGCGGCTCTCAACGGACAGCCGATTGCGACGCCTCCGACGCTCGGCGAGGTCACCACGATCATCGCCCGCCATGCCCAACTCCTTGCTGCACACCACGGTGAGATGAAGGGACTGCGCGAACTTCGCAAGCACGTGTCCTGGTATCTGCGTGGGTTCCCCGTCGGGTCGGATCTGCGCGTGTCCATGGCACTGGTGAGCACCCTGACCGAACTCGACGAACTGCTGGCCCAGCTGGACCGCGACGTTCCATTTCCGAAGGACGCAGAGGGCCCCCGCGGCCGACAGGGTTCCCCTGGTCAGGTTGCCTTGCCCGAGGGCTGGCTCGACGATCCCGAGGATGATCTGGTGCCTGTCGGAGCGGACATCATGCACTCGGGCGGATAAGTCATTGCTGTGAATTCGGGCAATTCGCCAAGTTTCTGAGTGAATAACTCAGGATTCACCAGTAATATGGCTCCAGCTTCGTCAACAGCAGTTGGCCGGCACACGACAAGAGACGCACTGTCCGTATCGGCAGTCAACGACGAGACAGGTTGCATCGGTGGGTGATGATCACGACTCGGGCCCACCTTCGCCCGAAAGCCGCGCCCCGTGGGAGCGGCCCCTCGCAGATCAGCGATACCGCAATCGTCGTTCGTCTAAACCCGAGCCCAACGGGGCGCCGCAGTCCGAAGCCCCGACGTCTGAGCGTCGAGGTCTGGATCGCTTCAGCCGATTCGGTCGACGCGACGCACCGCCGAGCGACAGCATCTCCGTCGCGGAACTTGTCCAACGGGTGGGCGACACCGGCGGCCAGCGTGTAGTCGAACCGCCAGCGCCGAAAAGAATCGAATCGCCCCGGGACAGTCCGCCCCCCGGTTCGAAGCCTCTCAACTCTCAACCTCCCGACAAGCCGCTGCCTCCCCCACCGATCGCACCGGCCGCCGCTGACTGGATCAGTAGCGACCCACCGTCCTCCGCTTCTCCCCGTGTCGTCAGTGAAACCGGTGGCAGCCGGCTTGCGCTCAACAAGATTCGGCGCCGGCAGCGAGTGAAGACGATCAGCCGATCCGCTGTCGCATTTCTTGCCGTCATGTCATTGACGATGACCGGTGTCGTCTGGGGTTACCTACGCACCACCGAAGGAAAGTTCGAGCAGATCGCTGCACTCGACACCAATTCAGACGACATCGTCGATGCACTCGGCCAGCTCGGCGACGAAACCTATCTGATTGTCGGCACCGATACGCGGGCCGGTGCAAGTGGTGAGATCGGCGCGGGAACTGTCGAAGACGCGGAAGGTGCCCGCGCCGACACCGTGATGCTGGTCAACATCCCCGCGGACCGCAGCCGCGTCGTTGCTGTTTCGTTCCCGCGCGATCTCGATGTCGAGCGCCCGGTCTGCCAGGGCTGGGACAACGACACCGGAACGTACACCAGTGAGTCTTTCCCCGCCGCGTCCGGCGACAAGCTCAACGCCACGTACGCCCTCGGTGGCCCGAAGTGTCTGGTCAAGGTC
The DNA here is from genome assembly GCF_042790355.1 of Rhodococcus sp. NPDC056743. Lineage (NCBI taxonomy): Bacteria > Bacillati > Actinomycetota > Actinomycetes > Mycobacteriales > Nocardiaceae > Rhodococcus > Rhodococcus sp. NPDC056743. Next base: position 66,829 of record NZ_JBHTZI010000016.1, on the reverse strand, counting down.
ATCCAGAAAATGTCCGGACTCAAGATCGGGCACTTCGTGGGCATGGACTTCGCCGGCTTCGAGAGCATGGTCGACACGGTCGGCGGTGTGAACATCTGCTCCCCCGTCCCCATCGAAGACGGCATTCTCGGCACAGTTCTACCGACCAGCGGAAACCAGATGCTCGACGGCCGGACCGCGCTGAACTACGTCCGCGCCCGCCATGTCGAAGCCGAAGGCAACGGCGACTACGGGCGCATCACGAGACAACAGAAGTTCCTGTCCGCACTGCTGCGCTCGGCACTGTCCAACGACGTACTGCTCAATCCGAGCAAGCTCAACGGATTCATCAACGCCTTCACCCAAGACACGTTTGTCGAGAACATCGACACAAAATCCCTGGTCACGCTGGGTCGATCACTGCAGAACGTCGATGCGGGCGCTGTCACGTTCCTGACTGTGCCCACCGACGGCACCAATGACTGGGGCAACGAGATCCCCCGGACCGACGAGATCAAAGCCCTCTTCCAGGCCATCATCGACGACGAACCACTTCCGGGTGAAGAGCGCGCGAATGACAGCGACGAGACGTCGACCAGCTCAGCACCGTCCACCGCCACGACGCCGGTCCCCGAAGCAACACTCGTGTCGGCGATGAGCCCGTACAACATCTACATCGATGTTTCGAACGCGTCAGGCGTTTCCGGCCAGGCTGCGACTGCCGCCGACCAACTTGCGGCGTACGGATTCCAGATCTCGACCATCGGAAATTTCAGTGCCGCGACGGGACTTGCCAACGTCCAGGCATCCGCGACTGTGGTGCGATACGCGGCGGGCTACGAAGCCGAGGCCGCCACTGTCGCATCCGCGATTCCCGGTGCGCTACTCGTCCTCACTCCGAGCATGGGTGACATGGTCGAACTGGTCATCGGCAGCGATTTCGGCGGGACAGTTGTCGCACCGGCCGGTCCCGGAACTTCGTTGTCCGCAGAACCGTCATCCGTGGATACGAGCGCGTCGACGTCGCTGCCCTCCGATATCGCCGCAGTCAACGCCGGTGACACAACCTGCGCCTGAGGGTATGAGCGCTAGAAGGGCCGGGACGATCATTCACCTTGCGTTCACCTGTCGCTTGTGACTTGGACTTTCACTGCACGTAGGCTCTGACCTCATGCGCGTGGCTTACAACGAACAGATGACCGAGCTTGCAGACTTGCTCGGCGAGATGGCAGGACTGGCAGGCACCGCCATGGAGCGAGCCACCCAGTCACTGCTCCAAGCAGACCTGACCCTGGCCGAGCAGGTGATCGGCGAACACGACCGGATCACCGAACTCAGCACCCTCTGCGAGGAGCGCGCCTTCGCGCTGCTCGCCTTGCAGGCTCCCGTTGCCGGCGATCTCCGCTCCGTCGTCAGCGGAATCCAGATCGTCGCCGACATCGACCGCATGGGCGCTCTTGCCCTGCACGTCGCCAAGATTGCGCGTCGTCGCCATCCCAACCATGTCCTCCCCGAGGTCGTCAACGGCTACTTCGCCGAGATGGGCCGCATCGCCGTGAGTATCGGTGCCGCGGCAAAGGAGGTTCTCGAGACTCGCGATCCCGAGCGGGCGGCCCGTCTGCGCGAAGAGGACGAAGCGATGGACGACCTGCACCGCCACCTGTTCACGGTCCTGATGGATCGTGACTGGAAGTACGGGGTTGCGGCAGCAGTCGACATCACTTTGCTCGGTCGCTTCTACGAGCGATTTGCAGACCACGCAGTCGAGGTCGGACGCCGAGTGATCTTCCTCGTCACCGGCAAGCTGCCCGAAGAGCCCGAATCCACCGAAAAGGTCGACAAACTGACCGCCTACCCGGATCTGTAACCACTCGTCGTCACGAGCAGAAAGGCGGCCGCGCACGTGCGTGGCCGCCTTTTCTGTTTGTTTCAGTTCGTTCCCAGCCATTCATCCAACGTCGGCCCGGTACTGATCGAATCCGCTCCGGGGAGGAGTGCACCGGTGCGCATAGCCTTGCCGGCCCCTGGCATCGAGACCGGGATCAACACCTTCTTCGTCCCGTGATGACGCAGAATTTTCCGCGTCATGTCCGGGATCTCGAGAACTTCCGGGCCGGCGAGATCGGCAACGCGACCCGACGCTCCCTTCTCCACTGCCTGCACCAACGCCGTCGCGACGGTCTTGGCTGCGACGGGCTTCGATCGCATCCGCGGAACCAGAGCCAGCGGGCCGAAACCCATGAGCGACACCGTTTTCTGTCCGAACTCGAACCACTGTGTCGATCTCAGAATCGTGAACGGGATGCCCGACCCACTAACGGCGTGTTCCTGCGCAGCCTTACCGCGGTAGTACCCGAAAGCCTTCAACCTCGGATCGTCGCAGTTGACTATCGAGAGCACAACATGGTGCTGCACTCCTGCCGCATTCTCTGCTGCCGCGATGTTCCGCGCCGCAGTCTCGAAGAACGCCACGGCCTTCTTCGCGCTGTTCGTGACGTGGTCACTGACATCGACTACCGCGTCGACGCCCTCGAGCGCTCCGGCCAGTCCCGCACCGGTGCTGATATCGACGCCGGTCGAGCGGGCCGCGATCACCACCTCGTGGCCCTTGGCCTCGGCTTCCGCAACCACGAGCTTGCCCATCAAACCTGTCCCACCGAGCACTGCTATCCGCATGATGTCTCCTCGAGGTTTCGCCTCTCCCCATCCTGGCCGACAAAAGTCCTCAGGAGTACTGATCGCACGGAGTCTTATGTCACGGCCGAAAGGTGTCTGCGGTTACAGCCGGGCTAGGTCTCGGTGAACCGACTCGCCACGCGTGCACGCCAATCCGAGCTGACGTGGTCCAAGGCTGCGGACACCTCGTGAGCCTGATCGGCAATCGCCCGGGCGAGCATGCCCGGACCGGCCAGAGGGCTCACATGCCCCTCGGCCGTGTCCGAGGTCTTCATGCCCAGCAACATAGTGGTGCCGATAACCCGATGCCCTCCCAGAACACCGGGACGGGAGCGATCGGGAACACTGCGTAGGTCCAGTGTTTCCACCAGAAGCGGTGTCCCGTCGACAGTGATGCGCTGATCCGAACGCAGCGCACCACCGATCTCCCCGGTCCGGCCGAACACCACCATCTCGTCGAGCAGAGCAACTGCGTCGGACTGCAGTGAAATATCGATGCGCCGACTGACATCCGCGCCGCCGGCTACAACGAACGGCGCCGCTCGCCATACCAAAGCGCCACCCGCACCGACCGTCGCCGTGGCCGTCCACGACGCGTGACCGCCGCGGGCGTTGTACGCGACGGTGCCCGACGGTTCGAGCACCTCGAGGAACGCGCCAGGAGCCACGTCGAACTCGATCCGCAGGTCGTCACCGGCCAGCAGCGTTGCACTGTGCCCTACCAGAGCAACGCGCACGTGCAATCCGTGAGCACTCACCAGTCGCGGGGCCAGAAAAGCGCCGGAGATCAACTCTTTGGCAACAGCGGTGTCGCCCACTCGCTCGACGACAACACGCGTAGCTCCCTCAGTCATCAGTGAGCGTGAGAATGACTGTGCCCGTGACCGTGTCCATGGTCGTGGTCTTCTTCATCGGCATGGAAGTGTGGCGCCATCGGTCCCGGATCCTGTGGCACGTGATTGCCCTCGCGGTGAGCCGCGATGACCAGGCGAAGCCACGCGCTGAGCTGATCGATCGTGGCGTGATCCTTCTGGCTGAGTGCGAGAACGGGCAGTCCGTCGCGCGCTGCCGTCGCATCCGCGACCATTTGCACGGCGTCGACGTCGACGTACGGAGCCAAGTCGATCTTGTTGACCACCAACAGATCTGCACGCTCGATTCCGGGACCACCCTTACGCGCGACGTCCCCGCCACCGGCAACGTCGATGCAGAAGATCTGCGCGTCGACGAGTGCGGGACTGAACGTTGCGGTGAGATTGTCGCCGCCACTCTCCACGATCACCATGTCTAGTGGGTGGAACTCACGCTCGAGGTCTTCCACCGCAATGAGATTAGGCGTTACGTCGTCACGGATCGCCGTGTGGGGGCACGCGCCGGTTTCGACCGCAACGATGCGCTCGATCGGCAGAACGTTTGCCGCGCGCAGCAATCGCGCGTCCTCGTCGGTGTAGATGTCGTTGGTGACCACCGCGATCTCGAACTCCGACGCGAGTTCCCGGCAGATGGTGGCGATCAGGGTGCTCTTACCAGTGCCGACCGGACCGGCAACACCGAGCCTCAAACCTCGTGCGGCAGTTGCGGTGTCGGTGGTGGTGTTCAGATTGTCAAGCACGGAAAATCCTCCTGGATCGAGCGTGGTGTTCGAGTGACCATTGTTCGACCAACGGTCCTGTTGTTGCAGGTATGTCCGAGGCACTCTCGACCGCGACAGCTGCCGCGGCGACGGCCTCGATGGTCGGGGCCGCCCGTAGGAGCCATTCGACCGGTTCTGCCGGATCTACCGGCAGTAGTTTCAGTGCCGCCGACGCGACGGTTTGCGCGTCGTCGTACAGGCACGATCGCGCCGCCGCCAGATCGTCCATACCGGAGACGGCGGTGAACACTCCCAACGCCAACGGACGCATGGGGTGCCCTGGTAATGCCATGAGCAGTTGCACCGCAGGGTGTTGCGGCCACAACCGCGACGCCAACCTGGCCAGCCCACGTCCGAGCTGAATGGACGCCTCACGCAGCGGAGCGCTGGGCGTGCGGGCGAGTAGTTCGTTCGAGATGTCCGCGAGTTCGCGTGCACTCCCCCCGCCTGTTGCCCAACGCCGAGTGATCACAGTTGCAGCGGCTTCGACCAGTCCTACCGTCTCGAGTCGACCCCTGATGAAATCCGGAACCTGACTTTGGTGCAGTCCGGCGGCCAATGCCGGCTCCAGCCCCGACGAGTGCGCGTGTCCTCCGGTAGGCAGACGCCCGTCTGCCAGGAGCATCGACGCAATCTCGGCGGACATCATCTCGACCGACACCAGGGTCAGAACAGCATGTAGCGCTGAGCCATCGGCACTACAGCGACGGGATTGGGTTGAATCAGATCACCGTCGACCTTGATGGCAAACGTCTCCGGGTCGACATCGATGGACGGCAGTGCCGTGTTGTTCGGCATGTCGGCTTTGGTGAGGTGACGCGTCGGACGGATCGCGGTGAGCGTGCGGCTGAGCCCGAGTCGGCCGGCCAGCCCGTCTTCGATCGCCATCGGCGAGACGAAGGTTGTGGAGAGGTGCGGAGCCGAACCCGGCGCGGACGCCATCGCGGGACGCACGAATACCGGCTGGGGCGTCGGAATCGCGGCATTGGGATCGCCCAGGGGCGCAGCGACTATCGCGCCGCCCTTGATGACCGCTGCCGGCCGCACACCGAAGAACGCGGGATCCCACAAGACTAGGTCGGCCATCTTCCCGGCCTCGACCGAACCGATTTCATGATCGATGCCATGCGCGACGGCCGGGCAGATCGTGTACTTCGCGACGTATCGACGCGCACGCTCGTTGTCGGCGGGCATGGACGAGCCCAATTTGCCGTGCTGCGCCTTCATCACGTGCGCTACCTGCCAGGTTCGCAGCGTCACCTCACCGATCCGGCCCATGGCCTGAGCGTCGGACGACGTGATGGAGATGGCGCCGATGTCGTGCAGGAAATCTTCTGCCGCAATGGTTGTCGGGCGGATTCGAGACTCGGCGAACGCAAGATCCTCCGGGACCCGCGGGTTGAGTGCGTGACACACGATCAGCATGTCGAGGTGCTCGGCAACCGTGTTGACGGTGTGCGGCAACGTCGGGTTTGTCGATGCCGGAAGAACATTCGGCTCACCCGCCGTCACGATGATGTCGGGAGCATGCCCGCCGCCCGCACCCTCGGCGTGGAATACGTGAATGCCTCGACCGGCGATAGCATCCAAAGTGTGCTGGACGTAGCCGGTTTCGTTGAGGCTGTCGGCATGCAGCGCGACCTGGAGTCCGAATTCGTCGGCAGCACGCAAGGCTGCGTCGATCGCCGCGGGAGTGGAACCCCAGTCCTCGTGCACCTTGAATCCGCCGGCGCCGGCGAGCGCTTCCTGACGAAGTGCCTCGTGGCTGACGGTGCTGCCCTTGCCCAGAAGCAGCACGTTGAGCGGAATGTGGTCGAGCGCGCGGTGCATCATCGTGAGCGACCAGGCGCCAGGGGTGACGGTCGTGGCCTTGGTGGCCTCGGTCGGTCCGGTTCCGCCGCCGGCGATTGTCGTCGTGCCGGTGGCGAGCGCCTCCAGCATCTCGATCTCACTGAGAATGTGCACGTGCGTATCGATCGCCCCGGCGGTGAGAATCCTTCCCTCCCCGGCGATCACGTCGGTGCTCGGCCCGATGAGCAGCTTGGGATGCACGCCGTTCATGATGTCGGGGTTACCCGACTTCCCGATCGCCACGATGCGACCGTCACGAATTCCGACGTCTGCCCGGACAATTCCCCAGTGATCGAGAATGACGGCATTGGTGATGACCACGTCGAGTGCACCCTGATCGCGGGTGGTCGTGCCCTGTCCCATGGATTCACGGATGCTCTTGCCGCCACCGAACACCATTTCGTCGCCCGTTGCGGTGTAGTCGTGCTCGATCTCGATCCAGAGATCGGTATCGGCCAACCGGATCTGATCGCCAGCAGTCGGTCCGAACAGCGACGCGTAACCACGCCGATCCATCGTGCTCACTACGCGGTCACCTCGTCTGTGTCGTCGCTCTGTGCCGTCGTCGTTGCACCGTCTGTCGCCGCGATATCACTGATACGCACAGTCACCGACGACGCCCGAAGTGGTTCCTCCACCTCGACGCCCGGTGTACCGAACGGCAACACCGGCTTAGGTTCGCGTGCGTGCGTAGGCAGTTGGTTGCCGGACGCGATCTGCAATCCGGGCACGCGCTTGAGCCCGCCGAGTTCGATCAGCGTCACCGTGCGCGAGACTCCGGGCTCGAATCGCACCGAGGTCCCGGACGGAATATCGAGCCGGAAACCGTCGGCCGCTTCGCGATCGAATGTCAGCGCCGGGTTGGCTGCCGGAAGGTGCAGATGCGATCCGATCTGGATCGGACGATCACCGTCGTTGACGACAACTATCGTGATTCTGTTTGCGTCCGTGCCGAACTCGAGCGGTTCGGAAGACACCCGTACTTCGCCGGGGATCATCGGATGGGCTCCGTCACGGTGACAAGCTTGCGGCCGTCCGGAAAAGTGGCCTCCACCTGGATATTTGCGATCATCTCTGGCACCCCTTCCATGACGTCGTCGCGAGTGAGCACCTGGCGACCGGCATTCATCAGTTCCGCAACCGTCATACCGTCACGCGCCCGCTCGAGAATCCAACACGAGATCAGGGCCATCGCTTCGGGGTAGTTCAGAAGTACCCCGCGCTCACGACGGTCGCGGGCGACCATGCCCGCGACACTCAGGAGCAGCTTTTCGGTATCTGAAGGGGTGAGGTGCACTGACAAGCCCTTCCGGTTGTGAAACGACATCGATCCGACAGCGTGCTGTCGGGCCGAGATTAGCATTGCTCGAAGCGTCGTCAGTATCCACGAGATTCTCACCGCCGGCCACTCCGACGCCCAGTGGACGCACTTGCGCTGCTCATCGAATTATTCGCGCGCCCAACGACGCTCAGCTCTGCGTGCCGGAGTGGGAACTATCACCACAACCAAAAAGTTTCACCCCCGTCTCCTGTTGGAAACGGGGGTGAAACATGTTCGTGCGGTTATCCCAAGCGGTTTATCCGAAGCGGCCCGAGATGTAGTCCTCGGTGGCCTTCTGTGTTGGGTTCGAGAAGATCTTCTCGGTGTCGTCGATCTCGACGAGCTGACCCGGCTTTCCGGTTGCCTCGAGGTTGAAGAACGCGGTCTGGTCACTCACACGAGCAGCTTGCTGCATGTTGTGCGTGACGATGACGATCGTGAAGTCCTTCTTGAGTTCGGTGATCAAGTCTTCGATCGCCAAAGTCGAGATGGGGTCGAGAGCCGAGCACGGCTCGTCCATGAGCAGGACGTCGGGCGAGACTGCGATGGCTCGCGCGATGCACAGACGCTGCTGCTGGCCGCCTGAGAGTCCTCCACCGGGCTTGTCGAGGCGATCCTTGACCTCGTTCCACAGGTTGGCTCCGCGCAGGGAACGCTCGGCGACCTCGTCGAGTCGCTTCTTGTTGCGCTCACCCTGCAACTTCAGCCCGGCGACGACGTTGTCCTTGATGGACATGGTCGGGAACGGGTTGGGTCGCTGGAACACCATGCCGATGGTCTTGCGAACGCCGACCGGATCGACGTTGGAGCCGTAGATGTCCTCACCGTCGAGCAACACGGAACCTTCGACCCGCGCACCGGGAATGACCTCGTGCATGCGATTGAGGGAACGGAGCACTGTCGACTTACCGCAACCGGACGGGCCGATGAACGCGGTGACACTGCGGGGTGGGACGGAGAGGCCGACATCGGCGACGGCGTGGAACTTGCCGTAGTAGATGTTGACGTCCTTGAGATCCAGACGCTTGGCCATTACCGGCTCCCTAATGAGTTGTTGATGCTGTCGAGTGCAAACATGTTCTGTGGCCGCATCACTTGCTGCGGACCTGTGAGAAGTGACCGATCAGCTTGGCGACGATGTTGAGAATCGCGATCAGCAGGATCAGAGTCAGCGCGGCACCCCAGATTCGGTTGGTGCCGGCGTCGGTCGGGTTGTTCATCTCGGCGACCATCAGCGAAGGCAGCGTGCCCATTTCGCCGTTGAACAGGTCGAAGTTGATGAACGGCGCATAGCCGACGAGGATCAGCAGCGGCGCGGTCTCACCGAGTACGCGGGCCAGCGCCAGCATGACGCCGGTGATGATGCCGGGAAGTGCCGTCGGCAGAACGATTTTCGAGATGGTCTTCCACTTGGGGACACCGAGGGCGTACGACGCCTCACGCAGGTCCATCGGGACGATACGAAGCATTTCCTCGGTGGATCGGATGACGACCGGAACCATCAAGAGCACCAGGGCGAGCGAGACGGCAAACGCCGACTTGGGGAATCCGAATGTTGCGATCCACAGTGCGTAGATGAACAGCGCGGCCACGATGGACGGAACACCACTGAGGATGTCGACCATGAAGGTCGTGAGCTTGCCCAGCTTGGACTTACGGTCTGCGTACTCCACCAGGTAGATGGCGACAAAGATACCGAGCGGGATCGAGAAGACAGCGCACACGAGACCTTGCATCAGGGTGCCGACCAACGCGTGATAAACACCGCCGCCGGATGCCGACGCCGTCAGACCGCTCATCGAATTCGTGAACCAGGTCGCAGACGTCAACGCGGGCAGACCCTTTGCGATGACAGTGAAGAGAACCCAGACCAACGGAATGAGGGCAACGAGAACGGCGAGGCTGACCAGGATCGTCGCTGTGACGTCCGTGGCCCGACGCTTTGCTCCGACGCCTTGGAAGGTGGGCGCCTTGACCGGGCGGTCCAGAGTGGTGCTCATGGGTCAGTCCTTCTTTCCGGCGATCACGGCGCGGGCAGCAGCGTTGACCACGAAGGTCAGGACGAACAGCACCAGGCCGGCTGCGATGTACGCACCCGCTTGGATGTCGTTGTTGAACTCCGCGTAACCGAGGGCGATCTTGGAGGCGATGGTCGATCCACCGTCGAACAGGGACCAGCCGAATGCCTGCGAGGTGGTGCGCAGGATCAGGTACAGGGCCATCGTCTCACCGAGCGCGCGGCCGAGACCGAGCATCGATCCGCTGATGTAGCCGGACTTACCGAACGGAATGACCGTGGTGCGCACAACTTCCCAGCGGGTCGCACCGAGCGCGAGTGCGGCTTCGATCTGCGATCGCGGGGTCTGGATGAACACCTCGCGGGTCACCGCGGTGATGACGGGAAGGATCATGACGGCCAGCACGATGCCGGCAGTGAAGATGGTGCCGCCGCCGGTGATGGAGCCGCTACCGTCGGCAAAGAGGGGGAACCACCCGAGTGTGTCGTTGAGCCACACGGCAACCGGCGTGATCGCCGGCGCGAACACGAGCAGTCCCCACAGTCCGTAGACGATGGACGGAACGGCCGCGAGCAGGTCGATCGTGTAGGACAGCGGACGCGTCAGCCATTTCGGTGAGTACGACGTCAGGAAGATCGCGATGCCGAGCGCGATCGGCATCGCAAGCACCAGAGCGAACAACGACACCAGAACAGTGACCTGGAAAAGATCGAGAACACCGAACGCCATCGCGTTGATGTCCTGCGTGACCCATTCGCGGCTGGTGAGGAAGTTGGCCTGGTTGCGGCTCAAGGCAGGTACTGCGCGCCAGATCAGGAAGGCGCCGATCGCCGCGATGACAACGGTGATGAAGATGGCCGAACCCGATGCCAGCGAACTGAAGATGCGGTCACCCGGTCGGGTCACGGTCTTGGGGTTGCCGCCGGCCGGACCGTCGCTCTTCGGTGGCTGCTCGATTTCTGAAGCCTTGGTGGAAGTAATCGTGTCCTCCGTGATGCCGTTCGGACCGCCCACCCCGGCTCCGCTGGTTGCGGAGCCGGGGGAACGAGATGCTGATGTGATGGGCGCGTCGCTCATGTGCGCTCACATTCCTTCACGTTTGAATGTAGATCCATGGGCTTGTCCGTACGAGTCCGCGGTCGAATCAGCTGATAGCTGAGATCGACGCGTTCAGACGGTCCTGCACGTTTGCCGGCAGCGGAACGTAGCCCTGCTCGGCAAGGTTGGCCTGTCCCTCGTTGGCGGCACTCGTCAGGAACGACTTCACAGCTGCGGACGTGTCGGCGTCGTAGCCCTTGGAGCAGACGATGGAGTACGTCGCGAGAACCAGCGGGTAGGCGCCGGCTTCGTTGGTCTTGAAGATCGATGCGAGATCGAGCGTCAGGTCGCCGGTTGCGTCGGACTTGAACTTCGCGCCGGAGATCGACTTGGAGGCGGTGTCGTTGGTCAGCGCAACCGCTTCGGTGCCGGTGTTGATCTCGGCCATCGACAGCTTGTTCTGATCGGCGAACGACTTCTCGACGTAGGTGATGGAGCCGGGAGCCGTCGAAACGGCCTGAGCGACGCCGGCCGAACCCTTGGCGCCCTCACCGACGCCACCGGTGAAGTCAGAGCCGGCACCGGAGGTCCACACGCCGTTCGACGCTGCCTCGAGGTACTTCTGGAAGTTGTCCGTGGTTCCCGAGGAATCGGAGCGGATCACGGGGGTGACCTTCAGATCGGGAAGCTTCGCGTCCGGGTTGAGGGCAACGATGGCCGGATCGTTCCAGTTGGTGATGCCACCGTTGAAGATCTTGGCGAGTACCTCGGCGTTGAGCACGAGGTTGTCGACGCCGTCGAGGTTGAACGCCACTGCGATCGGGCCGAAGACGAGGGGAAGGTTCCAGGCTTCGCCGCCGACGCAACGCTCCTTGGCCTTGTCGGCCTGCTCGTCCTTGATCGCCGAATCGGAGCCGGCGAAGTCGATCTGGCCGGCGATGAACTGGGTGCGTCCGTCACCCGAGCCACTGGGGTTGTACGCAACGTTGACTGTCTTGCCCTTTTCCTGGCAGACAGCGATGTAGGTGGCGACGAACTGGTCCATCGCGTTCTTCTGCGCCGATGAACCAGCCGCAGAGATCTTTTCCTTGCCTTCGCATGTAGCTGTCGAAGCGGAGGTGTCCACACCCGTCGACGACGCGTTGTTGTCGCTGCCACATGCGGCCAAGGTCATGGCGCCCACGGCCATTACGCCGAGCAGGGCCCCACTGCGCTTGAGATTCACCTTTGTTCCTCCGGAAATCGCTACCGCCGGGCCCACGATGAGGCGGCGACATGAGATGCAGCGCATTCCTGCATCAGGCAGCGCGGCGCTGCCCATAGAGAAAAGTAGGGGGGCGCGGTGTCCGGCTGGACCATACAAAGTGAACGGAGAATGAACAGACCGGGGATTTATGCGAGTCGTCCGAGAAAATCAGACATTTCGGGCATAGGCCATGTCGGTGTGGAACCTGCCGAAGCCCAGTTTCTCGTACGTGTTGAGGGCTGCGGCGTTGTCTCCCTCGACGTACAGGAGAACCGTAGCGAGACCACGATCACGCAGGTAGTGCATACCGGCGAGGGTCAGAACCCGACCAAGACCGCGCCCCTGCGCCGCCGGATCGATACCGACGACATACACCTCACCGAGCTCCGGGTCGTCACCCTCGGGCGGATGAACCTTGGTCCAGTGGAAACCCAGAAGTGTGTCCGGATCGCTATCCGCAAACGCCAGGAACAACCCCGCGGGATCGAACCACCCCTCGGCGGTTCGCTCGTCGATCTCGGCTTGCGTCCAGCCACCCTGCTCGGGATGCCACGAAAACGCGGCATTATTGACCCGTACTATCTCGGCGTCGTCTTCGTGACCGAAATACGTGCGCAGCGTTACGCCCTCTGGCACAACGATTTCCGGAAGCTCCGGCACATCGAGCGGACGTCTCAGCTGGAGAAGTTCGCGAGCACTGGTCAAATCGAGAGCTTTGGCGAATTCCTTTGCTGCGTCGATGTTTCCGTGCGCCCAGACACGAGTACCCGGACGGCCTTCGTCGAAAACCGAAGTGGCAAGGGCTGTCCCGATCCCCTGCCGCCTGCGAGCAGGATCCACGACGAGTTCCGCCATGTCCGGATGCTCACCCGAACCGGCTTGCAGTTGGGCGTATCCGACAACGTCATCGTCGTCGAGGATCACGAAGTGCCGAGCCTGACCACGACCGGCTATCGCATGCCGCCCCTGCTCGGAGACTGGCGCCTTGCCGTCGAATTCCGCTGCACGGTCGACAAGTTCCGACACCTGCCGAGCCTGGTCCGACGGCAGCACATCACTCCAGCTCATGTCACAACACCGATCCGTCGGCAGCCTCGTAGTCGACATCGTCGTCCTCGAATCGAACCGGCGCAGCAGCGCCGTTCTTGGAGCGCGTCGGGCGAACTGCCTTGTACCCGACATTTCGGACTGTACCGATCAAGGATTCGTACTCGGTGCCCAGCTTGGCCCGCAACCGACGCACGTGAACATCCACGGTGCGGGTGCCACCGAAGAAGTCGTAGCCCCACACCTCTTGCAACAACTGCGCACGAGTGAACACCCGCCCCGCATGCTGCGCGAGGTACTTGAGCAGTTCGAATTCCTTGTAAGTCAAATCAAGGGGCCGTCCACGCAGTCGTGCCGTGTACGTCCCCTCGTCGATAACCAATTCGCCCAGCGTGATCTTTCCTGACGCTTCGGGACTGGCAACGCCGCCACTGCGGGCGAGCAACAACCGCAATCGGGCGTCCACCTCAGCTGGTCCGGTACCGGGCAGGAGGATGTCGTCCAACCCCCAGTCCGCATTGACGGCAACAAGCCCGCCCTCGGTCAGGACAGCCACGACCGGCACGGCTGATCCCGTACTTCCCAGCAATCTGCACAACCCACGTGCGGCGGCCAGGTCAGTGCGTGCGTCAACCAACGCGATATCGGCCGAACTCGCCTCGAGCAGTGAGGAAACCTCAGTGGGGGCAGGCCTAACCGAGTGCGCCAGCAGCGCCAACGCCGGAAGAACTGCATCCGGGTTGGGGTCGGAGGTGAGGAGAAGCAGCTCCACACGGCCTCCTATCTAGTAGCCCGCGTACCCCGGACAGGGCGACGCTCTGGTAGTTCGACCCTTTTGGTCGGTCACTACATTAGCCTGCGCGCCGTGGGGACCGTCGCACCGAACCTACGACCGAGTCCGTCACAATGGTGCTGTGCGCAAACTGATCATCGGCATCGTCTTCCTCCTCGGCCTCGGACTGGTCGCCGATTTCGGTGCGGCCGCGTACGCCGAATACCGGGTTTCCCGCGAGATACGAGCCGGTGCGTCACTCGACGCCGATCCCGAAGTCACCTTCAACGGCTTCCCCTTCCTCACGCAAGCGCTGGGAGGCAAGTACGAAGACGTCTACATCCGGGCGACGGGAGTGCAGAGCAACATCGTCGGCGAAGTCACCGTCGAAGCAGATCTGCGCGGCGTCACCGTCCCGTTCTCGGACCTGGTCAACGGCCGGGTGACAGAACTTCCCGTCGACAAACTCGACGGCAGAATGGGCATCAACGCCACGGACCTCGGCAAGCTCCTCGACATACCTGACCTGCAGGTTTCCTCGCCTCCCGCCGACAAGTCCGACGGCACCGGCGGCAGCGGCGGAACCGGCGCGAGCACCGCGGGCGCCATCGTTCTCAGCGGAACGGTTCCCGTCGGCCCCGTCGACACCGCAGTCAGCGTTCAGGCCAACCTCGTACTCGAGGGCGATCAGGTCAAGATCGTCGCAAGCAATCTCTACTTCGGCCCCGAAGGCGAAGCGAACTTCTCGATCCCGTCCGTACTCGAGCCCGTCGTCCTCGGCATGTTCAGCTACACCATCGACCCACAGTCACTTCCCTTCAATGTGAAGCCGAGCCTCGTCTACGCAGAAGGCGGTCGCATCGTGATCGAAGGCAGCACCGAAAACACAGTCATCAACCTCGCAGATCTGCAGAACCGATGACCGGTATCACAGTTCTACTCATCGCACTCGTCGCTGTTGTCGCGGTCGGGCTGTTCCTCAAATCGCGCAGTGGAGCCGTCCGAGCCACCGGCGCCGGCACCTCCGAAGCCGTCGGCAGCCGCATCGAACTCCTCGCCGCGGCGGGCATAGCGCCCGGCTCCGGACCAGTCGTCCTGCATTTCTCCGCAGACTGGTGCGGTCCGTGCAGCGCAGTTCGTCGCGTCGTCGATCAGGTGGTGACCACGATGGCAAACGCCCCTCATCCACCCGTCGACAGAGAGCTCGACATCGACCAGTACCCGGCGCTTGCGCGGGAGATGAGCGTCTTGTCGCTGCCCACCACCTTCATCCTCGACCGTGACCTGGTCGAACGATTCCGAGTATCCGGAGTGCCGTCCACCGCGGACCTCACCAGTGCCCTCGCACCCTTCTCAACACCCGGTACCCCAAATTCGCCGTCTGCAGGGTAAACTCCCAACCGTGCAAACCCGCCACGAGCTGATGCTCACCCGACGCCGCGCAGTAGACCTGTGCCGCCTCGGTGGTTGTTGCTGTTCTTGTTGCTGATCACCCCAGCACTCAGCTTTCGCTGACGTCCGAGCCTTTCGCTCACGTGATCCTTCTCGCCGAATACGGGCCACTCGGCCCACATTTCTCCGAGCCTCCGGCTGAAATTCTCAGTCCAGGCAAGCACCATGCAACCAACGCAGGAGCACCCGATGCCCACCACCACTTCGCAACCCGAGCAGGTTGACGTACGCGGTCCGCGGTTCGCCGCGTGGATCACCACCGCGATCCTTGTTCTGACACTGGTTCTTTCGACATTCTCACTGCCCGCCGCCACCACTCTGTTGGCATTGCAGGCAATCGTCTTCGCGATCGGCGCCGTAGCCGGACCCAAGCGCAGTCCGTACGGACTGATCTACGGCAAACTCGTCGCCCCTCGCATCTCACCCGTGCACGAACGTGAACCTGTTGCGCCGCTGCGCTTCGCACAGTTCGTCGGCTTCGTCTTCGCGCTTGCCGGAACCGTCGGATTCCTTGCGGGATCTACCGTCGTCGGCACGGTGGCCACAGGCTTTGCCCTGTTCGCCGCACTTCTGAACGCCGCCTTCGGCATCTGCCTCGGCTGCCAGATCTACCCACTCGTGACGCGATTCCGAACAATCGGAAGAGCAACCACCGCGTGAAAACGCCTCTCCGGCCAACCCCGCCGGACACAAACCCCCGCAAGACCATATCGAGCACGACCACATCGAAAGGAACACCATGGCTCGCTCCGACGTCCTAGTCTCCGCCGACTGGGCGCAGCAGAACCTCAACACCCCCAAGACCGTTTTTGTCGAGGTGGACGAGGACACCAGTGCATACGACGGCGGCCACATCGAAGGTGCAGTCCGGCTCGACTGGCGCAAGGACCTCCAGGACAGCGTCCGCCGTGACTTCCTCAACCAGGAGCAGTTCTCGGACCTCCTTTCGGCCAAGGGAATCGCCAACGACGACACCGTCGTTCTCTACGGTGGCAACAACAACTGGTTCGCCGCCTACGCCTACTGGTACTTCAAGCTGTACGGCCACAAGGACATCAAGCTCATCGACGGTGGCCGCAAGAAGTGGGAACTCGACGGACGCGAGCTGTCCAAGGACGAAGTAACCCGTCCCGCAACGCAGTACAAGGCCGAGGCACCCGACTTCTCGATCCGCGCGTTCCGCGACGAGGTCATCTCCTCCATCGGCTCTGTCAACCTCGTCGACGTCCGTAGCCCCGACGAGTTCTCCGGCAAGATCCTCGCTCCCGCGCACCTTCCGCAGGAGCAGGCTCAGCAGCGCGGCCACGTCCCCACCGCGATCAACATCCCGTGGAGCACCACCGCCAACGAGGACGGCACCTTCAAGTCCGACGACGACCTTGCAAAGCTCTACGCGGACAAGGGCTTCGACGACACCAAGAACACCATTGCCTACTGCCGCATCGGTGAGCGTTCGAGCCACACCTGGTTCGTCCTGCAGGAAATCCTCGGCAAGAGCAACGTCAAGAACTACGACGGCAGCTGGGTCGAATACGGCTCACTCGTCGGCGCACCGATCGAATTGGGAGCATAGAACATGTGCGGAGCACCTACTCAGGGTCAGACCCTGCCTGCCGGCGTAGACGTCGAGAAGGAAACCGTCATCACCGGCCGCGTCCTCGCAGCTGACGGCCAGCCCATCGGCGGCGCCTTCGTGCGCCTGCTCGACGGCTCCGACGAATTCACCGCCGAGGTTGTCGCGTCCGCTACCGGCGACTTCCGTTTCTTCGCCGCCCCCGGAACCTGGACCGTGCGTGCACTGTCCAGCTCCGGTAACGGCACCGCCACCGTGACCCCCGAAACCTCGGGCGTCCACAACGTGGACGTCACGGTCAGCAAATAGCTTCCGAGCTCGCAGAAAAGGTCCCGCATCCCGCAAGGGTGCGGGACCTTTTCTCGTCGTTTCATTTGTCACAGCCTCCCGATTTTTCCGGTAGGTCGAGGCGGTCTAAGATAGGCACGTGGTCATCTTCTTCGAGGTACTTCTCGCACTCGCATCCGTCATGATCGCTTGGTTCTCCGTGTACGTCGTTTACCGTTTGGTCACCGACGAATCGTGAGTCAAGCTCCGGAATCAGGGTCTGACGCGACAGCTGACGATTCCACCGCTGCAGGTGCCATCAGGCGCGGCAGCGGGGATGAAGCAGTCGCGATAGCTGTCGAACGTTCCAAGTCGACAGCTTCTCTCAACATTCCCACCCTTCCGGATCTCCCGGTCCCCGAGGACACCGCAAATCTGCGACTCGGCCCGGATATCAATCCCGCCCTACTCGCACTGCTGCCGCTTGTCGGCGTCTGGCGGGGCGAAGGCGAAGGTCATGACCCGGAAACGGGCGACTACCCATTCGGACAACAAATCGTCATCTCCCACGACGGTGGCCCCTACCTGTGCTGGGAATCCCGATCCTGGGTTCTCGACGCCGAGGGCAACTACACCAAGCCGGACACCCGTGAAAGCGGCTACTGGCGCATGGGCGGCGACGGCATCCCCGGCAGCGTCAACGAGGAAGTGGTCGAACTACTCCTCACCCACAGCTCCGGCGTCGTCGAAATGTACTACGGAACCGCACTCACCCAGTCCTCCTGGGAACTCGCGACCGACGTCGTGATCCGCAGCCAGTCCGGTGCACTGTACGGCGGCGCAAAGCGTCTGTACGGCATCGTCGAAGGTGGCGACCTCGCGTACGTCGAAGAGCGAATCCTCGCGGACGGCGCGCTCGAACCGCGCTACTCGGCGCGGCTGACCCGCTATATCGGCTAACTGCTGCACGAAGCGACCCCCGAGCCATACCCACGCTTTCGCGCGGGTCCCGGTCGGACTGATCGGGGGCTCGGGGGTCGGGTGGCTGCCCGGGATTCGCCGGCCGCTCCTGCGGTAAGTGAATTCCGTCAGCGATTGCGGCTAGCTGGCAGCCACCTCACGCGTCCGTCTGTCAAACAATTTCAGACCACCTCCTTCCTTGTGTACAGGAGAAAGTACGCCCACTTCACCGTGACGGCAACGTATTTTCCGCCGACACTTTTCCGACGCATATCACCTGGTCAGCTCCCGTGTGTTCCGGAAGTTGATGCGTGACGACTACGACGGTCCTGGACGGAGTCAACAGAGTGCCGTCTCGGCCGAGGAGTTCGCGCAGTACCTCCGCGCCGGCTTCGGCGTCCATGTGTTCGGTTGGTTCGTCGAGGAGCAGAATCTGCGCGGGTGACACGAGCGCCCGAGCCAGCAGCAAACGCCGACGCTCGCCGCCGGAGACTGCCCGCATACCGCCGACGAGAACGGTGTCGAGTCCGTCGGGCAGGTGAGCGAGCCACTCCCCCAGACCGACGTCGGTCAGAACTGTCTCCGCGGCAGTGGCCGTGAGATCACCTCGTGCTACTCGTAGATTTTCGAGCACGGAGGTATCGAAGAGATGCGCGTCTTCTGCGAAGAACCCGATGTGCCGGCGAAGTTCTGCTGGTTCGATCTCCGACATCGGAACGCCGCCAACGGAAAGCGATCCCGATACCGGCGGGAGGAGCCCTGCCATCGTCATGAGGGCCGTTGTCTTCCCTGATCCGCTTTCGCCGATTATCGCGATCCGTGCGCCGGGGCGCACATCGAACGTGAGCGGTGCGGTGACGTTGCCTCCAGGCCACCCGACGCACACTCCGTCAACTGTCAGGACGCCAGCCTCGGGCCACGGATGAATGCCCTCTGCAATCTCCTGATC
This sequence comes from Rhodococcus sp. NPDC056743, assembly GCF_042790355.1. Taxonomy (NCBI): domain Bacteria; kingdom Bacillati; phylum Actinomycetota; class Actinomycetes; order Mycobacteriales; family Nocardiaceae; genus Rhodococcus; species Rhodococcus sp. NPDC056743. The sequence continues at coordinate 48,047 of NZ_JBHTZI010000016.1, read as the reverse complement.
GGCGCGGTCGAGCACCGCCATGATTCGCGCTGACGCGAGCCTCGCCTTGGTCAGTGCCACTGCAGCGGTGGGCAGAGCGGCAGTTCCCTCGAACGCCGAGAGCGGCAGCAGTACGAGGATGCCCAGCGCCATCGGTGTCATGTCGGTTTCCCCGTACAGCACGATGCCGATGAGCAACGATGCCAGGACGCTGACGCCCACTGCAAAAGGTGTTGCGGCAGAAGCAAAAGCGCTCGGTATCGCAGCGCGGTCGGTGGCATCGACCACGTCCCGTTCGGCCGACGCCGCATCGGACACGGCATCGTCCAACCGTCCCGCCACGCGAAGCTCGGCGGAATGATCGAGCGCGGTGACTGCTGACGCGCTGAATCGCACAGCAGCAGAGGAGCTGTCGGATTCAGCGATTCGAGCAGCTCGGGCCGACAGCCACGGCGCGAGTATTCCGGAGACTGCCAGCGCTATCGCCAGGACCACTGCTGCGGGCACGGAGATGAACATCAGAATGCCGACGGCTGCCACTGCAAGGATGGCCGATACGGCAATAGGGACAAGTGCTTTCACTACCACGTCACCGACTGCGTCGACGTCCGATCCGGTGCGTGCAAGCAAGTCACCACGGCGCAGACCGGCCGCCGCTGCCGGGTCACCTGATGCGAGGCGCGAGTACATCTGGGCCCGCGCCGCTGTCGTCCCGCGCAACGCAACATCGTGTGTGGTGAGACGCTCCAAATACCGGAACACACCCCGCGAAATACCCAGAGCCCGTACGGCGACAACAGCAACGCTGAGATCCAATACCGGCGGCATTTCCCAGGCCCGGGTGATCAACCAAGCCGACAGCGCCGCCAACGCCAGAGCGCTGCCGAGCGTCGCCACACCGGCCGCGACGGCGATGAGCACGCGTCGTGGTTGCAGTTCGAGGAGACCCAGTGCGCGCAGCAACGGATCGCGGTGGTCAGTTCTCATGCGCATGCACCTCGATGATCTGATCTGCGACGGCAAGCACACTGGGGCGATGTCCGATGACTATCACAGTGTCGCCGCGCTTCGCTCGGGCTCGCAGAGCAGCCAAGACCGTGTGTTCCGAATCCGCATCCAGGTGGGCGGTCGGTTCATCCAGGACAAGGACAGGTCGATCAGACGCCAGGACGCGTGTCAGCGCAAGCCGCTGTCGCTGCCCCAGTGACAGACCGGCACCGCCTGCCCCCACCACAGTGTCGAGCCCCGACGACAGTTCAGCAAGCACTCCGTCGAACCCTGTTGCCACAGACGCATTTTCCAGCGCATCGGACTCGATAGCCCCCGTGAGATGAAGGTTTTCTCGAATGGTCCCCGGCAATAGGACCGGATGTTGTGGCAGCCACGCAATCTGCGACCACCACGTGTTCTCGTCGAGTTGTCGAATATCGATGCCACCGACGCTCACGAAACCACTGCTGGGTTCGATCAACCCGAGCAAGGCCTGCACCGCTGTCGACTTGCCGGAACCGTTTGCTCCGGTAAGTACGGTGATCGCACCGGGTCTGATCACCCCCGAAAGTTCGTACGGCGCAACACCACCACGCGAGTTCACACTCAAGGTGTCGACAACGATGTCCGAGCCGCGTGCGTCGGTCACGACCGCGCCACCGACCGGCGCGGAGGATTCTGCTTCGATGACACCGAATGCTTTGTCGGCAGCCGCCATTCCGTCCTCGGCCGCGTGAAACTGCATTCCGACCATCCGCAGCGGCAGATACACCTCGGGAGCAAGAATCAACGCAACGACGCCCGGTTCGAGCGACATGTCGCCGTACACGAGCCGCAAGCCGATACTGACGGCAACCAAGGCAACACTCAGCGTTGCAAGGAATTCCAACACCATCGACGACAGGAAAGCGACCCGGAGTGCGGACATCGTGGTGCGGCGATGCGAATCGCCCAGTTCCCGGACCCGCTCGGCGGGACCGTCCTGGCGACCGAGCGCTCGCAACGTGGGTAGACCGGAGAGGAGATCGAGCAGTTGCGACGACAAGGTGGTCATCGCAGCCAAGGTCTTCTCGGATTTACCCTTGGTCAGCAATCCGATCAGAATCATGAAGATCGGAATCAAGGGCAGCGTGATCAAGATGATCACCGCCGAGGTAATGTCTTGCAGGGCAATGACTATCAGCGTGATCGGAGTGAGAGTTACCGACAGGATCAACGACGGCAGATAACCCGTCAGATACGGAGCCAGACCGTCGACACCACGGGTGAGTACCGTAGCGATCTCGTCTCGGCGTGGGTCGAGATCGCGGGGACTCATCGCCGTCGCCGACGCGAGCACACCGTCCTTGATCTCGGCCACAACACGGGTCGACGCGCGGTGAGCGAACCGCGCTTGCAACCAGGTTCCCAGTATCCGGATCCCGACAGCGCCGGCGAGGATACCGAGTTCGGTTGTCCACGAGGAAATATCGACGGTTCGGGTGGTGATGACTCCGGCCAGCACCCGGCCGATCATGAGTGCCGAGATGATGACCATCACAACGTTCAGCATCGACAGGGCCACTGTCAATATCAGATATCCACGCGCAGAGGCGGAATGCCGCCACAGGCGCGGATCGATCGGTCCGCGGCGACGCTCCCGAGTCGTGGGAGCGTCGCCTACCTCGATTGTCACTTGAATTCGACCGTCACTTCTTTCGAGGCATTGATGCCGGAATTACCACGTCTTGGCTTTGAACTTCAGCCCGATCGACGGGGGAATCTGCTTGGTGGAGATGCGTTGACGGAATACCCAGTACGTCCAGCCTTGGTAGATGATCACGATAGGCGTCATGAATGCGGCCGCCCAGGTCATCACCTTGAGCGTGTACGGACTTGACGACGCGTTCTCGATGGTCAGGCTGTACGCCGGATCCAGCGTGGACGGCATGACGTTCGGGAACAGCGAACCGAACAGCAGCACGACGGTCGCGATGACGGCCACCGTGGTGAGCACAAACGCCCACCCTTCCATTTCGGCGCGGGTCAGGAAGACAACGCCGATCAAAGCTGCTGCCGCAGCGGCAACCAGAATCCAGGTCCATCCCTTGCCATAGGCAAGCTGGGTCCACAATACAAATCCGCCGGCCACCGGGATTGCCGGAATCGCGAGTCGGGCAGCAATTTTCACTGCGTCTTCGCGAACCTCGTCCGCGCTCTTGAGTGCCAGGAATACAGCACCGTGGAGAGCAAACACCAGCGCGGTGGTCAGACCGCCGAGCAGTGCGTACGGGTTGAGCAGATCGAAGAACCCTGACTCGACCTGCTTGTCGGCATTGATCGCAACGCCCCGAACAATATTCGCGAATGCCACGCCCCAGAGAACTGCGGGAACCCACGAGCCGAAGATGATGCCCCAGTCGCAACGCTTACGCCAGGCGTCGTCGTCGATCTTGCTTCGCCATTCGATGGCAACGATGCGAACGATCAAGGCCACCAGGATGATCAGCAGCGGTAGATAGAAACCGGAGAACAGCGTTGCGTACCACTCGGGGAAGGCAGCGAACATCGCACCACCCGCCGTGATGAGCCATACCTCGTTACCGTCCCAGACCGGGCCGATGGTGTTGAGCGCGACGCGTCGACGCGTATCGGCCGGTAGGCCACTGCCTTTGCCGACGATCGGCATGAGCATTCCGACTCCGAAGTCGAAGCCTTCGAGAACGAAATAGCCGACGAACAGTACTGCGACGAGCACGAACCATACTTCTTGAAGTCCCATGATCGCCTCCTAGTACGCGAACGACAGTTGTTTGGGTTTGTCCGGATCTTCCGGCTCTTCGTGGTCGGTATCTCCCGGCGGATGCATGTCGTGCTCCAGCGGGCCTTCCTTGGCGTATCGCACGATCAGCTTGAACCAGACCACACCCAAAGCGCCGTACAGGAGGGTGAAGGTGATCAACGAGACCCAGACCGTTGCCGACGCATGATCCGAAACACCTTGGTCGACAGTAAGTCTGATCATGTCCACGCCGGTCGGGTTGGGATGCACCACCCAGGGCTGACGGCCCATCTCGGTGAAGATCCAGCCCGCACTGTTGGCGAGGAACGGCATGGGAATCGCGACAAGGCTCAGGATTCCGAACCACTTCTGATCCGGTACCCGACCCTTACGAGTTACCCACAGACCGGCAAGCGCCAAGGCTGCAGAACCGGCGGCGAGGCCGATCATCGCGCGGAAAGACCAGTACGTGACAAAGAGATTCGGGCGGTAGTTTCCGGGGCCGAAGTCTTGCTCAGCCTGTTCCTGCAGCTGGTTGACGCCTTGGAGTTCGACGCCGGTGAACTTGCCCTCGGCCAGCCACGACAGCACGTAGGGAACCTTGAGGACGTGGGTCACACCCGCGCAGTCGTTGTGCGTACCGATCGTGAGAATGGAGAAATCGGGATCCAGTTCGGTGTCGCACAAGGATTCGGCCGACGCCATCTTCATGGGTTGCTGCTGGAACATGAGCTTGCCTTGGACGTCGCCGGTGTAGATGACGCCGATACCGGCAATGATGATCACCAGCAACGCCAATCGGGCGCCGGGACGGTACATCGTCCTGGCATCGGTTTCGAGCCTGGTCGCCTCCGCTGGGCCGACGGCCTTGGTGCGGCGCATGTTTCGCACCATCCACCAACCACAGATGCCGGCGACAAAGGTGCCAGCAGTCAGGAAGGCACCTGCTACTGCGTGCGGGAATGCGGCAAGAGCGGTGTTATTGGTGAGCAGCGTCCAGATGCTTGTCAGTTCCGCGCGACCTGTCTCCGGGTTGTACACCGCGCCGACGGGGTGCTGCATGAACGAGTTGGCTGCGATGATGAAGAACGCCGACGCGTTGACGCCGATCGCCACGAGCCAAATACAGGCCAGGTGAACAAGTTTGGGTAGCCTGCCCCAACCGAATATCCACAGTCCGATGAAGACGGACTCCATGAAGAAAGCCACAAGACCTTCGAGAGCCAGCGGTGCACCGAAGACGTCGCCGACAAATCGTGAGTACTCACTCCAGTTCATACCGAACTGGAATTCCTGCACGATGCCGGTAGCTACGCCGATGGCAAAGTTGATGAGGAACAGCTTGCCGAAGAACTTGGTGAGTCGGTACCAGTGATCTTTTTTGGTCACGACCCACATGGTTTGCATGATCGCGATCATCGGAGCCAATCCGATGGTCAGCGGAACAAAGATGAAGTGGTAGACGGTAGTTATACCGAACTGCCACCTGGAGACGTCCAAAGTATCCATTGGCTACTCCGAGAGTAGGGCCCTGGGACAGGCTTCGGGGATCGAGACGCGGGCGTTCGCTCGGCCCCTGCGGACACGGTACTGCTGTCCGGTTTGGACCGCAGGACTTTGCTACTACTCAAAGTAGTAGAGACCGTCGAAGATTCCTATTCGCCCGAAACGCCCAGGCCGTCTACTCGACGGCCCGTTCGACCAACTTCATGAATTCGGCAGCGACTTTGGGCTCTGGTAAAACAAAGCCGTCCAGTGTAGTGACGCGAGCAGCCAGCGTGACGCTCGAAACCATCCACACTCCGTCCGCAGCGATCAAATCTGCAGGTCGCAGGGTTTCGTAACGACTGTCGAAGCCCGCACCCTTGGCGACGTCGAACAGCGCACGCTGCGTTGTACCCATCAAAATGCCCTGCGCGGGCGGCGGTGTGATCAAAGTCCTGTCCCGCACGACCACAACCGTCGACCGCGGCCCTTCCAACACATTGCCCTCGGAACTGACGAAGATCACATCATCGGCCCCCAAAGTGCCGGCGTAACGCAGTGCAGCCATGTTGGTTGCGTATGACAACGTCTTCGCGCCCAGCAACTGCCACGGCGCGCGTGCCGACAAATCCACCGAGAACCCGCGTTCGAGCGTGATCACGGACAAACCCGCTTCACGCACCTGCCGCACCCGATCGGCCACGGGTCCGACCATCACGAACGCCGTCGGCTTGTCCCCACTCTCGCGACCGCGCGTCAGGACGAGACGCAAAGCGCCTTCCTTCTCACTCCCCCACTCCTCCACAGCCATCTCGATCGCCAGACGCCAGTCGTCGAGCACCGGAGCAGGCAAACCCAATGCCTCGGCGCTCAGAACGAGTCGGCTCAGATGGCCTTCGACCACCCGCGCTCGGCCACCCCGAACCAACAACGTCTCGAACACTCCGTCGCCCCGCACGACAGCCAAGTCGTCAGCATGGAGGAAGGGTGCATCAGCATCGAGCACCTCGTGGTCGAGAGTTACCAATACGCGATCAGCCATACCCTCAACACTAGCGACGGAAAACACCACTCACGCCCCGCACTCGACCAACGCGCGGACCACACTCCTAGACTGGTGACGTGGTCGACAACGCTCTTGTGCCCAACAGCCCACTCATGACTGCCCCCGGTGCGGTCGCAGCCCCGGACGGATCGGTCGACATCGGCGTCGCGTGGCATCACGGCGACCCGCTCAGTGAGCAACGGACTGCGCAGCGCGACGCAGTTGTCGTCGATCGCAGCCACCGATTTGTCATCGCCATTCCCGGCGACGAGCGACTCACGTGGCTACACACCATTTCGAGCCAGCACGTTGCTGCACTTCCGGACGGGAAGAGCGCCGAAAACCTCAGTCTCGACATCAACGGCCGCGTCGAACACCACTTTGTCCAGACGGACCTGGGCGGCGTCACCTGGATCGACACCGAAGCCGATCGTGGGCCCGAACTCCTCGCCTTCCTGAAGAAGATGGTGTTCTGGTCCAAGGCCGAACCCCGCGACGGCAACGAACTTGCCGTTCTGAGCCTTCTCGGCCCGAAGGCCACCGCCGTCCTCGACGCGGTCGGCACGAGTGCGCCCGTCGACGTGTACGACGCGCAGGCTCTGCCAGGAGGCGGCTTCGTCCGTCGGATGCCGTGGCCGACCGAAGACTCGTTCGACCTCCTCGTACCCCGCGACCAATTGGCAATCTGGTGGGCCAAAATCACCGAGGCCGGCGCCACACCGGCCGGAACATGGGCCTTCGAGGCCCTCCGCGTGGAAGCCGTCCGCCCTCGCATCGGGCTCGACACCGACGAGAAGACCATCCCGCACGAGGTTCGATGGATCGGCGGCCCCGCCGAACACGGCGCGGTCCACCTCGAGAAGGGCTGCTACCGCGGCCAGGAAACCGTCGCGCGCGTGCACAACCTCGGCAAGCCACCACGCCACCTCGTTCTCCTGCACCTCGACGGAAGCGCCGACGCCCTCCCCGAACCCGGCGACCCCATCACAGCCGGCGGCCGCGCAGTGGGCCGCGTCGGAACCGTCGTCAATCACCACGAGCTCGGACCCATCGCGCTCGCACTGGTCAAGCGCAACGTCCCCGCGGGGACCGAATTGGTCGCCGGCCCCAGCGCCGCGTCGATCGATCCGGACTCGATTGTGGACGACAACGCACCTCAAGCCGGACGTGAAGCCGTCAACCGATTGCGCGGCAAGTGACCGGCGTCGTGGACGCCGTGTGCGTCGTACATACCGAACGCGACAGCGGCGTCAAACGTGTGACTCGAACCGCAATCGACAAACGATCCGTCGACGGCCGGGTTCCCCTGGGCCGACTCGGCCTGGGCGGCGACTATGTGTGCGACACCGAGTTCCACGGCGGCGCGTATCAAGCCGTCTACGCGTACGACCACGTCGAAGCGCAACGCTGGTCGACGGAGTTGGGCAGACCCCTCCATCCCGGCTGGTTCGGTGAGAACCTTCGCATCAGCGGTATCGCCGTGACCGACGCCGTCATCGGCGAACGTTGGCACATCACCGGAGCGGACTCGTCCGACGTGGTGGAACTCGAGGTCACCGGGCCCCGCGTGCCGTGTGGCACCTTCGGCCTCTGGTCGGGCGAGAAAGGCTGGGTCAAGCGGTTCACCCATCGAGCCGACGTCGGCGCGTATCTGCGAGTGAACCGAACGGGCACCCTCGCGGCCGGCGATACCGTGACGCGGGTGCATGTCCCGGACCACGGCGTCACGGTTCGACAGGTATTCGCCGGCGCAGACCCCGAACACTTGCGACAACTGCTGAACAGTCACCACGACCTTGCGCCGAACGTCCGCGAGCGGATCAGCACATTCGTCGAACGAGCGGAAACACAGGTGCATTCGTGAGCATTGAACTGGTCGAAGTTGTCCGTTCCGGATTCCGCGAGTGTGTACACCGCGGATCGGCCGTCATCCTCGACGCTCACGGCGACCTGGTTGTGGGAGTGGGCGAAGTCCACTCACCCATCTATCCCCGTTCCGCCAACAAGCCGTTGCAGGCCGTCGCGGCCCTGCGCAACGGCTTCGAACCCAGTAGCCCGGAGGAACTGGCCGTCGCTTCGTCGTCGCATGCCGGTGAGGCCGACCACATCGAACTCGTCGAGGGTCTACTCGATCGTTACGACCTGCGTGTCGATCAATTGCAGTGCCCTGCCGATCTGCCAGGCAACGAACTTGCCCGAGCCGAGTTGATTGCCGCGGGCCAGCTCCCCAGCCCGATCTACATGACCTGTTCGGGCAAGCACTCCGCGATGCTCGCCACGTGTGTGGTGAACGACTGGCCGCTCGAGACGTACATGGAACCGACACACCCCCTGCAACTCGCGATCGCGGAGACGATCTTCGATCTCAGCGGGGAGGAGGAGCAGGAGCTGGGAATCGACGGTTGCGGCCTGCCGATCGTGCCACTCTCGCTGTCGAATCTCGCTCGAGCTTTCGGTCGTCTGCCGTCGGCGACGCCTGATTCCCCGGAACGCGCTGTCGCCGACGCCGTGCGAGCCAACCCGTTCCTGGTCTCCGGAACCGGGCGCAACGATCAGCGTCTGATGTCCGCGGTGCCCGGTCTGTTCAGCAAGACCGGTTACGACGGTATCTACGCGGGCGCCCTCCCCGACGGTTCGGCATTTGCTCTCAAGATCGACGACGGTCACGAGCGGGCCCTGCTTCCGTTGGCTGCCGCCCTACTCAGGCGGATGAACACCGAATGGACCGAAGAGCTGGCCGCTCTGGCGTCGGCTCCGGTGTTCGGTGGGGATGCTCGGGTAGGCACGATTCGAGCGATTCCGGGGCACTTCTGAGCAGTTCCGGGAAAACTTTTGCGCAGTTCTAACAAAGTTCTGAGCAGTTCTGTCGGCATCCTGGCAGCTCGCGGCCATAGTGAGAGCAAACAGACACGGCGACGAGGGCTACGTGGAAGCGGAAGCGACTTTTCCAGGCTAGAGTGTGTGTCAGGAAACTTACACACTCAAACGGGGCCGCCAAATTCCCCAGGCCGCCCCGCGAAAGCGCGAGGGGGTCAGCCATGGGCCGCGGCCGGGCTAAGGCAAAGCAGACCAAGGTTGCACGCGAATTGAAGTACAGCGTACCGACCACGGATTTCGATAGCCTGCAACGAGAGCTCGCAGGTGGATCGACCAACTCGCATCGGAGCAGTGTCCGATCGGACCAGACTTCCGATAGGGAAGGGCATTCGCGAGAGGACGACTACGACGACTGGCGGCGTTGACCGCGCACTGCCATCTGCGCAGACTGTGAAATGAGGAAGAGCTGATCGCTCTTCCTCATTTTTGCGTGCTTTGGTCCAGCCACCCCTGATCTGAGCACCCTGATCTGAACAAAAAAGCTGCCCCGCCGAAATGAATCGGCGGGGCAGCTTTGTGGTCTTACCGGCCTCAGAAGCGCGGGTGATCTCCAGCCAGGAACGCACGCTCGGCTGCGGCGTCCGAGGCCTTCTTGATGCTTCCCAGCGTCCAGCAGTCGATGTGACGTGCGGTGAGAACGGCCAACGCGCGGTCGACGTCCTCGGGAGCGACGACGGCAACCATGCCGACACCCATGTTGAAGGTCTGCTCCATCTCGGCGCGCTCGACGCGTCCGCGCTGCGCGATCATCGCGAAGACAGCCGCGGGGCTCCATGTTCCACGATCGAGTTCGGCAACGAGGCCCTTGGGCATGACGCGCCCGAGGTTGTTGGCGAGGCCGCCGCCGGTGACGTGGCAGAAGGTGCGGACGTCGGTCTCGGCAGCGAGGGCCAGGCAGTCCTTGGCGTAGATCTTGGTGGGCTCGAGGAGCTCCTCACCGAGGGTGCGGCCGAACTCGTCGACGTGCGCGTTCAGGTTCATGCGATCGATCTCGAGGAGCACCTTGCGGGCCAGTGAGTAGCCGTTGGAGTGCAGACCCGAGGATCCCATGGCGATGACGACGTCGCCGGGACGGACGCGGTCCGGTCCGAGCAGCTTCTCCGCTTCCACGACGCCAACGCCGGTGGCGGAGAGGTCGTAATCACCGTCGGCCATGATGCCGGGGTGCTCGGCGGTCTCGCCGCCGAGGAGAGCGCAGCCTGCCTGGATGCAGCCTTCGGCGATGCCGCCCACGATCTCGGCAACTCGCTCGGGGATCACGCGTCCGACTGCGATGTAGTCCTGGAGGAACAGCGGCTCGGCGCCACAGACGACGAGGTCGTCGACAACCATTGCGACGAGGTCGAGTCCGACGGTGTCGTGCTTGTCCATCGCCTGAGCGACGGCCAGCTTGGTTCCGACGCCATCGGTGGACGCAGCGAGGACGGGCTCCTTGTAGTCACCCTTGAGCGAGAACAATCCGGCGAATCCGCCGAGGCCACCCATGACCTCGGGGCGGCTGGCCTTCTTGGCCATGGGGGCGAAGAGTTCCACCGCCCGGTCGCCGGCGGCGATATCGACTCCTGCTGCTGCGTAGGAGGCGCCTGCTGTGCGGTGACTGTCCTCGGTCATCGGATTACTACTCCAGCCCTAGTATTTCTCGTGCACGTTTTCTCCGTGCACAGGTATGTGTTGTGTAATCCTCGCGACGTGCCGAAGCGGTCGCCTCGAGCGAACAAGCCCTCAGCGCACACAAATACCGACGATTACGCCCTTACGCTACCGGACACAGGCAGCTGACGAGACCTCGCGTACCGTTCGAGCTCAGTTCTGGAGCTGCGAACCGATCGAGGTGTGCAGCGCCCGCAGACTGTTCTGCCCGAGTGCAACAGTCTCCGACTGGATATGTCGCAGGAGGTGTTTGTCGTTGAGGACCTTCTCGCTCGACTGAATCAGCACGGTCCCGGCGCCGGTGAAATCGAACTGTTTCTCTTCGCCTGTATTCGCGCCGAACACGGTTCCCCGCACCGATCCGAGGAAGCTCTGCATCCAGTCGGCGTCGAAGTGGTGGGACGGCGACGGGCAGTCGGCCCAGCCAACGAGGGCCTGTGGGTCGATTCGCAACGGCGGTTCGGCAAACATGACCGGACCGTTGGACGACGCCAGAAATTTCCCGGTACCGAGCAAGGTCAAAAAGCCTGGCACGATTGACTGTTTGAGTTCGAGACCGTTCTCGAAGGCGAGCAGGTTGGCAGCGCGGATCGTGAGGTTACCGTCGTCGAGATCGTAGGAATTGATGTTGAATCCGCGGTCGCCGAGAATCAGCTTGCCCTGGCCCTGGGCAATCACCCAGTCGTCGGCGTACAGCGGCGACGAGAATCTGGCCGCCACCATCGCCGACATGCTTGTGCGTCCCAGCGGCTCGAAATTGACCATGCCGTAGTACGCGATCATGGCGCCTTTGGACGTGAACCAGGGCTGCCCGGTCAGCTCGATACAGAAGGCGTAGTCATTGCCCGGGACGTTGTCGTTCGCGGGCAGGGACGCCGGAGTGTGAATTTCGATACTCATTCGATTTCTTCCTCAGAACTTCTGCTCGGACGCCTGAACCCAGACGGTGCCCATACCGGTCATCTTCAGCTGAATGGACTCCCCCGAGCCCTTGCCGACGGCTTCACGCCAGCCGACGTTGGCGGAGATGTCGACGGTGATCTGCCCGAGATGGCACACGTACGCCTGCGGGTCCACCACAACCTGGGGATGGTTCGGACCGACCTGCAGAGGAATGGCCCCACCGTGTGAGAGCACCGCGACGCTTCCCTGACCGTGCAGTTGTGTCGTGAACAGTCCTTGCCCTGTCATGGCCCCGCGAACGGCACCGCGCACACCGCCTTGCGACGTCAGCGCCACGATCGAACTTTGCAGGTAGGCGTCATGAGCCAGGAGCCGGTCTGCTTCCACCGTGAGCATCGACGAACCGTCCAGATGGATGACGTCGACGTACAGCCCGGCGTGCCCGTAGTGGACCTCACCCTGTCCTTCTGCCGCCATCATGCGTGCATGTTCGCCCGACATCATCCGGCCGGCCATGCCCGCGATGCCGCCCATGTTCGGCATCGAACCAGGACCGCCACCCATGCTGTGCGGGATGAATCTGACGTCGCCGGTGTAGTAGAGCATCGATCCGGTGCGGGCCAGCACGTTCTGCCCGGGAACGAGGGTCGACTTGACGACCTTGCTGTTCACCTTTTCCAACGGCATGGGTCAGCGCTCCTCTGGCTGGATGTAGACGACACCGGATCCGTCGAAGCGCAACGAGAACGCCTCACCGCTGCCACCGCCGATCGCGGACCGCCAGGTGACGTCGGTGACAAAGCTCTGATTCAGTTGTCCGCGGTGGGCGACAAAGGCGTCGGGGTCGGCAACGAGCGGATACTGCGGGCTGACTTCGAGCGCGATGATCGGCCCGCCCTTCGACAGCACCGCAACCAGACCGGTGCCACTGACAACTGTCGTGAACAATCCTTGGCCTGATCCGGCCCCACGGAGGCCGGCAAATTTCACGTCGGTGCGTAGCTGTCCGACGAGCGCCAAGAGCTGCGACGCTTCGACATGGAGAGTGTCGTTGTTGAGTTCGACGATCGTGATGTCCTGGGCGTCCACGGCGAAGTAGACGGTGCCTTGCCCGCTGACCTCCATCAAGGACAGCGATTCTCCGGCTGCCTTCTGTTTCAGCGCGGCGCGGATTCCGCCCCCGCCACCCATTCCGGCGTTTTTGAAGGTGACCGCACCCTCGTACGCCACCATTGATCCACTGATCGCTTTGATGGTGTCCCCCATCAGGTCCGCGACCAGGACTCGATGCCCATCCATTCTCAGTTGCGCCACGAGGGCACTATGCCAGATAGCTCCGACGGTGGAAGTGACTGGAAGCACAAAAAATCTGCCGCCCCGACAAGCAGGGCGGCAGATTGTCCGTTTTGACGGATTACGGGCGGCTGAGCGCGCTCGCGTTGTCGTTGTCGCGGGTGGCAGCCGAACCGGCCGCGCTCTCGAGCATCCCTTCGAGGACGTTCTTACCCATCGACGTCTCCTTGGGAAGCGCAATGGGGTAAGTGCCGTCGAAGCAGGCAGCACACAGTCGGCTTGCCGGCTGCTCGGTGGCCGCGATCATGCCCTCGGTGGAGATGTAGCCGAGGCTGTCCGCTCCGATGGAACGACGCACACCGTCGAGCATCTCCTCGAACGTGGCGTCCTGTCCGCCGGCTCCGTTGGCGATCAACTCGGCCGGCGAGGCGAAGTCGATGCCGTAGAAGCAGGGCCACTTGACCGGCGGCGAGGCGATGCGGACGTGAATTTCGAGAGCACCGGCTTCGCGGAGCATCCGGATGAGCGCGCGCTGCGTGTTGCCGCGGACGATCGAATCATCCACAACCACAAGACGTTTCCCGCGGATAACTTCCTTGAGCGGGTTGAGCTTGAGCCTGATACCGAGCTGACGAATGGTCTGCGACGGCTGGATGAAGGTACGGCCGACGTAGGCGTTCTTCATCAGTCCCTGGCCGTAGGGGATGCCTGAACCCTGTGCGTACCCGACGGCTGCCGGGGTGCCGGACTCGGGAACCGGAATGACCAGGTCACCTTCGGCAGGGTGCTCACTGGCGAGCAGGCGGCCGATCTCGACGCGGGTCGAGTGCACCGAACGGCCACCGATCACGCTGTCCGGCCGGGCGAGGTAGACGTACTCGAAGACGCAACCCTTGGGCGTCGGGTTCGCGAAACGGGAGGAGCGGACGCCGTCGGCGTCGATCGCGAGCAGTTCGCCTGGTTCGATGTCGCGGACGAACGACGCGCCCACGATGTCGAGGGCGGCGGTTTCACTCGCTACCACCCAGCCGCGATCGAGTCGACCGAGGCAGAGCGGACGGATTCCGTGCGGATCGCGCGCTGCGTAGAGGGTGTGCTCGTCCATGAACGTGAGGCAGAAGGCGCCTTCCAACGTGGGAAGCAGTTCCATGGCGGCCTGCTCGATGGTGCTGTCACCGGCAGCGTGTGCCAGGAGTCCACCGATGAGATCGGAGTCGGAAGTCGCGGCGTTGGGGCGCTTGTCGTTGACCAGGCCGGCGGCACGCGTACGGCTCGCAAGTTCAGCGGTGTTCACGAGGTTGCCGTTGTGGCCGAGGGCAATGCCCGTACCCGCCGTGGTGGTGCGGAAGATGGGCTGCGCGTTCTCCCACGTCGTGGAACCGGTCGTGGAGTAACGGCAATGTCCGACGGCGACGTGACCTGGCATTGCTGCGAGGGTCTGCTCGTCGAATACCTGACTCACCAGGCCGAGATCCTTGAATACCAGCACCTGGGAGCCGTCGGCCACCGCAATGCCGGCAGCTTCCTGACCACGGTGCTGCAGCGCATACAGTCCGTAATACGTGAGCTTCGCCACATCCTCTCCCGGCGCCCAGACGCCGAATACACCGCATTCTTCGCGGGGCTCGTTCTCGTCCTCGTCGGACGGGTTCGTAGCGAGGAGATTTGGACTGTTGACCGACAGATCGGCACGAGTCACGTGGCGCTCCCTTTGTGGGCAGGGGTTGGGGGGCACACACAGTCTACGGCCAATTTTCCTCGTGCCTTGCCCAGGGCAACCTTGCCTTGAATCGGACCGAGAATCGGACCGATCAGTCTTTGCTACGCAGCCAGCCGAAGCAGGGGAAGCCAGTGCGCAATTTCCGGAGCCCGGCTACCTGACGCGTCGACTCGCCCGTCACCTGCGGCCTCGGAGAATTCGAGGAGTCCGGTGACCAACAGCAACCACGTTCGAGCGTCCGTCTCGACGACGTTGGGCGGAGTGCCGCGGGTGTGACGCGGACCTTCGATGCACTGCACCGCCACAAACGGCGGCACGCGCACTTCGACGCTCGATCCGGGAGCAATCTGTTCGAGCGTGCGAGCACTCATCTTCACTGCCGCGCCGAGTTCGGCGCGGGAAGGCTTCGGAAGCTCCGGATCTCGAAGCCACGGTCCGACAGCGAGGATCGCGGCGCGAAATTCTGCGGGGTCGACCGCACGGCGCGGTGGCATCAGTGCGCTCCCTGTCCATTGGTGGCGATTCGAACAGCAAGTGCTCCACCGGCATTGGTCGCCAGGTGCAGCAGCGCCGGTGCGAGGACGCTGCCACCTCTGCGGTGCAGCCACTCGAACAGCAACGCCGACGCTCCGGTAAAGGCCACTGCGGCCGGGACGTTGTCGCCGGCGCCGCGAGCCGGCGCGACGTGCCACAACCCGAAGGTGAGTGCATGCACGGCCTGCGCTGTTGGTCGGTTCAGTTCACGATTCCAGACCGCGGACATAGCACTGCGGAACAACAATTCTTCGGACAGTACCGTGCCGAACGGGATGTGCAGGATGATCCATTCGAGGAAGTCTTCGCGACCGTCGGCACGCTCGTCGGCAGCAAGGGTCGCGCGCAATGACGGAACGGCCAAGGCAACGCTGTAACCGGTAAGGACGGCCCCGGCCGCAGCTCCCCCGAACTGAGCGCCGCCACGAATGCCGGTGTGGGCCAATCCCAATTCCTCACGGCTGTATCCGCGTGCCCGCAGGACTCCGATTGCCGAGCACCCCACGACGGTGTTCACCACTGCCCGGGCGCGGGGTGAAAGTCCGAACGCCGGAAGCACTACGTTGCTCCACGTGATCGCGGCTACCGAGAGCGCTATCGACGCCACTCCCCTCACTTCTCCGGACCCTGGGACTTCAGGGCGGCAACCAACGACGCTCGCACTCGCTCCGTGTCGGCGGCAGTCCACTCTTCTGGTTGAACAACGCTGACCCAGCCGTCGAGCACGGAGGTTCCGTAGTTGTGGCCGTGCCCGTCCGGAACACCCGCAGCGTTACCGAGGTCGGCAGAGACCTGCCAGAACGTGACGATCGGGAACCACTTCATCGACGGTGACCGGTCGAATCCGGGGATCTCCTTCAACCATGTGGGGCGGTTGAACATGAGGTCGGGCGACCACCACACCACGGGATCGGACGGGTGCTGGATAAACAGCACATGGGGGTCCGGCCACACCATTGCTTCGGTCGGAATGTCTTCGGCGCGATCCGCAAACCGCACCCCGGCCAGACCGTCGGCGTAGACAGGTGCCACTTCGGTTGTGCCGGGGTCGCGTCGTTGCACTATCGAACGCCACAACGACGTCGCGTTGGGCGGGCCCACCCACAGGATTCCGTCGGCGGTCTCGCGGGCAGCTTGAAGAGTGTCGAAGGCGCCGGCCCCGGCCATGACGCCGAGGCTTTCGCCGTAGACCATGAATTTGGGTCTGGTGGCTTCCGGTTCCTGGAGCCATCTTTCGTGAACCCGCTCGATCAGCAGGCGTCCGGCAGCTTGCGCCTTTTCCTGGTCTGCGAGGAACGAAATCCAGCTCGGCAGATATGAGTACTGGCTGGCGACGAGCGCCGTATCGCCGTTTCCGACCAACTCGATCGCCTGTGCCGCTGTGGGATTCACCCAACCTGTACCTGTCGTCGGAATGACAACAAGCACCTTGCGCTGGAAAGCACCGGTCCGCTCGAGTTCCTTGATGACCAGATCCATGCGCTCATCCGGATCTTCGGCACTTTCCAGGCCTGCATACACCCGGATGGGATCCATCGCGGGCGTGCCGTTGGCAGCTTCGAGTTCCTGCGCGTTCAATCCACGCGAGACGAAGTTCCGTCCCTCGAACCCCAATGTGTCCCAGGAAGCCACAGATTCGGGACTACCGGACTTCATCGGATCCTGTGGTTCGACGACGCCGTCCCTCGTGGTGGAGTTCTGCAGGCTGAAGATCGAGTTGGTCGCGGCGTAGATTCCGCGCACCAGCACGCCGTCGACCAACATGAAGAACAGAACTGTCACAACCAGAACGCCGACCCCGTTGGCTACCGACCGCGACATGTGGAACCGCCGCATCAGTACTCGCGCAATGAGTTTCACGAGGTCGTACAGCATTCGCCAGATCGAGATGAGTAGTCCGCCGACTAGTAGGCTCAGCCCGAGGGTTCGGATGTATCCCGAGGTGGTCGTGCGTTCGGCGTCGGTCAGTGCCGCGATTTCACGTTGCCACCCGGCCGCATAGACCAGCATGATGATCGCCGCGACGATGGACGCGACTGGAACGAAAACCTTGATCGCCGACGGAACCGGTTCAGGAAGAGGCCACCAGCGACGGCCGCGAAGCACATATCGCTCCACAGCCCACCCGATGGCCGTTCCGACGCCGTAGCCGATGGCCGAGTTGATACCGCCGATCAGTCCTTGGAACAGCCAATCACGGGGCAACAGTGAAGGAGTCAGCGACCAGCAGAAGAAGAATGCGGCAAACGCGATGCCGGTGAAGTCGAGCTTGAGGAGCCCCCATGCCCACTCGGTGAAGCGGTTGTCCAGCTTCTCGAGAGATGCGGGAACAGCCAGCCGCAGGTGATGTTCCTGCGGCTGGCTGTCAGCGGAAGTCAGTTCCCCGGAATCGACCATCTATCACCCGAAGAGTGCGGGCAGCGTTCCCTCGAAGGCCTCACGGAGCTTGGCCATCGTGACGGAGAAGTGTCCCTGGACCTCAACCGAGTCGCTGCCCTCGTCGACGACTCCGATACGCGTCCACGGCAAACCGCGGGCGGTGCACATGCCGGTGAAACGGGTCTCCTCGGTGCGCGGAACTGCAACGAGGACACGTCCCGACGATTCCGAGAACAGCGTCACGAACGGATCGGCACCCTCGGGAATCAGGATGCGGCAACCGGTTTCGCCGGCCAGCGCGGCTTCGACGACAGCCTGCGCCAGTCCACCCTCGGAGAGGTCGTGGGCTGCGGTGACGAGGCCGTCACGCGACGAAGCGAGCAGGATGTCGGCGAGCAGCTGCTCACGGGCGAGGTCGACCTTCGGCGGCACGCCACCGAGATGGCCGTGCTCGACCTGCGACCAGATGGAACCGTCGAACTCGTCGTGGGTGTCGCCGAGCAGGATCAGCGTCTCGCCGGGCTCGAGCCCGAGGCCCGTCGGGATGCGGCGGTGAACGTCGTCGATCACACCGAGGACGGCAACCACCGGCGTCGGCAGGATCGCCGTGGTTCCGGTCTGGTTGTAGAAGCTGACATTGCCACCGGTGACGGGGATGCCCAGCGTGGCGCAACCGTCGGCGAGACCGCGAACGGCCTGCTGGAACTGCCACATGACACCCGGGTCCTCAGGCGAACCGAAGTTGAGGCAGTTGGAGACGGCCTTGGGCGTCGCGCCCGTTACTGCCACGTTGCGGAAAGCCTCGGCCAATGCAAGCTGCGCACCGGTGTACGGATCGAGCGCGGTGTAGCGGCCCGAAGCGTCGGTGGACAGTGCGATTCCGCGGCCGGTCTTCTCGTCGATGCGGATGACGCCGCCGTCGGCGTTCTCGGCCAGAACGGTGTTGCCGCGGACGTAGCGGTCGTACTGCTCGGTGATCCACTTGCGGCTGCACAGGGCCGGTGAGGCGATCATCTTCAGCAGGGTCGCTTCGAGCTCGGCGTCGGTTTCGGGACGCTTCAGTCCAGCGGTCGTGTTCGCGATCAAGGCATCCTGCGTTGCCGGACGCTCGACGGGACGGTGGTAGACCGGGCCCTCGTGAGCGACGGTGCGCGGCGGCACGTCGACGACAGTCTCGCCGTGCCAGGAAATGGTGAGGTGCTCACCGTCGGTGACCTCACCGATGTCGGTGGCCAGGACGTCCCACTTCTTGCAGACCTCCATGAACGCGTCGACGTTCTCGGGGGTGACCACGGCGCACATGCGCTCCTGCGATTCGCTCGAGAGCACCTCGGCCGGGGTCATACCGGTGGCGCGCATCGGAACCTTTTCGAGGTTGATGTGCATGCCGCCGTCGCCGGCTGCAGCCAGCTCGGAGGTGGCGCAGGACAGCCCGGCGCCGCCGAGGTCCTGGATACCGACAACGAGGCCGGCCTTGTAGAGGTCGAGACAGCACTCGATGAGCACCTTCTCGGTGAACGGGTCGCCGACCTGAACCGCAGGCAGCTTCTTACGTCCGCCGGTGTCCCCACCCTCGTCATCGAACGTCGCCGACGCGAGAACCGAGACACCGCCGATTCCGTCGAGACCGGTGCGTGCGCCGAACAGAATGATCTTGTTGCCCGCACCCGAAGCGAAAGCCAGATGCAGATCTTCGACGCGCATGACGCCGGCAGCGAGGGCGTTGACCAGCGGGTTGCCTGCGTAGGACTCGTCGAAGACCGTCTCGCCGCCGATGTTCGGCAGACCGAGAGAGTTGCCGTATCCGCCGACGCCGCGCACAACACCGTCGACGACGCGACGAGTATCGGGGGCATCAGCAGCGCCGAAACGCAGCTGATCCATGACGGCAATCGGGCGAGCGCCCATGGCCATGATGTCGCGGACGATGCCGCCGACTCCGGTAGCCGCACCCTGGTAGGGCTCGACATACGACGGGTGGTTGTGGCTCTCGACCTTGAACGTGACTGCCCAGCCGTCGCCGATGTCGACAACACCGGCGTTCTCACCGATACCGGCCAGCATGTTGGCGCGCATCTCATCGGTGGTGGTCTTGCCGAAGTATCCGAGGTGGACCTTGGAGGACTTGTACGAGCAGTGCTCGCTCCACATCACCGAGTACATCGCCAGTTCGGCGTCCGTGGGACGGCGGCCCAGGATCTCCTTGATGCGAGCGTATTCGTCGTCCTTGAGACCTAGCTCCTTGAACGGCTGAGCGGCATCGGGATCAGCCGATGCGTGCGTGACGGTATCGACCTGGTGAGCAGACACTGGAGAGGGGTCCCTTCCCTACGGGAGTCAAGAGCGAGCCGGCGCGGAGCGGGGCACCACGAATGTGCCCAACGAAAGAACGTGCCGGGAGACAGTCTATCGGGGTGGGCCGACGACTTCCGCAGACGGCGGCATCGACGCGAGCAGTGGGTCCTCGAAGTCGTCCCGGTCACACTCGTTTACGGTTTCGGTAACCGGTCGGTTTTTATTTACCGTCCGGTGTTTACCCAGTACTCGAACGGAAGGTTTCCCATGCCACAGGATGTGCGTCAGTCCGGCGTCGCGGCTCAATCCCAATCGGTGACGACCCCGCTGACTCCTGCCGCGATTTTCCTGGTGGCGACGGTAGATCCCGGTGGGGAGAACACAACGCGCGCGCTGCTCGCCGACGTGGCCGGCCTGCAGCGGTCCGTGGGTCTGCGCGTTCCCGGTTCCGGTTTGGATGTGGTGACCAGCATCGGTTCGGACGTCTGGGATCGTTTGTTCGCCGGTCCGCGGCCGGCATTGCTGCGCCCGTTCACTGCTCTGCAGGGAGACGTCCATCACGCGCCGTCGACGCCCGGAGATCTGCTTTTCCACATTCGTGCGATGAGCATGGACGCGTGCTTCGAGGTGGCTCGTCAGATCACGAAGCGCCTGCACGGCGCGGCCACTGTTGTCGACGAGATTCACGGTTTCCAGTATTTCGAGAACCGCGACCTCATCGGCTTCGTGGACGGCACCGAGAACCCGTCGGGTCGCGCCGCGATCGCCGCGGTGACCGTCGGCGACGAAGATCCCGATTTCTCGGGCGGCAGCTACGTCCATATCCAGCGATACATCCACAAGATGCGCGAGTGGGAGGCGATCACGGTCGACGAACAGGAACGGGTGATCGGGCGCACCAAACTCGAAGACATCGAGATGTCCAAGGACGTCATGCCGGCCAACTCACACGTCGCGCTCAATGCGATCAAGGATGAAGACGGCAACTCTCTCGAAATTTTGCGCGCCAACATGCCGTACGGACGCCTCGGTGATGACGAGATCGGCACATTCTTCATCGGGTATTGCGCCACTCCCGCCATCACCGAGCGCATGTTGGAAAACATGTTCCTCGGCTCACCGCGCGGCAACTACGACCGCCTTCTCGACTTCTCGACAGCCGTGACGGGGTCGATGTTCTTCACCCCGACCACCGAGTTCTTCGAGAAACTCCCGGCCAGCCCCTGCTAGCTCCTCGGTGTAAGGAACGCACCGAGAGCGTCCGCATACATCGTGATGTCGGCGGCGCCCATCAACTCTCGTGCCGAGTGCATCGCGAGTTGAGGTGCCCCGACGTCAACGGTGGACAGCCCGGTACGTGATGCGGTGATCGGTCCGATCGTCGATCCGCACGGCAGATCGGCCCGATGCACGTAGCGCTGCAACGGAACTCCCGCTTGGTCGCAGGCGAGCGCGAACTCACCGGCGCCGGCAGCATCCGTCGCGTATCGCAGGTTCTGGTTCACCTTGAGTACCGGCCCACCGTTGATCTCGATACGGTGCGCGGGTTCGTGACGTTCGGGGTAGTTGGGATGCGTCGCATGTGCCATGTCGCCTGACGCGCACACCGAACCTGCCATTGCCTGCAGGAATTCACCGCGACCACCACCGCGGCCCAACACAATTCGTTCGAGGACCGTGTTGAGCAGATCCGAGAAGGCGCCGCGGTCGGACATGCTGCCCACCTCCTCGTGATCGAAGAGTGCAAGGACCGGAACAAAATCCGACGGCGACTCGACCGCGGCCAGAAGTGCTTGTGTACCGGCGTAGCACGTGCCCTGATTGTCGAGGCGCGGCGCGCTGACGAGCTCTTTGCCCAGGCCCACCACAGCGCTAGGAGCCAGGTCGTGAGTCATCAACTCCCAACCCAGGACGGATGATTCGGCAACTCCGGCCCGATCGGCGACAAATCCGATGAAGGACTTGGGCTTTGTACCCACACCCCAGATTCCGTTGACATGGCGCTGCGGGTCCAGGGTGACGCCCTTGCGATCCTCGGACAGATGGATCGCCAACTGTGGGACACGAAGAATCGGATCGTCGATGCGAACCAGCTTTTGCTCCACGGTGTTTCCCACCCGGACGCTCAACCGACCGGAAATACCGAGATCGCGGTCGAGCCACGAGTTCAGCAAAGCTCCGCCGTACGGCTCGAGGCCCACCATCTGCCAGCCCGCCGACGTGAGATCCGGATGCTGCTTCACCCGCAAGTTCGGGCTGTCGGTATGACCGCCGACGATGCGGAACGGCGCGGAATCGCCGACTGCGTCGGTGCTCCACGCGATCAGCGAGCCGCCGCGAACCAGGAAATACCGTCCCGGCTCCGACGGCCACGCCTGAGTCTCCTGGAGTTCCACAAATCCGTTGGCTGTGAGCTGCGACGCCACAGTTGCACACACGTGAAACGGCGACGGCGACGAATCGACGAAACTGCACAGACCCGTAGCGTCGGCCCCGGTCGGAGAAGGGTGGGAAGTCATGTCCTTCATCATGCCCGACTCCCCAGAGACTCAGCTGTGGGCGCCGGACACACAGAACTGATTGCCGTCGGGATCCGTCAGTGTGACCCAGCGGAATCCGTCCATGTTCTCGCGGTGGTGCTCCGATGCGCCGGCAGCTATCAGCCGCGACACTTCGGCGTCGAGGTCCTCGCTGCCCAGATCGAGGTGGATTCGGTTCTTTCCGGCCGTGGGATCCGGGACTTTCTGGAATGCAAAATTGGTGGACGCGCCGGGAACCTCGACGATGTAGAACCATCCGTCGTTCTCCTGTGCGACGGTGCCGCCTAACTGCTCGGCCCACCAGCGCGCAAGTGGACCCGGATCAAGGCTGTCGAATGTGATCATTCCCAGAGTCAGTGTCATGGGCCGACATTAAAGGAGGGCACCGACAATCGAGGCGGATTCTCTCAATCAGGAGCGACCGCAACCGCCCCACCGGCGGCTGGAATGCTTGCGATACCGATCGCGGCAGCAACAACGCCGACCGCTCCGAGAATCAGGTAGGCGTTGGCGTAGCTCCCGGACCACGTGGAAAGCACGGTGCCAGCCCACGGACCCAATGCCATGACAATGACGATCGGCGCGGACACGATTCCGCTCAACCGACCGTAGTGCTCGCCTCCCCATCGGTCGGTGACGGCAGTGGCCTGGATCAGGGTGAAGATACCGCGGACCAGTCCAGCGCCGATTGTGATGCCGATCAAAGCGATCACCGAGCTCGCGAGTCCCAGCCAGGCGGCGCTCAATCCGGTGGCGGCGACGACGGATACGGTTCGCACGCGGACACTGGTTTTCGCAGCGAGCGGCAGGTAGAAGATGCGACCGATGACCTGACCGGCGCCACCCAGTCCGAGTGTGAGCGCGGCGAGAGCAGGACTGAAACCTCGTTCGACCAACAACGGCACGAGATTGAACACCGAGGCGGACGCGGCAAACGCGCCGGCAGCGAGGGCAATGGCGAGTGCAAGGAAGGCTGGACTGCCGGCGGCCTTGCGGTAATCAGCAGGTTGCGCCCCGACTTGGCGAATCGGGTCGGGCCACCCACCCCGCAAACCCCAGGCATGTCCGGGAACAGTGACAACGGCCAGCACCAATGCGAGAACCAAGTATGTTGTGCGCCAATCGAATCGTTCCACCAGAGCGGCAGCGATGGGCGCGAAAACGGTGCTGGCCAGACCGGCAGCAAGGGTGAGAATCATCAGCGCTTTGACATAACCGTCGCCGTACCAGCGGGTCAGCGCAGCGAACGCCGGTGGATAGAGCACAGCACCCATCGAAACACCTGCGATTACCCACCCCGCGAAAAACAGTGGCACGGTCTCAGCGGTCGCGACGACTACCAACGCGGGCACCGCAAGCACGGAACCCGCAGTCATCACCCATCTCGGGCCACGGCGATCGAGGATCCGCCCGACCGGGATACCGACCACCGCGGCGACGAGCTGACTGACGGAGAATGCCGCGACGATCACGGTCGTCGACCATCCGGTGTCACGCGAAATCGCTACCGACAGAACGGGAAACGCGTAGTACAGAATTCCCCAGCTGGTGATCTCGGTCAGGCACAACGCCACCAGGACCCGCCGCAGCCCGGAAGGGGCCAGGCCGGCAGGCGGATCCTCGACAGTGGTCATCGGCTGGGTTCTATCCGCAGGAATTGGCGCTACCGGCTGGGCCGGAGAGCGAGATCAGCTGCGGAGTGGGGGCGGCGCAGCAGCCGCCGTCGGTTTCCGCAGTGTCGGGTTCGTCGAAAACGCCTGCACCACCGCACACTCCGGTTTCCGGGAGGATCAACTCCACCCGCGCAGCGGCTTCGTGGTCACCGGCAAGCTCCGCGGCGATGCTGCGTACCTGCTCGTAGCCGGTCATGGCCAAGAACGTCGGTGCGCGGCCGTAGCTCTTCATCCCGGCCAGGTACACACCCGGTTCCGGATGGCGAAGTTCCTTCGCGCCATGGGGATACACGGTGCCACAGGAGTGGACGTTCGGGTCGATGAGCGGCGCAAGCTGCGTCGGCGCCTGCAGTACCGGGTCGAGGCCGAGGCGGATTTCCGAGAGCCAGGAGAGGTCTGGACGGAAGCCGGTCAGTGCGACGACATTGTCGACGTTCTCGATCCGGGTACCGGCATCGGAGATCAGCGTCACCTGGCCGTCTTCCGCGGATTCCACACTCGCGGTGCGGAATCCGGTGACTACAGTGAGGAGTCCGTCGTCGACAGCCTTCTTTGCACGTAATCCGAGTGCGCCGCGAGCGGGCAGTTCGTCAGATTCGCCCCCACCGAACGCGGAACCGACACTCCCCCGCCGAACCACCCACGTGATTCGGGTTCCTTCCGCTCCGAGTCCGGCCAGCGCGACGATCGCAGTCAACGCGGAATGACCGCTACCCGCGATGACGGTGTGTCTTCCCGCGAACCGTTCGCGCACCGGTTCGTCGTCGAGATCGGGAACGCGATACGTGATCACATTCCCGGCTGTCTTCTCACCGAGCGCCGGCAAACCCTCCCCACCAAGCGGATTGGGCGTTCCCCAGGTTCCCGAAGCATCGACGACGCCTCGAGCAAACACGCGATCCTCGCCCCCGTCAGTGCGACGGATGTGAATCGAGAGGGGTTCGGAATCTCGGCCGTCGTCGACTACCAGGTCGCGGCCGCGTCGGGCGACCCCGATCACCTCGGTGCCGAATTGAACCGCATCGCCGAGCGCAATAGCGAGCGGCCCGAGGTAGAGCCGACGCCACTGTTGCCCGGTCGGGTAAGTACCGGCGTCGGGCGAGTTCCACCCATTCTGCTCGAGCAGACGCCGAGCTGCAGGATCGACAAGTTCGGACCAGCGCGAAAACAGCCGCACGTGATTCCATTCGGATATCGCCGCACCCGCTACGTCGCCACGTTCGAATACCAGCGGCGTGAGTCCACGCTCGCGCAGCTGCGCGGCCGCGGCGAGACCGATCGGTCCGGCTCCGATCACGACAACAGGTAGCTCTTCCATCACAAACACCCCTTCATCGACAACCATCAATCTTTCGGCCAACTATATTGACGGACGTCGATGAATGCAACCATCGACGAATATCGATAGAGTGTGGATATGACTTCACTGCAGACCCCGACGGTGCGCGTCGGCAATTCGGCTCCGGGTCAGATCGGTTCGAATCTCCTGGAACAGACTGACGCCGACACGTATGCGCAGTGGTTCGCCTGCCTGGCCGAACCGATGCGGGTCCGACTCCTGCACCGCGTTGCGAGCGCTATCGGCGGGATTACCGTCGGCGCTCTCGCCGAAGCTCTGGGGATCGGACAACCGACGGTCTCTCATCACCTACGCAAGCTCGCCGACGTGGGGTTCGTAGACCTACGGAAGGATGGAACCAGCACTGTCGTAGCAATGAGTCCGACCTGCTGCGTCGCCTTGCCGCAGCCGGCCGACATCGTCATGGGGGTTCTTGCACCGCGACCTTGCTGCCCGACCGACTTACCCGACGACGTCACCGTGCGGGCGATGACCGACAACGACTGGGACGCAGTACTGCGGATTTACGGCGAAGGTATCGACACCCGCAACGCCACCTTCACCACCGATGTCCCCAGCCGTGCACAGCTCGACGCGCAGTGGCTACCGAAACATAGATGGGTAGCGATCATCGAGGATGTTGTCGTGGGATGGGCGACCTTGAGCCAGGTCTCCGAGCGGGACTGCTACCGCGGGGTTGCCGAGAATTCCGTCTACGTCGCCGACGGGATGCGTGGCCGAGGTGCCGGAAAAGCGTTGCTACGCAAGCAGGTTATGTCCGCCGATGACGACGGCCTCTGGACCTTGCAGACCTCGATCTTCCCCGAGAACCGTGCGTCCATCTCGCTGCACCATTCCGCAGGTTTCCGGACGATCGGCATCCGCGAGAAGATTGCTCAACTCGACGGCATCTGGCGTGACACCGTTCTCCTCGAACGCCGATCAGCGACCGAGTCCGCCTAGCCTGGCCGGACGGTTCGGCCTTCGCCGAATTGCGCCCTATTTCGACATCTGTCAATATTGACGAATGTCGAATCAAGACGTGCCGGAATCCGACGCGTGCTGCACCCCGCTCGTCCGCGAACCGTTGACCGAAGACTGGGCGGGTGACCTGGCCCGGATGTTCAAGGCGCTCGGTGACCCCGTGCGACTACGCCTGCTGAGCTTGGTGGCCAGCCACCAGGGTGGAGAAGCCTGCGTCTGCGACATCTCCGACACCTTCGACCTGTCTCAGCCGACCATCTCACATCACCTCAAAGTCCTGCGCCAGGCTGGGTTACTCGACTGCGAGCGACGTGGCACGTGGGTGTACTACTGGGTTATTCCCGCTGCATTACAACAGCTTTCAGCGGTCCTCCTGGTCGAAGGATCCACCTCAGACGGATGCGTCGAGGTCACGGCATGAGCAACGCCGCCACAACCGAGAATCCCGCAGTTGTCGGCAAGCTCTCCACGCTCGATCGATTTCTACCGGTGTGGATCGGTGTCGCCATGGTCGCCGGACTGTTACTGGGTCGCTGGATTCCAGGCTTGAACAGTGCCATCGAAAAGGTTCAGATCGACAGTATCTCGTTGCCGATCGCGCTGGGCTTGCTGATCATGATGTACCCAGTACTCGCGAAAGTCCGCTACGACCGCCTCGACACGGTCACCGGCGACAAGAAACTCCTTGCCGGATCGCTGTTCCTGAACTGGATCCTCGGTCCTGCGTTGATGTTCGCCCTTGCCTGGCTGATGCTGCCCGACCTTCCTGAATACCGAACCGGCCTGATTATCGTCGGCCTTGCTCGATGTATCGCAATGGTCATCATCTGGAACGACCTGGCCTGCGGAGACCGTGAAGCTGCTGCTGTCCTGGTTGCCATCAACTCGGTGTTCCAGGTGATCATGTTCGCGGTGCTCGGCTGGTTCTACCTATCCGTTCTCCCCGGATGGCTGGGCCTCGAGCAGACAACGATCGACACATCCCCGTGGCAGATCGCCAAATCCGTGCTGATCTTTCTCGGCATTCCGTTGCTCGCCGGCTTCCTGTCCCGCTTTTTCGGCGAGCGGTCAAAGGGTCGAGACTGGTACGACAACACGTTCATTCCCAGGATCAGCCCGTGGGCGCTCTACGGCCTGCTGTTCACTATCGTTGTCCTGTTCTCGCTGCAAGGCGAGCAGATCACTTCGCAGCCGTGGGACGTTGTCCGCATAGCGCTTCCCCTACTGGCGTACTTCGCCCTGATGTGGGGCGGCGGCTACATCCTCGGTGCCACAATGGGATTGGGATACGAACGCACGACCACACTCGCATTCACCGCAGCGGGAAACAATTTCGAATTGGCGATCGCCGTCGCCATCGCCACGTACGGCGCCACGTCCGGCCAAGCACTCGCCGGTGTCGTCGGCCCGCTGATCGAGGTACCGGTACTGGTCGGCTTGGTCTACGTCTCACTTGCCTTACGTAAACGCTTTGCCGTCCAATCCATTTCACCCGCATCCTGAGAGCACTTTTGTGAAAGGAACCCAAAACCCATGTCCGACAAGCCCAGCGTTCTGTTTGTGTGCGTCCACAATGCCGGCCGGTCACAGATGGCGGCCGGTTTCCTGAATCATCTCGCCGCCGGTTCCATCGAGGTTCGCTCAGCCGGATCCGCACCGGCCGAAAGCGTCAATTCCGCTGCGGTCGAGGCAATGGCAGAGTTGGGTATCGATATCTCCGACCAATCTCCGAAGATTCTCACCGCCGATGCAGTGCAGAATTCGGATGTCGTCATCACGATGGGTTGCGGTGATACATGCCCGGTCTTCCCGGGTACAAGCTACCGAGACTGGGTTCTCGATGATCCGGCCGGAGCGGGTATCGACGCCGTCCGACCTATCCGGGACAAGATCAAGGCCCAGGTACAGGCACTTGTCGACGAACTCACAGCCCCACCGGTCTAGCTACTACTGCTCAAACTGCTGTGTGGTTTTCGGTGCGTTCCGAGTGCGTCAAGTGCGCGCACGCCTGCACCAATAGTGAAAGCGACTCATCGGACAATCCCTCCGCGACACGCATGAACCGGAGCACCCACAAGTCCGACACCTCGACGTCGTCGTTGCCACCGACATCGGCCAACCATTCAAGGACGATCTTCCGGGAATCTTGCCCCAGGAATGTCCGACCATCCGTCAACACCCCACCGGCCATGTCCCACTGAGCATCCGAGCATGACAACACCGCCGCAAGGTGCCGACGAGTGAGCACCGTTCCCGAATCTGCCGCACACTGGAACAGGACGCCGAGACGCTCTGCCAAACCTCCACTGCCGGATCGCCGACCATCCTTGTCGGACAACTCATTCGAGCTATCGAGACTGATTGTCTGACGAGACATAGGTACACCTTCCATGTTGCTACCTCCACCGGTTTCGTAAATAGCGGCCGAATGCCGTTACGGCTATCCGTACACCGTGGATGCCGTTCGCATTTGGCCTGTTCACCAGGTTGACCGTTACAGGTTACCCAGATCTGTAAAGAAACGGCAAGTGTTTTGTTACATTCGCCCGAAAACGTCTTTTGTAGTGAATTAGCTACCACTGGCAAAGTACCGGTTGGTATGTATACAAGAACGGCCAGTACCTGCGGGGTAAGTACCATGCGAACTCGAGTAGGACTACGCATCCACTCCAGCTGCTTTGACCTGCACACTTCATGTCATGAGCACACCGACAGCACCCTCGAAGAGCACAGCAGCATTCTTTGCCCAGGCCGGAATAGCGTTTGCCGTCAGCTTCGTAGGCACAATCGTGGGCATCGCCTACCTACCCATCGACGCCTGGCAGCGCGGATTCCTCGGAATGTCGCTGCTGTTTCTGGTGACCAGCACATTCACCTTGGCAAAGGTCATTCGTGATCAGCAGGAAGCCTCCACCGTCCGCGTTCGTGTCGACGAAGCCCGACTCGACAAACTGATCTCGGAACACGATCCATTCAAAGCTGCGGCGTGAGCACTCTCGACTGCCCCGCAGTGACCGGTGGTTGCCGCAGATCCAACCGTCGTAGCAATTGAGCGTTGACGGCAACCACCACGGTCGACACCGACATCAAGATCGCGCCCACTTCCATGGGCAGCACAAAACCGACAGGCGCCAGCACCCCAGCGGCCAAGGGAACCGAAATCGCGTTGTAACCCGCTGCCCACCACAAGTTCTGGACCATTTTCCGGTACGTTGCGTGCGACAGCTCGATCACCGACGCCACCGCTCGCGGATCATCGCTTGCCAGAACAACTCCCGCCGACGCGATTGCCACGTCAGTACCGGCCCCGATGGCAATACCGACATCAGCCTGCGCCAACGCAGGAGCATCGTTCACTCCGTCTCCGACCATCGCTACCCGACGTCCAGCCGCCTGCAGCTTCGATACCTGAGCACCCTTGTCCTGCGGCAGAACCTCCGCGAACACCGCATCGATACCCAGCGTTCCGGCCACCGAATGTGCAACTGCACTGGCATCGCCGGTCACCATCGCTACGCTGACACCACGAGCATGAAGCGCGTCGACGGCCAAAGCGGACTCCGGCCGGATCTCGTCGGCCAGAGCCAACGCGCCGATCACGACGTTATTTCTCACCACATGCAGAACCGTCGAACCTTCCCTCAACCAACCTTCGGTACCTGGAATCGCCTCAGCACCTGCAGCTCTCAGCATCCCCGGCCCGCCGACGCCGATGCTCGCCCCGTCGACCTTGGCGGTAACGCCGATTCCGTTGTGCGCCTGGAACTCCGAACCGGAAGTGAACGACAG
Source organism: Rhodococcus sp. NPDC056743 (assembly GCF_042790355.1). Taxonomy (NCBI): domain Bacteria; kingdom Bacillati; phylum Actinomycetota; class Actinomycetes; order Mycobacteriales; family Nocardiaceae; genus Rhodococcus; species Rhodococcus sp. NPDC056743. The sequence continues at coordinate 17,811 of NZ_JBHTZI010000016.1, read as the reverse complement.
GTTCCTCGCGCGTGCGGCGGCGACTATCGCACGGCCCAACGGATGTTCACTGTCGAACTCCACCGACGCACCGTCGCGCACAACCTGATCTTCGGTGTATCCCTGCGCCGCAAGCACTCCGACAACTGCTGGTTCTCCCTTTGTGAGAGTTCCGGTTTTGTCGAAAAGAACTGTGTCGACGTTGCGCATGTTCTCGAGTGCCATGCGGTCGGTAACCAGAATCCCGGCTCGCGCAGCACGTTCCGTTGCGATCGACACCACCAACGGGATCGCCAGTCCCAGCGCGTGTGGACAGGCAATCACCAGGACGGTGATAGTGCGGGTCACCGCGTCCTCGGGAGTCCCCCAGGTTATCCAGGCGGCAGCCGTCAGCACCGCAGCACCCAGTGCGTACCAGAACAGAAGTGCCGCAGCCTTGTCTGCCACCACCTGCGCCCGGCTCGACGAATTCTGCGCCTGCTCCACGAGACGCCTGATCCCGGCGAGAGCAGTGTCTTCACCAACTGCCGTGACTCGCACTCGCAGAGCGGAATCCGTCGCCACCGTGCCCGCAACCACTCGGTCGCCGATCGTGCGCCGCACCGTTTTCGACTCACCGGTGATCATGGACTCGTCCATGTCCGCGCCGCCCTCGACGACGGTTCCGTCCGAGGGGATACGTGCGCCGGGTCTGACAATCACGAGGTCACCGGTTTCCAGTGCGCTGGTCGCCACAGTTTCGACCTCGTCCCCGACCAGTCGCTCCGCCTCGTCCGGCAGTAGCGCGGCGAGCGAGTCCAATGCGCTGGACGTCTGGCTCAGCGAACGCATCTCGATCCAGTGCCCCAGCAACATGATGACGATGAGGAGTGCCAGCTCCCACCAGAAGTCGAGGGTGTGGTCGACCCAGTGCAGACTTGCCGCCCACGACGCGAAGAACGCCACCGTGATCGCCAATGCGATCAGCAGCATCATTCCTGGTTGGCGGGCACGAATTTCGGACACTCCGCCGGTGAGAAACGGTTTGCCACCCCAGAAATACATCACCGTGCCGAGGACCGGCGATATCCACTTCACCACGATGTTGTCTGACAGTGTGTATCCGATCAGATCGGCGAACATCGCGTCGGCGGCAACTACCGGAACGGCGATGACAAGCATGATCACGAACAATTTCCGGAACTGTGCGACGTGGTCGCCATGTCCCGTGTGGCTATGGTCCATGCGGCTGTGATCCATGCGGTCATCTCCCCTGCCGTCAGAACTGAAGGTATGCCCGATCCAGTACCTCTACAAGCGCATGCACAACTACAGGGCCGCCAGCATCGCTTGCATCTGGACGATCTCGGCCTGCTGAGCGGCGATGATCCCTTCTGCCAGCTTCTCGGTCGTCGAATCCAATCCCGAATCGAGTTCGGTCTGTGACATCGTGATCGCGCCGGTGTGATGTTCGATCATCATGGTCAGCCACATCTTGTCGAACTCGACACCCTGGGCATCCATCATCGCGGCCATGTCGTCATCCGACATCATCCCAGGCATGTCCGCCATCCCTACCCCATGACTGGAATGGTCCATACCGCCCATCGGGTTGGACGCCGGGTCGGGACGCCCCCACTGTGTGAGCATCTCCGACATCTGCTGCATTTCCGGCCCCTGAGCAGCTTCGATCTGCGCCGCCAGTGCGATCAGTTCAGCGCTATCCGTCCGCCCGTCAACCATTTTTGCCATGTCGAGCGCCTGCGCGTGGTGTGGGTACATGCCCTCCAGGAACTCGATGTCCGCTGCGTTGACTCCCTGCGGGATCGCGGACTGGGAGGCCGATATCGATGTCTCGGCTGGGATCGTTTGCGCCGAATTACCTCCGTCCGAACAACCGGCGATCACCAACGTGCCCGCTGCCAAGACGGGAACGAACTTCACCAAACCACTCTTGAGAGAGAACACCACGACAACACTCCTGAGAATCCGACTTCACACTGAACTTATTACTGTGCAACAACTTCCGAGATTCGATCTTTCGAAGCGTGCGTTCACCACGATACCGACGAGAGTGCGCCGAATCCCGTGACAATCGCTCGAAACGGTGTACCTTCATCGAATCTTCACAGTCCGCCGGAAGGCGCGAATATCACCTCGCCGCTCGGCTAACCTGACATCATGAATTCCGAATCCGGACACTCACGCGCCGAGGGAGCCGACCGCGTCCTGGTAGTCGAGGATGAACCGGCACTCGCCAAGGTGGTAGCCAATTACCTTGCACGCGAGGGTTTTCACGTCCGCATCGCACATGACGGTCCGACCGCAGTTGCGGCAGCCCATGATTTCGGGCCTTCCCTCGTCGTTCTGGATCTGATGCTCCCCGGATTCGACGGCATGGAAGTCTGCCGACGAATCCGCAGCTTCTCCGACGCCTATATCCTGATGCTCTCGGCGCGCGGCGACGAGTCCGACAAGGTCGCGGGACTCGCAGCCGGTGCCGACGACTACGTAGTCAAACCCTTCGGACCTCGCGAACTTGTCGCGCGCGTCAAAGCCCTGTTACGTAGACCTCGTGCATCGAGTCTGATGCCCGAGCCGTTGCCGACGCCGGACGGTCTCGACATTGACTTGATCGCGCGGACCGTGCGCGTCGACCGAACGCCAGTCGACTTGACCCCCACCGAGTTCGAACTTCTCACCGCTCTGGCTGCCAGACCCGACGCCGCGCTGAGCCGAAGCGACATCATCACGGCCGTCTGGGGTTCTTCGTGGTTCGGCGATCAGCACATCGTCGACGTCCACATCCGCGCACTCCGACGCAAACTCGGCGACGACGCAACAGATCCCCGATTCATCCGGACCGTCCGCGGCATGGGTTACGCACTGAGGTCGTCATGAATCGCCTCGGCTTGCGCGGCAGGTTGCTGGTCGCGCAGATTGTCGTCCTACTGGCGTGCTGCGTGACGATCGCAGCGGTCGCCGTCGCGATTGCAGCGCCACTGTTCCACAATCACCTCGCGATGGCGGGGATCGAAGACGACAACGTCCGCCTGCACACCGAAGAAGCCTTCGGCCAAACCATCTTCGTGGCATTGCTGAGCGGCATAGCGGTTGCCCTCGTCGGCGCGAGTATCGCTGCGGTGTATGTCGTTCGACGGATTACCGCACCCATCGGCCGACTCGCCGCCGCGGCGCAGAGCGTCGCCGAAGGCAGGTACGACGTCCACATCGAGCAGTCGGAGGTCGACTCGGATTTCACCCGCCTGGAAGGCGCATTCTCCGACATGGCCGAGCGACTCGATCACTCCGATCACGTCCGTAAGCGTCTGTTGGCGGATCTGGCCCACGAATTACGCACTCCGGTATCAACTTTGGCGGCTTACGTGGACGGCCTCGAGGACGGTGTACTGGAGGCCGACGGCACGTCGTGGGCGGTAATGCGCGATCAGCTGGAACGACTGCGACGGCTCGCCCACGATCTCTCCGACGTTTCCGCGGCCGACGAGCATGCCCTCGATCTCATTCTCGCTGTCGAAGACCTCAGTGATATCGTGTGCAGCACAACAACTGCCGTCGCACCACGCTTCGAGGAACGTGCCGTGACGCTGTCTGCGACGACACCGGCGCGCCCGGCGAGAGTTCGGGTCGATCGCCAGCGGATCGAACAAATTCTGTCCAATCTTCTCGAGAATGCGTTGCGGCACACACCAGGCGGGGGCAGTGTCACCGTAACCGTCACGCAGTCGCCCGACCACGTTGTTGTCGCTGTAGCCGACACCGGCGAGGGCATTCCGGAGGATCAACTCGAGTCTGTGTTCGACAGGTTTAATCGCGGTGAGAGTTCCGACGGTTCCGGATTGGGGCTGACGATTGCGCGGAGTCTCGCGCGCGCCCACGGCGGCACTTTGACGGCTCGGCCGAATCCGCTCGGCGGCACCATTCTCGAACTGGTGCTGCCTGCCCTCCCGGACTCCCCTCTCCCTAGCCCCTTTCCCCTCCCCGAATCCGAGTGAACGTATCGCTGCCCATGTCTGACAAGGGCAGCGATACGTTCACTCGAAATGGGGGTGGCATGAAACCGGGCAACTCGGGCGCTAGAACTAACAACAGCGCCCGCCAACCAGACGAACTGGTGGGCGGGCGCTGCCGGGAAAGATGTGTCAGGCGTTGACGATGGAATCCAATGCCGAGTAGAACAAGCCGAGTCCGTCATCGCTGGGGCCGGTAAGAGCCTCGGTGGCGTGCTCGGGGTGCGGCATGAGTCCGACGACGCGGCCGTTGGCGGAGGAAATACCCGCGATACGACGCTGTGAGCCGTTGGGGTTCTCTTCCGAGTAACGGAATACGACGCGGCCTTCGCCTTCGAGTTCGTCGAGAACGTTTTCCGATGCCTGGAAGCGACCTTCACCCGATTTGAGGGGGATGAGGATCTGAGCGCCGGCTTCGTAGCGTGAAGACCAGGCCGTGTTGGTGGCTTCGACAGTCAGCCACTCGTCGCGGCAGATGAAGTGCAGACCCTGGTTGCGGGTGAGGGCTCCGGGGAGCAAACCTGCTTCGCAGAGGATCTGGAAGCCGTTGCAGATTCCGAGGACGGGCATGCCGCCCTTGGCTGCTTCGACGACCTTGCCCATGGCAGGGGCGAACCGTGCGATCGCGCCACAGCGAAGGTAATCGCCGTAGGAGAATCCACCGGGGACGATGACTGCGTCGACGCCCTTGAGGTCGGCGTCGCCGTGCCACAGTGCCACAGCTTCACCGCCTGCCAGGTTCACCGCGCGAGCTGCGTCGACGTCGTCGAGTGTGCCCGGGAACGTGATAACCCCGATACGTGCGCTCATGCCTCGACGCGCCTGACGGTCCAATCCTCGATCACCGTGTTGGCCAGGAGGCCTTCGGCGATCTTCTCGAGCTCGGCATCTTCGACGCTGCCGTCGATTTCCAACTCGAACCGCTTGCCCTGACGGACATCGGATACTCCTGCAAAGCCCAGGCGAGACAGTGCCCCGACAATGGCCTGTCCCTGGGGGTCGAGAATCTCGGCCTTGGGCATGACTTCGACGACGACACGGGCCACGTGCTGCTCCTCGGTACTAGTGCGCGAACCCAGAGTGAAACACCGGGTACTGAGCAGTTTACCGGGCGCAGTCTGGAACCTTCGCATCGAGTGAGAGCTGGGGTGACGCCCACCACCCCCAAAAGGCATACTCGAAATCATGCGACTGACACATTTTGGCCATTCCTGTGTACTTGTCGAATTGAACGGTTCGAAAATCCTCTTCGATCCCGGCAACTTCTCACACGGTTTCGAGGGCATAACCGGCCTCGACGCCATTCTCGTGACACATCAGCATCCGGATCATGCGGATCCGGCGCGCCTGCCCGCTCTCGTCGACGCAAACCCCGACGCGGCTTTGTACAGCGATCCGCAGACGGCGGCCAAGCTCGGTGGCCGGTGGAATGCCGTCCGGGCGGGCGAGCATTTCAGCATCGGGGAGGTCAAGGTGACCGGTGCCGGCGGCGAGCACGCGATCATTCATCCCGATTTGCCGATGATCGACAACACCGCTTTCCTACTCGGCGACTCCGTCAATCCGGCACTGTTCATGCACCCGGGCGACTCGTTGGTCGTGCCCGAGCAGACCGTCGATGTTCTTGCTTTGCCTGCCGCCGCGCCGTGGTTGAAGATCTGGGAAGCCGTCGACTATCTCCGAGCAGTCGCCCCTCGTGTCGCGGTGCCTATCCATCAGGGCATTCTCCGCGAGGAGGCGTCAGGAATCTTCTACGGTCGTTACACCGACATGGCCCCCGCCGGCACCGAGTTCCGGGTGCTCGACGAGGAGTCCGATGTCGAGATTGCGTAGTTAGAGTTCTTTACGCCTTCACCTTGACGATGATCCAGCCCGTGCTTGTCCCACCGTTCGCGTCGGTGAGGGTATAGAGGATCTTGTCGGTGCCCGTCTTCGATCCGGCTTTGTACACCACTTTGCCGTTGTCGAGCTTCACGGTGCCACCGAGCAGTGACGTTGCCGGGGCGCCAGTCACCGAGATCGAATCTCCGTTGCTGTCATGATCATTCGCGACCGCGTCGATCGTGGCGGTAGCCCCTGATTTGACCTCTGCGGTATCGAGTGCGGCGTAGGGCGGCAGTGCCGTCGCGGTGTAGCGTCCGACGTCGTCGAGTCGAGCGGAGGCGACCTCTGCCGTGTCGACGATGGAAGCAAATTCGGTGCCGTCGAATCTGGACAGATCATTACCGTTCATGATGGTGCGTCCCTCTGCACCACCGCCCTGGTAATCGTCGGCATAAAAGTTGTGGCCGAGTTCGTGACGGAGCACGCGGGCGAAGTTGCCGTCCCCTTCCGCGCCGACGTGCGCGTAACTGTGGTCGGTCAGAAACTGGGAGTAGTAGGCGTTTCCGCCACCGGACTTGCACACCACAGTCGCCTGGTCGACGGTGGTGCCGACCTTGTCCGACCACTCACTCTCGAGCGCATCGAAGTTTTCGCACGTGGTCTTGTACGGATCGCTGGCAGAGTCGGCCCGGAGGACAACCCGACCGACGACCGGCCGAACTCCGACATCCCTCATCCAGATCACCGCGGTTCGCGCAATCGATTCCTCGACGCGATCCAGTGCAACCGCAGGACTCCCGGCTGCGTGGGCGGAATACCACTGCCCGCTCAGGTCCAATCCGATCTCGAACTGCTTCAAGGTCTTTCCGACACCTGCCGCCGAACTGGTCGCGATCGGAGTGGTCGGCCACGTGGGCGCCGCATCGGTGGGCGCTGAGCTACGGGCGACAACACTCGAACCGACGAAGTCGATGGAGGCACCTCGGTCGAAGATCACCTGTCCGCGAAGGGTTCCGGTGGAATCGACGATGGCAGCAACAACGGCGTCGGGAAGACCGTCGACGCTTCCGAGATACGAACGCGGCGCCGGCAACTCCGAATCAACAAGGGTGCCACCGGATTTCTGCACTGCCATCCGGAAATCCTTGCCACGCAGATCTACCTTGTCCAACCGCAAGGTCAAGGGCGAGCCCTGATCGTCGACGGCGGCAACGAGGGCCCCCTCACCCGATTCGCTCGAGCCGCTGCCCAGGCTGCCGGTGGACAGCGAACCAAGATCGAGGGGTGCCGCAGTCGCCACCGCGGGTACCAGCGCAGCGCAGGCGAGCGCACCCACCGCCGCGGTAAGACGTCGCTTGGCCGACTTCGAGAACACTCGTGCGCGCATGGTTATATCCCAGCCCGATCTACTAGCGGTAAATTAACTGGAAGCACCGTAGCATCGAACTGAGGCGTCGACCACACCCCAAGGCTGATTGTCCGGTTTGCCTAGAATCGGTCGAATTCCCGAGAAAAACCGTGATTGATCACCCAAAAGGCAGCGAACGCACATTCTGTCCCTCAGCCGGGGGCACAGCTGGACAATCCAGCTACTTGATAGTTGCCAGGACTGGATTTACGCTGCGCCCAGTTCCGATGCCGGCGAGTTCCACCGGTACACCTGCGATGTCGCTTCATGGAACAGTGCAAGGTCGATTGCGTCGAGCATCGCCCGACGCGGCCCTTCGTTCCCCAACTGTTTGGCCGAAATCGACAGTCGGACAAGACCACCGCGCTTTGCGGTACGGCCGGCCCCGAGAATGAGGGCCCGGCACCACCACGGTTCGACTTTGAAACCCTCACCGATTCCGAGCACTCGACCTCGCTGAGACGTTCCTCGCGCAAGGTCGTGCACAGCGCCGAGGCCGGCCATCGAGCGAAAACCGGCCTCGGGCAACACCGACATCGCCCCCGGGGACGCAACCCAACGAGGCGGAGCGAACACTCTCGTGCGCAGTCCTGCCTGCTCGAGCACTCGATCTGCGGCCAGCAGACGAAGTTTTGCTTCATGTTTGGACAATGTGGCGAACTCCGCGCGTCGACGCTTGGTCGCCGCCTGATCGTAGCCGTGCAATACGACGGCATCCCCGTGCTCGCGGCGTTCACGCAGCCAGGCAGCTGTGACGGCATCGTCGGCGAGTCGGTATTTGTCTTTGAGTCTCGGCGCCACGAGGAGGGAAAGCCGCACTCCCCTGGCATCCATCTCGTCTGCGAATCCCGCAGCGAGATAACATGTCTCGTCTCTGATTCCGGACACTGACACGATCAGTTCAGCAGACATGCCTTTGATGGTGGCAGCTCCGGGTGAACAACACACTGCCGCCGGATGATCATCCGGCGGCAGGTGGTGGTCAGTTATGCGGCAGAACAGCTTCGATGGCGGCAATGACCTCGGGGGCATCCGGCTCGGTGCGCGGACGGAAACGATTGACGACGGTTCCGTCCGGCGCGATGAGGAACTTCTCGAAGTTCCACTGGATGTCACCGGCTTCACCGTCGGCATCGGGAGTCTTGGTGAGTTCTGCGTACAGCGGGTGGCGGTTTTCGCCGTTGACCTCGATCTTCTCCATCAGCGGGAACGTGACGCCGTAGGTGGTGGAGCAGAAGGTCTCGATCTCCTCGGCGGTGCCTGGTTCCTGGCCCATGAACTGGTTGCACGGGATACCGATCACGGTCAGGCCGCGATCTGCGTACTCGCTGGCCAGCTTCTCGAGCGTGGCGTACTGCGGGGTGAGTCCGCACTTGGACGCGACGTTGACAACGAGCACTGCCCGGCCGTCGTATTCGCCCAGCGAGGTGGGTACGCCGCCGAGGGTGTTGATCACGATGTTCTGCACTGGAGTTGTCATGATGTCCAATTTAGCGACTTTACTGCGGAACGAGACCGCCGCACGGTGAGTGCGACGGTCTCGTTCGTCCAACTCCGACCAGGATCGCTGATCTGAAGTACGGGTTCCGCTCGAGCGGAGTGGTCAAACCTCTAGTGGTGGCTCACGAAGGACTGCTGCGTGCCGGCAGGCGCTGTTTCGAGTTTGTGCTGCTCCGCTTCGTCCTCGTCGTCGAGCATGGTCGTCTCGTTGAACGGAATCTTGCCGTCCAGAACATCGACGACGCGCTCCTTGTCGATGGTCTTCGTCCAGGAGCCGACGAGAAGGGTGGCGACGGCGTTGCCCGAGAAGTTGGTGAGAGCGCGAGCCTCGGACATGAAGCGGTCGATACCGACGATCAGGCCGACGCCGTCGAGCAGTTCGGGGCGGTGACTTTGCAGGCCACCGGCGAGGGTCGCGAGTCCGGCGCCACTGACTCCGGCTGCCCCCTTCGAGGCGATGATCATGAACACCAGCAGCGAGAGCTGCTCACCGAAGGCGAGCGGCTGACCCATCGCGTCGGCGATGAAGATGGAGGCCATGGTCAGGTAGATCGCGGTGCCGTCGAGGTTGAAGGAGTAACCGGTCGGGACGACGATGCCGACGGTGGAGCGTTCGACGCCCACATGCTCCATCTTGGCGATCAGACGCGGGAGTGCCGACTCGGAGGACGACGTCGCGAAGATGAGCAGGTATTCGCGGGCCAAGTACTTGACGAGCTTGAAGATGTTGAATCCGGTCACGGCGCGCAGCAGGGTGCCGAGGACACCGAAGATGAAGATCAAGCAGGTCAGGTAGAAGCCGATCATAAGGGTTCCGAGCTGGACCACGGCGTTCAGGCCGGTCTGGCCGACAACGCCGGCGATGGCACCGAAGGCGCCGATCGGGGCGAGCCACAGGATCATGGTCAGGATTTTGAAGACCAGCTTCTGCAGGTGACCGATGCCCTTGAGAATCGGTTCACCGGACTTGCCGAGCGACTGGATCGCGAAGCCGACGAGCAGGGCGACGAACAGCGTCTGCAGCACGCTGCCTGCTGTCAGGGACGACAGCAACGACGTCGGGATGATCGACGCGACGAAGTCCCACGTTCCACCGGCGCTGTGTGCTGCGGTGGTGAGCTTCTCGACGGACGCCGGGTTGGGCTCGATGTTCAGGCCGCTGCCCGGGTTGAGGAGGTTACCGACCCCCAAGCCGATTGCCAGGGCAACAGTGGACATACCGATGAAGTAGGCAAGCGCCAGGCCGCCGACCTTGCCGACCTTGGCCGCCGCGCGCACCGAACCGATGCCGAGCACGATGGTGCAGAAGATGACCGGGCTGATCATCATCTTGATCAAGCTGACGAACAACGTGCCCAACACTGCGACAGACTTGCCGAATTCGGGCGCGAGCCAACCGACGAGAATGCCTCCGACGACGGCGACGATGACGCTCATGTAGAGCCAATGCGTCTTGTCGCGCTTTGCCGGAGTGCCCTCAGGCTGGGGTGAATCGTTTACTGTCCCTGTTGCCGTGACGCTCATGGGGATGTCCTTTGATGGAAATCAGTGAAGTGATGGGGATCACTCGAGTTCGTGGAGAATTCTTGTTGGAAATGTGTAAGGCGTGAAGTTTGTGTTCATAACGTTCAGGAGTAACCGATGGTCCAACGACGCAGTCGCCGACGCATGAGCGTCGCCCGGCAGATTCTGCTGCTGCAACTGGCACTGTTGTCGCTGGTCATCGGCGCGGGAGCGGCACTGGCCGTGTTCGACGAGCGCGGCGACAGCGACGACGCCATTCGACGGCAGGTGAGCTCGATCGCCGAGACGCTGGCCCTGACGGACTCCACCGCGCAGGCGCTCGCGAGCGCAGATCCGACCGCGATACTGCAACCGCAGACCGAGAAGATCCGCATGGCCACCGACGTCGACTTCATCGTGGTGATGGCGCCGGATCGCACGCGGTTCACCCACACCAACACGGAACTGATCGGTGAATTGTTCACCGGCAACATCGACCGGGCGTTGGCGGGCGAGACGTTCACCGAGACCTACGCGGGTTCCTTGGGTCCGTCGATACGTGCGGTCACACCGGTGTACGACGCGAGCGGGACGCTTGTCGGCTTGGTGGCTGTCGGTGTCACCCGCGAGGAGATCAGCAAGCAGTTCGCCCAGAGCATTCCGACCATCCTGGCGATTGCCGCCGCGGGTTTGATTGCAGCTGTTTTGAGTTCGTTGTTGGTGAGTCGGCGAATCAGACGTCAGACCCTGGGGCTGGCACCCGACGAACTGCTCACGATGTACGAGCATCACGACGCCGTTCTCCACAGCATCGGCGAGGGACTGGTGGTCATCGGCCGGGGGCGGGGCGGGGCCGCTCAGGTGGACATGGTCAACGACGAAGCGCGGCGCCTTCTCGATCTACCGGAAGGCCGAGTCGATCTGTCGTCGATTCCGCCCGCATTGCGCGATGCCGACGCAGGCTCGGCCACTGATCAGGTCCATCTCACCGATCAACGAATACTCGTGGTCAATCAGCACCCGGTTGAATGGGAGGGCAAGCGAATTGGCACTGTTCTCACTATTCGCGATCACACCGAATTGCAGAATGTTCTCGGTGAACTCGATTCGGTTCGCGATTTTGCAGAATCGCTGCGTTCGCAAGCTCACGAGAGCGCCAACCGCCTTCACACCATCATCACGATGGTGGAATTAGGAAAATACGACGAGGCGGTTTCCTTTGCCACCAACGAATTACGACTGTCCCAGCAGTTGATCGATCGCCTCGTCAACGCCGTCCAGGAGCCGGCGCTGGCTGCGCTGCTGCTCGGAAAACTCAGTGAGGCGACCGAACGCGGCGTGGAATTGACCGTCACGGAGGACACCGCGCTCGGCGCCGTCTCGGCGCTCACGTCGCGAGAGTTGGTCACACTGGTCGGCAATCTGGTGGACAATGCCATTGACGCCTCTCGGAGCAGTGAGCAACCGTGGGTAGAAGTGACGGTCATGGAAGAGGATTCGACAATGGTGGTTGCGGTGGCCGACAGCGGGCCAGGCATGATGCCCGATGCGCTCGAAAAGGCCAAGGAGCGCGGCTATTCCACCAAATCCGGATCCCGCGGCATCGGCCTCGCCTTGGTCTCACAGATCGTGAAACGCCACGGCGGCACCTTCGTGAGCGAACCTGGATTGGGTTCCATGCTGGTCGTGCGCATCCCGCTGCGGCAGGCACAGCAGTGATCCGGGTACTCGTCGTAGACGACGAACCACTGATCGCCCAGGCGCACCGATCATATGTGGAGCGAGTGCCGGGGTTTGTCGTGCACGGTGTGGTTCACAGCGGTCAGGCCACTCTGCGAGCGGTCACGGAAGCGCACGCCGCCGGTGAGTCCATCGATCTGGTGCTCCTCGATATCGGCCTGCCGGACGCAAGCGGACTCGATGTTGCATCGGCGCTCGGCGGGTTGCGTCCGAGCCCGGACATCATTGCGGTGACCTCCGCGCGCGACCTCGACGTGGTGCGAACAGCCGTTGCCCGCGGAATTGTCCTCTACCTGCTCAAACCGTTCACGTTTGCGGCATTCCGCGACAAGCTCGAAAGGTATGTCGAGTACCGCGCGGCGCTGCCCGCCGGCGAATCCGCCGCGAGTCAGTACGACATCGATCGCGCGATGGCCGCGCTGCGCACCTCCGACGATCGGGCTGCGTCTCCGAAAGGCTTTGCCTCCCAGACGCTCGGACTCGTATCGGCGTGTGTTCGCGAAACCGACACTCCGCTCACCGCCGCAGAAGTCGCCACTTCCGTCGGCGTATCCCGGGTGACAGCGTGGCGCTACCTCGAAAAACTGGCAGACGACGGACTGCTCACCCGGGAAACCGAATACGGACGTGCTGGGCGCCCCCAGGTCCGTTACCGCAGAAGCTAGTTCGCCGCCCCGACAGTGTCGAGAACCCACGCGAACTCGAAGGCAACTTCCTTCCACTTCTCGTAACGACCACTGACACCACCATGGCCGGCGCTCATCTCGGTCTTGAGGAGTAGCGGAGCGTCGCCGGTCTTGGTGGCACGCAGTTTCGCGACCCACTTCGCGGGTTCGACGTACAGCACTCGGGTGTCGTTGATGCTGGTGATAGCCAGAATCGCCGGGTAGTCCTTCGCTTCCACGTTCTCGTACGGACTGTACGAATGCATGTACTCGTAGACAGCCTTGTTGTGCAGGGGATTTCCCCACTCGTCCCACTCGATGACCGTCAGCGGCAGCGACGGGTCGAGGATGGACGTCAGCGGATCCACAAACGGCACATTCGCAAGAATGCCGGCAAAGAGTTCCGGCGCGAGATTGGCTACAGCACCCATGAGCAGGCCGCCCGCACTGCCACCGTCGGCAACCATACGGTCGGCAGCGGTGACGCCCGTGTCGATCAAATGTCTTGCGCAGGAGACAAAGTCGGTGAACGTGTTCTTCTTGGTGAGGGTCTTGCCGTTCTCGTACCAATGCCGGCCCATCTCGCCGCCGCCGCGGACGTGCGCGACGACAAACACCACACCACGATCGAGTAGCGACAACCGCGCTACCGAGAACGATGGGTCGATGCTGGCCTCGTAGGAACCGTAGCCGTACAACAACAACGGCGCCGGACCTTCAGGTGCTCCAGCCCGCCGAACGATCGAGAGCGGAATGCGAGTACCGTCCTCGGCCACCGCCCAATCGCGGCGCTGCACGTAGTTCTTCGCGTCGAAGTCGCCGAGTACTGGCTGCGACTTCCGCAGTGCCAGTTCGCCGCTGGCCACATAGTAGTCGTACACCTGACCGGGAGTGATGAAAGAGGTGAAGCCCAACCGGATGGTGGGCTGCGCCCATTCCGGGTTCGATCCCATTCCGATGCTGAAGAGTTCTTCGTCGAAGTCGATCTCGTGACGCTCACCGTAGCCGTCTGCTGTCAACGGCCACACGGCAACTCGGGTCAACGCCTCGCGGCGGTAACTCAACACGATGTGACCGGCAAAAGCCTCGGCCTCTTCCAGTCGCACGTCGTCGCTGTGCGCGATCAACGTGGTCATGTTCGTCGGATCCGACACCGGAGCCTCTACCAGCACGAAGTTCTCGGCCTTCACACCGTCCACGACGTCGTTGTGGAGGATGAGGAAGCGATCCTCTCCCCCGATCACGGCATGTTCGGCGCCGTATTCGACACCCTCCCGACGCGGAATGATCACCCGGAAGTCGCCCTCCGGGTTGGCCGATTCGAGGATCCAGCCCTCACTGGTCACCTTGGAACCGACCCAGATCACCAGGTACTTCTCACTACGCGTCGACCCGACCGATACCCAGTACCGCTCATCGGGTTCGTGGAACACCGAAACATCTTGACTCTGGGGCGTTCCCAGCTTGTGACGCCACACTGTGTCCGGGCGCCAGGAATCGTCGACAGTCATGTAGAAGACATGGCTGTGATCACGTGCCCACGTGGCGCCGGGAGCAGTATCGGGAATCTCGTCGCCGAGAATTTCCCCGGTCTCGAGGTTCTTGAACCGCAGCGTGTACCGCTCGTCGCCGACGATGTCCACGGAGTACGCCAGCAGAGTGCCGTCCTCGCTGATGGAAAACGCACCGAGAGAGAAGAAGTCGTGCCCTTCTGCCTCGAGGTTGCCGTCCATGAGGATCTGTTCGCCGTCCAGTTCGACCCCGGGGGTCAAGTTGGGCGGCGTCCAGTCACCGTCATCGGCGATAGGGCAGCGGCAGTGAACGTTGTACGACTTACCTTCGACACTTCGGGCGTAGTACCACCACGTACCCATCCTGGTGGGCACCGACATATCGGTTTCCTGGGTACGCGATTTGATCTCCTGGAAGATCTTCTCGCGCAACGGCTCCAGATGCGCAGTCTGCTCTTCGGTGTAGGCGTTCTCAGCTTCGAGATACGCCACAACCTCGGCATTGTCCTTGTCCCGCAGCCACTCGTACTCGTCGACGAACGTGTGTCCGTGATGGGTGCGTTCGGTGGGAACCTTCTTCGCGACCGGCGGGACGAGGCTCATGCGCTGGGACCGACCCAATCTGCGAAGGACAAACCGGAAATACGTTCATACGCTTCGATGTAACGCGCGCGGGTCGCGTCCACAATCTCCTGCGGCAATGCCGGCGGCGGAGTATCGGATGCCCGATCCCACCCGGATTCGGGACCGGTCAGCCAGTCGCGGACAAACTGCTTGTCGAAGCTCGGCTGAATCTTGCCCGGCTCGTAGCCTTCGACGGGCCAGTACCGCGAGGAATCGGGCGTCAGGACCTCGTCGGCCAGCACCAGGTTGCCAGCAGAGTCGAGACCGAACTCCAGCTTGGTGTCAGCCAGGATGATTCCTCGATCAGCCGCAAAGTTGAATGCACGCGCATACACGTCGAGGGTGTCTTCACGAAGCTGAATCGCCAGGGTCTGACCGACCTTCTCCACTACCTGGTCAAAGCTGATGTTCTCGTCGTGATCACCGAGAGCTGCCTTGGACGCCGGTGTGAAGATCGGGTCGGGTAGCCGCGAAGCCTCCACGAGGCCCTCAGGCAGCGTGACGCCGCACACCGCGCCGGTCTTCTGGTAGTCGACCAACCCGGAACCAGTCAGGAAACCGCGGACCACGCATTCGACGGGAATCATCTCGAGGGAACGCACAACCAGGGCACGCCCGAGAACCTCTTCGGGGATACGGCCGTCGTCGGGCTCACCGGCGAGATGATTGTTGCCGCCGAGAACATTGAAGAAGAACACGCTCATCGCGGTGAGGACGCGGCCTTTGTCCGGAATCGGCGTGCTGAGCACGTGATCGTAGGCCGAGATCCGATCACTCGCGACCAGCAGCAAGTGCTCGTCGTCGATCGTGTAAAGGTCGCGGACCTTGCCACCGGCCAGATGAGTGTAGGAATCAAGTGTAGGACGCACAGTTATCACCCTATCGGGCGTTCGCACTTCGTACAGAACCCTGGTAGCCAAGGCAGGTGGTCGGACTCCCCACTCGGAGAGTCGTTCGCCCTGCTCATCCGGATATGCAGGTAACCCGTCCGCCGCGCCCGAGAGTCCTCCGTCACATTCGGTGAACTACCGGTTTGCAGGCAATTCCAGCAGGCCCTCGTCCGGCTTCACCTGCCCGGCAATCCGACTCCGTCGAGCGTTGCCGAAACAATCTCCCATTGGGCGGGAGGCACCCCGAATTCGCGAGTTTCGCGGGTCCACACTCCATTGCGAGCCTCTCACGCAATCAGATTCCCTCTCCACGAAGGACTTTCACATGTCACGAACTTCACGCAACACCGGTATCCGTGCCGTCGCTGCCTTGGCGATCTCGGGCAGCCTTCTGATCAGTGGCGCCGCACTCGCCCAGGCCGCTCCCCTGTCCGCTGCCGGCTCGCTCGACTTCGGCTCTGTGGATCTCGGCAGCTCACAGCAGGTTGCCGACGCTCCGCGCCTGGTGGGCATCGACAACTTCCGTGACGTCGCGGGCACCGGATCCGGATACTCGGGCTCCTTCGGCCGACACGTCAACAAGGGTGTCTTCTACCGCGCCAATGCCATCACACCGAAGGGCGGCGACATGGCCGCGTTGGAGTCACTCGGATTGACCAAGGTCTACGACCTGCGCACCGCCGCCGAAATCGCCGACAAGCCCGATGTTCTGCCTGCCGGGGTCGCCTACGAGAACATCCCGATCCTGGCTGGAGACATCTACGAGATGGCATTCCAGATCAAGTCGCCCGAGGAAGCCCGCACGTTGCTGCAGGACGCAAACCGCGCGTTTGTCACCGGCGCCGAGGAACGGGCCGGGTTCACTCGACTTCTCACGTCACTCGCGGAAAGTGATGGGCCACAGGTCTTTCACTGCACCGCCGGTAAGGATCGCACCGGGTGGGCGTCGATGTTGCTCCTGAGCATCGCCGGCGTCGACCGCGCCACGATCATGAGTGATTACCTGCTGACCAACGAGTACTCGGCCGACAGCATCAAAGCAACGCTCGCATACATCTCCAGCGTTGCCGGTCCGGCAGTGGCAACGAACATGGAACCACTCCTCGGCGTCGAAGCCAGCTATATCGAAGCCGGACTCGATCAACTGGAATCGTCGTACGGAACCATCGACCGCTACCTGACCGATGGCCTCGGTCTCAGTCTCTCAACTATCGCGAAACTGAAGGCAAAGCTGCTCGCATAAACGCTAGCGCATGTGGTGTTCGTCGACGCTCTACGGAGGCGGACACCACGTGTTCTTATCGAACCCGTGTATCTCTCACCATATTGTTCCGATACGCCCAGATGACAATCTGCACCCGCGTACGGACATTGAGTTTTCTGCAGATATTGCCGATATGCGATTTCACCGTACTCAGTTCGAGTTTCATCGCATCGGCCACCTCACCATTACCCAACCCACTCGAAAGAAGCTGGACCACTTCCATTTCCCGAACACTCAATCCGTGGTCGGGGACCTCGGCAGCGGGCGGTTTACGACGCGCGAATTCCGCGACCATTCTGCGAGTGAGCTTCGGTGACAAGACCGAGCCGCCGTCTGCGGCGGCGATTACCGCGTCCACCAAATCGTCGGGGTTGGTGTCTTTGAGCAAGAACCCGACCGCGCCGAGGTCGAGCGCACCGAAAACGTACTCGTCGAGGTCGAACGTCGTCACGACGATGACGCGAGTTTTCGGGAATTCGTTCAGAACCTCACGAGTTGCAGTCAGTCCGTCACCATGCGGCATCCGAATATCCATGAGAACCACGTCCGGCTGAAGCAATCGAACTTGTTCAAGTGCTTCCGTTCCCGATGCCGCGTGCCCTACCACCTCGATCCGAGGGTGGTCAGTAAGGAAAAGTTCGAACCCTTGACGGACAACTTGCTGATCGTCTGCGATGAGTACTGTGATCACGCGATCATCCTCCAGCTCGGCGCGGCATTAATCCACGTTATCGATCTCGATAATGGCAGACGCACAATTGCACCGATTTGCCGGATTGCCCGGTCTTACTGAAAATGCTGTGCGCCTTTATCAACGTCGGGCTCACGTGGTTGACGCAACGAGCGATGTGCGAAACCTTTCCAACGGAGTATCCCATTCAAGGGTTTTGCGG
>NZ_JBHTZI010000015.1:0-114485 GCF_042790355.1 Rhodococcus sp. NPDC056743 | reverse complement strand
CGACGTCGACGCCCTTACCGATCAGAGCCGCCACGATCTTCGGCACCAACGCGACCCGACGCTCACCGTCACTCGACTCCCGAGGGACGCCGACCGACGGACGCACTTGTGCGCTCTTCGATGTTTCCATTTGTTCCATTACCTTCTGCGGTTGGTGGTTCGCCTGCTGCGATGAGCGGCGGCCAACGTGGGGTGAGCGGAAGATGACCCGCTTTTGGGTGAATGGTGACTGATACTAGCCAGACTTCTCCGCGGAAAGTGAACACGAATAACCACTTTCTTCATCTGAATCGAGTCCGAACAGTATCTTTGGCGATATGCGACTCATTATAATGTGACCCCGATCACAGCTCGGGGTCGACTCATTCCACGATGTGAACAACAATCGAGGCATGAGGTCTCGATCGTGAAGCGTCGAAAGATCGCCGTAGAACGGGTCTACGAAAAGCCTGAAACTGATAACGCAGTGCGCCTGTTGGTGGATCGACTCTGGCCGCGCGGAGTACGACGCGACGAGTTGCCGTTCGACGACTGGGCGAAGGAACTGGCGCCGTCCACCGAACTACGAAAGTGGTACGGCCACGACACGACTCGCTTCGACGCGTTTGCCGCGCAGTATCGCGCAGAACTCGACGCCGTTCCAGTTCGCGAGTACATCGAGCGCGTCACACCCACAGCGGACACTCGCCCCATCGTGCTGCTGACTGCGAGCAAGGACCTCGCTCACAGCCACGCGTCGGTGCTGGCCGATTATCTCCGCGCAATCGTGTAACGATTCCTCAACTATTCACATACTGGGATCGCAACTTGTGCTTGACGAGTTTTCCCGTGGCAGTTCGAGGTAATTCGTCGGCGAAGTCGATAGACCGCGGTGCCTTGAAATGTGAAACGCGATCGCGCACGTACTTCAGCAATTCTTCGGCGACATCCGGCGAAGGTTCGATTCCGTCTACTAACTGAACGACGGCCTTGACCTGTTCACCCATCTCTTCGTCGGGGACTCCGATTACCGCGACGTCGAAAACCTTCGGATGCAGAGTCAGAACATTCTCCGACTCCTGCGGGTAGATATTGACGCCACCCGAGATAATGGTGAAGGCGGCGCGATCGGTGAGATAGAGGAACCGCTCGTGGTCGATGTACCCGATGTCGCCGCTCGTGGTCCAGGTCGGATGATCGGGGTGCTGCGCGGACGCAGTTTTCTCCGGGTCGTTGTGATAGCGGAACGGCAGCGTCTCACGTTCCCAGAAGACTGTGCCGATCTCACCGACGGGAAGGTCCGCGCCGGAATCGTCACAGATATGGACAGTCCCCATTACTCCGTCACGACCGACCGAACCCGGGTGCGACAGCGACTGCTCACTGTTGATGAATGTTGCGCCCGCGCCTTCCGTCGACGCGTAGTACTCGTTGATCACCGGACCCCACCAGTCGATCATCGACGCCTTGACCTCCGGCGGGCACGGTGCCGCGGCATGAATTGCTACCTTCATACTCGACACGTCGTATCCGAGTCGTGTCTCCTCGGGAAGTTTGAGCATCCGCACGAACATTGTCGGCACCCACTGACTGTGCGTGACGCCGTACTCGCTGATCAGCGACAGCGCCGTCTCGGCATCGAAGCTGTCCATCAAGATCACCGTGCCGCCCACCGAGTTGATGACTCCGCAAAACCGCAGCGGCGCAGCATGATAGATCGGCGCCGGGCACAAATAGACTGTGCTGGAATCGAATCCGTACATCGGCGCGAACACGGCGGTGAACGGGTCCATCGTGGCGTCGACTTCGCCTTCCGGGAGATCTCCCTTGATCCCTTTGGGGCGACCGGTTGTTCCCGAGGAGTACAGCATGTCCGTGCCGCGAGGTTGCGAATCCAGCGGCGCGGTCGATTGCGCCGCAAGGGCTGCGTCGTAATCCCCGAATCCCGCGAGCTCACCCCCGTACGCCAATTTGTGGAGAACTCCGGGAGTCAGCGCCGGATCCGTCGGTACAGCGTGTGCCACCGAAGCGGAGGCAATCAGCACTTTCGCCTCACAGTCATCGACGATGTACGCCGACTCCGGCGCCGTCAGATGGCAGTTCACTGCGGTGATGTAGAGACCGGATCGCAGTGCGGCCCAATACACTTCGAAAGCACGCAAGTCGTTGTTCGATATGAGCGCAACGTGATCGCCAGGGCTCAACCCCAGCCCACGTAGATGCCGGGCGAGTGCGATCGACCGCTCGTCGAGTTCCTGGTACGTGATCGACTCGCCGGTCGACGGCCGGATGATCGCGGGCTTGTTCGGCGTGGAAGCAACAAAATTTCCAGGAAACACGTGCACTCCTCAATCAGCTTCTCGTCCGTCCACCCCGGTTTATCACAAGGCGGCGCGGTCCGATTCGATTTCGACGGAACGGCTTCATTGCCTCGGCGACCGAACTTTCTCGCCCTACAGTGGAAGGACAGTGCCCCTGCGAACCAACGGAGACAAGTCACATGAGCGACTGGCCCCAGCAATCCGTCACCGATTTGTTGATCGAGCAATGGCAGGTCATCGACGCGCTTCTCTCCACCCTCGACGGCGACGGCTGGTTCTCCCCCACCAACCTGCCCGGGTGGACCGTGCACGACGTCACCGCGCACCTGATCGGCACCGAATCACTGCTTTCGGGAATCGAGCCGCCTACCACCGACGTCAATGTTCACGGGCTCCCCCACGTTCACAACGAGATCGGCGCTTTCAACGAGCAGTGGGTCGAGGGACTTCGACGGGTCCCGTCGCCGCAACTACTCGAGCGGTACCGCGAGATCACGTCTGCACGCACCGCCGCCCTTCAGAACTTGAGCGAATCCGATTGGAATGCAGAGTCTTCCACTCCCGTCGGTCCGGCACCGTACGGCCGCTTCATGCGCATCCGATTGTTCGACTGCTGGCTGCACGAGCTCGACATCCGTGACGCCGTCGGTGCTCCCGGCGACGAAGGTGGTCCACGCGCCGAGATGGCGTTCAAGGAAATTTCGAGTTCCCTCGGATTTGTTGTCGGCAAGCGCGGCAAGGCGCCGGACGGCTCTCGCATCACCTTTGATCTGAGCGGCCCGCTGGCCCGCGAACTGCACATCGCCGTCGACGGTCGTGCGGCTCTGGTTCCCACCCTGGAGGGGCCGCCCACCGTGACCGCCCGGATGAGCTCCCCACTCTTCACGCGCCTTGCGTGCGGACGGGTCCACGCGGCTGATCATCTTGACGAGATCACGATCGAGGGCGACCACGCGCTCGGTAAGCGGATCCTCGACAACCTTGCGTTCACGATCTGAGCCGCGCCGTCCGATGAAGCTGTTCCTGGCGTCGTACCGGTTCGGCGACCACCACACCCGGTTCGCGGAACTGGTCGGCCCTGGCGCTCGGATCGCCGTCATCGCCGCGGCCGCCGACGCGTGGCCTGCCGCCTCCCGAGCCTCCGCAGTCACCAGTGAACTGGCTCCACTGCGCCGAGCGGGATATGACGCCGAGGAACTCGACGTCCGCGACTACACGCACTCGCCCGGCCCACTGGAGCAGGCACTGCGGACGTTCGACGGCGTCTGGGTCCGCGGCGGCAACACGTTTGTCCTGCGCGCGCAGCTAGCGCGGACAGGAGCAGACGACGTCCTCGAACGCCTTGTGCGCGATGAGGAACTTGTCTATGCGGGATACAGCGCCGGCGCCGCAGTGGCCACCCCGACCCTGATCGGGTTGGACGTCACCGATGATCCGTCGGATGTACTGCCTACGTGCGGAATCGAGCCGGTGTGGACCGGCCTGGGACTCGTCGATTTCGCGATTGTTCCGCATGGCGGCGGTTCGGTTCTCGAGGATCCTGCGGCCACGGCACAGTCAATCGCAATACTGACGGCGGAGAAGATACCGTTTCGGGTTCTGAGCGATCAGCAGGTTGTTGTTGTCGACGGCGGCGGCGAACCGTCCGTCATCTGACCACCTCGGTCGTCAGATGCCCTTCAACCGTGCTCGGCAACAGGTGCCGGGTGAACGCTGTGCGACTGGCGATCGAGTCGCGCCCAGGCGATTTCCCAACGCTTGACGGACACTTCGTCCGCATCTTCGAGTAGCGCGTCGAGAAGCAGTCGCGGGTTCTTGTGCCACGCGAGTTCTGCTGCGCGCACCTCGGCTGCGGAAAAGAGTCCGGACGCGGCAAGGTCCCGGATCCAATCGTCGATTTCGCCGCGGTGAATGCGGGCAATCGTCTCGTATCCGATGTGCTCATCGAGGAAGTCGTACGAAAATATTGCAGCCAGGTAACTGTTCGACTCACGCTGTCCGAAAATCATGTGCGTTCCTTCCTCGAAGTGTCCGACGACGATGTGACGACTATTCGTTGCCTAGGTACACCCGAGAAGGTTTTCCGGTGAACCTGTAACGCTTCGTTTATCCCCGACGATGCACACGCTAACCCCCCAAGGCTTCGTTTGGGTTGCGCTCAGGAAAACGATGCCGCGTCGGTGCCTATTCGAGACCTAGTGCCATCGCAGCGAAGACATTGGTCCGCATCTCGGGCAACTCGGCCTGACCAGCGATTTGCCCGATTATTCAGGCCTCCCAGAAGCAACAAATCCCCTGGCGAAAAAATCTTTTTCAACTATCCCAACAGGTGGGATAGTTACGGTAGCAAATCATGTGTATCGCTGTTTTCGAACACATCTTCACACGGAGAATGCCTAGTACACAGTAGGTTTTGGACCCTCCATCGCCGTACACGATCAGCTTTGAACAGCCGTCCAATTCCCCGAGCAGCAATCACCGGGAGACGGCACCTCATGATCCTGAAGCCACCTATCGCCCCGGTACCGTCGAGGGAACATCCCCTCACCGATACGGAGCCCACCCACAATGGCCGACACAGTCGTACACAACGTCGACGAGAACCGCTTCGAGATCTACTCGGATGACGAACTGGCAGGTTTTGCGGAGTATTCCGAATCAAACGGAGTGCGTGACTTCCACCACACCGTCACCTACCCGCAGTTCCGTGGCCGCGGACTCGCTGCCGTCGTCGTGCGCGAAGCGCTTGTACAGACGCAGTCCGACGGTAAGAAGATTGTCCCGTCCTGCTCGTACGTCGAAAAGTTCGTCGCGCAGAATCCGGAGTTTCAGGTCCTGGTGTAACTCGCTTGTTGCCTCGGGGATAACTAACCCCGAGGCCTAGTGAGCCGTCAAAAATCAGTCGCGGACTTCACGCGTGTCGGGCAGTGTTGGTGGAAACACCAGTTCGTTGCCCGTCGCCCGGAAGGAACGTCCGTGACGCTCACACCCCGACTGCGACGCGCGGGCACGTCCAACCAGATCCACTACCTTCCGTTGGTTCTGATCAACCTCGCAACGCTGTTCTCCGCAATCGGAAACGGCATCGCCATTGTGGTCATCCCCTGGCTCGTTCTCGAGCGCACCGGGCGCGCCACCGACGCAGCAATTGTTGCCGGCGCAGCTGCCGTGCCGCTACTGATCGCGAGTTTGTTTTCCGGCACCCTCGTTGATCGATTCGGCCGTCGACGCACCTCGATGGTGTCCGACGCGTTGTCCGCCGTGTCAGCCTCGGCAATTCCGATTTTCGCGGTCACCTCAGGTCTGAGCATTCCGGTGATCGCCGCTCTGGCTGCACTCGGTGCAACATTCGATCCGGCCGGTATGGCGGCGCGGGAATCGATGCTCCCTGCGGCTACGCGGGCAGCGGGATGGAAACTCGATCGAACCAACAGCCTGTACGAGGCAAACTACAACGTCGCGTATTTGATCGGCCCCGGGGTCGGCGGCGTCCTGATCGCCACGATCGGCGCGGTCAACACCCTCTGGGTGACTGCGGCGGGATTTATGCTTTCGATAGTCGTCGTTGCCTTCATCCGCCTGGCCGATGCCGGAACACCCGACCCCGAACGGCGTCCGGCATCCATCTGGCACGGCACTCTCGAGGGCCTGAAGTTCGTGTGGAACAACAAACTCCTGCGGACTCTGGCGCTGGTCGACATGGCCGTCGTCGCCCTGTACATGCCGGTGGAAAGTGTTGTTTTTCCTGTGTATTTCACCGAACTCGATCAACCCGCCCAGCTCGGGTCGGTGTTGATGGCGTTGGCAATCGGAGGAATTGTGGGCGCCTTGGCTTACGCCCCGCTCGCTCCGCTGATGTCCCGGCGACTGATCATGATCTGTGCAGTCGGCGTGCTCGGCGTTGCCATGCTGGCGATGGCCCTACTACCACCCTTGTGGGTGATTCTGGTTCTGGCGGGCCTGCAAGGTCTCGTGTACGGCCCGGTGGGCCCGATAGCCAACTACGCGATGCAGACCCGTAGCCCCGAGCACATGCGTGGCCGCGTGGTCGGCGTGATGACGTCGACGGCTTACGCCGCCGGTCCACTCGGATACCTTGTTGTCGGTCCGCTTCTCGATCAGCTCGGTATCGCATCCACCTTTGTGGCACTGTCGATTCCGATTGTGGTCATCGCGATCGTGTGCGCGGCGCTTCCGGTACTGCGCGAACTCGATCACCCCTGACGCTATTTGAACCCCATCACCTCGTTGCCCCAGGCGATACGCAGTACCTCGTCGGCGTCGTGAACCAACGAGTCCGGTGAATCGATCAGCAGAGTCGATCGAGCCTCTTCGTCGTACGGCGGCCAGTGTTTGGACCCGTCGAGCGCCGCCGGCACAGCATGTCGGGCAAACGCTAGCCACCGCCGTTGCATCCGACCCGCCACCTCCATCGCAGCCTTGCGTCCACCCAACCAGAAGGTCGGGTCAACGTTCAGTGTTCCGAAATTACCGAAGACATAGGGCAATTCGGTTGCGTGGCCAGCTCCGATACGCGCCGCCTTGAGCATGGGGGTGGCATGGTCGAATCGATAAAGCCAGGTCGGTGAGTGCCGCGCATGCGCGTCGGCAATCCACAGCGTCGGCATCCGAAACGCGGCGTCACGCGAGAGCGCCAGCGCACCACTGGGTTTGGCATGATCAGGATAAGCCGACATGATCTCGGCCAGCCTCGTCGGCGAGATATCTGGGTGGTCATCGGCCAATGCCTGCAGCATCGCCTCCACCGACTGCGCACTCACCGGCATCAATGGTGATTTCATGAACTTGAAAATCGACGCCTCGTCCTTGTTCGAGCCGATGATCAGTGGAATCCTGTGGGCATACCCCTTCTGGAAAGCTGCAACCGGATAGTGCGGCACCAGTTCTCGATCCACCACCGGCGCCATGGCGAGGGTTCCCGGAATCCGGGTCGGGATTTCGTTGACCAGTTCGTCACCGGCCTTGATGATCAGCTCGAGCTCGGTACCGATCAATTCGCCGGCGTCGTCCGGAGCAATCGAAATGAGCTCGAGGAAGCGGCT
The DNA here is from genome assembly GCF_042790355.1 of Rhodococcus sp. NPDC056743. Classification (NCBI taxonomy): domain Bacteria; kingdom Bacillati; phylum Actinomycetota; class Actinomycetes; order Mycobacteriales; family Nocardiaceae; genus Rhodococcus; species Rhodococcus sp. NPDC056743. The sequence goes on along the minus strand of NZ_JBHTZI010000015.1, from coordinate 107,122 downwards.
TGCCACCGAGCGAGCGCGGTCGCGTCCGTATACCGATGTGGCCGGTGGACTTTGAGCGATCGCGCGATGAAAGAGACCCTCCGCCGCGGGGCACGTCATCAGCGTCGTGATGGACCCGGCACCCGACGACTCCCCGAAGACCGTCACCTCGTCCGGGTCACCGCCAAACGCAGCAATGCTGTCACGTACCCACTCGAGCGCCGCAATCTGGTCACGCAAGCCACAATTCGACTCGAACACGACGTCGGGCGTCGAAAACGAAGACAAGTCCAGGAACCCCATCGCGCCGACGCGATAGTTGAACGACACCAGGACGACGTCACCGGTCTCCGCGAGGTGTCGACCATCGTAAATGGATTGGGCAGCCGAACCCAGGCAATAGGCGCCGCCGTGAATCCACACCATGACCGGTCGCGGTGTGCCGTCCGGTCGTGGGGCCCACACATTGACGGACAGACAATCCTCATCGACCACAAAGGCCCGGTCTATCGGGACGGCCGGGCTTTGCCCCTGCGGTGCGATGGGACCGAAGGTGCGGCAATTTCGCACGCCGTCCCATGGTTCCCGCGGCAACGGTGCCCGGAACCTGCGCTCGCCGGTCGGGGCGGCAGCGTATGGAATACCCTTCCAGCTGAAAACTGAACCATCGGCATATCCCCGGACCTTGCCGGCTGGCGTGCGGACGACAAGAGTGCTCTCGCCTGTCTCTTCCGGTCGAATTTCGGTGTCCATGCCTGAATCTCCTCACGACCTCGACTTTGAGAGAATCTTTTCCAAACCTACCAATTTCCGGCAGGTGGGGACGAGCAACGGAAAGCGGCGGTGTTAAGGTCGCCTTGTTCTGACACGGGGTGCTCCGCATGGGCGGGGCTGAGATCAAACCCGGGAACCTGATCAGGTAATGCTGACGAAGGGATGTCATGGCTACCACACAGCCTGCATACAGTTCTGCCGTAAACACGTCTGCCGAAAACACGGCGGTGTCCGGAAGCTCGGTGCTCACCGAACCGAGCTCCGACCGCTTCACCGACCGACTCTGGGCCGAGACACAAGCACTGCGTGAGTCGATCGACTCACTCGAATTCCTGCGCCGCCTGGGCGACGGCACCTTGCCGCTCGACGCGTTCCGCACCTACATCGAACAGGACAAGCTCTATCTCGAGGGGTACTCCCAAGCGCTGTCGCTCGTTGCCGCTCATGCACCGAATCCGCAGGCAGCGGGATTCTGGTCCAACTCTGCGTCCACCGCGGCAACGGTTGAGTCGGCTCTGCACGACGGCCTTCTCACCGGCGGGATCCTGCCGGCCGAGACCAGCCGGCTCGAGCATTCGCAAGCGTGCTTGGGATACGTGTCCTACCTGATCGCGACGGCTGCTACGGCGCCGTACGCCGTCTCGGCGGCTGCTGTACTACCCTGCTTCTGGATTTACGCCGAAGTCGGCCGTGACCTGGCCGCATCAGCGCGGGAAGTCCTGGACGCAGATCCGACGCATCCCTACGCACAGTGGGTCAGCACCTACGACGCTCCGGAATTCCACGAGTCAGTCGCGAAGGCTCGGGTGCTCGTCGACGCCGCAGCCGACGCCGCTACCGAAGCAGATCGAGAAGCGATGAGCGAGGCGTTCCGGATCGCAAGTCGATTCGAGCTGATGTTCTGGGATTCGGCATTGCACCCGCAGCCCTGGCCCGCGTCATGATCTCAGTACGTCGGATTCTCGCCACGACTGCAGCTCTCGCGGCAACCCTGACCGTGATCAGCGGATGCTCCAGTGGCACAGAATCTTCGGATTCCATCCGGTTTGCACTCGACTGGACTCCCAACACCAACCACACCGGACTCTACGTCGCGATGCAGGAGGGCTACTTCGACGACGCCGGACTGGACGTGTCGATCCTGCCCTACAACAACACCTCCCCCGACACTCTGGTGGATGCCGGCAACGCAGAGTTCGGGATCAGCACCCAGAGTCAGGCGACGTTCGCCCACGCTGCGGGTGCGGACACCGTCTCCGTCATCGCGCCACTTCAGCACCGCGCCACGGGAATCGGCGTCAAGGCCGACCGATCGGACATCACTCGTCCGCGTGATCTCGACGGCAAGGTCTACGCCGGCTTCGGCGATCCCGGCGAGGTCGAAACCCTGCAGCAGGTGATTCGTAACGACGGGGGCACCGGTGACTTCACCACCGTCACGCTGGGGACGTCGGCCTACGAAGCCGTGTACTCGGGCCAAGCTGATTTCACGGTGTCGTACTTTGCCTGGGAAGGCCTCGAGGCGGAGCGCAACGGAACCCCGATGCGGTACTTCCAGTACACCGACTACGGATTTCCCGACGCGTATTCCATTGTGATCAACGGCAATCAGAAGTGGCTGAAAGATCACCCCGAGGAAGCCGCCAAGTTCGTCAAGGCCGTGCAACGCGGATACCAGACGGCCGCCGAAGATCCCGACCGCGCCGCCCAGGATCTCATCGACGCCAACCCGGGCGCTTTCACCGACGAAGACCTCGTTCGGGACAGTCAGCGCATGCTTGCCGCCGACTTCATGAAGGACGCAAACGGTGTTGTCGGAACTCAGAATCTCGAAACATGGTCCGGTTACTCGGGTTTCCTCTTCGACAACGGCTTGCTGGCCGGCCCGGACGGCAAGACGCTGACCCAGCAACCGAATTGGTCGGAATACTTCACCAATGAGTACCTCGCCGCGCCCTGAAGTGGTAACTCGCTGGGGATCCGTCACCCGGCGAGCGCTGCCTGCGCTCGCCGTGGTGATCCTGCTCGTAGTGGCCTGGCAGATCTACGTCGACGTCAGCGACATTCGTCCACAAGTTCTGCCGTCACCCGGGCGAGTACTGACGCAGGGCTGGGACAACCGCGAGGTAATCGCCGGTCATGCGTTGTCGACGCTTCAGGTGACACTGATCGGGTTCACCGTCTCACTGGCACTCGCGTGGATTCTTGCTGTGGTCGTGGACTTTTCACCGTGGCTGTCGCGCGCGTTGGTGCCACTTTTTGTCGTCTCGCAGACGTTGCCGATCATTGCGATCGCCCCACTCATGATCATCTGGTTCGGATTCGGGCTGTTGCCCAAAGTTCTGGTGATCGCATTGGCAACGTTCTTCCCGATGACCATCGGTTTGATCGAAGGGTTTGCCGCAGCCGATCGTGAAGCCGGTGCACTCCTGCGCAGCATGGGCGCATCCCGCTGGCAGGAGTTCCGGTACGTCAGGCTCCCGTCGGCCATTCCACGGTTCTTCACCGCTCTCCGTATCGGCATCACCTACGCCGTCGTGGGCGCGGTGTTCTCCGAATACGTCGGCGCGACCTCCGGTTTGGGCATCTACATGAGCACCCAGAAGAACTCCTTCCGCACCGACCTCGTGCTTGCCGCAGTTCTCGTGACCGCCCTGATCAGCGTCACCCTGTACCTCCTGACCTTTGCCATGGAACGCGTCGTTGCGCCGTGGGCGCTGCGCGAAAGGACACCGCGATGAGCACCGACCGCATTGTCGACGTGGCCTCGCTCAGCAAGGAGTTCGGCGCACGCGCGGACACACGACGGGTTCTCGATGACGTGTCGTTCCACGCTGCGCCAGGCGAATTCGTCTCGCTGATCGGCCCGAGCGGGTGCGGCAAGAGCACCATCTTCAACGTCCTCGCCGGACTCGAATCCCCGACGACGGGAAGCGTCACCGTTGGTCTGCCGAACTCGGGACGCGACATCCCGACCGCCTACATGCCCCAGAAAGATCTCCTGTTTCCCTGGCGTTCGGTACTCGACAACACTGCGTTGGGACTCGAAGTACAAGGCGTGCCCCGGAAAATCGCACGCAACAAGGCCCGTGAGTTGTTTGACGCCTTCGGACTGTCGGGTTTCGAGAATGCCACTCCGTCGCAGCTTTCGGGCGGCATGCGCCAACGGGCGGCATTGCTGCGCACTGTAGTTCAGGGCAAGCCCGTGCTGCTGCTCGACGAACCGTTCGGCGCCCTCGACTCGTTGACCCGCACCGAAATGCAGTCCTGGCTCCAGGATGTGTGGCAGCAGTATCGGTGGACAGTTCTGATGATCACCCACGACATTCGTGAGGCCATCTACCTGTCCGATCGCGTTGTAGTTCTCTCGGCGAGACCCGCCACGGTCAAACGCGTCGTCGACGTGCCGCTTCCTCGCCCTCGCGAGCTGGACATGATCACCTCGCCGGAATTTGCCGCGGTGGAGCGCGAACTGCTCCAGGTGCTGCACAGCGAGACTCTGGCCGCTTTGTCCGACTAGTCCCCACCTGCCGATTACTGAAAATAAGCTGAGAGTCACGCGCAGTTCACCGACAGTTCAGAAGGCGCTGATCAACCAAGGCCCAGGTCGACGCTCCGCAAAGTCCCATTGCGACCAAATCTACTCACTACCAGAGTGATAACGCTTAACGAAATTTAAGTATGTGTGTCGGGCGTTCCACAAAACTCTCCAGTAACGTAGTGTGGACCGCCTACGCAGCCACTCACCGCGAGGTAACTGGCGAGTGATGTTTGCGTGACAAGACCCCATCGCAACAGATTTGGAAAGGGACAGTGTGAGCACACTGCAGTCAGGCCAGAGTCTCGCAATCGGCCAGGAACTCAAGTCCGACAACGGTTCCTACGCCCTCACCCTGCAGGCCGACGGCAACCTGGTTCTCTCCGAGGACGGCCGCGCAGTTTGGGCAGCCGGCACCAACGGATCGGGCGCCAATCGTGCGGACCTGCAGGCCGACGGCAACTTCGTCCTCTACAAGGACGGGGACGCAGTCTGGGCATCGCAGACCTCCGGCAACGAGGGCGTCTCGCTTTCGGTTCAAGACGATCGCAATGTCGTTCTGTACGCGGGCGAGCGCGCCCTGTGGTCCACTGACACCGCCGTCGCAGCTCCCGCGCCGGAACCCACCCCGGAGCCGGCCCCGGCAGCACCAGAGCCCGAACCGGCTCCCGCTGCTCCGGCAGCTCAGACCTACACGGTCGCGGGCGGCGACACCCTCTGGGCGATCGCCGAGCGCTTCTACGGGGACGGCAACCAGTACCAGCGCATCGCCGATGCCAACGGTATCGCCAACCCGGATCTCATCAACGCGGGCCAGGTTCTGACCATCCCGGCGTAGCCTCTTTTTGCCGCGAAACCCCAGGCGTCCATGCCTGGGGTTTTGTGCATTAGACGGCTTTTGTGTTCTATAACACACTTATTCGCGTCCCACCCAATAGCTTTCGATGTGCCACTACTGTTCGATTTCGCCTACAGTGCTTTGCGTACTGCTCCCGGAGAACAGGTTGTGCATGAGAGACAGAACTGTCATGGTCGGCGCGCTCACAGTTGCCGGCATTTCTGTCGCTTCGGGCTTCCTCTTCGGCGGAGCGGCCGGAGCATTCGGCGGCGGCGGACCGATCGTCACCCCACCCGCCTTGGTTTCCACGATCACCGTTGATTCACTCGCGGATATCGAGCCTGCCTCGTTCTACACCTCGATCGTCGTACCTACCGTCGTGATTCCGCCGACGCCGACGTGGAAGGTTGCACCCGAGCTCACGGCCCCGCGCAACGTACCGCTGACCTCGGTGGAGGCATCGACGACAACGTCCACCACCACCGAATCAAGCTCGAGTTCCACCACTCCCGTGTCATCGACGCCCGCTTCGTCCACACCTGCGTCGGCAACACCGTCGAGTACTCGCCCGTCCGGAACGGCGACGTCAACGGCAGTCCCGACCAGCACGGGAATCCCGGTCGTCACCATCGATTCCGAACGCCCGTCCAGCGGAGACTGACCGGTTTGGCGTCAGCGACCACGTGACCGCCGTTACATCCTCTGCCTGCAAACAGCTGCTTTGTCGGCACCTCGCGTTACCGTATAGGTCTCAGCGTTGCGTTAGGAGGTGACTGATGGCCGTGCACGGATTCGACCTCGATATCAGTGTCGACCGAGCGTGGGCGGAATTTCAGGCACGCCTGGCCGACCACATTTCGATCATGGTGGACGGCGACGTCCTTGCTGTCGAGGCTGCGACCTCCGATATCGACACCGCGGAAGGCGGCGCTCCCTGTGTCCAGTTCCTGATCTGGGACACCGACATGGTGCGATGCGAGGTTCCCTCCAACAATTTCCTGCACCCGCGGTTTGCCCTCGACGATTCCGGTCTCGAGACGCTCGTCGCGCTCGGCTGGGCTCCCCCGTCGGACGGTCCCGATACCGACAACAGCTCCCCCGCTTTCTGCGTGGACAAGCGGCAGAACTGGTCGGACCAACTGGCATCGATGACCGTTGCGGCATTTCGCACCGTTTTCGGCGTCCACCACCCGGCCTTTCTGTCCAGTGATCTCACCGGCAACCAGCTGACACCGGACTTCGATCCGTCCATCACCACCGTCGACGAGTTACCGCTCCTCGATCCATCTGCGGCGTACATGCCCAACGACGTCGACCATCTCAAAGAACTTGTCACCCTTGCCCTCGTCCCCATGCTCGGCAGCCTCCCCGAACGCGACAGCGACGGAGACATCCCCATTCGTGTCGGCTCCACCGTCATGTTCGTCGGACCGCTCTCGGATTCGCTTGACGTTCAACTGTTCTCACCGCTCGTGCAGGACATCAGCGATCGCACACGCGCCAGTGAGGTCATCGCTGACCTCAACCGCAAATGGTCCCGGATCAAGTTCGTTCTGATCGACGACAGGTTGTCCGTCTTCCTCGAAGTCGCAGGCTCACCGTTTGTGCCCAAACATCTCACCGATACATGCGCCTCGTTGACGTCGTTCCTACGTACCGTCGACGACGAATTCGCGTCACGGTTGGGCGGCGATCTCTTCTTCGCGAACAAAGGCGGCGAGGCGGGCACATCGCAACCCGAGCTCACCATGGAGGATTTGCCGCCGGAACTCGAGACACTGCTTCATCTCGACCTCGACGTGGCCGATGACCTCGAGGCCGTCGCCGACGTGTGTGGCCGCGATCGCGACCTGATCCTGCAGTTGCTCCACATCAGCAACGAGTGGCAGATCCAGTTGCGGAGCCAGGCCGTCGACGCACACAGCCGTGACGACGCCGACGAAGCTGCCGGATTCAACGATCAGGTCGGGACGTGGGAGCGCATGGTCGATCGACTGCGCGGAGCACTTCGTCTGGTCGTGCTGCCCGATGCCAAGACTGACCCGCCGGCAAAACCGCAGCCGGAGCAGATGGGGTTGTTTGCCGATCCCACTCAGGAAACGCTGTTCGACGACCCGTCCTGACCTAGGAAAATTCAGCGTCGACGAAGCCGCCACAACGAGGTGGTTTCACGCGCACGCGCGGCATGCAGAGCGTCCGTTCGGTCACTTACCTTGGCGTGTGTCGGTTTGACGTCGATGCGATCTATTACGGTCAATCCGCCGGCCGCGATCATCGCGTGCAGTTCCGAGCGCGTGCGCAAGCCCAGGTGCTCTGCGATATCGGAAAGAATCAACCAGGCCTCGCCGTCCTCGGCGAGATGGGCGCCAACTCCCGTCAAGAAGCCATTCAGCATAGCTCCGGCCGGGTCGTAGATCGCGTACTCGATCGGCGAGGTTGCATTGGCGGGAATCCACGGCGGGTTGCAAACCACCAGTGGCGCAACACCTTCGGGGAACAGATCGGCCTCGATTACCGTCACCTGATCGCTGTAACCCAACCTGTCGAGGTTGGACCGCGCGCACTGCAGGGCCCGAGGATCTTGATCCGTCGCCGTCACTTGTGCGACACCGCGCTGAGCGAGAACGGCGGCCAGCACCCCGGTGCCGGTACCGATGTCGAAAGCGCTGTCGGTCGACGGCAATGGCGCTGCGGCCACCAGATCGATGTACTCGCCGCGCACGGGTGAGAACACTCCGAACGCCGGATGGATCCGAGCGTTCAACGCGGGAATCAACACTCCTTTGCGATTCCACTCGTGTGCGCCGATTGCACCCAACAAATCACGCAGCGAACGAACCGAAGGCTGATCCGTGACGCCGAATGCCTCGGTGAATGCCGTGTGCGCGTCGGGAGCTCGACGCAATGGAATCGAGAGATCCGCATCGAGAGGAATCAGGAGCATCCCGAGAATCTGTGCGCGTCGACCCTGCGTTTGGCGGTGAAGATGGAAGGCCTGGGCCGGATCATCCGAGTCTCGGCGCGGTTTGCGGTCCATCCGCGCTGCCACGGCCCTGGACAGCTGACGCGCATTCTGGAAGTCACCGCGCCACAGAAGGGCTGTTCCCTCGCACGCCAATCGGTAGGCTTCGTCAGCCTTCATCGTGTCGTCCGCGACCAGTATTCGTTTAGGGGCCGGTGCCCCACTCGTGGAACCCCAGAGCGCGCGGCGCTCGGTATCGTTCTCGGTCCACACAACGTACTGTTCGGTCATCAAAGGCCCTTCCGGCGTCGGACATGGAGCGGATAGGGCGTTCGACGCACTGCGGCCGGTCCCGGCTCGCGTGTTCCAGTTCTGCACATCTGCTTGTCTGGTTCCACACTAGCCGGGACCGGCCGGATTACTGACCTTGCGCGGGGCGCCTCAGCTCGCCGTGCGCGAACGAACCGCCTGTGCAATACGAGCCTCTGCGACGGCGTCCGCTGCCTCACCCGCGAGGATTGCTTCTGCCTTCGACTTCGCAAGAATCTCGGTGACGGTGTCGAAAATCTTCTCCACCTGAGCCTTGACCTGCTCAGCCGTATGCTCTTTCAGCTCACCCGCAACCTGGATGAGACCACCACCGTTTGCGACATAGTCGGGTACCCACGTGATGCCGCGCTCGCTCAGAACGGACTCGACCTCGGGTTCGGTCAGCTGATTGTTGGCTGCGCCGCAAATCACCGCGGCACTGATTGCCGCTGCCGAGTCGTGCGAGAGTGTTGCCCCCATTGCGCAAGGTGCATAAACATCGAGGTCGGCGTCGATGACACCGTCCACGATCTGCACCTGCGGGAAATCCGCCTTCACACGGTCGAGTGCTGCCGCGTTGACATCGGTTGCCAGCACGGTCGCGCCGTCGGCCAGGAGCAGCTTGATGAGTTCGTACCCGACCTTGCCGGTGCCCTCGACTCCCACCGTCTTCCCGGTCAGATCGCGCGAGCCCCAGTGCGCCTGGGCCGCAGCCAACAGCGACTGGAAAACGCCGAGAGCCGTCATCGGCGCACTGTCACCCGAGCCGCCCGCTTTCGCATTGCGCCCCACCACGAAGTCGGTTCCCAGCCCGATCACGTCGAGATCGTCCGAGTTGGTTCCCACGTCTCCGGCCGTGATGTAGCGGCCGCCAAGTGTCTGAACGAATTTTGCGTAGGCTCCGAGCAATTCGGCGGACTTTGCCGTTGCCGGGTCCCCGATGATGACGGCCTTTCCGCCGCCCAGATCAACACCTGCGATTGCGGCCTTGTAGGTCATTCCGCGAGAGAGCCGCAAAACGTCTGTGACAGCGGAAGATTCGTCTGCATACGGGTAGAAGCGGGTTCCGCCGAGCGCCGGCCCGAGCGTCGTGGAGTGGATTGCAACAATCGCCTTGAGTCCGCTCGCCGGATCCTGGAAGAAGCTCACCTGCTCGTGCGGGTAATCGCGAAGATAGTCTGCGCGATCGAATACGCCGGCAGTGTCGTCGGAGATGTGGGTGGAGTTCACAGGCTCGGCGGTGAGAGTCATTGTGAGATAGACCTTTCCAAAGGACTTGTACGACACAGGCGTGAGATCGAGACGAACCGTCAATGGGTACAGTGATCTACGCAAACTGTCCCGCTGAGCAATTCGTAGAACCAATGCTCTTCCTGAGCTACGATTTGGTCAATGCAAATCTATTGAACTAAGCAATACGATCATCCAGTGACCTCGATCACTGAAGAAAGGTTCACAAAATGCTCAGCATCGACAAGCTCGACGTCCAGCTACTCGGATTGCTCAGCAAGGATTCGCGCATGAGTGTCGCCGAACTCGCCAACTCGTTGGGGGTCGCCCGCAACACTGTTCAGGCCCGAATGAAGCGGATGGAATCGGGCGGAATTCTGACCGGCTTCCGCCCCAATCTCGATCTCCCCGAAGTCGGTATTCCCATTCAGGCATTTGTGGGACTCGAATTGGAGCAGGGAAAGATCAGTGCCATCGCGAGGAGCCTGGCCGAGTTGCCCGAGGTGATCGAAATTCACGCCACCACGGGACGCGAGGATCTACTGGTGCGCGTGGCCACCTCCACCCACGCGGCGCTGCAGAAGCTGGCCGAGCAGATCGTCAGCCTTCCGGGTGTCACGCATTCCACCACCACGATCGCGTTGACCAATCCACTTCCCTATCGAATCCAGCCACTGCTCGAGCACCTCACCAACGATGCAGGCTGGGGGCGCTCCACAGCGTTCCCACGGCAGCAGGATTGAGACGCGCATTCGCGACGACGCTTCCTGGTGCAGTAGTTTTGTCGTTATGAGTGACATCCAGGGACAGCGCATCGCGTTCATTCAGGCGACGTGGCATCGCAACATCGTGGACCGTGCACGTGACGGATTCACAGACGAAATCGTCGGCTTGGGGTACGCCCGCGACTCAGTCGATTTCTTCGAGGTGCCGGGCGCTTTCGAGATCCCGCTGCACGCTCGCCGTTTGGCGCAGACGGGCCGTTACCAGGCAATTGTTGCTGCTGGTCTCGTCGTCGACGGCGGCATCTACCGCCACGATTTTGTGGCGACAGCCGTCATCGACGGTTTGATGCGAGTGCAGCTTGATACCGATGTGCCGGTCTTCTCCGTCGTTCTGACGCCGCACAACTTCCATGAGCATGCTGAGCATGTCGACTACTTCAGCACCCATTTCGTGAAGAAGGGTGCCGAAGCCGCTCGCGCTGTCGACGCCACAGTCACCTCGCTGAAGGCTCTGCCGACCGCCTAGTCATTCCACAGTCTCGCTGAGTCGGATGCCCTCCGGCTCAGCGAGATTTTTTGTGCCTATCCAGGGATCTCGAACTTCGCGTGGATGGCTGCGTTCTCCCCGTCCACGGATTCATAGCGGTCGATGCAGGCTTGAAAGTAGGCTCGCATCTCCTTCACCACGGCGATATGGCTGTCGAGTGACTTCTCCAACGAGTCCTCGCCGGCGCGCGCTTTAAGCGAGAATTTTGCGGCCAGATCGAGACCTGACTGTAGGGTGCCCATGCCCTTGACGTCGCTGAGCCGCTCGCAGAGCACGACCATCAGCCCCAGTTCATCTATCCACGCGTTACAGGCTGCAACCATTGGTTTAGCCACGTCTGGATCGACGAACAGTTTGCCGGTGTCCTGATTCGACATTTGACCTACCTCTCGGAGATTTATCGGGGCAAGGACGAAGCAAGTTGCAATGCAAAACTTTCGACAAGCTCACAGGTTGAGCCTTCGTGTGGTGTCCCCGCTTTTGCTTCGATGTTGAGCCACACCGAACCTCGAGATTCCGCAAACGCCAGATAGCATCCGTCGATCGTTTCGTCAGATTCCCGCCGAAACCAAAGCCCGACTCGATCACCAATTATCGACTCATCGAATTTTATGTAATCCGGCCTGTTCCGTACATCATCAAGCGTGTAATTTGTCGACATGATCGTGAAGAAGTACCACGACGATTTCCACATACACATCTTCCATCCGGGTTGCTCGACACCGTCAATATCGATGAGCTCCGTCGACGGGTCGAGACCCACTTCCTCGATCACCGAGTCCGGAATGTCCGTACAGGCGTTGAACAAACCCTCCTGACCAGATGCACGCTCAGGCTCGCCTACAACGGTTGAACCACAACTCACTGTAAGCAACCCAATGATCAGCGCCGCCACCATAACTCGAAGCAGCGCCATTCTAAGATCCCGATACTTCATGCCGTGCCAGCCGGCCCGCACTATCCACGTCTACGGATTCATAACGGTCGACGCAGGCTTGAAAGTAGGCTCGCATCTCCTTCACCACAGCGATGTGGCTGAGAAGCGACTTCTCCAACGAGTCCTCGCCACCAACTGCTTTCTTTGAGAACTTTTCTGCCAGTGCACGTCCCGATTCCAGGCTTCCCATCCCAGAGGCATCGGTCAAATCACTCAATCTCAATTTCATGTCTTTGAATTCGCCCAGCAACGTCTTGCATGCTGCAGCCAATTGTCGAGCGACGTTCGGATCAACTGCCAACTGCGGATCTCCCACGTTCTCCGCCCACTCTGACCAAGTCATTGCGCCCCCTTTGGCCTAGCCCTCGAACTGCTGGATTGTTCACTCGATTTCCGACTTGAGATCAAAGCGGTAAGTAGGTCACGAGATCCTTTGCTAGGGCCATCGCCATGTCGCAACTCGGCATATCTTGTGGCTCTAATCCAGTGCTTTGAACGCGAATCCAAACTGATCCCTGATCCGCCGGGAACACGACGTAGCAGCCTTCCCCCACCGCGTCGGTTTCCTTCCGGTACCTGATCGCCGTCCTTCCGTCGATTTCTACGTCAACGATGTCGACGTAGTCAGGATTCTTGCGAATGTCGCCAGTCGTGTAGCGAGTCGACAGAATGCTTAATCCATACCAAGATCCGTCCCACGCACAAATCTTCCACCCAGGCTGTTCGACGCCAAAAATATCGACGCTTTCAGTCGCCGGATCAAGACCCACTCCCCCAATCACCGAGTCCGGAATGTCCGTACACGGATCAAATAGTCCCTCTTGACCGGATAGCGGCTCAGCCTCCCCCTCCACGGCTGAGCCGCATCCAGCCAAAGCCCATACCAACATCCCTGCCATGAGAAGCCGACCCCCCATCGACATTCTCATCGGCCCCCTTCGGTATGAACTCACACTGTTTGATGCGCCAGAAGCCGGATCGGTTCCCGTTACCGACTAATTCCCAGTTCACATCGACCTGTTCGCTTCCAGCGCATCTGTAGCGATTGACGCTGCTCGCGACGGTCGCATACTGGAGGGGTTGACTACAACGCCGGGAGGGCACCGAGTGAGCACGCCGAAAGCACCTGCCAAACCAGCAATCCTTAGCGTCGACGACGACCCCGGTGTTTCCCGGGCCGTCGTCCGTGACCTTCGTAAACGCTACGGCGAGAAATATCGGATCATCCGCGCCGAATCGGGCGATCAGGCGCTCGAAACTCTGCGCGAAATGAAGCTTCGTGGAGACGCTGTCGCCGTTATCGTCGCCGACTACCGCATGCCCGGTTTGAGCGGAATCGAATTTCTCGAACAGGCAATGGATCTCTACCCCATAGCTCGACGCGTCCTTCTGACTGCGTATGCAGATACTGATGCCGCGATCGACGCCATCAACGTCGTCGACCTCGATCACTACCTGCTCAAACCTTGGGATCCTCCGGAAGAAAAGCTCTACCCGGTCATCGACGCCCTCCTTGACGCCTGGGCCGGCTCCAGCCACCACCCCACGGAGGAGACCAAAGTCGTCGGCCATCGTTGGTCTGGTCGATCCTCGGATGTTCGAGAGTTCCTGGCGCGCAATCAACTTGCCTACCGCTGGTACATGTCGGATGAACCTGAGGGACAACGACTCCTTGCGGCCGCGGGAGCCGACGAATTGAACCTTCCCGTCGTCATTGCTCCCAATGGTGACGTACTGGTCGAGCCGACGGATACCGAACTCGCGGACAAGCTCGGCCTCAGCACAACCCTATCGGAGGACTTCTACGATTTGGTTGTCGTCGGCGGTGGGCCCGCAGGGTTGGGTGCGGCGCTCTATGGAGCCTCCGAAGGCTTGCGGACAGTCCTCATCGAACGACGCGCCACCGGTGGGCAGGCGGGTCAAAGTTCTCGTATCGAAAACTATCTCGGCTTCCCCGACGGCGTTTCCGGATCACAGTTGGCCGATCGCGCACGAAGGCAGGCATCAAAGTTCGGCGCCGAGGTCATCACAGCCCGCGATGTGACGGGTCTCGAGATCAACGGGTCTGCTCGCACAGTTCGTTTCGACGACGGCACGTCCGTCGACGCGCACTCGGTTATCTTGGCTACCGGTGTTTCGTACCGCCAGCTTTCGGCTCCCGGTCTCGACACCTTCACCGGCCGAGGCGTGTACTACGGGTCTGCCGTCACCGAAGCCGCCCGCTGTAGCGAGCAGGACGTCTACATCGTGGGCGGGGCGAACTCCGCAGGCCAAGCAGCTGTTTATCTTTCACGCGGAGCGCGATCCGTAACAATACTCATCCGTGGCGCTTCACTCGAAGCGTCCATGTCCTACTACCTGATTCAGCAGATCGAGAAGAACCCGAAGATTTCGGTCCGCGCGTGCACCGAAGTAATCGCGGCTGACGGCGACGATCATCTCGAGCGAATCACGCTGTTGAACAGAGCAACCGGCACCGAAGAGACCGTCGACGCGCAGTGGCTGTTCATCTTCATCGGCGCAGCACCGCTGACGGATTGGCTCAAGGATGTCGTCGTGCGGGACAGCCACGGGTTTGTCCTGGCCGGCCCTGACCTTGCTTCCGATGGCATCACACCGCAAGGGTGGCCCCTCGATCGAGCACCCCACCACCTCGAAACCAGCGTTCCCGGAGTCTTTGTCGCCGGCGACGTGCATGCCGAATCAGCCAAGCGGGTCGCGTCGGCTGTCGGCGAAGGAGCGATGGCCGTGATGTTCGTCCACCGCTATCTCGCTCAACAATAGGGAGATTTGATGCCTGTTCCAGAATGCAGTCCAGAACTCCTTCGCACACTATTTCTGTTCGAGAAGCTCAGCGACGATCAACTCGAAACACTCTGCCAGAGTGGTCATATCACTGAGATCGACCGCGGCCAGGTCTATCTCGAAGGCGACCCGGCGTCGTGCTTCTACGTCCTGATCGAGGGCGAGTTGATCATGTCGAAACTCTCGGGCGGCGAAGATATCGAGATGGTGCGCACCTCCCAGCGAGGCGTCTACTCCGGCGGCTGGACGTCGTACTTGGGCGACCGCGTGCCGCAAATCTATTCGGCGTCGCTGCGGGTAACCAAGCCGTCGACGTTCTTTGTTCTCGATGCCGACAAGTTCGGTGAGGTAGTGCGCGAATGGTTCCCGATGGCGGTTCATCTTCTCGAAGGAGTGTTTTTCGGTAACCAGAACACCCGGCAGATCATGGATCAGCGTGAGCGTCTCCTCGCCCTCGGATCCCTCTCTGCCGGATTGACCCACGAACTGAACAATCCTGCCGCTGCTGCAGTGCGAGCCACTGCGTCGTTGCGCGAGCGAGTTGCCGGAATGCGCCACAAATTGGGGATGATTGCTACAGGCTTCTACGATCGCGACGCGCTTGTCGCCCTCATGCGTATGCAAGAAGAAGTTGCCGAAGTTGTTGCCAAGGCTCCGACGCTCACTCCACTTGAAGCATCTGATCGGGAGGACTCGCTGGGCGAATGGTTCGAGGAACATTCCATCCGCGAAGGTTGGGACCTAGCACCAACCTTCGTACAGGCAGGCCTCGATACCGACTGGCTCGAGAATGTTGCCGCAGCCGTGGACGAGTCTGTACTCGAGGGTGCAATTCGGTGGTTGAACTACACCATCGAGTCCGAGTTGCTGATGAACGAGATCGCAGAATCCACCACACGAATCTCCACGCTTGTCGGTGCGGCCAAACAGTATTCGCAAATGGACCGCGCTCCTTTTCAGACTGTCGACGTTCACGAATTGCTCGACAGCACTCTGATCATGTTGGGACAGAAGATCGGTGACATCACCGTCGTCAAGGAATACGACCGGACTCTGCCTCCCATCGATGCTTACGCCGGCGAACTCAATCAAGTGTGGACCAACCTGATCGACAACGCCGTCGCCGCCATGGACGGCACTGGAACCTTGACTGTTCGCACCAGCCGGGATGGTGATCGAGTCTGCATCGAGATCTGCGACACCGGATCAGGAATCCCCGACGACGTCATCGACAGAATCTTCCAGCCCTTCTTCACCACCAAACCTGTCGGAGAAGGAACGGGCTTGGGCCTGGATATTTCGTGGCGCATCGTTGTCGGTAAACACCATGGTGAACTCCGGGTCACATCCGAGCCTGGAGACACCCGCTTCCGCGTCCTTCTGCCCATATCCGGACCAGAACGCAACCACGTCGACGACGCCGAGTAGCGCACACCCCACTCGGCGCGCACGATGAATGAAGCAGAGCCACTTCAACGAAGGGACTGACCATGACTGACGGACTTCCAGCTGGAATTGATCCGAGCGTGCCGCCGAGTGGTGCCGGGTGCGTGGAATGCGACGCAACTGGCGGTTGGTGGGTGCATTTGCGTCGATGTGCTCAGTGCGGTCACATCGGATGCTGCGACTCATCCCCGTCACAACACGCCAGCGCTCACGCAGCTGCCACCAAGCATCCCTTCATGCAGAGTTTCGAGCCTGGCGAGGATTGGTTCTGGAGCTTCGAAACCCAGGAAGCCTACGACGGACCTGAATTAGCCCCGCCCACTTCTCATCCCACCAGCCAGCCCACTCCAGGTCCGGAGGGCCGAGTGCCAGCCGACTGGCAACAACACATCCACTGACTCCGAGACGACGTCCGTCATTTCACCGGAATGTCGAAGGTGAGCCGAGAAGGCTGAACATAGTCTGCCGGGTCGGTAAGTAGTCGCAGTTCGGGGGACGTCGGCAAGCCTGCAAGTGCCAGGCGCAATCTCTCTTCGTAGGCGACGGCCGGTGCGGAGAGCGGTGCGAGCCAATTGTCGTGGTGCGCCGGCACGAAAAGAGACGGCCGCAGCGCCCGGATGTAGTCGAGCGGATCACTGAGCCCGTTCGTGTACTGGTTGTAGCCCTGGATAGACCCGATCTGAACCGTGGAGGCCGGCAAGGCACGCAAGGCGTCCAGGATCTCCGGTGCGTCGGTGAACAGCGGACCCGTGCTGTCGTGCCAGGTCAGCACGAAGTCACCGACCACAAACTGGTACAGCAACGATCCGCCCTCGGCGTCGCTGAAATGCGACGCCAGGTGCGCGGTGTCGTGAGGTGTCGGCGGGTGTTCGATGGCCGGACTGAAATCCGGCACAAGAACGAGTGGCGGTTGCTCTCCTCGCGGGGCCCGTAGCGCGGAGTGCAGGTGCCGAACGGTATGTACTGCAACACCGTTAGACAACAGGAAGTCAGTTCGATCAGAACCCAGCGGGTACGTGCGGAGTTCTGTTGTGGCCTGCCCGGCGATCTGGCTGCAGTGCTCGTCGGTGCCGACGATGGTTGCTCCACAGAGCGATGCAATTTCGGCAGCGTCTGCCGCGTGGTCGAAATGCCCGTGCCCAATCAGAATGTGACTCGGCTCCAGCGCGGCCAACTCTTCGGGGCTGGTGGGAACGTAGTTCGAGAACTCGCCTCGTGGAACCCACGCGTCCAGCAGAAGAACGTTGCCGGCGATGGCCATTGCAAAATTCGTGACACCAAACCAGGAGAGAATCGTCTTGGACGGGTCCACTTCGCCAGTCGACGGATCAACATTCTCGGAGCCGAAGAAACGTTGGCGCGCAGCGATAGTCGGACTCACCGACACGGGAACGGAGGCCGACGCCTGGGTCACCACAAGGGTTGAGGCAGCCGCAGCGGCAGCTCCCACGACAAAGGTCCGCCGGCTAACTTCGTTCGAAAACATGACTGCAGTCTATGTTGTGCGTACGCTCCTCAAATTTCATTCCGCATTCTCAGGTCCGCGGCGACATCGTTGAACGCACGGGAGGCTCTCCCGGCTTTCACACATTGCAATCCATTGCAATCCATTGCAACCCTTCACACCCCATCACTGGAGTCCTAACGTTGATCTACCAGCGGATTCACAACGAAGTGAGGTGCGGATCTATGAAGGCAGCACGGTTCCACGGTCAGAAAGACATCCGAATCGAAGACATTCCCGAGCCCGAAGTACGGCCCGGGACCGTCAAATTGAAGGTCGCGTGGTGCGGAATTTGTGGTACAGACCTCCATGAGTACCTCGAAGGCCCCATCTTCATCTCGGCGCCGGGTCACCCTCACCCCCTCTCTCATGAGAACGCGCCTGTCACGATGGGGCACGAATTTTCGGGCACAGTTGAGGAAGTCGGCGAAGGCGTGACCGACGTCGAGGTAGGCGAAAACGTCGTCGTCGAGCCGTATTTCGTCTGCAACGAATGTGCGCCGTGTAAGGCCGGGAACTACCACCTCTGTACTCAGATGGGATTCATCGGATTGGCCGGCGGCGGTGGCGGGCTCAGCGAAAAGGTTGTGGTCGACCGTCGTTGGATTCACAAAATCGGAAACATCCCATTGGACGAAGCTGCGCTGATCGAACCGTTGAGCGTTGCCCACCATGCCGTAGTTCGTAGCGGCGCCCAAAGTGGCGACATCGCGATTGTCGGAGGCGCCGGACCTATCGGGCTGCTTGTAGCCGCAGTACTCAAGGGCCTTGGCGTAACCACGATCGTCACGGAACTCAGCGGTGCCCGCAAGGAAAAAGCACTGTCCAGCGGTGTCGCCGACTATGTCATCGATCCGAGCTCCGAAGATGTGAAGGCGCGCGTTCTCGAGATCAGCGACGGCATCGGTGCGGATCTCGGATTCGAGTGTGCCGGGGTCAACGCGGTGCTCGACACTATGCTCGACACCGTTCGACCCGCGGGAGTGGTTGTCAACGTGTCAATTTGGGGCAAGCCGGCGACAATCGACATGCAGAAACTGGTCCTCAAAGAGATCGATCTACGCGGAACAATCGCGTACGTGCGTGATCATGAAGCCGTCATCAAGATGGTTCAGGACGGAGTTGTCGATCTGGCGCCGTTCATCACCGGACGCATTCAGCTCGAAGAGTTGATTACCGAAGGCTTCACAACCTTGATCGAACACAACGACACAGCGGTCAAGATTCTAGTTCGTTCATAATTCAACAACTGGGAAATGCGGTGGGGACGTCACGTCTCCACCGCTCCTTGGTTTAGGAGGCTTCCCGCTCCTGCTCAACACACATCGCCGAGTATCGCGCGAAGGCATCGTTCAAGGTCAGAGACTTGCGCTTGTCGCCGATATCGCGCGGCGGCGCCTGCCGGACACATCGCTTTGCGTGCTCGATGACTGCCTCGCGCACAACGCTGGATATGTCCGCGCCCGTAAGCTCCCGGAGAGCCTCGAGAGCCTCCAGTTCCTCTGAATCAAATCTCACTGTTACCGATCGTCTAGCCACACACAGGATGCTACGTCGAGTCACACCAATATTGGGAGTTAGGTTCGAGCGACACTCGAAAACGCTTCTCTCCAAACGAATTGAATTCCGATCAGGCTGCTCTGAAAGCCGGCGATGAAACTACTTGCATAACGAGCATTTGAGATTGCTCTGCGACGCCACCCGGACTTATGCTTGCAAAATAAGGCATAGGAGCGGCAATGAGTCAGCCACGTCGAAGTTCACCGACGCGCAGCAGTCCTATGCCTGAAATTGCACGCATCGGTGAGCTGTTTGCCGAACGTAGGGTCCAACTCCGACTCACCCAGCAAACACTCGCCGACCTAGCCGGGGTGTCCCGATCCAGCATTCAATCGCTCGAATATGGCACTGGATCCGTGAAGCTGGCATCTATCATCGAAATTGCTGACGCCCTCGGACTTCGCCTGCAGCCAATCCCGATTGCCGAAGTTGAGATGCCTCGATGAGCGGCCCTCGCAGCACGACGTTGACGGAAATCGGAAATGCAGACGTCTACATCAGCACTTCTCACCGGCTTACTTCGCCGCCTGACAACACTGATGTGACAACAACTTCGATCGGAGCTCGACATGAGCATTGACCACGTAATTTCAGCAGTCGGTAGCACCGACGCGGAAAAGATCAAGACCGCGCTGTCCGCGCTCGCTCAAACCTCAACCAGCACGACGACGCTCGCGATCGACGGCGTGACAATTGACATCCCACCTTCAGTGGGCGATGCCGTCGTAGCGCTGCTGACTTACCTCGCCAACGGTGACAGCGTCGCGCTCGGCGCCGTGGCCGAGCTGCTCACAACGTCACAGGCCGCGGAAATTCTCGGCGTCTCCGACACGTATGTCCGCAAGCTTGCCGATGCCGGCAAGCTCCCGATCGAGCTACGCGGAACCCACCGCCGATTCCGGCTCGACGATGTCATGGCCTACCGCGAGCAGTTCCCCAAGCGCGCCTAGCTCTTGGTGTACATGCCTTCGATCTCCTTGGAGAAACGGTCGACGACTACGTTTCGCTTGATCTTGAGCGTCGCCGTCATTTCGCCGTCTTCCTCGGTGAGATCCCGATCGAGAATGACGAACTTCTTGATCGACTCGGCATGTGAGACAGCCGAATTAGCGTCATCGATCGCCTTCTGCACCTCTGCTCGAAGATCCTTGTCGTCACGCAATTCAGCGACAGTTGCCTCGGCGGGCTTGCCGTTGTCTGCCTTCCACTTCTCGAACACCTCGGGATCAACTGTCAGAAGCGCCGTGACGTAAGACTTTCCGTCGCCAACGACCACCGCCTGCGAGATGATGGAATGAGAGCGGATCCGGTCTTCCATCGGGCCGGGTGAAACGTTCTTGCCGCCAGCCGTCACCAGGAGGTCCTTCTTACGGCCCGTAATGGAAAGGTAACCGTCACTGTCGAGTTCACCAAGATCGCCGGTGCGCAGCCAGCCGTTGTCGAAGGACTCTTCGGTGGCTTTCTCGTTCTTCCAGTAACCCTTGAAGACCACTCCCCCGTTGAGTTCGATCTCGCCGTCTTCGGCGATACGAACGCCGTTGCCGCCCATCGGCTGTCCGACGGTTCCGATCTTCTGAGCACCGGGAATGTTGACGCAGTGAGCTGCAGTGGTTTCGGTGAGTCCGTAGCCTTCGTAGATCGGAACGCCGAGCCCACGGAAGAAGTGGCCGAGTTCCGGTGTGAGTGCGCCGCCGCCGGAAATGGCGAACCAGCATTCTCCGCCAAGCGCTGCGCGCAGCTTCGAGAAGACAAGCTTGTCGGCGACGGCATGCTTCGCCTTGAGCACCAGGGACGGGCCGCCCTGGTCGAGAGACTGGCTGTACTCCTTGGCCGTTGCTTCCGCGAAGGCAAAGATGGCACCGGGAATCTTGCCGCCGGACTCCGCCTTCCGCGCGGCTCCGTCGCGAACCT
Source organism: Rhodococcus sp. NPDC056743 (assembly GCF_042790355.1). Classification (NCBI taxonomy): domain Bacteria; kingdom Bacillati; phylum Actinomycetota; class Actinomycetes; order Mycobacteriales; family Nocardiaceae; genus Rhodococcus; species Rhodococcus sp. NPDC056743. Next base: position 86,057 of record NZ_JBHTZI010000015.1, on the reverse strand, counting down.
TCTCGAAGACACGCGGGACGCCGAGGATCGTATTGGGCTTGTAGCGCTCGAATTGAGTTGTGATGTTTGAAAAATCAGACCAATGCGCCTGCGCAGCACCAGCTTCGAACGTCGCCAAAGACACTGCACGAGCAAGCACATGGGCGAGGGGAAGGAAGGTCAGAACCCGGTTTCCCGGAACCGCGACCTTACCGATCGACGCAGTGAGAATGCCCCGAACCTCGGACAGGAAATTCCGATGAGTGAGGATGCAGCCCTTCGGCCGTCCCGTCGTACCGGATGTGTAGACGAGGGAGGCAAGGTCGTCGGCGCGAATACCGTCGAGCCGCTTCTTCAGCTCGGTTTCGTCGACGTCGATGCCCTGCTTTGTCAGCTCCGCAACTGCGCCGGCGTCAATCTGCATGACAGCGCGGAGGCTAGGAGGCGCATCCTGGAACAGCTGCTCGTGCGTCCCAGTCTCCACGATGGCCATGACAGACTCGGAATCCTCGAGGATCCAGGCAACCTGGCCCTTCGATGACGAGTCGTAGATCGGAACCGTGGCAGCGCCGGCCGCCCAGATGGCGAAGTCGAACAGCGTCCACTCGTAGCGGGTGGCAGACAGAAGTGCGACGCGGTCGCCTGGCTGGACACCGGCGGCAATCAACCCGTTTGCCACGCCCATGACCTGCTCGGCAAATTCCTTCGCCGATACGTCGACCCACCCGTCGCCTATCGGCCTCGAGAACACCGTGAGGTTCGGGGTGCGCTCGGCGTGAGTGAAGACGGTATGCACCACCGACTCGTTGTCGGAGATGGTGAACTGGGCTTTGGCGCTGTACTCACTCACAGGGTGTCATCTCCGTCGGTCTGCGATTCTGTGCTGATTCTGAAGCGGTGAAGTGCACGGGCGAATTCCTCGATCTCGGACTCACTCCAATCGTGCAGCCTGCTGACAACTTGGTCGAGTCGACGCGCGTCGGCGGCGTCGAGGTATTTGCGACCCTCGTCAGTGAGGTGGAGCGGATTACCCAGGCGAACGGGTCCGGGATCGGCATACACCCAGCCTGCGTCGATGCAACCGCGCACTTGGCGCGAGATAGTCGAGCGGTTGACGCCGAAGACGTCGGAGATCTCCGTGGCCCGGCAGCCGTCGTGGCGGCCGATAAAGGAGAGGAAAGAATGCTGCGCGATGGACGGCTGATCGTCGGATTGTCGATCGCCTGTCATCAGCTGCCGCGTCAGGTGCACCAGCTCGTCATGGACGGCTGGTGGACCGGTGAGCGACATTGCCCCGTTGTGTTGCACTGAGCAACTATAACGCCGACCCCTGTGTCCGACGCAATATGACCGCCGCCACCGGCAACAAGAGCGTCGGTGGCGGCGGTCAACAGTTACACCAGATCTTCACCGCTCCGGCGAGCCTCCGCCCAATCCTTGAAGAATCCCTTGCTGATGACTCCCAGGACGACCAGGACCAACGCCGGCCAGATCAGAACGTAAATGGTCAGTAGAGCTGTGCTCATTCGAGCCCCTTCCAATTGTCTCGACGATTACTTTCCGGACGCGCCCAGGGCAGAAGCGTCGTCGTGCGGCAACTCGTCGTCGTCGAAGTCCCCTGTCCGTTGTTTGATCAGTTCGAAGTCGAACGTCTCGCGCTGATTGACAGACATCGCAAAGCACACGACGGTACTCACGGCATAAGCCACCAAAGATCCACTGAGCGTTGGGTAGTCGTGCAAGAACCCGATCGCAAACGGCGCGGACAGCACGATCGCCAGGCCGCCGACAATCTGCGCAACCTTGAGCCCGAAGAATCCAAAGGCCATGAGCCCCAGGACCACTCCGATACCGATCACGGAAACGATGTCGGAGAGAATCCCGAACATCCCATCCATCGGCACCCAACTGAATCGGACAGGCAGGAACGCGGCAAGAGCAACGAGCACCGACACGGTGAACGCCTTGTTGGTGACCTTCCCCCAATAGAAGCTCGCGATAACCGGGAACACCAAAGCGCCCCACAGCGCGCCGACGAACACCAGCAGATCCAAAATGCTCAATTGCAGACTTGCCAGGGAGATAGCCGCGGCTGTCGCAACGATCATCGTCACGCGGCCGATGAGCAGCATCCGCCGTGGGTTGGCATTAGCCTTGCCGGCGACCGCCTGACCGTAAACATCGGTCATCACGATCGATGAGAGTGCCGCGAGATCAGAGTCCGCGGTGGATGACAATGCACCCACGATCATGACGAAGAAGACAGCCAGCAAGATCCCGGGCAGGTACGACGCGGCCATCTGCGGAATCAGGTTGTTGACGTCACCATCCATCGGCTCGATTCCGAGGTACAGCGCGAGAACGCCCAGCATCCCGACACCGATGACCGTTGCTCCATACCCCACGGTGGCAGTGATGAAGGTGGGCTTGATCAGGTCTTCGCGAACCGCGAACAGACGTTGAGCGATGGTCTGGTTGCCAATCGCGTAAGCGAGAACTGCCGCGATGTACGGCGCACCCTGTTCGAAGAAGGCGACGCTCGAGAAGAAGTTGCCCTGCTCAGCAGTGAGGTTGCCTGCGCCGGATTCGAAGGCCGCGGGGAACCCTGCGGCAAAGAAGATGAACGGCACCAAAACTGCTACCGCACCAAGCATTCCGATCAACTGCACGAAGTCGGTCAGCACCGAAGCGCGGAAACCCGACCACAGCGTGTACAGCAAAACGCCCAGCGCAACGATGAAGACACCCTGAATGAAGTTGAACGGGGAAAGCAGCGCGATCAGCAGACCACCAGCGAGGAAGTTCGACATCAAGCTGATGAGGCTGCCGACGATATTGGAGCCTGCGAGCATCAACTGACTCGAGCGTCCGTGCCGGGCGTACATGACCTCGGCCAGCGTGTGGGCTTTCGGCGCCACTTTGCGAATTCGCTGGCCAAACGGATAAATAAAGAGAATCATCAACGCGCCCCACAAACCGTAGTGGATAGGGCCGGAGATTCCGTAGGTGTAGCCGGAAGTGGCGGATGCATACATCGACGACGCCCAAATCCAGGTGGCCGTCATACTTGCAGCCGAAACACCAAATCCTAATTTATTTCCGGCAGTCATAAAACCGTCGGCATTTTCCTGCTTCTTACCGATACGAAGAGAAATCAGAAAAGTTCCACCATAAAAAGCAACAAGCAGTGAAACAATTACCAATGTACTGAACTGGACCATGTCGGACCCCGTCACACGCCACATCCTTCGCACATAATCGGCAGAACAAACGCGCAAAAACCCCTGTTCAGGAGCTTTGCGCTTCGATTCTGCACGCCCTAGGAGCGACCGTCATACCCACACCGGTCACATATTCAATTGACTAGCAACATGCACTTCGTCTTTTTCGAAACCCAACCTCCACAAAATAAATCTTCTGCGCAAGCTTTTGGCTCGACCACGCAATTCAACAACTGAGAATCGACCCTAGCATGACGGCAATTTCGAACAAAAACTCAGACATTTTCCCGCCTGAAAAGATTCAGGAGACGGACACCGAAAAATCACGCGCTTCCAGCGCATATAACAACTCGGCATCAATTGAAATCAGCGCTCGATCTGATCTGCCCACTACTTCGACAGGACCATTCGCGATCATTCGCAGGTACCGGAGGGTGTCGCGCACAATCCAGGTCCAATCGTCGTCGTCGAGTCGTACTCCGGCTGTCGCTGACCAACTTGAGCGTCTTTGCGACGTCAATGAGCACTGCTGTTCGCGAATCACTCCCGGCAGTGGTGTCGATCCATGCACTGTTCCAACCAAGTTCAGCTCGGGCGGACGCAACACCTCGAAGTAGTTGTCATATCCACTAGGTAGCTCCGCTTTGTCAACTGCGGCAAATAGTTTCGGTGCGAAAATGAACCGACATCGAGCGCTACTGCCGTTGCGACTGCCGCGTCGGCCTCTATGAGAACAAAGCGCTCTAGCCGCTGAGACAGGACGGCGCCTCAATCGGCTGGTTTTCGACAATCTCATCGAGGACCAACGTGTGGCTCCACCGGGCACGGACGTTGTACTCGTATCGGATGCACTCCCCAACCTTTATAGCTGCCCCGTCGATTGCGGAGACTAGATCTTCCTACCGATAGGCCGAGATACTCACTGCCACAATGCTGTCGGATTTTCCGGGATTCGAGCTACATCGTTCTGCGGCTGTTTGGTTCCGGTCAGCACGAGCCGACGCGAACATTCTTGATCATCCACTAAGCGGACAATTGCTATCGCCGACTACCGTAGACCTGACACCCACCGCACGAAAACAGTGCCAAGCGCCTGCTCGGACTGGCACAGAACACGAGGATCCATGAGCGACCACGACACGACCGCCGACCAGCCCCTCCACATCAACGGCGCCATTGCCCTGGTGACGGACGAGCGCGACGAATTGGTTCGCCTGTGCACTCAGACTCTTGCTGAACTGCTGGGCAGCGAGCCTGACACCGATGACGACGGCGACATTGTCGTCCCGGTTCACGGGTTTGTGGTCTACGTGACGGTCGCGGATGACGGCCCGCAGATCAACGTCTGGTCCTCGGTTCTCACCGGCCTCGGCAATCCTGCCCATGCTGCAACGCAGCTGATCGAACTCGCACAGGAATGGCCGCGCCTGCGCTTCGCCTTCAGCGGCGACCACCTGCTGGTCTCGACAATGCTTGATGCGGATCCCTTCGCTCCGCAGCATCTACTCAACCTGGTCGACGAGGTGCACGCCTTCACTCACGAACTCGACGACGATTTTGCAGAGTCCTTCGGCGGCACTCTCGACTGCGACGAAGATGACGACAGCTACGCCGGCGAATGCAACACCGGTGGCTGCGGCGACGATTGTGACTGTGATTGCGGCGATGACGCAGCCGAGAGCGAGATCGATATCAAGGAAGTCGCGTCGACGCCCAACAAGTAGGCATACGTCCATGCTGGTCGTCCTCGATGGAGATAGGCACGGAACGCATTTTGAGTTGCATCCGTGTGCTGGAGCTGATGCCTGACACAGACCTGCAAATGCACCCGATGCCAGGACGTTTGAAACCTCATACAATGCCGATCAGCGCCGTGCACAGATTACGCATTCGGCGCTAATCTGAAGTATGAAAGAGAGCTGGGCGTCTAGCGATGCGGTTCGCGCGAATATGCGGGCGAACCGGTCGCGAGATACCAAGCCCGAGTTGCGAGTACGACAGATTGTCCACTCCCTTGGGTTGCGGTATCGGGTAGCTGCCCGACCGCTCAGCGACTGTAAGTTCACCGCTGACCTTGTTTTCACGCGCGCACGAGTTGCTGTCTTTGTTGACGGCTGCTTCTGGCATGCTTGTCCCGAGCACTATCGGCTGCCCAAAACCCATCGAGATTACTGGGCAAAGAAGGCAGAAGGAAACCAAGCGCGCGATCGCCATGTTGTCGCGTCGCTCGTCGATGCAGGCTGGATTGCGATGCGTTTCTGGGAACACGAAAACCCGACTGCGGTGGCCCAAGCAATCCAACGTCAAGTTGTTTCGCGTTCTCAGACTCGCTGGAGCAAGCGGATCATCCCCTGACTGCTCGGCGCCTACGTTCGGAGTGAACTAACTACGTTGCACGCGGGCGACCCCCACCTCTAGATGCTGAAGAAGTGCCCGTATGTCGGCAACATCCATGCCGGCACCCGCAGCGGGTTCTTCTTCGAGGTCTGCAAGCTGTTGGACTCCAGGATCATCGAGAATACGACCCATGAACTCAAGCTTCTGTTCTAGTCGCGAACGGACAACCTCGTCAATCGTGCCCCGAGCCGCCAAGATCGTCACCCGAGTTTCCGCATCGGGAGCCAAACCGAGACGATGAATCCTGTCCAGGCTTTGCAGAAATCGTCCAGCCATAAAGTCACGGTCCACGTACACCGCATCATGGCAATCATGGTGGAGACTGATCCCCTCACCGAGCGTAGCCGGGTTGGAGATAAGCACATGACAATCCGAGTCCTCACGAAAACGACGCAACTGATCCTCGCGATCAGCAGTGCCGCCATACACCACAGCCGGGTTGTAGCCTCCGAGCAGTTTCTCCAGGGTAGTGAGACTACGCACGAACGTCGTCCAGACGAGCGTCTTTCTGCCATTGGCGGCGTTGTCAGACACGATCTTCAGCGTCTCCTGATATTTTGGCGAAAGCTCAAGGCTTGGAAGCTTCTGCAGAAGCTCGAAAAGCGAATCACCCGGCAAAGGGTCCAGCGGCGGCAACTGATATTCCAGCGGTTCGTACTGGCTTGCGCCTTCCATTAGCAGCGCTGGGCTGATTGCAGCCATCAACAACCGCAACATCGCCCGGCCTAGCGATTCGATGTTGCCACGCGACCCCTCTGCTCGGCTAGAGAAGTTGCCCTTCAATGCCTCATAGATCTCAGCATGGATCGGTGGCAGATCCAGATAGCGGATCTTAGGTTCAAACGGAGGAAGGCCCAGTTCTTGCTTTGTGGTGCGGGTGAACAACGGACGCAGTACTGAGCTGGCATATGCCAAGTCCCCCCCACCGACCGCCTCCGATACAACTCGCTTGCCGTGTCCTGGCCACACGAAGGACAGCAGGTTCTCCAAGTCTTTTGCACCATTGGGGGCCGGCGTTCCGGTGAGTATTAGTCGCCTGTCTGCGAGCGGCCCAAGGGCCAGACACGCGGCACCGTAGGTGCCACTGGCTCCAAGCTTCATCCGGTGAGCCTCATCCAACACGACCATCGACGGCCCCGCCCGCAACCAATCGGCCAGACTTCCCAGTGCGCGATCCAGACGCTCGTAATTTACGATTAGCAATTCTGCGAGCGGATCGTCCGAGCGCCCGGTCACCGAAGTCCGTAGAGGTTCTTTGAAACAGAACGAACTCTCGAACTCCCATGACTCATAGGCCGACTTTGGGCTAACAATCAAAAGCCGCAGCGCGTCTCCTCGCTCGCGTATCGCCGCATAGACAGCGAGGGCGACACGGGTTTTGCCAGCACCCGGGACGCTAAAGTTGGCTCCATGACGCAGTGAAAGTAACCGGGCGATATCCCGCTGCTGGAACTCTGTGAGATCAGCAGTCCACTCCGGACCTAACAAACCGATGACTTCATTCGAGCGAACTATGCCGACAGTACTGTTGGAAAAGCTCCCATCGAGGCTACGTTCCACAGTCTCGGCGTCATCGAGAACGCCGTTGACGAGCATCAGCAGGTCGTCATCCCAGTCGACATCAGGATGGGTCCAGTCGGCGAGTTCGTTCAAGTTGACCAAGAAATCATCGATGTCGACCTGAGCAGACAGCGGTCCTCGTTGCCCCCGCGTTGAGATTCGAGCCGCAAGCTGGGCGAAATCCCATTGATATGCGGACTGGGTGCGCAGTTCGACACGCGTACGTGTCACGTCAAATCCCAGATGTAGCGAGGGCGTACATTCTGGTCCGCTCATGGCTGCGATTGCTTCACATCGACTGCGTCGATCAGCCAACCCAGGCCGCGCCCAGGTAGGTTAATGCTGCGCTGCGCCTCGACCGACAGTTTGCGCAATACTGCGTGCAATTGGTCGATAGCGTCATCGAATGCACCTTCGTCGAGACTGGAATTACCCCTGGAAATCACCACGTCCGTAATTGACTGTTCCAGATCTTTGCAGGCGTCGATGATCCGATCTGGCGCCGCCTGACGCTTCTTACGAAGCCTGAACTCCCGGCCGGCGTCCTCGATAGCATCATCGAATGCACTCTTGTAAGACGCAATAACGTCCGACGCGGACGTAGGAGTAACCCCGTCGCCAGCCGCCTCCATGGCCTTTGCCTGAAGAAGCTTGTTGGTGACTGCGCGTGCTGCACTGACGTCTGCGCCAGCCGCCTTGACCGTGCGATTCAAGCCAGGGATCATAACGGATTGCGTAACCGCAGTCTCAGCTGCTTTGAGATCCTTCGGCAGATTCTTGTCCAGGTAGCGGCTCTGAAAATCAGCATCCACATACCGGACGTCAGTCTTTGAGAAGCCAAGCATGATCGCCGCGAGCCTGGCCTCTTTAAGTAGGTCGGCCCGTTCCTTACTTTTTTCGTGCGCCTTGTCATAAGCACGGAAAAGCTCAGCAAGCTTTTCTTGTGACCCCTCGAAGTCCATTAGACGCAGCGACGCGCCATCCTCAGTGACACTTCGTGCGATCAGGTCGCGGAGCTGCGCAAGGACCCACTGATCGCGCTCGCAAGACTGCATAGTGGTGTGGAATGCACTGGCGATCACCGAAAGATCTCGATTTAGCTGGACCCGCTGCTCATCGATGGCGAGCAGTCGGTTGATGTACGAGTAATCGCGCCGCGTATCTGGGCGCAGCTGAAGTGACAACTCAACATCATTGATGTCCTCCCATGTACAAGATGCCGGCAGTACCCCTACGCGAAAGTGGGACTTGGTATTTAGTTCTCGCAGCGCCGCGCAACGGGTGTTGCCGTTGACCAAAATCCCATCACGTGTGATTAGACCTGGCTCGATTTGCTTGTGCTCTTCAAGGCTATTCTTCAGGTCATCGAAAGCAGGATCACGGCGTTCTGTCTCTGAGGGACGAATCGTCAGCAAATGCTTCAGATAGTCCTGGCTTTCCGAACTCCATGGATCCCTCGTCAATTCCGAATCCCTGCGGGGATTGAGGCTTCGTTGCGCACGGATTCGATGAGTGCCCGGGTTGTAAAATAGCGAGTTTAACTGCACGTCAATGACTTCGACATGCAGAGGCAATCCTCGCCACTCCACGGTCATGGTCTCTGAAACGCCAGGATTGTCGCGTTGATCCTTCAGCCGCTCCTCAACGACCGCTCGGAATGCAGCAGCATTCGGGGGAACCCCGAAGTCGGTAAACATATCTTGACTACTCCTCAAGGTGGCGGAGAACAAATTAACAAGGTGACTGACGAGGCCGGTCCTCAGCCCGACTGCGGTTCAAAGCTAATTCAGTGCCGCGCGGACTTCGTCTCTGCAATCTGCAGGGAGCGTCCGATATGCCGCCCAAATCGCCTCAGCTTCACTGAAGCTGCGAGCATCGCGGTCAACCCAGGTTGCGAGCATCTTCCGCTCATAGACTGGAAGACGACCAACGCGCGTCAGAACGTCGCCTAAATCTGCAACAAGCTCCCGCCCACCAACTCGGCAGCGGTTGCACTCGATGATCAACTGCACACTGCTCTTACCGCTTGGCATCCGGACCGCGCGCCGAGCGACATCTAGCTGCGAAACTACGTAGGTGCCGGCATAATGCTCACCAGGTCCGATTCCGCAGGAGCGGCACTTGTGACCGTCGCGCATAAGCAGCGCGTGACGCTCCGCGGCGGTCACCGTGACGCCCCGCTTCCTCGTAGCCTTGCCTGGCTCCCACACCGCGGCACCCTGACTCACGAATCTCTGCTCGTGTGAACCCAATGAGGGGTCCTCGCGATTGGTGTCGATTCTCCAATCAAAGTCACGCAAGTCACGCATTCGGCGATCAATCTGCGATGTGTCGGGGAAGGCCTCACGTAGCTGAGTCTTCGTGAACATCTCACCAACACCGACCTCCTGCACGAGCCAAAGCGCGACACGCTTCATAGTGCCCAAATTCGAGTCTTTCCAGGACGGCGTTGACACGGCAATCCACCTTTACTCATTCAAATAGCCAGCCCATGCCACGGCAAGGGAAAGGGACCGGCATGCGGTTTCGGTCATCCCCACTCAACAGCAACTGGCGCCCAACTGGAAGCTAATTCGTGTCCCAGGTCTGGCCGTCTATAAATTGGGACAGCGACGACAAGCGCAAATAGCGATAGGAGACTGACAATGGCATTGTTCATTGCAACTGACTTCCATCTACTAAAGGAAAATATTTGCCGAAGCGCGGCGAGTTCTCTGAGCTCCATCCTGATTTGCCGTCTGCCCAATTCGAGCTCGCCGTGGCGGTTCGACGCTTAGTCCGCCAGATCGACCTACCATGCCGTGACATCGCACTAAGGCTGGCAGAAAGCGCACGAACCGGCGAATACCTGAACACGGCTGGATTCCTGACCAAATCTGCACTGTCAGACCTCATCAACGGCCGACGCAAACGCGCACTGCGAGACCCCGAACGGCTCAAAGGACTCTGGGAACTCGCAGCGAGCGATATGGAATCCGGGGAGACGGTCATCCCCTGGGAAACGCTAGACAAACTCCGCTTGGCCCTCCAGGCCCCACTGGAATCTGTTGAGCTTCGACCAACTCCATGCCCGATCTGTGGTGTCCTCTGCCAAATATGCAGTGACGTTGAGGTGTCCGCCGACGCCTTAGCGATGACGCCGGCCGATAGCTCAAACCCGATTGCCTCAGCTTGTGTGCCGGTCCCCCGATATCAGGGGGACCGGCACACCGGAATATTCATGGACGTAGCATGGCCGGCCGCGTCAGAAGTATCCAGATATCTCGCCGTCGGCGCGCTCGAGAGCGCAAACGGCCTCATCCGCCATGTCGGCTCTGAAGCGTCGCCCATTGAAACTGCACATGCCATCGCCTCGTGTCGAGATCTCGGCCTCGTCGACGCAGCAGACACGATCATTGCCTATGCCGGCGGTCGAGCCAGGCGCGAAGTCCTGCAGATCCTCCAGTCGCTCAATCAACAAGGCCGACGAGCTGACGCTGACACGCTGCTAACCCGAGCGCTCTCGACGCCTAGGTAGCGCCGCCCCCGGCTCTATACGTCAGAGTGAAGCGGCAGGGGCCTGCACTTCAGGCCACTGCCCATTCTAGCCAATTGTACGGCCTGCTAGACACTTTCCACCTCTAACAAAGAACGAGAGGAATCAGACGACGCCATACGTATTCATACGGAGGAAGTTCCGCCAATTCGCGGCACCGGCGCCGTCGCGCGAATTGGCGGGATGTCGGAAATATCGGCCCCCTGATCGCCTGGCGTGGCGAGCAGCTGCCTGCAGGGACAACATTTGCAACAATAACGTTGCCCTTCAACCCGAGTACCGCAATTCGAGATAGGCGACCGCCTTCTTTCGCGAATTGGGCCGCTAAGGATGGCATTGTGTCCTCCAGAATTGGCCCCGACCGAACGCCACCGTTCGCCTGCACTCACCTTGGTGTCAACTGGAATGCGGAGGTCTGTGGTGCGCTTCGACAGTCCAGCCGACCTTCAACTACTAGGACAGCTCAGGGACCCAGGTGTCCACCTTCACAGCTCGAACATAGTCAAACGTATGTTCGAAATTTGCGGTAGCATCAGTCGACTCGCACACAGGGGGCGCTGCAAGCCATGCCAGGACCGCTTTGGGAAGATGTAACTATGCCTGCCAAGAAGAACACGAAGTCTCCAACGACGCGATACCGCGTTGTCGAGATCTGCGCCGGTGCCGGCGGGCAGGCCCTCGGCCTCGAGAAAGCCGGCTTCGACCACGAATTGGCGATTGAGCTTGACAGAAATGCCCTGGACACGCTTGAGCACAATCGTCCATCATGGAAGACCGCCTGGGGAGATGTCGCAAATGTCGATACCTGGAACCCGAACTTATACGCAGGCATAGATCTGCTTGCGGGTGGCGTACCCTGCCCACCATTCTCAATCGCCGGCAAGCAACTGGGAGCATCGGACGAGCGAGACCTATTCGCCTGGGCCGTCGAGACAGCTGGCCAGATCAAACCCCGCGCTCTAATGCTTGAGAATGTGCGTGGACTCTCCGCACCACGGTTCGCCGCCTACCGTCAGCGAATTCTGGACCGGCTGACCGAATTCGGCTACGTCGCCGACTGGCGACTACTACATACATCAAGCTTCGGGGTGCCGCAACTTCGCCCCAGATTTGTACTCGTAGCACTTCAACCTGAGGACGCCGAATACTTCCATTGGCCCGATGCGACCCCAACAGAGCAGACGGTCGGCACACTTCTTGAAGACCTTATGGGCATCAATGGCTGGCGCCATCTCAGAGACTGGGTCAAGATGGCCAACGATATTGCCCCGACCCTCGTCGGAGGAAGCAAGAAACACGGCGGTGCGGATCTCGGACCAACTCGCGCCAAACGAGCGTGGCTAAATCTCGGAGTGAGCGGCATGGGCATTGCCAACGAAGCGCCGGCTATGGATTCACCCCATCCCAGGGACGTACCTCCAAAGCTGACCATTGAAATGGTTGCACGCCTTCAAGGTTGGGAGGACGGCGAGTGGGTGTTCCCTGGCCGAAAGACCACAACTTACCGGCAGATCGGAAATGCCTTTCCGCCGCCAGTAGCAAAAGCCCTCGGATCCTCGATAGTTGCGGCATTTAACAAGTCCACCAGCCGTATGGACATTCCCGAGCTTTCCGCGACGACTACGCACGATGCAATTTATCGAGCGCTAAAATCGACCGAAGGCTTTGTGTCGGCATCTCGGCTCCTCAAGTTAACCGACGGTGTTGTCAACGAGCACCAGCTCGAGCGGCGAATCGCCGACTTGTCCCGTGATTTCCAGGTCGAGATCAAACAAGCGAAGTCTGGAGTCTCGTACAGGCTCGGTGATTTCAAAGGCTTTGTCGGACAAGATGATCACGAGCGGCACGAGTACATCGCCACCTTCCGTTCCCGGGTCAGTTAATCGTTGACGTTCAGTGTGACAACAATGCCAAATATGCTATTGGATACTCGCTCGTTCGCCTCGCCCGCTTGCCCTGGCCGACTTCTTTGTCTGCAGAAAGACGTCGACGCGGAGCTTCCCGTCGCCGACACAAATGACTAGTTAAAAGCAGGCGAAACCGATATCCCGAGCGACGAGCCCAATTGTGGTTCTGTGGTCGATTCTGGGACGGGCGAGGTTGCGTTCCCCCGACTGGAGCACTGCTGACCAGGCAACCGTTTCGCTTTTGGCTCAGCAAAACCTGCGACCAAAAACAGGGTCCGACGACGCTAGCGAGTGTTTCGTCCGCATCGCACCGCGGAACGATCTGATCCAATCGGGGAATCGGACCAGTGCGCGCAGACTGAGCGCCTAGCTGCCGTCGGCGACCGTCTTTGTGTGAAGACCCGCAATTTCTGTACCGTGCACTTTTCAATCATCTGCCAGCAACGGCTGAGCGTCGCGAAGGTTCGAATGTTTGAGAGGTACGAGCGACGGAATGGAAAATCCTGCTGCGTTACGGTTCCGACTGTTGCCGCACACTCTGGGCGTCAAGATGTCTCCCCTATGAGTCTATTGCGTCGTTGTACGCAATAACGGCAGGTAGTCATCATGAGGCGACCGATTTCTCGCTCACAAGCCAGATATCCGGCGACTGTTGGTTGACCTATCGTCGCCGGATATCCAGTTGTATAGCTAGCCGATACCAGACAAAATCACGCAGTTGTTAGACCAACGGCTATCCGCGCAAGCCACCTCATTTCAAGTTCTCCCAGATCGAGATTGGGTTACGTCGGTAGCTCCGAATATCCGCGGTAGCGACGTGCTGAAACTGTTCCTGCGCAGCGTTCACAGCTAGCGCCTGCTCCGTACTGAAATACACGTCTTCATCCCGCCAAAGGGGATGCGTGAGCAGGACACACTTGTCATTTCTTACAACTGCAGGAACTCCTTCGATCGACGTGGCAGCCGACCCATTGAGTGCGGACGCGGACGCCTCAATCCATTTGCCAGCGCTGGGCATCGAACGTGACAACGTAAGTGACCGTCCCGTCGTCAGCTCGAGCATGTCGAGTGCAAGCCGCCAGTCAAGCAACGCATGGCGCCGAGCGTTGTTGTACGAACGCAAGCAATCCGGGCATGACATATCGCAGATCTCACTGTGATTGGGATCTTCCCAAACTTCCTGGAGTTCGGCCAACGCATCAGTCAGCAGCGTCAAGAAATTTCCTTGTTCGCCCAGCTCAACTGCATACCCCGCGCCATTCTCCGCTGTGTCGGCAAGAAACACGCCTGCACCGACTTGGTCGTCCGCGAGCCTCCCCCGGCCAACGATCGGGAGCTTGGCAGGGACAATGCCGGCAGAAAGTTCAACCGGATCTAGGTCGAGGAGGACTTGCGCTGCCCTCCGAAGAACCTCAGCAAACGACGTATAGATTGACCGGCCGGAAGGCAGGTCGTAGAGCGCGATAGTTCCGGTACCAATTGCGAGTGGCCCGGGAGTAACGAGAAGCGCGTCAGTCACCCGAACTTCCCCAATCGTCTTCTTCAAGCCGATCGGACCAGTAGGTGTATCGGCGATCACGCTCTTGTCGACTTGCGTGTGAAACTCGTATCCCCTGCCGAAATTGTCGTTGATCGTGACAAGTTGACTATTCGCAAAGAGGTCTAACTTCAGATGTGGGAGTTGAGCAGTGGTCGTTGGCACGGTTCCCGGAGTCAGAGCTGGCGTTGAAGTCGAACTCAACACCTCTTGGTCGTCGTCAAATGAACGCGCATGGTAATCGGTGCGGAAGCCGCGGGGTTCAAAGAGCTCAACCTGCTCCACACGTTGGCCGCACGCAGTGCACATCGGCGCAGTGGTCAGTGCGGTCTGCCCGCAGGTTCCGCAAATACCAACAAGGCGGGGTGTCCCTAGTGGATCCACCGCAACAGCGTTGCTTCCCTTGACAACATACGCGGCAAACCCATTTACCGTATGCACCAATCCGTCCTTAACTACCTCCGCTCCAGGCGCGAAACTCCGTACCGCTAGTTCTAGTGCACGATCGCTGACGGTAAAGCGATCCATCGCTGACTTGTTAGTGGCTCGGTCTCTCCATAGATTCCGTACACGAGTCGGGAATCCGAACATTGGTACGACGCCGTAGCGGGCGAGCGCGGCGCTGAGCTCAGTATCCGAAGAACCTGCCTCCTTCCCTACTACGCGGTCGATCTCCGAGACGATTCCTCCTCGCATGAACTGCTTGATTGAGTCGATGTCATCATCATTGAGTGGCGTGTGTGAAGTCAGGCGATCAACGATCGAATCGACCTTGGGCGACTTGCTTAGCCATGCATGAATCCCGTCACGGTGGTCACGCCATACGTCTATCTGACCGAAAGTGCCATGATTACTGTTCGGCGTCCACGCTGGAGGTGGCACGAGGGACGCGAACGCCTCGAAAAGACACTCGCTTGATGCAACTCGCTGAACTATTCGAGTTCTGGCTAGATCGAGAAAGGGTTGTGGAGGGACATCGCCCGTAATCCGATCGGGACGGTTGAAGTAATATTCATCGTGAGTGCGGTCGCGACATATTGTCACGGCGTAGCTTAGGGTCTGCCC
The DNA here is from genome assembly GCF_042790355.1 of Rhodococcus sp. NPDC056743. Lineage (NCBI taxonomy): Bacteria > Bacillati > Actinomycetota > Actinomycetes > Mycobacteriales > Nocardiaceae > Rhodococcus > Rhodococcus sp. NPDC056743. Next base: position 70,856 of record NZ_JBHTZI010000015.1, on the reverse strand, counting down.
TGACCGACCGGCCCGACCAACTCTCTGTTGATAATTGAACCGCTGCGGGGGCATGTTAGCCATCAGTGTGGACCGCAACGAACCAATGTCGACTCCCACCTCCATGGTCGTCGTAACGGACAGCACATCGAGCTCATCGGTCAGATGGTTCTCCCGCTGAGTGAATGCACCTTTGAACCATCTCTGCCGATCGCGCTGGACTGAGAGCGGTTTGGTCTGCCCTGTGAGCTCGGCAATCGCTAACCGTCGGGGTTCTTCGTGCGCCAACCACGCGTAATAGTCGTCCTCCGTCGACTGCGTTACCTCCCGAAGGTCGGTGCCGAAACACTGACGATTGGCACATACGCCCAAATTTGGCTGAAGGTGCGCGAAATTGCAACGGGCACAACGCCAGAAACGTCCGTCCGCAGGCTGAAAGACGAGCGTTGAATCCGCTGTCGTCGTCTTCAGCAGCCAACCGCTAACCGATCGCTCGACCGCAGCGTCACTCATGAGTACGACCAGCTGCTCCTTCAGCTCGGCCTCCTCGATCCCGAGTGATCCCGCCACTGCCTCGAGGTACTTCCGCACAGGTGCTGGAGCGAGCGCGACTGCATCGATGCCTCCGCGTCGACTTCCCTCGGTTCGCCCCATGAGACCAAGGATGCGGAGAACTGCGCCAAGGAGCTCGTCTTGAGCATCTGCGTCCAGCGGACCAGGTACCGACTTCCATCCATCGACGTGGACGCGAGCGATACTTACCGACTCGAGATCACGCCTCGCTCGGTCGAATGTTGCATCGACGACAGCCGAACGCAAAGCTGACTTCAGCTTATTCTGTCCCTGCGTCAAGGGAGGTTCCTCCCACAGACCCGGGGTCGGCGGCCGAAATGCTCTGTACCAAGGGGTAGTTCCGTCCAGGGAGTCCTCCAGCTGCTGGTTCCACGGGTCTGAGCCACCGGGATTTGCCCCAAGGGAAACGAGAACATTGGTGATTCGGTCACACATCTCCGGAAAACCGACAGCGGTAACCGAATTTAGACTTGCCAACGCCAATTCAATCGCAGTCTCGTCTGCTTCGCTCAGTGGCAGACCCATGCGCTGCCGCATCCGCGACATTGCGCCATCTGCGAGTTGGGGATCCAGCCCCTCAGGATTGAGAATAGCAGCATCCAAAGCTGCCAAAGCGTCTGTACCGACAGCAAGTTCACGTCGCAGCACCTGACGAACGAGGTCGCGGTGGTGGTTTCGTGCTACGCCCGCAGCCGTGCGCGCTGCATCGTCTCGGCTGTCAGTAAAGACGATCGTCTTGGCATCAGCGGCGAGCGCCGATTCCGGTGCGCCATAGGCAAGTGACCGAATCAATTGCGACAGGTACAACTGTGTCGCAGCAGCCGCGCCAGACGTGTGAGCTCGGATCGCGGACGAAACTTGCCCTGCGCGGAAGGCCCCTTTCTTGATGCGGCCTCCCGGAGCATAATTGCAAGCAGGGCAACGATCAGGCAATGCCGGTATCCGATCATCTGCCCCCGCTCCAGCGGATCTCAGACTCACGCCAGTTGCAGATACGCCGCCACGCGCGACGATACCTAACTTCGGATTCCAAGCGACGGGCGAAAACGTCAGCTTCACTTTATCTTTCGTCCAGAAAGGCGGAAGATCATCGGGAATTCCGGGGCGGTACCAAAGGAACTCCTTCTCTGATCGCAAGAACACTGGCTTGGCGCTTTGACCTTCAGTCACCGGGTTCGGCGAGAGCAATGCTTCAGAACCCTTGTCATCGACCAGATAGCCGCCAAGGCTAACATCACCGCACTCATAGCAGTAAAGAAGTTCGAGAACTCTTGCCCCACAATCGATACATGCGCCGGTTGGCGTTGTGTACAGGCGACCGATCAGTCGCTCCGGAGGAGAGTCGGGTACACCCGAACACTCGGGGTCGCTGCATGCCCACATCCCCCGAGGTACACGTACAAAGACGTGAGCACGCAGCGGAATTGGCGTAACTTGAGTGTCATCGATGCCTGAAACAGCAAGCTGCTCAAGAACCTCCACCATCAAATCGTGCGCGTCATCACGGTCGCCAAATAGCCGGTTTGCGATGTCCTCAAGCGACGTAGCGCGCAGGCCTTCGTCAACCTTTCCAGTCCGACACGCAGCGGCGATCGCATGCGTCAAGCCCGCAACGTCGATGCTTCGACTTCGAACTAGCGCCGGATCGAGCGAGACAGGCGGCGAAATAGGGATTTGCTCGCCTGGCTGGATGGTGAAACTCTCAGGGTTCAGCCCAAAGAACTGCTGCAGATACTGCAATCCGTCCTCAGAGTCTGTGAGAGAGGCCGAAGTGGCAATAATTCGAAGCTGTGGACTATCTGCAGGCAGGCCAAGCCGACGAAAAAGCGCGCGCAGAATCATCGCAACTTCACTGCCCTGAGTGCCGCGATAGAGGTGCAGCTCGTCAACGACGAGAGTGAAGACATTATCTTCACTACTCGCGAGCCAGCTCGCAGTCTGTGCGAAGATCGACTCTTCAACATGCCGCATCATCATCGTATTGAGCATCGAATAGTTGGTAACCATGACATCAGGAGCCGCGCTTATCATGTCCCAGCGCGTAAGCATCTCGCCGGCACGCGGGTCCGGAAACTGACTCAGATCGACATCCGACCTGCCACTCGTACGAGCTTCGACGAGCGCGTCGTATTCGTGCACGTATTCCCGAAGGTCTTCGGCTGTTTCTGCTACTCGCGCCTTCGAAGTCACCCCAGAGCCGATAGTGTTGCCAGTGTACCGGCCAAACCAAATGGGATGCATTGGATCGTTGTCGCGAAGCACGCGGACTGCCCGGCGCAGTCGCGTCATCTGGTCTTCCACGAGCGCATTTGTCGGGTAGAGAATCAGACAGCGCACACCCGCCGAGCGAGTTTCACCGACTCTTGGGGCACTCCACTGCGGATTCGCAGACTTCCACCAAGGCACAGTCGGAACCTGCTCAGTCCAAGTCGACGATTCCTGGGCTAACCGTAATAACACCGGCAGAAGGAAAGACTCAGTTTTCCCTGACCCCGTACCGGAAGTCACAACGACGTTTCGCCCCCGAGAAGTACCGCTCCGGAAATGATGAATGACCGATTGAGCCTGATGTTCGCGTAGCGATAGTTCGCTGACATCTACTCCCGGAAAAAGAGCGGATGCAACCCGGTTAGCGATTGAAGCCGGAATTCCCGACTGCGCGGCAACCGTTGAAATCGGCGTCGTATTGGCATACGGAACGACAGGTTCAATCATCACCTTGCCAACAAGCGCTCCTGGCTTCTCCAATAACGCACGGCGTTCCGCCATAATAGATTCGTCGTTCAACCAAAACGCGGTATCGAAATAGCGGAGGTAGGCATCTCTCAGACCTTGGGCAAGTGTCGACGGGGTGATTGCAGTCAAGATGACTCCTAGGTGGTCAGTAATGTAATGAAGAGATCAGCACTCGCCTGACTTATGGCGTTGTACGACAGGCAGTTTCGTGCATTGCCGGCAATCATAAGTTTCTTGGGCGCCGGCAGTTCACCTGAAAAGGACACAGCTGCGCGGTCATAGAGACCCGGTAACTCACATCCGCGCGGCGTTAAGAGCTCTCCACGCGTGGAAAAATAGGTCGCGAATGTCTTACCAATTGCGTTGGCCGCGAGATGTTTTGCAAGGTGGACACTCGTGATCGATGCGTGGCCGGACACGAGGTCCTCGCTCGAGCGGAAGAGATACACGACTTCAAACCCGCGGCGAATCCTGTATGCACCGACTTCAGAGGGGTCTCCCGAAGGTAACCAACTCGCCGACTTCAAGTCGAAGCGTTCCGCAGCATCAAACCCCAGCATCGGTATGCGGGGTAATGCTGCTGCGACTTCGGACAGACGTGGCAACGTCTCAAGTATGCCATTACCAGGGTTTCGGACAACAGTTGCAGACTCTGCATCAGCGATCCTGAGCGCTTCGCGCTCACCGATACCATTCAGGAAGGAGGTACTTGGGCAATTGCTTTGAACCACAGCATGAACGGATGCTGCATCACCCTCGGCAATCAACTCTTCAATTTTGTTCGGCGGCCAAAACCCGGTAAGCCGATGATGTGTTCCGTCTTCAAGAGCCAGGCAGGAAGGCGATATCTCCCATCGTATCGGTTGCCAACGCTCATTTCGCTCGATTGATATGTGCCCCAAAGCCTCCAACCGTCGGGTAAACGTGTCCACGAAAAGTGCAGAACCTTCAAGCTGGGTGGCTACAGACTGGAGCGAGGAATACGGGCCTCCACCGAGGTGCATTAGTGCGTCAAGTGCACCATCCCAATTGACCGGTTCCTTCACCACAGCCGGCAGATCAGCAACCGTTACAACGGTCATCGAATCCTGGTCCTCATACAGCTGCGATCCACTCAAGCGGCTTCGCCGAAACCAGCTCGGATAGCGTTTGACTAGACCGCAGTACTTACACTCGCCTTCGACTATTTTTTGCGATTTGTCACCCATTGCGGGCGGGAGCTTCATGTAGTGCGCTCCAGTAACTACACACGAATTGGGGTCTGGTGTTCCTATTCGGATTGGAGAGGTCTTCTCGTTCTTACGTGACCCGATCCAAAACACTCGGCTCGATGCAGTTTCACTCGAAACCACACCCGACTTGCCCTCCGCCAGCAGCCCGCTGACAAAGGCATATTCGGCTTCTTCCTGTGATGCAGTTAACGCACCAAGCGGGGTATCCAACGAGTACACAAGCCTGACCGCTCGATCCCACATCGAGTCGACTTCGTTACTTGACCTTAAGCGCAAGCTAACCTGTTGAGTCGGAATGGTTTTCGATCCGGTAAAAAGCGCCACTTGGTAGTCGCCGTCACCCAGCTCATAACTCTTCAAGTCAACGACAACTGTGCCCGAGTCCCCAGTCCATTCGGCGATCTGAGCATTGTCGAACGATGTGCTGAGAGTGACGCGAAGCTGGGCCTCACTCTGTGAAGTAGCCCGAATCTCCGGTGGCCCAAGCGTGGACCACTTGCGGATGCGCGACGGTATTCGTAGGCCTCCCGAGACTGTGAGCTGGTTTCGCGCGAGCGGCACCAACTCATTGAACTTCGTCTCCCCCGTTGGAGCACCGAAGAGTTGGATATCAGCAAACAGTGTCCACCCTTGTGGTAGCCCTTCCAGAGTGGAGTACTTTGAGAAGCCTGGACGAGCACACTCGCCGAGAATCCTCTCAACTTCTTCGACGGCGCCAGCCGCCGCTTTAGATGTTCCTTCCGTTCGAACCAGCAAGAGTGAATTAGCACCGAGCTGCAAACGCTCCGATTGCACATAGGCAGACTGCAATTCGTCATAAATGAGAGGAACAACTTTCCGTGGAAAGCGCTTGTACTCCAGCCCGTTCTCATCGCCGCTGTGACGTATCCTCACCAGACCATCGAGCATCGACCCGAAGTCGATCGTGGACGTGTACGTAGTCCGCCATAGACCGGCGGTTCCGATGTTGAAACCAAGAGCTGTCCACTTGCCCGCAGTCTCAAGGACCTCCATGCGGCCGTCCATCTCACTGACGAGCGAACGAAGTCCAAGTGATAGGTCCAATGACGAGCTCATGAATCCAGTCCGGAGATTTGCTACCAGCATCGCGCGCCCGACGATATTGGTGCTCACCGTTTCCTGCAGAACACCATCCCAGTTTGCCAGTTCAACGGCAGCGATAGCCGCGATCCTGTCATGAGAATCAGCGCGCTGCCACAACTTACGCAAGTTGGTAGCACCGACAGATACCTCAGAAGTCAGCCACATACCCAAGTAGGTGGAGACATCTTCAGGTGCAAGACGCATTCCTGGGCTAAGCCCAAAATGGGCGAACATCGAAGGCAACTTCCGCCGATCCCCTTCCCTGACGAGAGCTTGAGACATCGGAAGTCCAACGTATCTGTGTGTCAACGCATATGCAGTAGGCAGACCTCGCTCACCTTCGAGGTTTTCTAGCCATGTGTTGACACAATTCCAAAGAAATTCTGAATGGCGCTGATAGTGACGACGAAGCGCGGCATCGTTGTCCGGAAGGGCGAGCATACGCGCCAGCCGTGCATAATAAGCATGTTGTGCGAGCCCGTCGACTGAGTTCCCCATCTCCTCGGCTGCTAATACAGTAAGAGCGAGAAACGCTAAACACGGAGGTGGGTCAATTGATCTCCGCCTCCATCGCCGGGTCTCGGACGACACCCGCTCCAGCGAAAAAGCCCCGTCCTGTGCAATGGTGACAGCACGTACTGCCTCCGACAGCCCCACTCTCGCGTCAGGTCCAGCGTACTGAGCAGCCTCACCGATTCGGTGAAGATCATCCGCTTCCAGGTCCATATATGCCGGAACCGCCTCGTCGGTAACCGGGTAAATAACCTCAGCGACGGCCTTGTTCCAGAGACGATAGCTGTCCCAAATTTGCGACCGTTGACGGGTGATGCTCACCGTTCCAGCCCCTTTCCTTTACCGTCGGCCGCCACTTCGCTTCCCTTCCATCGATTTCTATTTATCGCGACACTAGCGCAGACATACGACAAAACTGGCTCTATGCTCGAGAATCGAAAACTACGGATCAGACTTGGTCTTTGCCCAACTCTCGGGATTCTTCGATTCCAGGGTGAGCACAATCGAGACTCCAAGAAGTATGTGTCGCCAGAATTTCCAAAACTACCGACCCTCAAATAGGCAGATAGCGCGACAAATTGACCCCGGATTCCTCATCGACATGATGGTGCCACGAAACTGGGCGACCTACTTACGGTCTGCTGCCCAATCAGGCAGACACAATGGCATGGAACAACCAGGCGGCGTCAGCCACACCAGACATGACACTCGAACCGTGCCGGAAACATGCCCCGCCCGGCAAATGCCGCATTTCGTACATCGAGCCGGCTATGAAATCCCTGTGAAAACAATTGTGGCGGCGTCCCCGGGTGAAATGTGCAATCCCGATCCCCGCAAGGCAGGTGCACGGTCCCCCCATGTCATCATTTCGCCCGACTCAGACACAGACCTCCAGGCCGTTCACGCATGGCTTCTCTCCCAGCCGATCGTCGACCAACTGCGTGCCGCTGTAGATGACGCGATCCGCTACGTACTCGATGGTGCAAGAACGTGGCGATTCGACCTCACCAGCGCAAAGGTTGACTCTGACGAACGATCATCGGTGGGGACCAAACTTCAATACCACGTGATCGAGCAGCTTGGGCTTGTGAAGCAACCGCCGCTCGATACTGCAATCTTGGGCGTCGCCGTAGAGATCAAAGGAACCGTCCGAAAAACCTGGATGATCCCGCGCGAAGGCCAATGCGAAATCACCCTGATGATTCAGATTGATGCTCCGTCACACCGATTCCGCGCCCTATTGATGCGCACGCACCGTGCCTGGCTGACCGGAAAGAAAGGCAATCGCGACCTCAAACGCTCACCGCAAGCACAGGCAGTAAGAGACTATGCTCTGGAAGTCACGCCTTGGATCGACCTCCCACTCGAACCCCTCCGATTGCTGACTTTTGACCAGTTAGCAGTAGTTTTTGGCCCAGAGGGCCAAACAAAGCGACTCACCGCGTTATTCGGATACCTTCCTGAAATAGTTATTCCAAGATCAAGCATCGAAACGGTCGGAGCGACAAACAAGGACCCAATGCGGCGTGCTCGACAGGCAAAACCGAACGTACTCAACGAACACGGGCTCGTTGTCCTCGTTGGAAAGTGGCAGCCCGAACGAGCGATCGCAGCGGAACTCGGACACGACCTCAGCAATGCCGCGTGGGTTGCAGTGCCGGCAGCAAAAATGGTCGCGTTGGGATATGACCCCACAGCGTTTCTCAACACTAACGAAGCGTAGAACCCAGCCGTCGCGATGTCAGTGGTGGTGGGAGATCGCGAGGAGCTCAAACCACGGTTGCGACGCTCGAGGAATACTCGAAGGTGGCGAGACCCGGCCGCGGACCCGCCTCGCCGTGCGTCAGCGAATTGCAGTGTGACAGATTGTCGACGAATACCGCCGTCAGAATCGGATCGCGGGAGCGTCAGCTTTCCTGAGTTCCTTTGCTCACGGCAGAATCACTCCGACCATCCCGCGCGTCGGGCAAACCGCGACTCGCCCAGCACCTCATCGTCGATGAGACGCAGGACCTCCATGCCACGCACTGGGCACTTCTGCACGCACTGGTGGACGAAGGGGCCGACGAACTCTTCATCGCCGAAGATTCCCACCAACAAATCTATAGAGGCCCAGTTGTCCTGTCACGACTCGGCATCACGATTGTCGGTCGCTCACACAGACGCACACTTCAACTATCGAATAACCGCTCAGAACCTCAACTTTGCCGTTGGCATTTGGCTGGCGCAGCGTACAAGGACCTCAAAGCCGGGACCGAATCCAACGCAGGGTATCGATCGGTACGCAGTGGACCACTACCGAAGATGGTCGAATGCACTGATCAGACAGACGAACTCGACCAAATCGCGCACCACGTCTATGAGTAAATCGAGCACCGACTTGATGCCGTAACAATTGCAGTTCTCACTCGCACTCAGGACGACAGAGTTCGATTCGTCGACGCATTGCAAGAGCGAAGCGTAGCGGCGCGCGCTGGACAATTATCCCCCGACTCCTGGATACGTTAGGTCCTGAATATGCACCGCTCAAAGGTGATGGAGCTCTCGAGGTGATACTCGCCAGCGTCGGCGATGCCAATTCCGATTGAGCCCTTGGTGCGCAGTCGCACCGGAGGGTCGTCAGGAAGCCATGCTCCGGGAACGCTCGTTGCTCTACGTTGCATCAAGCCGTGCCCGAGACGAACCGGTTGTCCCGTGGAGCGGAACTCGCTCCATGCTCTCCACGATGTCGACTAGCAAACCATCCACCGCAGTCGACGAACACGGTGCGGGCGGCAGAGATTAACACTCTGCAGTAATCTGACAGCTATCAATCGGTGTTGTTATCGAAGTGAAAGCAGCAGTACCTAAATCATGTCTCTAATCGCTTGGCTCGACACTTCCGATGAAGAAGAACGTCGCATGCGGGAACTGGTGGCACTGTTCAGTGAACCTGGAACCCTCGACAACCTCGGAATCGGACAGATTCGCGACGGACTTGCTGACCTTCTTTTTCCAGGAATCTCCACCGTCCAGACGCGGGCACGCTACCTCGTTCTGATTCCATGGACGTTTCAACGCGCAGCGCTGCGCAAGTCTGGTGCAGCACTGGTGAAAGCTGCCGATCGGGAACAACGAGAGATTCTCCTCGCCCTTCGAAAGTCCGGCCACACCCAAGGTATGATTGGACGCGTTGCTGGCGCGGCAGTACGGGTGCTTCCCTCCTCGATCTATTGGAATGCACTGCAGACCTACAAGATCCTGCGCCAGGACACTCGCCCCCAGCACTTGCTACAGACTCGTAAGTCTGTGGCCATCGACGATGAGATGCTCGACGCTTCACCGTGGTCAACGCTCCCCCTTCCCGAGTCCTTTCCCGATGACGTGGCCGATCAGGGATTCGAACTCTCTGCGCCGGAGGCAAATTGGCTCCGCGAGCGAATGCTCGTGACCTGTGAGGGTTCACTACTCGCCTACTTGCTGAGCCAGCCTAGGATGCCAGACCTCGAAGTTGACTACCTCTGGGATCTCGATCTCGATGATGCACCGCAGGCGCTCCGCGACTTGGTGCAGGACACCGAGATATTTTCGTTGGCGCTGCACGGCGCCTCGCTGCTTTACAACTTGATGGTGGGCGAAAAATACGAAAACCACGACCTGACCACGGTAGAGGCGCCCGCCCAGTACTACCGAGACGAACTCGAACAGTGGAACAGTGACTACTGGAACCACCCGATCGCCCCGACCTGGCGCCGATCTCGGCTGTGGAGCAGGTTCCCAGCAATTCCATCTCGAACCCGTCAGTTCGTCGAGGCTTGGATCGACGGAGTGAACAGTCTTGGATCTGGAGTACCAACTGATTCCGCCGAACTTCGAAAGCTGATCAACGACCGCGAGTTTCAGAACAAAGGTGCACAGTCGCGTCTGACGAATGAGAAACAGCTGAGGCTGTGGCAAGGTGCGTCGGGCGCAAGTCGCCTTCAATTCCGTTGGCCGCAAGCATCACAAATACTTAGCGACATCTCTGAAGGACTGAACAATGCTGGCGCCTGACGTACGAGCAACACTGGTGGATCAACTGCGGCCGCCGACTGGCTCACGGCTCGATCATCTTGTGGGAACCACATTCACCCTCGATCTACAGTCTGCACTCGTACCGGCACTGGCATTTGCGCCGCCATCCATGGCGACAGACCCCCTGGCCTTGCTCGCATCAATTCGCAGTTGCGCCGGAATCATAGACATCTTTCACCAGGCCGGCCACATTCGCGTTCCCGAGCGAACCAACGCTCTCCTATCATTCCTCGAACCCGCAGTACACGCGGTCCGCAGCCGGCCGGGCACTCTCTTTCACCCGAAAATCTGGCTAGCCAAGTACGTGGACGAAGACAACGTCGTAACTTTTCGTCTCCTCGTCCAGAGCCGAAACCTCACCCGTGACAATTCCTGGGACATGGTTGTTTCGCTCGACGCCACAATGGGAACTTCCAGAAAAACAACCAACAAGCCCCTTCGGGAATTGCTCCGCTACTTGGCTGACGACGCTACTGTCTCGCCATTAAATAGGTTACGGTCCGAACGCATACATGAACTGGCCGACGAGATCCGGTATGCCGAATGGACCGCACCGGAGGGACTCTCCGACATTGCGTTTCACGTATACGGCGTTCCAGGACACAGACCGTCACCGAACTTCGAAGGCACTCGTCACCTTGCAATTTCACCGTTTCTCGGCGACGACGGCTTCGACACCGTAATTCCCGGAGAGAGGGTCCTCGCCACTGTCATCAGCCGCGCAGAGTCTTTGGAACAGCTCCACCCAGATACTTTGGCTTGGTTTGACACTTCCTACGTGTTGAATCCTGATGCTGGAATCCCTGATCCCGATTCGGACTCGGCAAACGTCCTGGGCGGCTTGCACGCCAAGGCATACGTTGTCGAATATAACCACCACGCAAGGTTGTTCATCGGTTCTGCAAACGCAACCGCTGCGGCATTTCGAAAGAACGTCGAGATCCTGGTCGAAATGACCGGAGCCAAAAAGAAATTCGGAATCGACGCCATGCTCGGGAGCAGCGGTCTGGGATCCATCCTCAGCCCCTATCAGGCCAACGGTGGCGCGGAGCCAGATGAAGCCGACGCTGTTCGCCGCGAACTCGACAAGGTATTGCAAGCGATTGCGTCAACCCCGTTCTCGGCGACGGTACGGCCAGTAGGTGAAGCCTTTGACCTCCTCATAGAAACCTCCGTAGCCATCGCACTTCCGGACGGTTTCACGGCCACAATCGAACTCGCCACACGTCCCGGTTCTGCTGTGAACATAGTCGCTGGCACGCCGATCGACTTCATCAGCCCAGCGCTACCTTTGGTCGATATCACGGCATTTCTCACCGTTCATGTGACCGAACCGGGTGGAGTGAGCAGAAGGACGGTTGTAGTCGCCAATTTGATCAACGACCCCGCCGAGAGGCTGGACGAAATCCTCGCGACACAGCTGAAAAAGCCCGAAGACGTTCTACGATTTATTGGTCTGATGTTGACCATCTCTAGTGGTGGAGGAGGTTCCGGCGAAGCCATCGATCGGTTCGTACCCGGGCAAGGGTCAAGTGATGGTCCGCTGCCTGGGATTCTCGAATCCTTACTACTTGCATTGGCTACTGCACCAAGAGTTCTCGGCGACATGGATGGTTTCATTCGCCGACTCCATCGCGATGACGAACGACGTGACCTACTGCCTCCTGGCTTCTCCACGCTCTGGGCAGATATTCACGCAGCCGCAACCATTCTGAACCGGAGAAGTGAATGAGTCAGGAGTTTCGCGCCGAGGCAATCCTTGCCGGTCTACGTGACTTCCAGCGAGATACCGTTGACCACGTATTCGAGCAGTTCTACAAACCGGATCCGAGCCGGCACTTTCTCGTCGCAGACGAGACTGGGCTCGGCAAGTCGATGGTGGCTCGTGGAATCATCGCGCGCACAATCGAACACCTCCAGCAAGGCCCACCTGGCACCGAGATCAACATCGTCTACATCTGCTCAAACATCGATCTCGCGCGCCAAAACCTCGAACGCCTCAATGTCACCGACAACAAAGACATCACTCATACAAGTCGTTTGACATTGCTGGCAACCCACAACAGACGACTGGATTCCGCTGAAGATAACCTTCAGGTACCCGTCAATCTTGTTTCGCTGACTCCGGATACGTCGTTCAAGACAGGTCAGCGCATGGGGCGTTCCGACGAGCGCCAGCTGCTTTTTCTATTGCTTGATCGTGAGTTCCAATTCTCGCCCACGCAGCGCACGGCAGCGCTGTCGATTCTGCAGGGCTCCGTCGCCTCCATGTCCACGTTCGACCGAGACGTCACGCTTTTCGAGGAGAAGTTCGGAGATTCGATTGATCCGGCGATTTCGGAGGCGTTTGCCGCAACAATCAATGCTAGCGAACCGTCTATCACCGACCGACTGTTCGAGCTGATGAAGAGCCCGCTCACGACTCCTGATCGAGACTCTCAGGTCACGACGCTCATTGCAGATTTGCGATACGAACTAGCTCACGCCAGCGTGAATTCACTCGCGCCTGATCTTGTGATAATGGACGAATTCCAGCGGTTCACTGAGCTTTTGGACGAGGGGACACCGTCAGGCGAACTTGCGCGTCACCTGTTCGGTCAACCCGGAACTCGAGTACTTCTTTTGTCGGCAACGCCCTACAAACCATTTACCGAGGCCGACGATAACAGTTCCGACCACTATTCGGATTTCACCAAAACTGTCAACTTCCTTGCCGAAGGTTCAGCGTCCGCGAAATCTGGTGAAATCACCGAATTGCTCAAACAGTTCCGAGATGCCGTCATCGAAGATCGTGAAGCCACTCAGACAATGACGGACCTACGAAACCTACTCTTGTCCTTGATGTGTCGCGTGGAACGACCTGTCAATGCAGATCGCACCATGGTCTTGGATCGTCGGTCCACGATCAACGGAATCGCACCGCAAGAACTACTTGGATATGCAGCCTTGCGACGCCTCGCCATGGAGCTCGACGCCCAGTTCAGCGTGGACTACTGGAAATCCGTGCCGTACTTCGTAAACTTCATGAGTAACTACCAGTTCGGCCAGAAATACGCTGCGGCAGCCGGAGATCGCGAGTCGCGGCTGCTCGATGTCAACCGGATCGACACTGCATCCGTCCGCAAGTTCGGTGAGATCGAGGCCGGAAATGCCCGAACTCGGAAGTTCCGCGACGACACCGTCGATCAAGGTTGGGAGAAGCTGTTGTGGATCCCGCCCAGCCTTCCCTACCTCACTGCAGGTGGACCCTTTGCAGATCCCAATCTCGCGCAGATAACCAAGCGCCTGGTGTTCTCCAGCTGGTCCTCCACGCCGCCGGCTGTCGCTTCAATCTTGAGCTATCACGCGGAGCATCGTTTGATGCAAGGGCATTCATCGATAGTTCCCAATGATTCCGAGAGTCTCCGGGCAATCGGTTCGCCACTGGAGTATCGCGCGTCGAACCCGCAAATGACCACGCTTGCTTTGTTCTGGCCGATGCCACACCTCGCAGCACTAGCTGACCCGCTCGCAACAGCGCGTGATCATGTCGACCCAGTCGACACTACGACCTTCGAACATGTTGTGGCAGAGAAGTTTCGATCGATAGTTCCCCAAGATCGCGAGACCTCGAGCGCAACTGGTGCGCAACACTTCTACTGGTCATGGCCGATGCATGTAGAACGTCAGCATCTGGATTTGTTCGATTTCAGCTCGCACGATTCGAGTTGGCTACGCGATGTCCTTCAAGCTCGCTTTGATCGCGATTCCGATGATGATGAGCCAACCAATATCGATCCATTCCTCGCACTCGCCGAAGGTTCTACTCCGCTAGCTGACGGTCGGATGCCACCCGATCTGGCCGAAGTGACGGCCAAACTCGCTGCACACTCCCCCGCAAACTGCGCTTGGCGCTCACTGAAGCGATTACGAATTGCCCCGGAAGTCACTGAGATCGATATCTGGGGAGCGGCAGCCACAATTGCGGCTGGACTCCGATCTACGCTCAACCGTTGGCAAAGCGCAGTGCTTCTCCGACAGCTGTACCCGGAGCTGCCATATTGGCGACAAGTTCTGCAATACTGCGCCGACGGAAACCTACAGGCCGTACTCGACGAGTATCTCGGCCAGCTGACGCCTAGCCACGAGGACGTACCGCTCGACGCAAATAGGCTTTACGAAATCGCCAATTCGGTGGAGGAGGCAATGTCAGTTCGAGTGGGTCAAAGCCTCTCTCACGACCCCCTCGACGAGGCCGATAACATCCGCTTCCGAACACATCTGGCCGTTCAATACGGCGGTAAGTCGGAGAGCGATGAATCACTACGCCCCGCTCACATCCGGCACGCCTTCAACAGCCCGTTCTGGCCGTTCATCGTGATCTCAACCAGTGCCGGCCAAGAAGGGATCGACTTCCACCCCTGGTGCCATCATGTGGTGCACTGGAATACACCATCGAACCCTGTAGATTTCGAGCAGCGCGACGGGCGCGTCAATCGTTTCCGTGGACATGCCGTGCGACGCAACCTCGTCGAGCGCCACCGCATCAGCATTCTGGGCGCTCATGACGTTCATCCGTGGACAGCCGCGTACACAATTCCCGACGAGGACCTGGGTGGATTGGTCCCGGATTGGATTTATCCCGGCTCGCACAAAGTAATTCGAGAGTTGATGCCCTACGAGCTAAGTATCGATGGTCCGCGGCTTGAAAAGGCAAAGTCAGGAGTTGCCCTGTACCGGCTCGCTTTCGGGCAGCCCCGGCAGGAAGACCTAATCGAACTCCTCAAACATCGCGATGTCGATGGTGAGGCCGCAGCCAATATGCGCCTCGACCTCACCCCGCCGCATCGAGAGAAAGACTGAGATCAGTCTTCATCCACCTCAACGCCGTAGCCGACAGCCATAGCGCCAAGGCCGTGGTTATGCCCCTGACCTACCGCCCGGAGGCGCCAAATATCTCCGCGGCGGTAGATCTCGGCGAGCACCATGGTTCGTTCGACAGTTCCAAGATCGAGCACAAATGTGGCAAATGTTCCGTCGGGACCATCAACGCTGACCGATACGGCACCCAAATCGCCGAAGGTCCGTTCACCGTCCACTGCAGCCGCTATTGCAACACGCTTGCATTCGGCAGGCAGAGAGTCGAGATCTGCACGAATACTCTGCTCGCTGTCCCCGTCGACGGAAAGCTCCACTGCGCCGTCCTCATCCACGGTGTTGTTGTAGAAGACAAAATCCTGATCGGAATCAATCTTGTTGGCGCCGTCCAAGAGGAAGGCAACTACGTCAACGTCGAATTCGTCGCCGACATTCTCGGCCCGCCACGCAACATTGATCGACCAAGTCGGCTGAGCTACAGGAAGATCAACAACCTCGCCACGCATCAAAATAGGTGCAGACAAGCGTGATTCAAGCTTCATATGTGCGGGAACCACACCAGAGACCAACGCCTCGTTGACATCGGATTCTGTAATCTTCGGGAGCCCCCGGTCGGTGACCCTGGCCATCCGCTTGTCGGACTCACCGCCCTCCAAGATCAGAACCTCAGTGACCGCAGTGGTGAAGTTGAGTGACGGACGAGCACCGAGCTGAAGAATGCGTGACCGCATGATCACGCCGTCGAGGTGGCTGCCGCCTAGAATCAGTACCCGGCGCCCCTGCCACGCTTTCGCCTTTCGATTCGCGAGAGGTGATGCAGTCGCGATAGTGGACGGACCGACGACGGGACGAGGTTGCGCCGGTACGACAATCTCCGGCACCAGAACTGCCGCACGCTCGACCTCGATAACCTCAGGGAACGTCGCTGTGTCAGGCTCTGAAACCACGTTGGGCACCACCACCGGAGCACCCTCGCTCTTGATCTCACCCGGCATCGCACGTGCCAACAAATCTTCGAGCTGCTGCTCCGAGATGATGGGAATTCCGTCGGCCTCGGCCTTTCGTACCTTCCCACTCTGCGATGCGGCGTTGTCGCACACCACCACACTCGTCTGTCGACTCACGGTATTCATGACATCGAAACCCGTGTTTGTGAGCCGGGTTGCCAAAGCAATCCGAGGTATGCGCGTCGGACCGCTGATGACTACCTTCATGCCCTGGACCAGCCCACGCGTCAGATCGAGGCGTCCAGGATTCGCGAATGACGACGGCACACGCTTGATCTGCTGCGGGTGAACCGTGACCCGGCGATCCTTACAGCCGACCACTGGAAGCGGGAGTTGCAGTGTGTCGGCAAGTGATGCGCTCCGCCCGAAGACCTCGACCAGTACCCGAGCATCGTCATACGCGTCGTGTGCGTTGAGTTGCTCGATCTTCCAGTACTCGGCCAACGTTGCAAGCCGATGATTGGGCACATCGAGCTCCAGACGACGCGATAGCGCCAGTGTGCACAATCTCTTCTCGATCGGAGTACCGAAACCTGCGCGTTGAAACTCTGCGTCGAGGAAGCCGTAGTCGAACGACGCGTTGTGCGCCACCATAGTCCGGCCCGAGAGCAACTCACCGAATTCCTCGGCAATGTCTTCGAAACGCGGTGCACCGGCCAATCGGTCGGGACTGAGGCCGTGAACGTGGACGGGTCCAGGATCGCATCCCGGATTGAGCAGCGTCGAGAACTGGCGCTCTACCGATCCATCCTCACGCAGGACTAATGCGGCGATACTGAGCGCACGATGCGACGCCGACCGCATTCCTGACGTCTCGACATCGAGAACGACCCAGCGGTGGTCCGCAGGCAGACGAAGCGTCTCGGCGTGGCTCAACGCACTAGTCATCGAAATTCCTCCATCAGAAAACTATTCAAACGATCGGCTGGGTGGTCGATTGACACCGACATCATTCCTGAACCGTCCGACAAATCGTATTACGGGATACTGACAGTCTGTTGGCCCTATCGAAAACCGTTCGGAAGCGGCCCCCGCACCAATCTAGCGAACACTCATAGCAATCTTGCGTTTGGAATCAGATGAAAGTTGAGTCTCGATGAAGTCGTTCAAACGTTCCGGCGTCGTTTCGACGCGGAGCGCGACTTCCAGGATCGACCATGTGTCGTAGTTATCTTGTTCTCCGAAAGTTATGACACCGACCCCATGCTCCGCTGCAGCACTTCGCACTGACAACAAATCATCGGCCAAGGAATCTCTGCGCACCTGTGGAATATGCAGCAATACATAGGCATGAGTGGCGCTCCTCCTGTGCGCTAACGCCTCGTAAACCGCCGTAACATTGATCTGATCAGCAGGCTTGACCTCAAATGACACCACTTCGATGTACTTGCCTGGGAGGTAGTCGTACTCCTTCAGATTGATGGCGACGATGTCAGGCCGGGTCCAGCGACCACCGGTGGAGCGCCTCCCTTGGTCCGAGGTATCTTCGACAACAATCGAATTCGAGCGAGTCTCGCGGCTCCAGGATTCACGAAGCGTGTCGACCAGTGGGCCGTACAGGTGACGTTCTCTAACCCGCGCGGGAATACGCACCCCACCGACCGATTCAACGACCTGGCCTGCGAGTTCAGTTCCATCGACTTGGTCCGGCGCGCGGCGCAGAGTTCCCCCACCACCAAGCCCCGCAATCGCAGCCTGTTTCCGGATCAACCCTTCACGAGTTTCCCAGTATTTTGTCTTCCTCCAACGCAGAGCTTTTCGGGTAGTGATATTCCCCTGGGCAGATCCGTCCTCAGGCAACGCTTGGTAGAGCGTGTATTCGTCGGTATTCAACTGAAAGTCGATCACTGCGGTCTCCAATACGAGAGGAAATTAGGACATCTTTGTTTGAAGTGAAATCAACGGAATGCACTCCCCTTCGAAGTCAGTGCCTTCACCCGCTCGACGGTCCAGACTGCAAGCACATCCACCTTGCGCTTACGACCCGTCTCCTTGTGGGTGTCGATTTCCTGCTCCGCGATGATGTCCTTGATCCCGTCCGCATCGAGGGCCGAAAGACGCTCCAACAGAACTTCTTCCCCTTCAACCTTGAAGATCTCGAACGGGTCGAAGGCCCCCGGCTCGCGTTTCACCTTCGGTGCCGCGGCCCGACGACGCGGTGCCGGTGCAGGAGCTGGTACGACCGCGGATGATCCGTCGGACGGAACCGCAAAAGCTTCTTCGATTGCCTTCGCGAATCGCGGGGTACGGGCGGCCTCCTCCGCGACTACCTGAACCAGCTTGGCCAGCAACACCGATGCCGAGGCATTCGTCGCCCCCAGCTTCAAGAGCGCAGCACCGGTTTCCTGCACCTGCACCCGACGACGTGCTTCATCGATACCCGCACTCATAGCTTCGCCTGCGCTTCCGTGAGAATGTTCTGCGTGATCGCACGCATCTGATCGAACTGACCTGCGTTGCCGTACTTCACTTTCAGGGTGCCGTACGGATGAAACTCCGCTGATGCGGCAATCTGATTCGACTCCGCGAGATATTCGGGCAATACGTGTGGGACGTTGGGATCGCGTCGAAGATTCCTGACGGTGGTCCGGTGCACCGCGGAATTCGACTTGTACTTGGTGATCACCAACCCCAGCTCGAAGAGCTCACGGCCAATTTCCCTGCCGAACTTGGCGATGTGCGTCTGGATCTGCGGAATGCCGTATGTAGAAAGCACATCCGGGATCGTAGGAATGACATAGCCGTCAGCCATAGCCAACCCGTTGAGCGTGATCGGGCCCAAGTTGGGTGGGCAGTCGATCAGCACGTAGTCGTAGTAATCCATCACAGGACCTACAGCGTCGCGCAACAACTCGACCGGCTTGGTGGAACTTCGGTCAGCCACCCGAAGGGCACTGATCTCCTCCTGCAACTCGATCAGATCGAGCGACGAGGGCAGCAGATCTACACCGGTGACGCGCTTGACCGGCGAGACCCCACGCTGAATGGTCCCATGCAAGTCGAAGTTCGACGTACCTTCAACCGCGTCACGGAAGATGGTGGCGCTGGTGAGCCCCTTCTTGTTCAGCTCGAGCCAGTGATCCTCACTGATCATCATGGTGGTGAGGTTGATCTGCGCATCAAGGTCGATCAGCAACACACGCTGCCCGAATTCGAGCGACATGAACTCCGCCAACCCGGCCGTGATCGTCGTCTTACCGACGCCACCTTTGAGGTTGATTGTCGCAATGGTCTTTGCCATCAGAATCCGTCCCTGTTCTTCACCGCTACGCACCTAGTTTGCATCGACTATCGCACCTGTCCCTGATTGTTTCACTCGAAAACCGATCCGCCCCAACGGTTCCGCGGCTTGCGGCAGCGCATACGAGAACAGTGTCGCGAAGTCGCGCGAATCCACCGGACCGGCCTGTGCCCGCTTCAACTGGCGTGGACCCGGATCGTTGGCAAACACCAGAATCAACGCGCCGCGAGTCTTGCGGTGCAGTGCGCCGGCAAGAGGCCCACCGTTCTTCTTCGAACTGCCGGCGATGTGTTCGATGGCATCACGCTCGCGAACGGCGGTGCCTGTGAAGCCCGTCCGATACTCACGCTCTTGACGCTTGCGATTGACGATCGGAAGTTTCTCGTGCCAGCCCTTGATCTCGGTGGCCTCACGCGTCTTCGGCTGTGGCAGAAGAACGGCAAAATCCTCGAGCAAGCCGGATTCGATTGCCGCCGAGAGCGCTTCACGGTGGGGCCCGAAGTTCCAGCCCGTCGCCCACTCGAACTGATCGACTGCGTCCAGAACTACGGGAGCTGGGACGATTCCGTACCGCGCGGTGAAGGACCGCACAACATCTTCCTTGTCCACAAAGTTGAATGTCCCGGAATCGCCGAGCGACTTCAACACCGGACCGACAGCAGCAAAATGTCGGGCATTGATCGAGCCGTCACCGCGCGGCGGCTGCATCGTGAAACTGAAACTCTCGCCGCCCATACCGCGATAAGCCAGCTCGGCGTTGAACATCTTGTTCCGTGCGGTGGGCTTGAGCCACGGAAGCTGCTGGAACACCATTGGCGGCACATCGCGCGGGGTGACCCACGGTTCGCCATTCTCGTTCACGCCGCTGAACCGAGTCAGCTCATTCCGGAACTCTTCCTCGTCCCGCACGATGGCCTCGAACGCCTTGTACATGTCGTACTCGGCACCGGCTGGTCCGCCGACCGTACGACCGATGAACAGTCGCACCAAGTCTCGGTATCCTGGGCGGAAACCGAACCATCGGCCCATCTGCATCAACGTGTCGGCTTGGCCGGTTCTGCGGGTGTAGTACGTGATGGTGAGTCCCTCGACCGTGAAGCCTCGACTCAGCTTCGTACCGCCGACGAGAATCTTCCATACGCCGCGTTCCTGGAAGTCGAGGGAATCCTGCTTGTAGTCCTTCTCGGCCGCACCATTGACCACGATGACGGGGCTAGTACCCTCGGAGATCTTGTCGTAGGCAGCGCCGATGAACTCCTCCAACTCGGCAAACGAACCAGGATTTTCCAGTTCACTGCCCCGAGCCGCACTCACCACCGCAAAGTCTTCGGCCCAGAGCTTGTCCAGCCGGGAAAGACTTTTGGCCTGGCTGTATCCGGCCGATTTCCACAAGGCCTTGAAGTCGTCGGCTACGGCGTCATGCTCGGCCTGCTTCACCGATTCGTGCACCAGCATCGTGTGGTGCCGATACGGCTTGGCGCCCTTCGATTCCCGAAATAGCTTGATTGCCCCGGTCAGGACAAACGAGTCGAGCGCTCGCAACTGCTCGGCTGAGCGATCCTCGTCGCACTCGGCTCGAAGATCCCGTACGTATGCCTTCTCATTCGAATTGGCCGGCGTCTTGTCGTCGTCATCCACATCGTCGAGATCGTGAAAGTCCGCACCACCCATGTACGGGCCGGGCCGCTCGAGGCTGACGATGAAGTCCGAAGGAAAGACGTTGACGCTGTCTTCCGGATCGACAAACACATTGGCAAAAGGTGTTGCGGTGTAACCGATGTACTGGGCACGCTTGAGGAGACCGAGGATCTCGGCGATCTGGCCGTTGATCGCCGTCCGCTCGATCTGCTCGGTTTTCATCTTCTTCGGATCAATTGTGTTCACCGACGCCTGATCTGCCTCGTCATCGATGATCAACGCTGGGATCTGATCGAGTTCGGTGGGAACTTTCTTCAGGTCCGCGACCAACTTCTTGAGGCTCGAGACATTCTTCTTGACCACAGCAATCCGAATATTGCTGGGGTACAGATTCTTCGGATCATTGAGCGGAAGTGAGTGATCCACTGTCTCGAAGTGCAACGCGCTCAAGCCCGCAAGCAGGCTCTTGTAGTCGAACGTCGACGTGGTGAGTCGACGAATTGCGGGAATCTCGTTGGTCTTGTTGGGATCGATTTCGTGCTCGAGAAAGTTCCCGTCGCGCCAATCTTCGTCGTTGGCGTAATCTTCGTCAACGCCCGCGCTGATGTTCTGACGGCCGACCAACTCCATGTCGAGGCGTCGCTGCGTCTGGCTCCTCAGAATCTCGATAGTGCCGGTCAACACGATGACCAAGCGGTACCCGGCGTCGATTGCCTTGGCCACTACGCCACTGAAATTCGCCGTTTTTCCGCTCTGGACATAGCCGACCACCAGTCCCTTGGACTGATACGGTTCCGGCCTGGTCGGGTCGGCGAGCCGGTGAACGACCTCAGTGGTTGCTACATCCAGTTTGCCGATTGTCTTCTCGTCCCAGTTCTTATCCGCCAGAACTCGCTTGTAGGCACGCCAGTAGAAGTCATGCTCGCGCCTGCGCTCTGCGGTGTACCAGGGATCCCACGGCTGCTGAGCCGCAATCACCACGGGCCCACCTTCGCGGGGAAACATCGTACTGAGTTCGTCGTGCACGTGCGCGGGCAGTCCGAGCAATTCGTAGATCAAGGTTCGACGCTCGCTGCTCTGCGCAGCAGTTGCGCCGACCCACGTCTCGACGCTCTCAGCGTCCCACTGACGCAATCGTGAACGCAGAGCGGTCCGCACGGCAACAGCACTGTCGTCGAGGAAGACGTCAACAATGTCGGCGATGGTCAACCCGTCGGGATAGCTGGCCCGCAACCGTGCATTGACCGGGTACAGAACGTCTTCGGGTGGAAACCCTTCGCCCAGTTCGCGTGCCACAGCACGGAAGACTTCCTCGCTCACTGCGCTACCTGCTCTCGATGTGCCGCCATTGCAGAGATCAGGACTTCTTGCCACGCCTGCATCTTTTCCTTCTGCCGCGCGCTGATCCTGATGCCCTCGAACATTTCGCCGACCAGCAGATAGATCAGCGACTTCAGCACCGACGCGTCCGTGGTGTCGAGACTTCGGTGCCCCAGCAGGTCGCGCCGAAAGCGCGCATTGATCCACAAGGTGCGCGTTTTGAGGTCTACTTCGAAGAATTGATCCCTCGCCAATGCGCGCCATCCGATGGCAACCGGATCAGCACCAACGGTGAATTCGAATGCGTCGCTGAACGAATCGAGCACATCCTCGGGCAAACCCGAAGACGGCTCTACGACGCTGATCGGCCGGGGCTGATGACTACGCGCCGCGCGGACCGAGTTTTCGGCGTCGTCGAGATAGGAGCGGAAGTTCCCGGTTCCGCCTGAGAATACCGCGCCATCGAGGGCAGCCGCCGCAGTCGCATCGAGAGTGACTCCCGATTTTTCGGGATTGATCGTGATGTGCTGCAACACGTTGTCGTCGAGGTCGACCGCAACGCGGGCCAATCCGTAATCCGGACGCCCCCGAACAATCCCGTTCCAGCCACCGATCTGCAGGAGCCGATCGTGTCGATAGAAGTACAACCCTTGCTGATCCCTACCGGGCGCACCGCTGAGTCGAAATTCCGGCGCATTGCTCCGAGCCGGCCAGATATGGGCATTGGCGACTAAAACCGATCCGTCGACCGACGCACTCAGCTGCTGCGGGTAATTCGGGGAGCCGGTGCGTGGGTAGGAAAACGGATCGAGCGCACCCACCGAGCGCAACGCCCCGGCCCGGCCTGCCTCGAGGTCGAAGACATCGACCGTCAGTGCGACTCGGCCGGATTCGATCAGTCGATGGAACACCACACCGAGGTGGCTGCGCACGTCGTTGATGGTTTGTTCGAGCCAACTGGTCTGCTCGTCCTCGTTGGCGGACATCAGAAATGTTGTGATGCCGCGCCATTCGACGATGGTGCCGGAATCGAACGGAAAGCGCGGAGTGACGGCATCGAAGAAAGCCGCGGCCTCTGCCTCTTCGATTACCGAAACCGCCTGGCGCCCCTGCCCGGAGTTGATCTCGCGGCCTTGGGTGGGGTTACCCGAGCGCCTCGACCACACCCGCAGCACCCGGGCCTGACTGAGCGACGCGGCCTTCATTCCAACACCGAAGTGACCCAAATCTGCTGCGCCGTAATCGCGTCGGCGCCCGTATGTCATCGCTGCGTCGATCGTGGCGGCGTCCATTCCCCGGCCGTCGTCGATCAACATCATCGAGACAATCCGAGTCCCGTCCTGCACAAAGCGAATCAACACGTGCGCAGCACCCGCGTCGAGACTGTTATCCACCAGATCTGCAAGCGCGGTCGTGATGGTGTGGTGCAACCCCACTGCGCCGGCGAGGGATTCGTCAGCTGATAGCGCCTTGGCGCCGACTGTCGACACCTCCGAGATGTCAGGCATCGCCAACCTCCGAATCTGCGAATCCTGCGGTGTGAACCCAGGCCGCTTCCAACAGATCGAGGATCACATCCTCACCTCGATCTTCGTATGCTCGCAACAGCTTTCGCGGCCGATCCTCGCCGGGGAGACTCACCGCCTCGGCGAGAATGCGCACGACGTGCCGATCGGCGGTGCGCAACGGTTCACGGTTGCCGATTTCGGCAAGTGCTTGTCGCAATGGATCGACATCGGCGTGCACAACGACCGGACGCACCACCCGGAACGTCCCGTCCTGCCACAATTCGAGCAAGATGTCTTCGCCCACGACAGCGGACAGCTCACGGAGGAATCTACGGATTGTGCCGAAGGTCGGCTGAGCACCACTCCACCGAACAGCCTGAACACCAAGATGACTCTCGAGTTCCACGCTCTCGCCTCGCACACAACCGGCTGCGACCGCCACACCGGCCGGCACCGCAAAGCTCGAACCCCGCACATGCTCTGACGTGACCGTCGTACGGTATCGCCAGACATTGCCAGAGCGGTACAGGCGACGCGTCTGCTCCGGCGGTTTGGCAGTATCGCGTGAGCGCTTACGTCGAACGATTCCATCGCCGCCGACGTTGAACTCACTGGGTTCCGGAACAGCTTCGCCTGCAATGGCATCCGCACTACCCCAAGCCTGAAGGTGCCACGAACCGGCGTCGAGCACGACGCGATCATCCGCTTCGAGGGCCCGCTCGATCGACCGTTCGGGGCGATCCGTCTTCAGCAACTCCGCCAATTCGGGAACAGTCTTCGGTGTCCCCAACGCCTCCAACGCGCCGACTGCCAGGTCGGAAATTCGGCGCGCCCTGGTCAAGGCAGACCCGGAAACAACGGTGATTCCGCACCAGTCGAGCCACTTCTCGAGCTCACCTCGAGACATCGACACCGCATCAACGACGTCGCCGAGAGCTACTACGCCGTTGGGTGATTCGAAGTCCTCGAGCAATGTCTGGGTGCGCTTCTTTGCTGCCGCCACCCCGGGCGCGGCAGCCCAACCATCGGTGACCTCGAAGTAGTCGTCGAGCCGATCGAGAACCAACCACAAGGGAACGCCGTACCCGGGCACCTCGGCGGCGATGCTCGGATGCAATTCCAGAAGGCGCTCGAGCGAAGCGACCGGCTGAATCTCGACGCGCAAGCTGGCAAGCAAATTTCCGACTGCAGTTCCGAACCCACAGGCGTCATTGATCTTTGCTTTTACCTCAGCTTCGATTTGCCCTACTCGTCCCGAGCCCACACCAATCTTCGCACCGACCGCTCCTCGCCGCTGCGGCACCGGCGCCACAATGCGCTCCCGCAAGACCAGCGACTCACGTTCGTCGAGTTGTGAAAAGAGGTTGTCGATCTCGTCCATCGCGTCGGTTCGATGCACGGCAGGCAGATCGTTCGGTGTCAACGCGGAAATTCGGGCCGCCAGCTCCTGGATAGGTTCCGGCGACTCGTCTTCGATCTCGACGGTGACCAACGGCCGCGCATCCTGACCGCGGACCCGTCGCCACACTGCCAACTGCTCGAGATCGTCGAGTAAGGCAGTGATCGCGGGCGGGGCCGCTTCGTCGTCCGCCGTCTCGATCCGTGAGCGGGGATCCGTCATCACCGCACACACGAGCAAGCTGTGAACCACATCGTGAACTGTGTGCTCGCTGGTTCCACGAACACCGAAAATCTCCGCAGTGGTGTGAGTCAGCAGTTCGCCGACATTCGCGTGCGAGGCCAAACGGGCCAGCGACGTCACGGCGCGTGTATCGAGCCCGAGCGCACCAAACGGCACACTCGGATCGAGGAGCGGGAAACTCTCCCTCAGAACCGCCGACGAATGGTGGGAAATGTAGAGCGCCGCCAATTCGGACAGCAGTTTTTCGAGATCGACTTCGACGACGGTGAACGACGGCGACTCACTGAACCACCAGTCCGGGGACGGCGCCAGGGGCTCGAGTAGGGCGGCACGGTCGGACACATAGTCGTCCAGCCACGGCAGAATATCGACCCAGAGCGTGTCCGACAGTTCTGTTGCGGGTAGCGAGTTCACACCCAACGTCAACGCACTACTCCCACTCACAGAACTTTCAATGCAGTGTAAAACCGACCACGATGTCGGTAATAAGCTACTGCAGGCTGTGGCTCGTCGCAGCGTCGGACCTGATTACACTCGCCGGCTCAGTCGAGCGCGGTGAAACCCTTCGCCCGATCCGCATCTCCGACGCTCCACAGGTTGGTCGACAGTTCCGCCTTCACGAGGGGAATTACTTCTTCGGCAAACCGGCGCAAGGTGTCCTTCTGCTGCTCGAAGTCGAGGACGTGATTGATGGATACGGACTGGAAGTCGTGACCGTAACTCTCGTGGTAGTCAAGGATCTTCTCGGCGACACGCTCCGGCGACCCGACCAACGCGGGTCCACGGTCGACGGCTTCCTCGATGGTCCGGAAGCTCGTAGTCTTACCGACCGCTTTGGGGTCGTGCTTACGCTTGTCTTGCTGCGCGACAGCCCCCTCGTAGATGGGGCGGAATTCCTCGACGGCTTGTTCGGTGGTGTCGGCGAGAAACAGACCACCTGACCCGGAGCCGACATATGCCTTGGACGGATCATGCCCGTGAGCGAGATACTGCTCGCGGTAGTGGTCGATGAGCACTTTGTAGTTCTCGCGGGGCTGGAGGGCATTGGCCGTGACTATCGGGTCGCCCCACTGTGCAGCAAGCTCGACTGCCTCGAAGGAGGTCGCGGACCCGTGCCAAATACGGAAAGGCCCGTCGTAGGGCCGCGGTAGCGTCGTTGCGTCTTCGAGGGAGGGCCGATGGGTCCCCACCCACTTGACGTTTTCCTCGCTGATCAGGAGTTTGAGGAGTTCGTAGTTCTCGGTCAGGTATTCGTATTGCTTGGAGATATCGAGGCCGAGCAACGGGTACTGCAACACCTCGTTTCCCTTGCCGATCACAATTTCGAGTCGCCCGCGGCTGAGTTGGTCGATGGTTCCGAAGTCCTCGGCCACCCGAATCGGGTCGAGCAACGACAGGACGGTGACACCCGTCGAGAGCAGAATTCGGTCTGTGGCCTGCGCAATTGCGCCCAGGACGACCGTCGGCGCAGAGGACAGAACCGGGCCGGCGTGACGCTCCCCCACCGAGAAGGAGTCGATACCCAACTCTTCGGCGAGAACCGCGAGTTCGACGACGCGATTGAGCCGGTCCGACGGGGCTACTGCCTCTCCGGTTACTGGATGAGGTGGGTTGAAGATGATGTCCAGAACCTGAAAACGCATGACCCGTCTTTCTCGAGAACCGCCGCACGGCGCCTGTCCCTCGACACGCTAGTTCGCTCACCCCCACCGAACCGGCGTGGCGCACTAATGCCCAAACCAATCGATCGCCGAAACATGCACTGTCTCAACAGTTCTCCCTGGAATCCGGCCGATTCGTGGCTAAAACTCTCGCAGATCCGAAATAGAGGCCGCTGGTCACAGATTCCCGCCAAGTAGGACCTGCGTCACGGCCCAAATGAGCGCACGGTAAACATGAAGGACATAGAAACAGATTCCTTAATCGGTAACGAGGTACTAAAGATGAACGGTGCAGCTGCCATCGGAGATGGCATATTCCAGATTCCGGTCCCCATCACCGACAACCCACTCGGCGCAACGCTGGTGTACGCGATGGAGTCCCCGAACGGCCTGATCCTGGTCGATGCCGGTTGGGACGACGACAACGGCTGGCAGGGCCTCAATGCCGGGTTGGCGGAGATCGGTCATTCGGTCACCGATATCGAAGGCGTTGTAGTGACCCATTTCCATCCCGATCACACCGGGCTGTGCGGACGCGTGCGTGAAGCCTCTGGTGCCTGGATCGCGATGCACGAGGACGATCACGACCTCTTCAACAAGATGGCCAGCAGCAAGGGCGAAGAATGGATGACCCACCAGCTGGCCAACATGGCCAAGGCCGGAGCCCCGGAAGCTGATCGCGACGCATTTCGGCAGGCAGCCGACGGGAACCCGCCGACGAGCGCGGACTCTGCTCCCGACAGGATCCTGTCGGACAACGAGATCATCAATCTCACCGGTCGCGGACTTCGCGTCGTCTACACCCCTGGTCACACCCCCGGGCACGTCTGCTTCTATCTCGAAGACGCAAACGTCATGTTCACCGGTGACCACGTCCTGCAGAAGACAACCCCGCACGTCGGCAACTTTACGTACCCCCTCGAGGAACGCGATGCCCTGGCTGATTTCTTCGCGTCACTACGACGCGTCCAGACCATGGACATCACCCGCGGACTCGGCGCGCACGGCATCCCCATCGACAGCGTGGGTGGCCGAGCGGGCGAGCTGATCGAGCATCACGAGGAGCGTCTGGATCACCTACTCGAGGCATTCGGCGATCAGAAGTTGACCGTGTGGGATGTTGCGGCACATATGAAGTGGTACAAGCCGTGGTCCGATATCTCCCCGATGGGCAAGACCATGGCACTGTCCGAGGGCGCGGCACATTTGCGTCATCTGGTTGCGCGCGAGCAGGTTACGCAGGTGTCCGACACCGAACCGGCGCTGTTCGCCCGTACGTACTGATGGAAAAGGTCAGGGCCGACAGCACAGTCGGCCCTGACCCTATTTCGAACAAACGTGATCAGTTGGCGGCAAACCCGGGGAGCCGCTCGATGTCCGCGACGATCGAGAACTCGGACGCGTCGCCCTTGATGATGCGGCTGGACTCGCCGTGGACGTCCACCGGTACGTCGCCGGCCAACGTCACTCGGTGCACACTGCGCGCCTGAGTTCCGTAATCGGAGACACCGTAGTGCTGAGTAGCCTGGTTGTCCCAGATCGCCAGATCTCCCGCTTCCCAGGCCCAACGAACCGTGTTTTCCAACTTGATGATTCGGGCCTGCAGCAGCTGGTACAGAGCAACCGACTCCGACGGCTTGAGACCGACGAACTCCTTGACGAAGTGCCCGAGAAGCAAGGTCTTCTCCCCCGTTGCCGGGTGGATGCGCACCACCGGATGCTCCGTCTCGTAGATCTCGCGAGTGAACTCACCGTAGTTGGTCACACGCTGCGCGTTGCCCTGCTGCACCTTGTCCACGATCTCGGCGTAGTCGTAGGCATTGGTGTGCACAGCACGCAGATTCTCCACCAGAACCTTCAGTGAATGCGGCAACTGGTTGTAGGCCGCCGTGGTGGATGCCCAGGTGGTTGCTCCGCCGTACTCGGGAATCGTGGTGGGGCGCAGGATCGATGCTTTCGGGATGCGGTCGATGAATGTCACGTCGGTGTGCCAGCTGCTGGCGGCACCGTCGAGAACCAGCAACTTGTTGTCCGCGGACTTGAGTGTCGGGTGGGTCGTGGTCTGCGTGCCGAGCGTGCCGGCAAATTCGTATTGCGACACGTCGTCGAGGTGCTGCTGTCCGCGGAAGAACACAACCTTGTGGGCGGCAAGTGCGTAGTTGATTGCATACGCAGTCTCCGGAGACAGGTCGCCCGAGAGGTGGACTCCGTCGATACGTGCGCCGATCAATTCGCCCACCTTGTGGACCGTGATTCCACCGGCTGCATAGATTTCTTCAGGGGTAAGTACGGCGCGGTCGAGTTCGGTGATAGACATGAAATTCTCCTGTGGAGTCAGAGTGAAAGTGTGAGTGTCGTACGTGCGGATCGGTCAGACAGCAACAGTCAGGCTTGGCTCCACTGGTACAGAATCCCGCCCTTGACGCTGGCGCAGCGGATCCGGAAGCGGCACCGCCGCAACCAATTTCCTCGTGTACTCCTGGCGCGGTGAGCTGAATACCTCCGCAGCGGGGCCCTCTTCGACCAATTCCCCACTGCGCAGCACCGCTACCCGGTCGGCCACCTGATGGACGACGGCCAAATCGTGGCTGATGAACAGGCATGCGAATTTGTATTCCTCTCGTAGGTCGGCAAAAAGTGAAAGAACGTCAGCTTGAACTGAAACGTCGAGCGCGCTGGTCGGCTCGTCGGCAACCAATAGCCGTGGTCCGAGTGCAAGTGCCCGCGCAAGCGCCACCCGTTGACGTTGACCACCAGACAGTTCCCCGGGCGCCCGGTGTGCAAACGATCGAGGCAAGCGGACCGATTCGAGCAACTCTTCGACCTTGTTCCGGAGCAGGGCGCCGGTAGCAAAGCGGTGTACCTCTAAGGGTTCGCCGATGCTCTGTCCGACAGTCCGCCGGGGATCGAGTGACGCCGCCGGATCCTGGTGGATCAGCGCCATACCCTTGCGCAGCCCCCTCAGATTGGCCGCAGATATCGTCCCCAGATCGGTTCCGTCAAAGCTCACAGTGCCACTGCTCGCCCGAATGACGCCCAGCGCGCTGCGACCGAGAGTGGTTTTCCCCGAACCTGATTCGCCGACCAGCCCGACTACTTCACCTGGCCGCACACTCAGACTCACCTGATCAACAGCCCGAAACGCCTTGTTGCCCAGACGAGCCGGGTACACGATCGACACGTCGTCGAACTGGAGAATCGGCTCGGCGAGTGAGCGTTCGAGATCATCGACCAGTGCGACTGCCGGTTGAGCGTGCTCGGCTTCCGGCAGCCGTGGGACCGCAGCCAGCAGAGCCTGGGTGTAGCTCGCCCGCGGTGACGCAAACAGATCGAAGACGGACTGCTGCTCCACCACTTGACCGGATTTCATCACGAGCACGCGGTCGGCGATATCAGCGACGACGCCCATGTTGTGCGTGATCAGCAGAATCGCGGTCCCCGACCGATCGCGCAGATCCCGGAGCAACTGCAGAATTTCGGCCTGCACTGTCACATCGAGCGCAGTGGTCGGCTCGTCGGCGATCAGCAGATCCGGAGAGCCTGACAACGCCAGCGCAATAACTACGCGCTGTTTCTGACCGCCGGAGAGCTGATGCGGATACCAATCGACCCGACGCTCCGGTTCCGGAATCTCCACCATCCGTAGCAATTCCACGGCGCGGGCCCGAGCGTCGGCCCGGGATATCTTGCCGTGCGCCCGCAGGACCTGAGCGATCTGCCACCCCACCTTCTGGACGGGGTTGAGTGCGGTCTGCGGCTCCTGGAACACCATCGCGGCCCGGGTGCCACGCAGCTTGTTCAGTGTGGCCTCGTCAGCTCCCAGAACCTGCTGGCCACCGAGTTCGATCGACCCGCTCGCCTGCGCCCCTTCCGGCAGCAGGCCGAGGACTGCGCGCGCCGTCAGCGACTTACCTGATCCGGATTCTCCAACCAGGGCCAGAATTTCACCTTGCCCCACTTCGAGAGTCACGTGGTCGACAACGGTGGTCGATTCACGTCGGGAATCCGCCGTACCGAACTGGATCACCAGATCCTCGATGGCGAGAACCGCCTGCTGCTCTACTGCGTTCATGTTTATGTCCTTGAAAGTGGTAGTTAGGCAGTGTCAGATCCGACGAGCTTTGCCGAGCGCCTGGGCGATCAGGAGAAAGCTCAAGACCAAGGCGGAGACGATGATCAACGGTCCGACGGCATAGGCGGGATTGGCGTCGAGATTGGGAATGGCATCGGAGATGATGGACCCCAATGACGGATCCGGCGGTCGTACACCGATTCCCAGGAAGCTCATCGCACTTTCCGCAAATACGGCCACCGACATCGACAGGGCGATCTGCACACCCAACGGTTCGACGACGTTGGGCAGCACATGCTTACGCAGTACCCACCAACGGCCGGCCCCGATCACTTCGGCGGATTCCACGAACGGCAGCTCGCGAACCTTGAGCACACTGGTACGCACGAGACGCCCGAACATGGGGATCTCCGCGGCCACGATCACGGCGATAACCGGCGTTACACCGGGACCGGTAATCGCTACCAGCGTGATCGCGAGAATCAGCAGCGGGAAGGCAAGGATCACATCGAAGATTCGTTGAGCGATGACATCGGCAACAGGATTGATGCTCGAGATCAAGCCGGCAAGCGAACCGATGATCGCACCCAATGGCACCGCGACAAGCACGATGACGAGATTGATGCGGATACCGTACAGCGATCGTGTGAAGACGTCGCGGTTCACCTGATCTGTGCCGAACCAGTGTTGTGCGCTGGCGCCCAACAGGTTTGCACCCTCAATCTGTTCGTTGGGGCCGTAACTCGTCAGCAATGGTGCTGCAATACCTGCCGCTGCGATGACGAGCACGATCAGGACGCCTGCAAGCCCCTGGCCGTGAGTCAGAGCATCGCGCACCGGACGCGAGCGCCGCGTCGACGGCGCGTCCTGCAGTTGATCAACGACAGTCATTACTGCCCTCCAATGCGGATACGCGGATCAAGGTAGGCGTGGACGATGTCTGTCAGCAACTGAATCAGCACGAAGATCGTGACCGAGAGCAGAAGGAGAACCTGCACCACCGGGTAGTCGCGCCGGCCAATTCCCTGCTGAATCAGTTGACCGATTCCCGGCCAGGCAAAGATGGCCTCGACCAGCACGGCACCACCAAGTAGATGCCCGGTCTGAATTCCGAGGACAGTCAACATGGTCGGCAGCGCATTGCGTAAAGCGCTACGAGTCACCAGGTTCCAGCGTGTAACTCCGGCAGCCTGAGCGGTGATCACATACTGCTGCGCCATTTCGGTGCGCAGGGCCTCCGAGAGAAATCTGGTCAGAGCGGCTGTGACCGGCAGAGCCAAGCACAGCGACGGCAGCACCAGGTACTGAAGCGTGATGTCGGGACGAGCCAGGTATCCACCCGGAGGAACACCACCGGAAGGCAGCACCGGAATCAGCACCGCAAACACCAAGACCAGTAGAACACCTGTCACAAAATTGGGCAGCGCAACAGAAAGCGTATTGAGCACGTTCACCACACTGGTCAGCCACTTCTTCGGCCAGACCACCACGGCGACACTGAGAATCAGGCTCAGCACTACCGCCAGCAGCAACGCGCTACCGGCGAGCACCGCGGTATTTCCCAATCCCGCCAGGACGAGGTCCGAAATCTGACCGCCCAGGACAAACGACCGACCCAGATCCAACGTCAGGACGTCGCCGATCCACGACAGGTACTGAGCCGGGATCGACTGGTCGAGCCCAAGCGAATGACGAATCGCCTCAATCGATTCCGGTGTGGCATCCGGACCCGCCAGCGCCAAGGCCGGATCACCGGGAACCAGTCGCATTACCGAGAAAATCAACAACGACGCAAGAAAGAGAACCACCACCGCCGACGGTAGTCGGCCAAGGACATAGCGAAACATGTTCTCCCCTAAGCCAGGAAAGTGTTGGCGAACTGCGGCTGACGGCCCTTGGTCCATGAAAGATCTCGCACAGTGGAAGCAGCTGATACCTGTTGAACCACCACACCGATCTCGATCAGGAACAACTCGTCCAACAGTTGTGTGCTGAGGTCCGCGTACAGCTTCTTGGCGGCGTCGCTCGAACCTTCCGGCTGCTGCCATGCCGCGTCGGCGGCAGCGGAGTATGCCGGCGAACTGAACTTCGACGCATTGTGTGCGGCGTTAAACGGGTAGGCACTGACGGTCAGGGTCGACGGAACATACTGCGCAAATGTGTGACTGGTCAGCCACAGTCCCTTGAATTCGGCGCCGATCAACTGCTTGAAGAAGACTGTCGCCTCGACTGGATCCAACTCGACTCGAATTCCCGCCTCCGCAAGATTTGCCTGCACGATCTGCGCTGCTGCTTCGAAGTCCGGACTGGCTCCGGTGTACGTCAACGGAATAGTCGGAAGCGTCCCGACCTCACGCACCAACGCCCTGGCCTTGGCAACATCACGCGCATAGGTCGAGTTCTTGGCTGCGTCGTAGGCGGGCGACGACTTCGGCCACGGCAGATTCACGGCGTAGCCGGCGTCGCGGTACACCTCACTCATGATGCGTTCGCGGTCGATGGCATATGCCACGGCTTTCCGGGTTCGCACGTCGGTCAATCCCTCAGCCGTCACGTTCGCGCCGATATAAGTTTGCAGTTCCGCCCCGTCGAGCGCTGTGGTCTCGAAACCATCTGTCTTGCCGACTGTCTGCGAATCACGGAACGTCAGCGCCCCCGGCGATACGAGCGCAACCTGACCCGACTTGAGAGACGTCAGACGCGCTTGTGAATCGGGCACGATACGAGCCTCGACGCGGTCGAGAAAGGGGCGTTCCGCAACCCAGTAGTTCGGATTGCGATCGAAGGAGATCGAACTGTTCGGAGTGCGCGAGGTGAAGACGAACGGTCCTGTCCCGATAAAGGATTCACCGGTGACTGCCTTGTCGAAGGTCTCCGAGTCGAAGATCGGCGCCAGATCCAGCAGGTCGAAGATGTTGCCGGTTCGGTGCGCGAGTGTCAGCACCAGCTTGTTCGGATCAGAGGAATCGTAGCCGCTGATCGCAGCCGCTGTGCTGCGCAGCTGCGCGGAGAACTTGGGATCGGCGTACGTACGCAGCGAAAACTCCGCATCCGCAGAGGTGAACGGGCGACCACTGTGGAAGGTGACATCGTCGCGCAGATTCAGCGTCAACGTCAGACCGTCGTCCGAGAGCTTCCAGTCCTTGGCGAGAAGAGGTTGCGGCACTACGGAATCGAGTGGATAGCGGGTCAACGTCTCGAAGACAAGGCCGGAGATGGTGTTGCCGGCAATTGTCGTACTGGTCAAGAGAGCAGACGGGGTGACATCGTCCGGAATTGCCAGCGTGAGCGTGCCGCCTCGCACCGGATCCACCGATTCATCTGCATCAGAACGCTGTTCACCAACGGCCGAGGAGCACGCTGCCAGCGAGCCAGTACCTAGAATTGCGAGTGCGGCAATAGCGCTGCCACGGAAAAAGGCACGGCGATCGAGCCCGGCCGTCGGAAATGACGAGTTCACGGAGGTGAAGTCCTTCGTATGAGGGTGCGGAGCAACGCGCGCTGAGCGCGGCACGCAAAAGGGAAAGTGGTCGTCCTGGTGGCCTCGAAGAACCCGAACTTCGGATCAGTTCAGCGGGTAATGAGAGCTACACCAGCCGGTGTGGCGCTGAAGAAGTCAGCGCAGACATCGCAGAGGGACGGACACGGTAAACCTTCCGGTCAGATTCAAGGCACTTGCCTTCGTGAACACACTTAATCATTTCCCCTCATGTTGGGGAAATAGTTGGACTCACGGTGATCCGAACTCACCAATCTCACGTCCGCTCAACGAGACCGGACCTACTATTCCCTGCTCATCGCGGTAGCGTCCGGAAATCCCACCCTGATGCCAAGGAGACAGATGCAGCCCGAAAGCCCGGCCGAACAGATCCGAACCACACTTGCGCGGATCGCCCACCTCGCCGATACGGGAACCGTCGACGATTACGTCGAACAATTCACTCGGCAAGCCGAATGGACGATGCCGCCCAACCCGGACCGAGGGTTGCCCCTACAGGTCCGGCGCGGACGCGAGGAAATCGCTGCCGGCGTGCGCGAACGCCGCACCGCAGGCATTCAGGGTCCGGGCACCTTCACCCGCCACGTCACCACCGCAATCGCCGTCGAGGTCACGTCGGACACAACAGCCCGTGCTGAAGCGGTGTGGACGTTTTACGTCGACACCGCCACGACGCCTCGTCTCAGTGGCGTCGGAAGTTACGCCGACGAGTTCGAACTGGAAGACGGCCGCTGGCGACTGTCACGGCGCATCATCGCGCGCGGCTGACGATCAGTCCTCTTCACCGGTGATCGACTCACACCAGTCTTCGACTTGGTCGATCCCCTCCTCTGTCCACTCCGGGCTCTGATCCTCCAAAGCGTCGAAGACACTTTCGCAGGTCAGGGTGTCCGGCAGGCTGTCGGAGCCCGGAGCCGCAGAGCCTTCCGCGGACGCTTGGGCAACGGGACCAGCAACCAGAGCAACTGCCACGGCGCCTGCCCCGACCAGGCTTTTCACACGCATGGCTTCCTCCTCCACACTTGCAGACCTTTTCGGGGTACCCGAATACTCATGCCCTACTCACCGAGTTCGCGATCGGAAAAGGCCGCTGGTCAACGTATCGGCGCGTAGTCGCACGCGGGCGAAAAGCGTTCCTGCCTTAGCCACAATGTTCCCTCGGCCGGTTGCTCCATGACGCACTTCGGTATCGGCGGCACGCATCGCGTCGTTGACGATCGAAGTCAGCCCCGTCCAATCAATCTGTTGCAGTGGAACACCCGGAGAATCAAACTGCGGGAGCTCCGGTAGCGGTGGCAACTCCGGCATCGCCAGTGCGTCGAAATTGCCGTAAAGCCAATTGAACTCGGCGCCTTGCACCACTCGATCGGACAACACCGTCGAATCCAGACCGGTTATGGCCTGTGCAACCCCACCCAGCTCGGGAACTTCGACGAATCGGACAGCGGGTGGGTCGAAGGCATACACGATGTCGCTGGGCCGCTCGGTGGTTCCACTCGGATTTGATGCGATCAGACGGAATTGCCCAGACTGCCTCAACGTCAACCTGTGCCTCGACGCGCTGATGTCGAGTTCTTGAACCTCACCCCACGGAGTTTCGAGCTTAAGCCTCCGGTGACCCTGAACACTCCAGGTGAATTCGATGGATTGATGACGAATCCCGTGTTCGGGATCCGCACCGAACATCTCGATCACAGGTGGAGCCGAATGCGCGATGGTCTGCGAGTACAGATACGCGTACCACTCGACGGCCGACGGGCGCGCGCCAGGATCCGACCCCAGTCCTCGTTCGAACATCTCAATTCCGCAGTGGTCTACACGTCCGACCAACGCCGACAACGGTGACGACTGCGAAGTCTGCTCAGGAGCAGCACCAAGTACGTCGCGAAATATCAACGACAGTTTGAAGAGATCAGTGCCTACATCTTGAACTCTCTCCTCGCCAATGCATTCCGGTGGCGTCATACCCGGCGAATGCACTCCGGGTCCGGGCCACGGAGAGTCGACGGCGTGCATGAACTCGGAACCGATCATGACCACGTCGATGGGTGAATCGCTCGTGACCACGCGCAGCGGCCCGATGTCGCCGAACACAACACCTCGAGAATGGAGGAAGGCCGTCGCGCGCGCGATCTGAGCACAGTAGGCCGAGCGCACGATGATGTCATCGGGTTCGACAATCACCGATGCACCCGCATCTTTCGCGTGGGCGGGATTGTTCAACCAGTCCAGAGTTCGAGCTACCGTCACACGGCCCGAATAGGGTGTCTGCACTTGCTCTTCGAAGCGTCCCGGGACCACGGCAGTCAGGTACCCCACGGCGACACCGCTCGACTCGACAAGTTCGAGTGGCCACAGAAAAGACGCGTCGAGCGTAGAACGCTCCCCCGGCGTCAGGTTCACACGAAAATCGATCAACCAGCGCACATTCGCGACGACACCGTCGCTCGCGTTCTCGAACTCGCGGAAGAGACAGCGGAAACCACGTCCGACTCCCTTCGGAGACTTCACCTCGAACGCCGGAAAACCCTCCGGCGATTCAACATTGCGGAGGATGCTCAGTCTCGTGACATCAACACTCATACCCGACCCACCAGAAAACTAGAGCAATCACGACACCGCATATCCCACACCTCGCATCGCTGCGCTCACAGCAGCGCTTCCGATCAATTCGCCGCACCACTCACCCGGCCGTTCGAGTATTCCTCGCACCAGTATCTGACAGACAGAGACAAAAAGCTCCGGAGTCAACGAGTTGTCAGCGACTGTCCTTCGATCTCTCGGCCCTATCCGACCATGCACCGTCAGCAACGCCGACGCCGCATCATCCCCGATCAACCACACCAACATCGCAGGTGCCGTGGAGATTTCAGCGTTGCCGCGTTGGCTGAGAACGGCGGGAGCCGAGCCGACAACCACCGACACCACGGTTCGAGAAGGTCGTTCCAGGAAAGGCCTACCCTTCTTGCCGTGGGCGCAGTTGACCAGACTGTTGAAGGACACATGCCCACCGACGTGTGTGACGCTGACAGCAAACAGGTCCGAAAGAATCGGGCGACGTGCACACTCGTCGGCTATCCAGTGCGTCAACTGTTCGACAAGGCCGCGAGCCAGCTCTTTCGCGCCGTCGTCGACCACAACACGAACGTCGATGTGCGAGCGGACAATCCCCTCGATCTCGAGTTCGATGCTCATTACTGCATCGACTCGGGCGGCTGTAGGTGTGAAGCCGGACCGTCGGCCCAGGTCGTCTCGGACATCCAATGCGGCAACGGGCCGGCGGGCGCGCCGCCTGTCGCGGGACTCTGCGGATACCCTCCACCGATATACGGAGCCGTGACCGGGTTGCGCGGCTTGTCCAACACCACACCTGGTGCTGACGACCTCGCCGACGGTGATTGCTCCGACCGACGGGTTTCCACGTCACTCGCCCCGCTTTCGGGGCTCAATCGAGCCTCGCCGATCAAACCACGTTCCCAGTCACGTAGCCGTTCGGTCGACACACGCTTTGCATGCCGACTCCATTGTTCGAGTGCCTCGTCGACGACCTCAGCTTGGTGCGCAACTACTGTCTCGTTGACCTTGAGTACTGTTTCCTGCTGCTTGCTGATGCGGTCCTGCTCGGCTTCGAACTCGGCATCTCGGCGGAACTCCGACACCCGTTTGCGGGTATCGATTTCTTCCGTCGCATCGCGCTTCTCTTCCTCTTCGAAGGCTTCGACCAACTCGTCGTACGGCGTGCGGGTACCGGCGTTGGACATGACTTTGAAGAGCACCGGAAGCAATTCGATCAACATGAACAGCACCGAAACCGCCATGTGCGCCATACCCGCGGTGCCGTCGCTGCCGGAGAGATCGTTGAGTGCTTTGAGCCTGGCGATGATTCCCTTGTTTGCCTGTTCGAGCGCATACGACCCGTTCTGGGCGCTGTCGACCTGGGTGCGCAGCGTCTCGACGTTCTGCTCGACCGCCGGTAGATCACGTTCGGCGTCGGCGACGGCCTTCTCACTCTCCTGCAGCAGGACATCCTTGAGTGTGGCGACGACCGAGGCCTTTTCGACTTCCTTCGCCCCGATCTGCTCGACTGTTTCCTGCCACAGCTTCTCGGCGTCGGACGCAAGTCGCTTCTTCTCGACACAAAGCGCCGCACAACCAGGCACTCCCGTTCCGGCAGTACCCTCTTCTTCTTCCAGGGCCCTCGTCCGGGCCGCGTCGTAATCAGCTTTCTGCTTCGCTGCCGTTGCCTCGAGTTTCTCGATTTCGGCCTGGACCAGTCCAACTTCCGGGTTGGCAGCCGGGTCGGCCGTGGGGCCGGCGTTGATCAACGCACGCATCTGCGCCAACTCGGCTTCCGCCTCGGTCAGGTCTGAACTCAATGTCGAATCCTTGAGGTCCGTCCTCAATTGCTCTTGTGACGCAATGATGTTGCGATTGAGCTGAGTTTCGATTTCGGTTTCGAATACCTTGAGCATCAACGGAGTCGAGATGACAAAGCCGATGACTATCGCCAACACTACTCGAGGAATCGCGAGCATCACGCTGCGCCCGATGCGCTTCTCGTGCGAAAGCCCGATTACGAGCAGACGGTCGAGGTTGAGAATCGCCAGCCCCCACACCATTCCGCCCGCAAGAGCTGTCCATCCTGTGGCGATACCAGTGATCGTCAACGCATAGGCAGCTGAAATGGTGGCGAATCCGGCTGTCGTCAACAGCACCGATCCCATGGCCGTCTGCTTGGCGACCGAGCCTGGAAGTCTCTCCAGAACATCGACGCGTGAGCCCGCCAAGCGCGCAAGATAATACTTCTTCGTCATACCGATCCATTTCAATGCCTTCGAGGGAAGTCGAAGGCTACTTGTTCAACCGACCGAATCTGGCCAGCGTAAGGGGGAAGAGGATGTAAATCATGGTGAGAGAACACAACATCGGCAACGCGGTGGGCATCTGCCACATCCGCACGTACCCCACTGCCGAATAGCACGAGTTCGCCACCGTCAGTCCGGTCCATTCTTGAACGAACTGACAGGGTGCGTACGACGGCCGGGTCGGTGTGGAACCGTAAATCGCATCCGGTGTCGTGGCGCCCTGCCACCCGTCGGTCATCTCCGCAACAGTGGTCGGCGCGGCCATTGCCGCGAGATCACCGCGAAAGAAGACTTGCACGACTGGAATGGACAGCATCGCAGCCAGAAGAACGATCACCAAATAGGTTGTAGCGCGGTACATCCTGCTCGTCGACGCTCCCGGACCGATGCGTTGCAATCCGGAACCAATCCAGCGATGCAATCTCTGTACATAGAAGAGTGAGGCAACTGCGACGACATACCCGAGAGGTCGCCACAGGATCGAACCGAACGCTATCGCCGACAGAACCGGCATCATCGTCACCACCAACAGCGACGCCGAGTAAGGATCAGTCAATTGACCACGTACGTAGGCAGTGCGGCGGGTAGCAGAATCGATCACCCGGGGCCGTCCACGACAACGCCGTACGACGTCGCCAACTCCGCGAGGCCACCGTCATACCCCTGCCAGACTGATCGTGCCCGCCAACGGCCTGCCCGAATGTAGAACTCGCCCACGATCATCGCCTGTTCAGTGGTGCCATGCGTACAGATCGAATCGGCGACCGGAACTTCGTTGTCGGTCAGAACTATTCGCAGCGGGTTCAGCTGGCTGAACGACCCGGCCCCGGTGATGACGATTCCCAAGGCCACTCGGTGGTACCGCGGCGCCAACGCTCCGAAATCAATGTCCACACGCTGCGCCTCGGGCGTCAGCACGGACAGCGCAACCGCACCTCCGCCTCCCACCGGGGAATTGTAGAAGACAAAATCCTCGTCGGTGCTGACCGTGCGGCTCTCGTCGAGAAGGAAGGCCACAAGATCAACCTCCAACGGACTCGACCCCGGTTGCGTCCACGACACAGAGCACCCCAATCGCACAGTGTCGGCGGAGAGATCTGCGGCTTCACCCATCAGCAAGGTCCGAATTTCCGGCTGAGCCACAGCAGGATTCGGGGTGGGTGCTTGCACTGGTTCCGGCAACCGGATCAACGGGTCGGGCACGTGAACCGCAGGCTCAGGAGTAGGTCCCGCGGTCAGGCGATCACGCCACGCTACAGCCGCATCGCGGCCGCAACCGCCGGCGACGGCACCCACCGCAAGGTTGAAAAGTTCGGTCTGCTCGACAAGCGCCCAGGGTGAGTGCTCTCGGATAACTTCTGCCGCAGTGCTCATCGACTCGTGCATCTCCGGCGTCGACGCCACTGTCATCGCCAAGGGCCACAACCGATGCAGCGTATCGGCCGCAAATTTCCTGTCTATCGACTCCTGAAGTTCGAACGCCGCGAGCGCTGTCTCAGAATCAACGAGTACCGCCTCAGCCAAGAGCGACCAATGCGTTACGGCGACAGACGTTCCTCGTTCGGTCTGATGTGGGTCGATCGACATCTCCCCCAGACTGCAGTTGTCGTCCTCTCCGATCACAACACCATCGGATCCCGCCCACAGATACAGATTCGCCGTGGATACCGTGATCAGGTGTGCACCGTCGCGAACCTCTTCGCGGCCATCGGCGTGCCGGCACCGGATTGCCTCTGCGGAGCTGGGTGCGCACAACATGGACACCGCGCCGACCCATAGCCGACCCACACGCTCGTCCGCTACTCCCAGAACGACTACAGGACCCCCCTCGACTGCTGCACTTACCGCATCGAGGAGCAGACTGAGCAATCCTGTTCTCCAGGTGCCTGATTCGAGCAGGAAATCGAGGATCTCTGCTCGAGCTTCCCTACCCGCTTCCGGAACCGAGTGAGTCATGACGTCACTGCCAGTGCCACACGCCGCGGGTCGCAAGCACCCAACGAACCGGATCGAGACATCTGAAGGGCGTGATCCCACTGGCGTGCAAGCGATCCCCGACCGGGGATTCACCCAATGCCGATACCGCGAAGTATCGGTTGGACAGCGGGCGTCCGGTGTGCGGCTGGTCTACCGACATCACCATCGGCGTGGCATCAAGCTTCTTGAGGAGGCTGCGGACTTCTTGGTTGAGAAGCTGACCATCACCGTCGTGATACGGCGCCGATCGCAAACTGAAATCTCGGGAGAACGCGGCGCCGGGGTTCGACATGATCCGACTCCAATCGCTTCCCTCGACGCTCTGAAGTGACTGCAGTGCATCAAATTTGGACAAGATTATGGCGAGGTTGGGTGTTCCCAAGCCGATGATGCCGAGGACCGTGCGCAGCACTGTTCGGGGATCTCCGCCGACTCGTTCCTGCGTGGGCACCAGATCGTGCAGTTGGTTGGTGACCGATTCGACTTTGAGCGGATCGAACATGAAGAGCACGCCGTCTGCGTGCGCAAAGAACTGCAACCACGGAGCACGTGCGTTTTCCGGGTTCTCCAAGTCCTCACCGGCGACGTCGCGGATTACGAGGATCTGCGAGACGTTGTTCCAATGACCGAGACTGAAGATCAAAGGTTCACGCTGATAAGGATTGCCGGTGTGCGCTGCGGGTGTCGCCTCGAGGATTCCCCGGGCCTCGTACAGCGGGGTCTCGTAGTGGTCCCGGTACGTCGCCTCAGTGGTGCTGTCGAAGGGTTCGACCACAGCACCCCAACTCTCACCCAGCAATTGCAACTGCTTGATCAACACCGCGATGTACACGGTCTTACCCGTGGCCCGCGCTCCCGCCATGGCGATGCAGGTGACCTGTGCGTTGCGCCAACCGTCCACAAGGACGTAATGGCAGGTCGGGCACACTTCGCGAACGGGTCCACCCAG
Organism: Rhodococcus sp. NPDC056743; assembly: GCF_042790355.1. Classification (NCBI taxonomy): domain Bacteria; kingdom Bacillati; phylum Actinomycetota; class Actinomycetes; order Mycobacteriales; family Nocardiaceae; genus Rhodococcus; species Rhodococcus sp. NPDC056743. The sequence goes on along the minus strand of NZ_JBHTZI010000015.1, from coordinate 28,430 downwards.
TTCGAGTTCTGCGTGTTGCGGCGGCGGTGCCCAGCCCGCGTGTGCATCCACCGGTCGGCGCAACTCGATGATCTTGCGCGAGAGCACCTGACCACCGTGGTAAGCGCTCGCGACAGGATCAGCCTCGGTGGTCGTACCCGACGCTTGGGTCCAGGCAAAGTGATCGGGGGTCAAGCTGACGAAGCAGCGTGGGCACTTGCTCACGAGAAACCACCGGTGGTCGAATCGGACATAACAGGAGACAGTAGCTGCGAAATGATCCGCGACAGTTCACTCGGGTCGGACGTGAGAGTTTCGACCGAGCGCGGCGAGATCACTGCGCAGTAGGTGCCCGCCGGAATCGATGCCGGTACCACCTCCGACAGCAGTACCAAATGACGAATAGTCGACGACGAATCCGGCACTTCTGCAGAGAAATCGGCCGGCACCGAGTCGGTGATCGTGTAGACGATATGCCTCGACGCGGCAGCTGCCGGTACGGACGGAACCGACTGAAAGCCCACACCCATCGATGCGGAGTCCAGAACGCCCTGTACCGCAGCCTTCAAATCCCGCAGCGCACATTCCGGTACGAGCGTCGATCGTGCGCCGAGCACCGACACGGTTGGTGTGGCATCGCCGAGCACCGTGGACACCCCGGCCAGCAGATCTGCGACTGTTGCGACACTCGAGTCGTCGAATCGATGCACCATCGACATGGAACTGTCGATATCGATGGCGACCGAGTAGCACTGTGCGTCGCGAAGCCGATCGGTACGCAGGATTCCGCGGGCACTCGAGCGAGCCAGCGATGCCAACTCTCCGAGCGCGACATCGACTTCGGTTCTGCGCGCCGCGATCTCGAGCGATTCGGCGCCCAGCGTGATCGTCGCCAAATCGGCACGGTGCAGTCCCGACACATCCATCGGGCGAAGCTCCGCTCGATCGGGGTCCAGATCGTTCTGACTGTCGACCCCGATCGTGACGCGCAGGACCGTGCCTTGAGGAAACGCGATCTGCCCATCAGCAGGCCTCGCGGACACAGTGGTCACGTCCGCGATTCGCGGAAGAATCATCAGACCAGGACGGGGATGCACAGCGCCCGTCGACTGACCGGACTGCGTTGACGCGGACAGCTCGACGCCCACCCCACCGGCGTCGGCGCTGACGGCCAACGGTCGGCGCGGAAGATCTACTCTCCCAGCTCCATCGAGCACATAAGCGGGCATCAGCGCTTCCTCTTTCCAATCCAGAGTTTGGACAACATTTGATTTTCCTTCGATTCGTATGCTGCCGCCGCGAGATGATCCAACCAACTCCAGGCGTGCGGCCGATACTGATCGATCACGGCCTGTGAATCCACGAAGCGCCGACGCCGTATTTCGTCGCGGAACATGTCGGCGATCGGAGACGGACCCTCTCGGTCGAAGCCCTGGAGATCCGACAGCGATTTCCCGGCCACAGATTCCAGAAGACCGTTCCCATCGTCAGAACCGAGACCTACACGGGTCAGCACATCAGCTTTGCGCCGCTTACTCCCCGGCGCGCCGCTCGTCATGAGCATGACTGTTGCCAGGAGCCACTCACGATCGATGATCCGCGAGGTAATCAGTTCGGTGATATTGGCACTGACATAGCCACTCGATCCGAGGACTGACCGCCTCAAAGCATCCACCTGAGCGGCACCTACAAACGGAACAAATGGCGCAGCGTATCTGTCCCGAGACCACCTGGAAGCGAAGAGTAACAACATCATTCGATCGACCATGTCGCCGGTCAGCGCAGCAATCTCAGCAGCGTTCATTCGGCAAAAGTCGACGAGAGCGGGTCGCATCCGAGTTACCTCGAACTGCAACTCGGCACCGAACTCTGCCCACCGGCCTGTTGAGCGCAACCGTGCCCACGCCACGGCACAGTCATCCTTGCGCTGATTGGGAGGCGTCACAATCACGCTGCCGTCGCGGCGCGTATCGGCTTGGGTCGTCAGCACATGAGCCGCAGACAGAGCAAGATCGACCGAACCTTGATCACCTGTGTGTGACAGAACTATTCGTTGAAGAAATCTCGGCGGTATGATGCCGGGAAAGCGCCAAACCAATTCTTCGAGATCTTCGTCCGGTAAGTGCGTCGAGGTGAGAACCTTGCTCGCATCGCCGACCACAAATCCGCCGTTGTGCGCCTCCCACAAAACCCGCCACAACGCCTGCGGCACAAACTGTCCCCACCCGTTCAGATCATGCTCATCAGAATTGTCGAGCCTCCGAAGCACCAGATCAGAAGCCAGTGCGACGCTGGACTCTGCCACTACCTCCGCGTTCTCCCGGATACTTCCGTCGGTGGGAAGGTCGTCGACAAGCAGCATCCATTCGATGACCGCCTTGGGCACACGCCTACCCAGCGGGCGACTGACGAAGTACGCCGCACCCGTGCCATCGGTAATGCAGCTCCGGAGCAGCGCCCTCAGCGGAGCCTCGACCGACAAAACATCGCGCACGAACTGCGGTGCCACGGAATCGTCCAAGAGAAGTGGCACTACCGCCAGGTCGACAAGTTTCTGCACGACGTTGACGATCGCGTCATCCACGAGGCCGGAGTGCATGATCAGATCTGCAAACCGAAGTATCTCGACCTCGACGAGGAATGGTGTATCCGATTCAGCCGGTGAATCCTTGCCCTCGAGGCGGTCGAAGAAATCTTCCGCTGTCTTCTGAACATCCTCCAAAAGCCGCCGAGAGGGTTGCGATTCGAAGTTGCCGAACAACTTGAGTTGGGTGCCGGATCCCATCGACCAGCCCGGATTGTTTCGGACAAAACGCAGGAACGCAGTCCACCGCGCGTCGATCTCGACAGAAGTGGAGATCGGCATCGCAAGAATATTGTGCAGATTCGGTTCTCCCGACTCCGTCGCCCCAGGTACATGCCCGGGTGCGCGAGCAACGGATACTGCTAGCGCCGCCGCCGGTTCCGGCAGCTGAATCCGTCGCAGTGGCTTGGGGGCACCGTCGAGCACTCGTCGCGCTTCGATGTGTGCATCACTGAAACTGTTGTTCTCGGACACGAGCGCAGCAAGAGGCCAAGCGATTTCGGCGCCCCGCACGGGATCGGTTTTCGCAATCTCGTCGAGCTTCCCCAACGCACCGAGTGCGGTCTCAGCATCGAGGAGAACCGTCTGAGCCAGAACCGACCATTCCGATACCTGGACCTCGGCATTGCGCTCGGTTCGATGCGATTCAGAATTCGATCCGTCGGCGGAACCCAATTCACCGAGGGACGGGGTTTCGACTTCGCTGAGCACAACCGTATTCTCCGGCAGTTCCAAGTCGGCCAGATCCTCGACCGGCACGCACACCACATGCGCATTCAGCGCGTCGATATCCTCCGCGCTGGGTCTACGTTCGTAGGTAGAGAAGTAGAAGTGGGATGCCGCCGACGATGGCATCAGCGCACTCACCGCGCCGATCCACTGTGCGCCGCGGTCAGGATCTTCGACCCCGAGAATCACCGTGCCGCCGTGGTGCATTGCGTGATTGACCGCATCGAGGAGAACACACAACACACCGATCCTCCAGACCTCGGGATCGAGGACGAAGTTCACGATCTGCGACAGTGCCACCGATTTGCCCTCGGGAAAATCCGCGGTAGCGCGCAGTGTCGAACCGGCAACCACATCGGCCCCGTACGGCGTCAGCCACCCGGTCGAGTGCCACAGGGAAATCGGTCGACGCAATGGCGGAAGATCCGGCGTTCGGTCCACGAGTGCGTGGACGAACACGTTGCCTGGGCGACCCGAAGCATCTGAACCGGCCGGTGTGGAATGCCAATACGCAACGGCGCCTGCCGGCAGAGGTCCGTAATGCAGCCGACGTGGCCGTGAATCGATCTGTTCTTGCGTTGGAAACTGCGGCGGCGCAACAACTGTCTCTAGCCGAGTGTTGACGCCCGCGCGCACGACCTCCTGCTCGTTTTCGTCCAGATCGCCTGCGAGATCTTTCACCTGCCAGCCGCCGAGCGCTTGCCCGCGTCCGACGCTTGGCCGGTCGAACGACGTGTACGTCAACTGACCGTACCGAGGCGCGGCAATGTCCGCGCGTGCGATGACTACCGTCGGAAAATCACTCCCGGAGAAGAAGTCACTACTCATCCTGCCTGCCCATCTCTGCCGTCAACCCAGAGCTTCTCGACAGACGGATCGATCAGGGCAAAGGTGCTTCGATGGCTCGGGCGGAGGTCGGCGAACAGACGGATGTATCCGTAGAGTCCCCTGATATCAGCGCTCCACGTCGCTGCCCGATCTGCTCGACTGAGCTGGTGCGGCTGAAACTGCTTCGAACGTCCGTTGGCTTCGGATCCAGCCGACCACACATCCACTGCCGTTCCGTCCGTCGAGCTCAGAGGCAGACGATGGGCGTTGTACACCAACACAAAAGGCGGGGAACCGTTCGTATCGCGTTCCGGCGCAAGAGTGATGTCGACGGTGGAACCCGCGTTACGCAACTCGACGTCGTACTGAACACGCAACAATCCCGGATAATCCACGACGCTCGGAGCGCCAAGTACTTTTGCTCCGGCGGTGTACGACACGGGGACCACATGCACCGAGCAACCGATGGCCGGCAACTGCGCCGGGAAATGCAGCCCACCGTCTCGCTCGTATTTGCTCCTCGAAATCTCGTGCCCCGCAGGCTGAGCCAATGCACTCGCCGAATCCATGTCGCGTGTGCTGACGTATACCTCGATGGCAGCTGCGCCGTCCGGCCAGGCGAACGTGAGAAGTTGTTCTGCGCAGCGCTCGACAACCCGCAGATGCCGAACAGCGCCAAGCGGACGGGTAGCAGAGACCGTCTTCCCGACCTGAACCGTGTTGTCGAGTGTTGTTACCGGTGTGAAGTAGGCGCGTGTCCACCCGCGTGGCCAGGACACCCCCGCCATCAGGCAGCTCCCCGTCTGAGCGCCCTTGATCGGATGAATCAGGCGGGCATCACTCGGCAGTCCGCCAGACGCTTCCAACGCGCCTTCCGCCAGAATCGACTCCTCGATACCGGGTTTCGGGCCGCTTTCCGTCCGGTAGATGACAACCTTGCCCACCGGAGGACTTGTCCACCGCAGGTCGAATCGTGGCTCATCTGCGTCACCGTACGTATCCACCGACAGATCGTGTACCGGAGACAGAACAACTGAGACTTGCACGACTGATTCGACTGCCGGCGACAGTTCGGTTCCGTTGCCTACCGGCACCTCGCAGATCGCACGGTAGAGATAGCGTTGACCGCGCTCGGCTGTCGAATCCACGAAACCGCCGAGATTGTCGTCGTCGGGATGGATTCGAACCGGACCTCCGGCGCCTGGACCACCCGCTATCGCCAACCGCATCACGCGGACGACCTTGACCCCGGGCCAGGTGTCCCACCGGCCGATCACGGTGCCTTCGTCCTCGGAGATCGCCAGATCGACTACGGGACTGATGATTTGAGCGGTGCCGAGGAGAATTGGCTGTTCAGAAGCCGCATTGTCGACAGTTCGCCCGACGTGGCACCACACCTGGACGAATCGCACTGCCGAGCTCGGCCCACGCAGATCCAGCAACGACGTATCCGTCGTGACGCCGAGTAGCTCACCAGCCTCAGGCTTGTATGCCGGGTGTTCCTCGCTGGAGACGACCCGATAGAGGACAACAGAGTCGGAGGCGGCAGCGTACGCTTCCCACTCGATGCGGTGGCCACCCTGTGACTTCTTCGCCGCCAGCTTCGTGTCGCTGTTTCCGTCCGTCGAATAGTCGAACTCGCAGAAATCGTCGGTACTCAGATCCACCAGATTTGCCGCAATCGGTGACTGCGAAACCGCCACAGCCTCGACAACCACATCGTCGGCAGCAGTTGTTCTCGGCGTGGCCGGATCCGAACTCGTCTCACCAAGTCCGGCAATGACATTCGCAATGTGCCCGGCCATCGGCTTGGCCGTGCGCGGCAACATCGATTCGATTTCTGAGCTCGTTCGACGATTCGACCGCGCAATCTGCGTGAGATGCGCGTCCTTGATCACGCCGATCTGCAGTTGGTCGGCGGCAATCGCGCCCGATCGCCATTGCTGAAGTGCCTCGAGTACCTGTGCGCTCATCGCTCAACGTCTCTTTCAGAAGTTCATGCCGTCGATGGACGGCGCACGGAATGGGTCGGAAACGGGTGCCACCGAAGAATGCTTTCCGAAACCGTCGAGGGCGCCGGCGTCCGGCGATACCGGAATCTCGAACGACCGCTCGTCTTCGATCGGCGATTTTTCGCCACCGAACTGAAGTTCCTCGCGCGCAAGGCCTTCACTGAATTGAGTGGTTACCGAAAGCAATCCCAGTCCGAGGCGAACTTGATCCGCTCGGCCACCACACACTGCCGCACGTCCGCTGGTCACTGCGAGATCGGTCAACAAAGTCCTGTCGAAGTGCCCACTCTGCGCAATCTCTCCCGCGGCCCCGACGCCCGCCATGAAACCGTCGAGAGTCAACACACGCGACTGTCCCTGGTCTCGAACCTCGACCGACGACACCAATTCCGTGAGCAACGAAACCTTGGAGTTCCCCAACTCCGCGAGAGCCCGCTCCCAGACAACGTCGGCGCCGTCGAGGGCGATTTCTCCGTCAGCCAGTTTGTCCGACCACACATCGAGGGCCGAACCAGATCCCCAACCCTGCTTTGCGTAGAGCAACTCCGGGCTCTGCCGAACGTCCAGCCCCAAGGCTCCCACATGTTCGCCTGCTGCGCGCGTCAATTCGTCCCACGGTGCGGTCATCCAACCCACCGTGAACAATTCGCTGCGCAGCCGCTCCGCTACCTCCAGAATCCGGCCGGGCTCCGGCCGCGCCGACCCGATGGCGGCCGACCGCGGCAGACCCCATTCGATCTGGCGGCTGGATCCAGAGCGCTGAGGTGCCTTTCCGAGCGGCTCCGCCAAGAAAGTCCCCAACGCCGCACTCCACGAGACATGCTGGCGGTACGCGGCAGACAGCCGATCCAGATCACGCAGTGCCGTGCGAAGATTCGCCTGATCCGCCTCCAATTCACCAGCGGCTCGTCGCTGCCGGTTGATCATCTGGAACAACTCTTGCTGACTTCGGGTGAACAAGATGAACAAACTCGCGAACCACACCACGATGGTCACAACGACAACCAGGGCGCAGTGCCACCACACCATGACGTCGCGGTACGTCAGGTAACCCGAGGCTCCGATGATCAGCACGGCCAGAAGAGTGATGATCTGAGCCCACCGCGCCAGTCCTCGCTGGCGGTTCCGAATACCTTCCGACTGATCTTCGAACCCCGAATGAGCACGCAACTTCCCAAGCAGCGCACTCACTTCGGATCGTGTCGAATGCATTCCTTCAGCGAGAAGCTGGCCGAACGCAAAACCGTACGAACGACGAATGGTCTGTCCCCAGGCGTCCACTGCGCCGACCGTTCGGCGCGCTTCCAGCCCCAGGACTTGGTCTTGTTCGAGTTCACGCAACTGAGCCCGGAAATCGGAGATCGCGAGAACGTCATGCGCATCGAGTCCGGAGACGCCCGTGCTGGCAGCAATGATTCCCGGGACGTCGGTGAACCGCTGAGCCTTGCCAGGAACGATGTCACCTGCGATCCGAATCACCGCTCGATTCGCGCCGACCTGAACCGGAGGTAGTCCCTGCGAACGCTCCCCGGCATCTGCCAAAGTGAGTGCGCCCGCGGAGTAATCGCTCCACAGCCTGGACAGATCGGTGGACGCCGCGTGATGGCGGCTCTCACTTCCCGAATCCAGCGCCGTCATCATCTGATGCGACGCGGCCGTGAATTCGGACCACTTCACCGAACGCCCGTCCGGTCCGACTCCGTTGACGACAATTGTGTATGCCGAGGATTCCGTGCCGAAAACCGCCGCATTGAGCGTCGACGCCACAGCGCCCGAAACACCTCTCGATACCCGGTTGTAAAAGGCCATCGGGGCATTACGGAGGGCAGAACCGATGAAGCTGAAGAACATCACAAGCGCCTGCCACAGACTGATTGCCTGCGAACCCGCATCAGCCGGCATCGGCACTCGCGAGCCGATCAGCGTTCCACGATGCTTGACCCACAGGTTCTGTGCCATGGCTCCGGTCGCGAGTGGAACGTCTTCAACGTAGACCACACTGCCGCCGGCATCGATCGGCAGAGGAAGCGGTCCACCGATATCGAGAACCTGCTCACGCAGATCATGTTCCGCCCCAGATGTTTCGAGCCGACGGTAGAAGGAACGCACCAGTCGAATCGCGTCGCCGGGAACTACATGAAGATCGTCGAAGGGTGCGTGCGCAGCGTGTGACCACAAGCCGACGACGCCGGCAACAACGGGCGCCGCATTTCGCCCTATCACAACGGCATCGGTGGTGGCAGAGAGCGAAACATGGCCCATACCAGGGCCGTTGGAATCTTCCGGCGCAATCAAGAGATTGTGCCAGCCCGCCAGCGCCGGAACTGCCGACGCGGGCGCAGAAGCCCCACCCCGAGTCAGGATCGTCCGGAGCCGGACCAACTGTGCGCTACCCGAATTTGCGACGAGCATATCCGCAATCGCTCGTTCGGATTCGACGCGAACGGGCTGAGCCCCCTCGATGAACGGGACCAGGACGCAGAGTCGCACCCGCGTGACCCTGGTCGAAGCCAACACATTCTGGAGCGCAACAGTGGACACCTCGCCCCCGTCGACGGAAGTAGCGCTCACGCCCGGCAAGCCCGTGGCCACGTCACGTTCGTCGATCCACAGGAAAGGGTCGAGCAACCCAGCCGAGGAAAGGTCGGTCAGGACGTCCCGCACACCGTCAGCCGGTCCGGGAGCCGCGAGGAAAACCGTCAACACACTCATGTCAGAACTGTCCTAAGTCGGGAATCACGATGTCGTTGTCTCCGAATCCAGCCGAAGGCATTGTGGGGAAACTACTTTCAACGGGGCGGAAAGCAGACTCCTCACATTCCTTGACCATGACCGACAGCTCGGCAGTAGCCCAGAACACGTCAGGCGCAAGGTCACGGAAAATCGGCGTCTTGGACGCCTGTCCTCGCGAGGTGATCTGCGAGAAGGTGCCGCCGCCTGCCGCTCCATCCTGACCTGGAGCCAGATAGTGGTGTCCCACAAATGCATTCAGACGTTCCAGCCACTCAACTGTCTTGGCGCTGCGCTCCTCGATCGTGGATAGGCTGTCCGAATCCGGGATCGCGGACGGCCATCCAGTCTGCGTGTCACCGGTGCGGAGCCACTCGGTCAACGCCGACTTCGCCGAGATCTCGTTGATTCCCCGTGCCGGATCTTCCAGCGTCGCATCATAAATCGAGCGGAGCGCTCGATACGGATGCATCGAGGACATTACCGGCTGCTGATGTGACTGAGCCATCGCCAGGAGAACTGATTCGAGCACCGCCGGCAACCAGTCGTTGTTGGCTCCGAAGCGACCGGGCGGAGTGAGCAACGGATTCGGGAAGTCAAGCCACGCGCTCTCTGCCGCCGACCAGACTCGCACCGGTTCCAGGAACGGCGGGGCCGGGATCCGGATCCGCCCGAGTACCAGTCCGAGGAACCACCCGGCCGTCATGGCACGACGCTCGTTCTCGTGCATGGGCAGCGACGCAGCGAGCGGGCGCGACCGTCGCATCGACCAGAATGCCTCCTGCTGCGAAGGAGTGGAATCCGCCCATTGCTTCGCAGCGGGTTTGAGCACGGAATCGTAGGCAAGCGGCGAATAGTTCGGGTACGAACCGAAGATGTCCAGGCGTTTCAATCCACCCTCGTCGGTAAGCAGTCGCCCGAAACCGTCACCCGTCTCGCGGTCGATCTTGGGATTGTGGCTGATTACCTGAGCCAGAAGTTCCGATACCGGAAGATTGAGGAAAGGCACCGCCGAGAACTTGTACCGGTATGCGATCTGCTGACCCGGATGCAACGCCTCCATCGCCTGCTGATTGACACTCGCGAGCGGGCGAGCGAGCGACAGCGCCTCGCCGAACTTCGACAGCAGAAGCGAAGTGCGCTGTTGCAGTTCGTATTCGGGCACTCCCGATGCCACGATGTAATCCCTCAACGTCACCTTGCAGAACCGGTCGAAGGATTCTCCGGTTCGTGAGACGTACGCCCTGGCGCGGCCGAGCAATTCACCGGCCCGCAGATGAACGTCATATCGAGCCGCCGACGGAATAAGCGCCTCGTTGGTCGAGGGGTTGACCGGAAATGCCTTCGACCGCCACGTCGCCGTTCGTTCGATCAGCGGCACTACCTGCCCCGGCGCGCGTGATCCGTCGGTGGTGGGCCACAGACCTGTGACAACTCGTTGTGATGCAATCTGTACGGCCGTATCGAATGGCGGCGGCACGGACGAATCCTCCGCGACTGCCATGGGCAGATCGCTGCGATACTGCGCGAGGAACTCCGCTGACGGTGTCAGCATCACCTCGTTGTTGGCCTCCGCGAAACGCTGCGGAACACGTTCTGCCGCATCGGACGGCCAGGCCGCATACTGATCTGTCTCCAACCGCGCCAAACCGACGTCGATTGCCGGCGTCTTACTGGCAATCCGAAGAACCGTCTGAGATTCGTTGAGCGCCGCCAATAACGGCGTCAAGATTTCCGGCACCAAGGCAGCGACGATATCGCGCACCTTGCCCGAGAGGGTCGAGTAAATCTGCCGATTGACGTTGTTCTGGTACTCGACCACAACTGAATCGATGACGGCACCGCTCATCGGAATCGTTCCGTTGAGGCTGGCCAGTGTTCCGGTGACGCCAGGTGTCGGCGCCGTGATATCCGCAGGCGCCAACTTCGCCAGGTCCTCTGCCGCCGGCCGGATGACATCACGGAGGTATGTCGACAAACGATTGACAATGGCTGTGGCATAGGGCAACCCGAGAGTGGCTACCGCGTCGGCAACCATCGATTCGATGTTGTAGACGATGCGATCCTGCCAACCGAAAGCATGCAGGAGTGCTGCGCTGTCCGACGCGCCACGCAGGGCCGGGCCACGACCACGGATCGCCTGCTGCACATCCGGAACCCATTGTTTGGCGTTCATTCCGTCGCCGGACGGGATATACGGACGGAGCTGTGTTTCCACGATCTGACGCGACATGCGCCCGATTTCGTCCCAGGGCAGAACCGTTCCGGTGATCCACCCGCCGACATTCGCCGGCGACGCTCCGCCCCCGGAATTACGATCAGCCAGGCCGACCCGCGCCAGAATCGACGGCCACTGGCTGTCGAGAATGGCATTGACCTGTTCTTCGTCCGAAGCCGGATTTCCACGCTGCAGGTGACCGCCGAGCAGACGGTCGACGCTACTGCGAGCCAATCGCTGGGCCGCGTACTCCGCATAGCGGTCGCGCCCCATACTAAGGCTGGAGAATCCGAATGTACCCCACGGCAGGCTGTCCCAGGCTCCGGCACCCCAGCCGATATGTTCGCGCAGACCCGCCAGACCACCACCGTTGGTGAGGTCGTACTGAACGAATTGCCGAGTTGCTGCCCCACTCATCATCAACCCGGACAACCCACGGCCCAGCCCGCGGTAGATCGCATTCTGCGAACCGTCGCCGAACGGCGCGCCCTCGGTGCCGACGCGACGGCCGACCGGAAACACGCGAGCGAACGGAACCTCGGCGCCCTCACCGTTCTGCTGTCCCAGCGCCTTCAGAATAGCGACGTCGTGTTCACGTGCCGAACCCATCTGACTTGCGACGATCTCACCCAGCATTGCCAGCGCATTGGCACTGACACCTGTAGTTGCGCTCTTACCCAATGCGTCGAAAATGTCGGGCGCAACCATGAACACGCCCATCATCTTCGGATCCAAACGCGGTATGAGCGTGAGTAATCGGCAGATGTCCAATGCCATCGACGCACCGGCGCCACCGGCCATCGAGGACACCACCAGAACTATCGGCGATTCACCTGGATCGAAGGAACCACCGCCGGGAATGTCGAGTGAACGCATCTCTGTTTCGGTTGCGACGGTGAACAATTCATCCCAAGCCCGTTGCAGTACCTCACTGATACCGGCCGTCTTACTCAGTGTGATCATCCGTCCGAGTGCGCGGAACTGACCGGCCCCCGAACCTATCGGCACAGGCACATTGCGCGGATCCCGCGGCGCCCAGGTGGCGATCGAACTCAACTGCTGTCGAGCTGCGAGTTGATTGGAGAGCGCGTTGTCGAGTACCGCGTACGAATCACCCTGCGGCCCACTGCCGAAGTAGGTACCGCCTTGATCGCGAACGTTGTTCAGTCCGTCCGGCCCCGTCTCGGGCGCGGTCGGAACGTCGAGGCTCACAAATTGCCAGCCGGACGGGATCTTCTCGACGCCGACCGCCGCGAGGTCCGATCGCAGCTGGTCCATCATGTAGGACAACGTGACGGCGCCCGAGCCGCCGCACCCCACTACCAGAAAACGCCTCATGCCGGTCCTCTCCAAATGATGATGCCTACGCTGAATGTCATTGCCTGCCTCGACTGTCCGGCGGTCCGAACGGATCGAATCCGCTCGGGGGCGCAAACGGATCCGCGTTGCCGGCGGGAGCCCCTGGCGGCGTCCAGGTAGATCCGTCTGGCACATACCCACCCGGTTGAGCACTGGACTGATGTGCACCCGCTTGTGGATTACCGAAAGGGTCGGCTATCGGTGAACCTGGTTGCGAGCCGGAATCACCATGTGTGCCAGACGTGTCGACGGATCTCCCTCGCAACTGGGATACCGCGTCGGCCACATTGCGCCGAGCATCGTCAAGCACTCTCTCCACCCGATTGCTGTCCGCATCAGTACCGATCAGCAGCAACAGGGTCGCAGCCTCTGGCGAACCGTTCGGATCATGGAAGACAGCCCACGAGTTGTGCACCGCCAACGGGAGGTGCGCGTTACCGTCCTTGTCCGTCGCCGGATTCGAATTCGACGCTCCCAACATTCCCGGCAGATGTGCGCTCACGTATCCGGCTCCAACCGGCGACAGGCCTACATGCGTGCGCAGTTCGACGCCGGCGGCGTCGAGCAGACGGGTAGCTTCATGCATTCCCCGCACCGAATCGACGAGATCGCGGTCGCGCAGTGCGAAGGGGCGCCCGTCGCGGAGAACCTCGCCATTTCGGATCTCGATCGGGAACTGCTGAGCCTTGAGGCCACCCGGCGGAATCTTGGCGGTCAACCACTTGCCGGCATACAGAAGCAACAGTGGGATACCAGGGCCGAGCAACAGCGCCACAATCAGCGTCAGCCAGAACGTGCCGGTGTCGACCGGCTTCTGGACGTCCGCAGTGAACTGCACTGGAACCGAAATCTCGCGATCGCTTTCACCAACCGGCGACACGAGCAATGACATCGTTCCGCTGACTGTTCCGTTGACTGCATTTTCGATGTCGATCGATACCGGAAGAGTGCCATTCGATTCGAGACACTGGGCTTCCTCGGCTGGACCAGTGAGGGCCACCGAACCGATACCGTCGGGCGAACCGGTGAACGACACCGACTGACTCGAGTCCAATCGAACACATCCGGCGCCGGTGACATCGAGGCTGCGCTCGAAAACGCCGGCACCTTCGAGAGTGCCGAAGTCAACGCGAGCGGGAAGCGAGGGGTAACCGATCGGCGGCGCAATCGGCAGCGCGATGTCGACCGACTGAGCTGTCAGCGCGGTTCCCGGCTCGACACCGCCGTCGATGCGCGGAGCGTCTGCGGTAGTGACGTCCAGTGTCAGGCGAAGCGTCGCATCTCCCGGCGGCACGTCGGTGAGATCGAGTTCGACAGACTCACCGATTCGATCCTTGGGTAGCGGCGCTGCCACGTCGTGGACAGTCCCGGACGAATCCACGACCGAGACGGACAGCTCGGCTGTACCCAGCAATGAGGCTGGATCGATGGGCGCGCGATCTGCGCCGACGATTCCAAGTTCGATGGCACTGGTCTTTTCCCCCGTGTGCACAGCGGTTGTCTTCTGTCCGAGCCAGGCGGGGAACAAATTGCCCGAGATGTGAATGTTCGACTTCGATCGCGCTTGGGCTGCGGTTCCCGTCGGGTCGACGAATACCAGCGCCCACACGCCCTGCCACTGATCCGAGCCGGCATCCGACATCGAGAACGACACCGAATTCGGCGACTCCCAGCGGTAGTTGATCTCGACACCAGCAAGCTGGCCACGAGAATCCATTCGTAGAGCGGCCAGTGGCAGCGCCAGTTGCTCACCGTTCGGGGCCACCACAGTCGGAATCAAACCTTCGGCGTCGGCAAATGCAAGCACGTTCACGGCACTGATCGAACGGTCCAGGACGAACCGATGCTTGCCGTCCTCACACACCTGCTGGACGCAGATACCACTCTCTCGTTCGAGCGGCGCTTGGCCGGGAGTGCTGAAGGAATCGAACGCGAACAGCAGGTCGTCGATATTCTGAGCCAGGAAGAACTCCCCCGGGGATGGCGCCTGTACCGCGCCACACGCCGCGCCGTCACCAGATGCACCCGAGGTGATCGCCTGCATCAGATCGAAGTCGGCAGCAACGGCGGTTCCGGACGCCAGGCCGATGCCGAACACCTTGATACCTGCACTTCTCACCTGATCGGCAATGCCTGCCGGTCGGCAAATCGACTCGGTAGCGGCTGCCACGACCTGCTTTACGCCGTCCGGCGAGCCCAAGCTGACTCCTGATGCGTACGGCTTACTGCCGTCGCGCTCGGTGAAGTCCAATTTTCCGTCCGAGAACCATGCAATTGCCTGACACCGACTTGAACCGTCGGCGTTCTGCGGACGATCGCCCAATTCGTTCTGGGCGCCGTTCATCGCGCCCCAGTAGTCGGTATCGATGCCAGTTGTCCGAGTACGGAACTCTTCGATCGAACTCTTGAGAGTGGGCAAGCTCCCGGAATTCAGAGAAGTCCACCCGGTATGGACGGTGTAGTCACTCGAGAATCCCGCGATCGCGACATTGAGGTCGACCGCTGCCGATTCGCCGAAGGCAGCGAGGCGATCCAGCAGGAAATTCGCCGCAGACACTCGAGCCGCGTCCGGGTCGGAGGTCTGCAGACTCGAGGACTCGTCCACGAGAAGAAGAAGATCTCCAGTCTGCTGCGACGCCAGGCACGATCCGAAATCACCGACGGCCGAGCTCTCGTTTCCGGCCGCCTGCGCGGCGGCCACTCCCAGTCCACCGACCGCATTGAGCAACAGAATTCCGAAAACGAAGAGCGCACCGGTACGCATTCTGCTCACAGCCGTCCAATCCAATCAGCAATGTTCCACGCACTGATCAGTACTGCAATGCATGAAATAGCGAGTACGACACGGGTCGTCGACGACACCCACAGCGGCTCCGTATAGAACGCACTGGCACGCGCCTGTGTGTCGCGATACGTAAAGAGCGCGAGCAAACCGATTGCCACTGGGCCACCGAGAATCCAAGCGACCACTGCGAGCGGACCCGAATCGAGTACGGCGAAGGTAACAACGGCCACGATCAAACCGATCACGGCGACGGCACCTGCGGCGGCAAGCCAGGCGGTTGGTGCGGTGCGTACTTGAACGACAGCGCTCGGGCTTGCGGCACTGAACGAATCACCGGTCGGCATTCCCGGATACTGACTCGGCGCCGACGGGGTATTGAATCCTCCGGACGGCCGGGTGAAATCACCGGCTCCCGGATCGGGTGCACCGCCGTGCCCCGGCTGCGGGCGCGAATAGTCACTGAAGTCGAACGGGTCGGGTGGTCGTACCAAGGAACGCTCCTTGCAATGGGGATAAAACGGTAACCAGAACTCGGAGAGCACTTAATGCTGTATTTCGGTCGATCATGGGTCTTTGCTACATATGCAATGAGGACTGATGCATCTTTCCCACCCCGAATTGCACGAACACATATCACCACATGAGTCGGACAATTTCGTCGTTGGCCCTCAAAATGCACCAAGTCGACATATCGGAGTTAGTCGGTTTTGCCGCTTTGGGCACACCGCAACCCAGCCTTCAAGACCCGGTGAGCCCGACTAGACTGGCCAAACACCGCCATCGCGGGTCCTGTCATCGAAAGGCACGTCATTACACAATCTCCCGCTCCGCACGACATCTACTTCGTACCACCGGAGCAGGACACCACTGAGGCAGTGAAACCCGTCTCGTCCTCCGTGCGCGCTCGATTGGAGGATCGCACGGGAACTGTGCGATTCAAGAATCGGATTGCGCTCCCGATCGTCACCACAACCCCGCTCGAAGCGATGATCGAGGACCTCCTCTTCATCCGCGATATTCTCGACGCGGCCGGTATCGAGTACCTCCTCGTACGCGGCAACGACGAACGAGCGGTCGTCGCGGTCAACTGGGCGAATCGCAAGAAATTGCGCCGCGCGCTGATCGACGGATGCCAGAACACGCCTTTCTATTCGAAGACTCTCGACGCGAAAAAGAGCCCAGCGCTCCTGATTGCCGACGGCGCATTGTCCACCACGGCAAAGGCCCGCATCTTTCGACTGTTCCGGCCTCGGGTTCATCTGGCGAGTGGCCTCAACTACGGCGCGAATATCGGTCTTCAGATCGAACTGTGGTCCATATCCGACACGGAGATTGTTCTGCCGATCGAAAATTCACTGACGCGTCGGACGGTGCGTTCGGAAGAAGCAGTCCGCGGCACGGTGGAGCGTTTCGGCCGACTATGGCCGACGATCGAGAATATGTTTGCCGCCCATGCATCGGACATCAATTTCGACATCGATCTCGTCTTTTCCTGGGTCGACGGTTCTTCCGAAGAATTTCAGGCGCAACGCGCTCTTCGGATGCAGAACTACGTTGTCGGTGAAGGTGACGAATCCGCGGCACGATTCCGTCAGATCGACGAATTGAAGTACGCGCTGCGGTCCGTGCACATGTATGCGCCGTGGATCCGAAGGATCTTTGTCGCCACCGATTCCGATCGCCCGGCATGGTTGGCCGACGATCCTCGGGTCACGTTCATGCCCAGCGAAAAGTTCTTTGCCGACCCGTCGGTGCTGCCCACTCACAATTCTCAAGCTGTCGAATGCCAACTGCATCACATACCCGGACTCTCCGAACATTTCCTCTATTCGAACGACGACATGTTCTTCGGCAGATCCGTCGGCCCCGACATGTTCTTCTCACCCGGAGGAATCAGCATGTTCATCGAGGCGGACACGCGAATAGGTTTGGGGCACAACGACGATGATCGCAGCGGGTTCGAAAACGCGGCGCGCGTCAATCGACGCCTCCTACAGGAGCGATTCGGTTTGATGACAACCCGGCACCTCGAGCATGCCGCCACCCCGCTGCGTAAAAGTGTGATGGCGGAAATGGAACGCGAATTTGCCGACGATTTTGCGGCCACGGCCGCGAGCACCTTCCGGGCGAGCACCAACATTTCCGTCACCAATTCGCTGTACCACTACTACGCACTGATGAGTGGTCGCTCCGTCGTACAGAAGTCGGCTAGCGTCAAATACGTCGACACCACTGCCAAAGCCGGTTTGCGACAGATGAATTCACTACTCAAAGACCGTTCGATGGATTTCTTCTGCCTCAACGACGGTAGTGAACCGGAGATCGATCTCGAACTACGTACCCGCAAGGTCACCGAGTTTCTCGAAAATTACTATCCCGTCAAAGCGCCGTGGGAGGCCTGACGCGCCTTACTACGCAACGGGAATATCGTTGTGCTCACCGATGCGAATGCCGGCGTCAGCCAGACGCACCGCGCCGTCGCGGGCACTGACGGCCTCACCCACCGTGTCGTCGCCGACAACGTCGTCACGCTCGATCGGCACTACCGAGTGAACAATCGTGTCGGCGTACACGTGGACGAGATTGCAGCCTTGTGCGCTGTCTCGGCCACGCTGTCCGCCGACGGGAACGTTGAGATCCTGGGTGTAGCAGGCCGACGATGCCACCGACACAGGAATTCCCGCGAACGTCGCCGTCGTCGAGTAATGCAAGTGGCCCGCGAGGATTGCTCGCACGTCACTTCCCCGGAGCACTTCGGCCAACCTGGACTGATCTCGCAGTTCGACCAGTACAGCCAGATCCTGGATACACGGAACAGGCGGGTGATGAAGGGCCAGAATCGTTCCGTCAGGTGCTGGAGTCGCTAATTGTGTTCGCAGCCAATTCAATTGGGCGTCGCTGATCGATCCGTAGTGGTGGCCGGGAACGGTCGAGTCGAGCGTGATGATGCGGAGGCCGTCGATGTCGTAGACCCGATCGACCGATTGGGTCGACGGTGACTCGTTCAACAACCGCGCCCGGAAGTGTTCACGATCATCGTGGTTACCCATCACCCAGATGACCTCGGCACCAAGTCTGCCGGCCACGGGTTCCACAATCGCCTTCAGCTTCTCGTACGCGTTCGACTCCCCCTTGTCGGTGAGATCACCGGTGAACACCAACGCACGCGGGCGCGCCCCGGAAGCCTCCACGCCGGCAAGAATCTGCCGCAGTCGAGCCGCCGCGTCGACGGCGCCGTACAAGTCCCCATCGTCGACGAGGTGCGTATCGCTCACATGCACCAGGAAATGCTTCGGACGTGGATATTCGGCATGTCGAACGCTCATCGGTCTCTCGCTTCCGCTCGCCGACGCGCAGGTACCGGTGCACCTACCGAACCTCGACACTAGTCATCGAGTCCTCGGCACTCGTTCGGGCACACCCACGAACCGCCCGGAATCACAGGTAGTTGAAGCTACGAGTAGAGTGTTCGCAGTGTTGTTCCTGACCTCTCGACGCTACGTCGACCTTCGCCTGCAGGCGAGCGCAATGTGTCCGCGCTCGGCCTGATCGACGCGCACCAGGAAACATTTTCACGAAACCCCGCCTGAACTTTTTCGACGGCGTGCCGTGTTTCGCTCTCTTCAATTTTTTGAAAGGCATTGTCATGCCCAGCTCCACCTCCACCGGCGTGCCGGAAACAAAGACCAGGTTCCCATCGTGGGCAACATCATTCGGACCGCAGATTGTTGCCGGTCTGGTTATCGGTGTCATTCTCGGTCTGGTTGCCCGCGCGATGCCTGACGCTGCAGACGGCAATGTGAACTGGCTCGTCGGAACTGTCCAGACCATCGGCAGCAGCTACGTCAAACTGCTGACGGTCGCGGTTATTCCGTTGGTGTTCACCGCCATCGTCAGTTCCATCGCAAACCTGCGTCAGGTTGCCAATGCTGCTCGGTTGGCCGTGCAGACGCTGTTGTGGTTCGCGATCACGGCGTTCATCGCAGTCATCATCGGCATCGTCGTCGGCCTGATCACCGATCCCGGTTCACGTACCGACGTCGCTGCCGAAGCCGCCAAGGAGCCGAAGAGTTCCGGATCGTGGTGGGCGTTCATCACCGGCCTGGTGCCGAACAACTTCCTCGGCCTGGGCGCCAAGACGTCGGTCACCGAAGGCGTCGCTACAACCTCACTGAGCTTCAATGTTCTGCAGCTTCTTGTCATGGCGGCAGCAATCGGAATCGCGGCTCTCAAGGTCGGCGCCAAGGCTGAGAAGTTCCTCGAGTTCAACGCGTCTCTCCTGGCCATCATTCAGAAGGTTCTGTGGTGGATCATTCGCCTCGCGCCGATCGGCACCGCCGGCCTGATTGCCACCGCCGTCGCAACCTACGGTTGGGACGCCATCGGATCGCTCGGCGTATTCACCGCAGCGATCTACATCGGACTGGCGATCGTGTTCTTTGTCGTCTACCCGGCTCTCATTGCTGCCCACGGCCTCTCGGTTCGGAACTTCTTCTCCGGCGTCTGGCCTGCAACTCAGCTCGGCTTCGTTTCCCGCTCGTCGATCGGCACACTTCCGCTGACCGAACGCGTCACCGAGCGCAATCTCGGCGTGCCGCGCGAGTACGCGTCGTTTGCCGTGCCGCTGGGTGCAACTACCAAGATGGATGGTTGCGCCGCAATCTATCCCGCAATCGCAGCCATCTTCGTTGCCGGCTTCTACGACGTCCCGCTCAACTTCACCGACTACCTCTTGATCGTTGTCGTCTCGGTGATCGGCTCGGCCGCTACCGCCGGAACCACCGGTGCAACAGTCATGCTCACCCTGACTCTCTCGACTCTCGGACTGCCGCTTGCCGGCGTTGGCCTGCTTCTGGCTGTCGAACCGATCGTCGACATGGGCCGTACCGCTGTCAACGTCACCGGACAGGCACTCGTCCCCGTGATCGTGGCCAAGCGTGAAGGCATCCTGGACACGGCCCGTTTCAACGCGCCGCGCAACGGCAATCCGTTTGCCGAGGAACTTGTCGACGCCTAGTTCGGCCGCATGAAAAGATGTCCCCGCACCGATCGGTGCGGGGACATTTTTCTTCTCAGATACTTTTCTTCTCAGATACCGAGCGCCCTGGACAATGTCGGCCACGCTTTGGGGAAACGCTCACGCCAGTACGGCCACGAATGCGTGCCGGTCGGTTCGAAGTCGACTGTGGCGTCGATACCAAGTTCGTCGAGTCGCTGGTCGAAAGCCTTGGTACACATGTTTGCCACCGCTTCGATGCTACCGCCCACCACCAGACGGTCAGCCAAGTCAGGCGTCTGCAAGGTTTCGTTCGAACCCGCTATGCCTGTACCGACGGACAGGTAGATTTCGGTTCCACGCAGTTGTTCGGCGTTGAGGAGCGAATCGTGTGCTTCCCATTCCGGCCCGCCTGGCACTCCCCACATGTTGTCGGTGTTGCCGCCGCGCGATGTCACAGTCGATTGAATGCTGGCCCGACCCCAGGTGTCCGTGGTCGAGTAGCACCCACTGAAACCCGCTACCCCTTTGTACAAGCCCGGATTTCGGTGAGCGAGCATCATCGCGCCTTGGGCGCCCATCGAAATACCCGCAATTGCATTGACGCCGTTGGTATTCAATCGTGTGTTCAGGAGCGCGGGCAACTCTTTCGCGATGAACGTTTCCCACTTGTGCAGTCCAAGTGCCGGATCCTCGTTCTCCCAATCCGTGTACATGCCGGCTTTACCGCCGTTGATCATCACGACGTTGACGTTCTTGTCGACAAAGAAATCCGGTGCCACCCCATACCTGACCCAGCCGCTGGACGTCTCACGGGCATCCGCACCGTCCAGGAGATACAAGGTCGGTCGTGGTACGGAATTGTCTGCGGGAAGAATAACTTCGAGGCCGACGTCGCGCCGCAAGGCGGGAGATGCCACCGTCAAGCGAACCGACTGCGGTCCCGTCACGCTCTCATCGACAATTGCCGGGGCAGTGATACCGGTCATCAGAGGCGCAAGCGGGCCCGGATCACCCTGCATGGACCCCGGCACGGTCGAGCCGTATTCCAACTGCTCGATACTGCCAGGAGTCGGCGACGCGCCCGCGGACGTGATACCGAGCACCTGCAGTCCCAACACACACGCAGTCGTGACAACAATTCCCGCCCGCCGCACGGGGGTGGGCGGGGTCAGGCACTTCGACATCAGGCTCCCAAACGATCAAATACAGTCACCTGCAAGATACCGTGCAATTCGGACACACTCACCTGTTGGCCCCTCGCACCACGTCTGATCAGCGGCGAAGCGAGAGATGCACACCCGACGTCAGACACCCAGAGCCTTCGACAGTGTCGGCCACGCCTTCGGCAAGCGCTCACGCCAGTACGCCCAGGCATGGGTGCCATTGGGCTCGTAGTCCACGGTGGCCGCGATATCGAGTGAGCGCAATCGCTGATCGAACACCTTGGTACAAACCTTCGCAGCAGCCTCGATCCCGCCGCCGACAACCAGTCGCTCCAACAGTTCCGGCGTCTGCAGCGTTTCGTCCGCGCCGGGGGCACCGTTGGCCGTCGAGATGTAGATTTCCTTGCCACGCAAGCGTTCTGCGTTCAACACCGAATCATGTGCTTCCCACTGCGGCCCGCCGAGTTCTCCCCACATATTGGCCGGGTCACCGCCACGCGAGGTAACCGTCGCCTGCACGCTGGTTCGTCCCCAGGTATCCATTGTCGAATAGCAACCGCTGAACACCGCGACGCCGCGGTACAGATCCGGATACCGATGAGCGAGCATCATCGCTCCCTGCGCACCCATCGACGTCCCGGCAATCGCATTGACGCCGTTGGTACCGAAGTGGGCGTTTATCAATGGCGGCAACTCCTTCGCGATGAAGGTCTCCCACTTGTGCAGACCGAGCGCCGGATCCTTGCTCTCCCAATCCGAGAACAGGCTCGCCGAGCCGCCGTTGATCATGACGACATACGCATTCTTGTCAGCAAAGAAGGCGGGAGCGCCGCCCATGGTCACCCATCCGTTCGAACCCTCACCGCCGTCGACGCCTTGAAGCATGTAGAGCGTCGGGCGCGGAACCGAGTTGTCTGCCGGAAGTAATACCTCGACACCAACCTCACGTTTCAAAGCCGGTGACGCAACCGTCAGACGCGACGCCTGCACGCCGGTTTGTTCTTCGCCAACGATGGCCGCAGCCGTTATGTCGTCACGCAGAACGGGAAGCGGCCCGGGATCATCGCGAAATATCTCGGGAATACTCGATCCGAAATCGAAACTTCCGGTGCTGCCTGTACTCGACTGCGCGTTGGCCGTACCGACACCGATCAGCGGCACAGTCGCGACGCACATCGCGATCAGCGCCGCTCCGACCTTCCCGATCCGGGCAGGCGTATTCACAAGGGCATTCATCCAGGCTCCAATTAATTAATCCCGACGAAGTGAACATACCGTCCAGTTTCAAGTCAGCCGTCATTATCGCTCATTCACAGCGGTGTCGGACGCCCGGATTAGGCTGAAACCATGCAGCCGGAATCAGTCCTAGTCCCCGACCTGGACCAAGTCCGCGCCGTTGTCGGCACAACCACATTTCAACGTGGGCTCGACTATTTCCGCCAAGGAGCTGTACGCGAATTCGAGTGGGACCATGCGACCGAGACTCTCGAAGGCGAAGTCGTCGGCAACGAGGAATACGTCGCAACGGTCTTTCTCGGTCGACGCTCACACAACCACGCCGACAACGTGGTCACCATCCTCCGAGGTCTCTGTACGTGCCCGGTACGGATGAACTGCAAGCACGTCGCGGCGCTTGTCATGGCCGCGGCAGCAAGGTCTTCTCAACGGACTGCACCTCAGAGCTGGGAAGATTCCGTCCGAGCGTTGCTACGACCACGCCCTGCCGAGCGAAACACCAGTGATCTGGGCATCCAATTCACTGTCCGAACCAACGGCCCACGAAATCAGCTACTGATCAAACCGGTGAAACCCGGCGCACGGGGATGGATATCCGGCGGCCTCGCCTGGAACAAGCTCGGCAGCTTCCACCAACACCCAGCTCAGCACATCCGAATACTCAACGATATCCACCTATTGATGAACGGCCGAACGGCGTACCGCCACTACAACGCCACCGATTTTGATCTGTCGGCTTTCCCGAGCCCTGGGTTGTGGGCTTTACTCGCCGAGGCGCAGAAGGCCGGTATTCCGCTCCTCCACGCCAAAGCAAGCCTCGGACCGGTCACAATCGGCGACGGAGTAGATGTCTGCATCGATGTGACGCAGGGGCCGGACAACGGACTCCAGGTCACACCGCGCCCCTTCTTCATCAGAGGCGACGAGAGAACCTCGGAGCCAACCCCACCGACCTGGGGAACAATCGGTAGTACTGCGCACGGCGTCTACGCAGTCGATCACGACGGCAGGATCCGGCTGGCGCCGTTGAATACACCGGTCTCCCCCGCACTCGAGGACTTCATCGACGCAGGCGACGTCATTGACATACCGGCGCAGCACCGCGAAACCTTCGACTCCCGCTTCGCGGTCAGACTCAGCTCAATTGCCGATATCGTGTCCACCGATAATTCGTACGCGTCACCCGAGATCAGCGGCCCGGTTCTGCACCTGCAAGCGAAGTACCACGATGATCATCGTGTTGACCTGACGTGGGAATGGCAATACACCATCGGAAACGATCGGTTGACCGTCGGCGTCGACCAACAGACCGAGCCACTCGACGCCCGCTCACCTGCCAAGGAACGATCCATCCTCGACACCGTGAGCCCCCTGTTCAGGCGCAACGACGCCACTGAGTCGCACTCCCGAGAACTGGTGCACGGTCCACTGACCGGGCTGGACACCATGCGATTCACCCTCGATGTCCTTCCACAGCTCCGCGACCATCCAGATGCTGACGTCACGATCGGCGGGACACCCGCCAACTATCGCGCCACCGACGATTCACTTGTCATCGGGCTCTCCACCAGCACTTCACCAGAGGGCGCCGGATCCGATTGGTTCGACCTCGGGGTCACCGTCAACGCCGACGGTCAGGAAGTGCCGTTTGCCGACATCTTCTCCGCGCTCAGTATCGGCGCCACCGAACTGCTATTGCCCGACGGTGCGTACTTCAGCCTCGACAAACCGGAACTTCGTGAACTGCAACGGCTCATCGCGGAAGCACGCTCACTCCTCGACCGCCCCAACGGCCCGCTGAGAATCAGCAAGTTCCAGGCCGGACTCTGGGACGACCTGACCTCACTCGGAATAGTCGAACATCAAGCAGCGCAGTGGAAGAAGCAAGTTGACGGGTTGCTCACCCACGCCTCCATCGACCAAGTGGACGTCCCGTCGACATTGCTGGCCACACTGCGTCCCTATCAGATCGACGGATTCCGGTGGCTCAATTTCCTTCTGGAACACGGACTCGGCGGAATACTGGCCGACGACATGGGCCTCGGTAAGACACTCCAAACACTGGCGATGATTGCCCGTGCACGCCAATCCAATCCGAGCGCACCACCGTTTCTGATCGTTGCCCCCACCAGCGTAGTCTCGAACTGGAAATCCGAAATCGACAGATTCACACCAGATCTCAGTTCAGTAGTTGTCTCCGGGACACTCAAACGACAGAACCTTGATCTCACCGATATTGTGGTCGGCGCCGACATCGTGATCACGTCGTACGCCTTGCTCCGCCTCGACTCCGACGCCTATTCGGCCAACAGTTGGTCCGGACTGATTCTCGATGAAGCCCAGTTTGCAAAGAACCACAAATCCAAAGTCCACCAGTGCGCCCGCAAGATCGAGACTCCGTTCAAACTCGCCATCACCGGCACCCCCATGGAGAACAACCTGACCGAACTGTGGTCACTGCTTGCAATCACCGCTCCCGGACTATTTCCGAATTCCGCCAACTTCACCGAGTTGTACCGGCGACCGATCGAAAATAACGGGGACACAGAGCGATTGGAACAACTGCGCCGTCGGGTCAAACCACTGATGATCAGGCGCACCAAAGAGCAGGTGGTTCGCGACCTACCGGCAAAGCAGGAACAAGTACTCGAGATCGACCTCTACCCCAAGCATCGCGCGCTCTACGACACCCATCTCCAACGCGAGCGCCAGAAGATTCTCGGCCTGCTGTCCGACGTCGACAAGAACCGCTTCACCATCCTCGCTTCACTGACACTACTGCGCCAACTCAGCCTCGACGCCTCGCTGATCGACGACAAGAACGCCACGATTCCATCAGCCAAAGTAGACGCGCTACTCGAGCAATTGGACGACGTCATTGCCGGCGGGCACCGTGCCTTGATCTTCAGCCAGTTCACCGGTTTCCTCAACTCCGTTCGCCGTCGCCTCGACGCCGACAACATCGAGCACTGCTATCTCGACGGCAGCACACGTGATCGCGGTGGCGTGTTGGAAAAGTTCAAAACCGGTACTGCGCCAGTGTTTTTGATCAGTCTCAAAGCCGGTGGCTTCGGCCTCAACCTCACCGAGGCCGACTACTGCTTCATTCTTGATCCGTGGTGGAACCCTGCAACCGAAGCTCAGGCCGTGGACCGAGCGCACCGCATCGGCCAAACCAAGAACGTGATGGTGTATCGCATCATCGCCAAGGACACGATCGAAGACAAGGTGATGGCCCTCAAAGCAAAGAAATCAGCACTGTTCGCCAGCGTCATGGACTCCGATGAACTGCTCAGTTCCACTCTGGGCGCAGAGGACATCCGTTCGCTCTTCGAGTGAACGCAGGCTGGTTCCGCCGCACAATCGTCGGGAACGGTATGGTTATTTGCGAACGGACAACACAGAACTCACGAATGCGGCCACCACCACATTCGAACGAGAGGAACCTGAATGGGCGTCACACTTGCCAAGGGCGGCAACGTATCTCTGTCGAAAGCTGCACCCAATCTGACCAAAATTGCTGTCGGGCTTGGGTGGGACGCGCGCAGCACCAGTGGCGCGGACTTCGACCTCGATGCGAGTGCATTGGTCACCGGCCCGGAACGCAAGGTACTTTCCGACCTACACTTCGTGTTCTACAACAACCTCCGATCCCCCGACGGGGCCATCGAGCACACCGGTGACAACCTCACCGGCGAGGGCGACGGAGACGACGAGGTAATCAACATCGACCTCCCAGCGGTGCCACCCAACGTCACCAACATCTTCTTCCCGGTATCGATCCACGACGCCGACGCTCGACTCCAGTCCTTCGGCCAGGTCACCAATGCCTACATTCGTGTGGTCGACCTCTCCACGGGATCAGAACTTGCCCGATACGATCTGTCCGAAGATGCGTCCACCGAGACGGCCATGCTCTTCGGTGAGGTATACCGGCACAACACCGAGTGGAAGTTCCGCGCAATCGGCCAGGGATATGCGTCCGGCCTCGCGGGTATTGCCCGCGACTACGGCGTCAACATCTGACACTGCGCCAAGCATCTGGGTCCGAGCCTGATTCAGGCTCGGACCCAGATTCGTTCCAGCGATGCGTCTAGCGTTGAAGGACGGCCCGTGCAAGATGCTGTGCCCAGGGCATATCCGACGTCGAGCCCATCCCAACCAAGTCGTATCCAATGGCCCCGAGCAGATCCAGAATCTCGATGGTGGTGCCGGCAGACTTGCCAGAGATCACGGGATCTGCGACCAACGCCTGTGATGATCGGATCTGACCAAGTGTTCCTGCAACAAGGTGATGCCGATCCGACGGTTCCAGCCCTGCAGCAACAGCAAGGAGGACGAGAAGCTCAACGGCCCGCGTGAGTCCCGTCGACGCAACAGGGACTCCCTGAACAATGCAATCCCACAGCACGTCGGCATCTGCACTCGCTGAACGCCCACGACGCGTCAGGACAATCCTGCCCTTCAGTTTCCTGGCTAAACCCCAGCTTCGGAGGAGAACTAACAATCGCTCAGCCTTGGGGAGATTAACCGGCTCGAGTTCCGGCTGGTCCAGCGCAGCGTCGACGGTCGACAAGAACGAGTCGACCACGATTCCGTCTTCACCGACCAACGTCAACAACATCTGAACGCGAGCACTCGCAGCAGCACGTACCTGCGACGGAAGCTCAGAACGATCGTCAAGTCCCGCCATCGCAAACACGTCGTGCAGCTCAGGGGTACTTGCCGGCGCGAGCAATTCGAAAAGATTCCAGATATCGAAGGTGCGAGGGAACGACTCGATGACGGACTCCCGCGCCACCGTTCCGACACAATGAGCCAATCGTTCGTTAACCTCCGCCAACACAAACCTGTTCGGCTGGAAATCGGTTTGTGCCCACTCCAGTGTCCACTCACGAGAGCGCAGTTCCTCCGAAAGCAGAACCCTCAACAGCTGCTCGAATTCTTCAGGTCCGGCACACTCTTCGGGCGGGCACGCACCAACACCTTCAATACAGACCGCAGATTGGTCCGCGGCTTCGTCGTCGACCGATTCAAGAGTCACAGAATGACGCCAGGCACCCGCCCGACCGTAGCGGTACTGGATCATGTCGCCAGGCGACAATAGAACTTCGTCGACGTGGACTTCGTTCTCGGCGACGGTGTTCTGGCCGCTTCGACGACGATCTGTCACGCGATCGCGCGGAGCATATTCCAAGAAATCACCGGGAAAGCGGGTGCCGATTTTCCGCCACGAATGTCCATGGATATCGTGCCAACCCATAGCCCGTTGAACCACAGCATGTAAATCATCGAGCGTGAAGTCGGAATCGACAATCAACCGCCGTGATATCTGCGTGGACACCTCTTCAAGCCGAATCGAGATTCGTAGACCTGCCGGCATTGAACGGCGGTGTCCACGCGAGTTTCTCGCGGGAAGTCCGGACACATCAGGAGCCTGCTGTGAAGCGGAAGTTTCTTGCGAATCAAATCCTGTCGGCACTAGTCGCAGGTGCGAGCCACTGGAGTTGCGGAGGCCAGCCATAGCTGTTCACTATGCCATGAACTGCCGACAACCCTTCAGTTCTGCCGACCTACACGACCCAATTTGCGGAGTTTTAACCCACACCTTGATCGCGTGAACGTACCGCCGCCCCTGTCCAGCAGGGTGAGCGATACGTTCACCCCGACCACTGGTACCGACTTACCGGCATTGGGGTCCGGGAACGACGAGAAAGCCCCCCAACAATGTTGGGGGGCTTTCTCAAGTTGTGTTCGGCGGTGTCCTACTCTCCCACACCCTGTCGAGTGCAGTACCATCGGCGCTGA
>NZ_JBHTZI010000014.1:0-165135 GCF_042790355.1 Rhodococcus sp. NPDC056743 | reverse complement strand
CGTCGGTATCGACAACATCACCTGGGAAGGTGACTACCCGCACTCGGATTCGAACTGGCCGAACAGTCGCAAAAAGGTACACGACGCGATGATCGACGTACCCGACGACGAGGTCGAGAAGATGGTCGAAACCAATGCCCGTGCACTACTGCACTTCCCGCGCACCTAACCCCATCCTGACTGAGAGGGATCTCAAGACCGTGATCACACGTTCAGTTTTACGTACCGGTGTAGCAATTGCCGCACTGAGCTTGGTGCTCTCTGCCTGTGGCGGTGCAAGTTCCGATGACTCGACGCCGGCGTTGGGAGGCTCGATCGGGGCTGCAGTCGAAGACGCCGATTCAAACGGCAACCTCCGTGTCGGTCATACGGTGCCGACTCCAGCGTTGAATCCCCACAAGATGCCGTCAGCTCCTGCAGCGTACCCATATTTGACTCCGGTGTACGACAGGCTCACGCAGATGGTTGACAAGGAAGGATCGCTCGCTATTGCCCCAATGGTTGCGACTGAGTGGGACTTCTCCGAAGACGGCCGCGAGGTCGTCTTCACCCTGCGTGACGGGGTCACGTTCACCGATGGGGCGGTTCTCGACGCGGCTGCAGTCAAATCGACGTTGGATCATGCGAAGACTGCGGCGGGATCGACTGTTGCGACGACCTTTTCGATGATCGATTCGGTGGAAGTAGTCGATGCCAAGCGGGTGAAGGTCATCGCGAACCGACCCGCTGCCGACCTGCCGTACGTCCTTGCGGGTGTGGAAGCTTCACTGATCAGCCCGAAGGCCCTCGACAATCCGGATCTGGATGTCAATCCGGTGGGCTCGGGTCCGTATGTCGCGACCTCGGTCAAAGTGGGAGACTCCGCAACATACGAGCGTCGGGAAGGGTACTGGGATCCTGCGGCGCAGTTGTCGAAGACGATCACGATCACAGGCATTGTTGACGACAACGCCCGTTTGAATGCCCTGCGATCCGGTCAGATAGACCTGATGATCTCCAAGATCGGACAGTATCCGCAGTCGTCCTCTCTTGGCACCGGCTACGGATTCTTCTCGTACCCTCCTGCGCAGCTCTACACCATGACGATGAATACCGATAGCCCGGAATTCTCGGATGTCCGCGTCCGTCAAGCGCTGAACTTTGCGATCGATCGGGAGGGAATCAATTCGTCCTTGCTCAGTGGTCAGTGCCAGGTTGCGGGGCAACCGATCGTCGAGGGCACGGATGGGCACCTCTCGGATCCGCCATTTGATTACACCTACGATCCCGACCGGGCGCGTGCTTTGCTCGAAGAAGCCGGGGTTAACGGGTTGACGTTCAACACGCTCCTAGGCGCAGGACTATCACCACAGGACGAGATAGCGGCCGCACTGCAGGCGCAGTTCGCGGACATTGGTGTCACGATGAGCGCCAAGCCGGTAGATCTGGTCGATATGACTGCGAAGTTCGCGGCAAAGGCCGAACCGGCGCTCGTGAACGTGCGGGTGGGCGATCCGAGTTCCGCGCAGTTCCTCAACCGCAACTACACGGTTCCCAGACTATTTCCCGGAACACTGCCAGTCGAGTTCAGGGAGTCTTTGGTGCCGGCCTTCGATCCCAACGTGTCGGACGCTGAGCGCACCGCTGCTCTGGAAGCGACATCAGCTGTTGTGGTCGAGAATGCATTCGATGTTTTTCTCTGCGCTGTCAGTACCCAGTTTGCGTTCTCGGACAACGTAATTGGTGCAGCCAATATGGGTGTCTCGCATTACACTGGGGTGATGGACCTGCGCTACGTCGGTATAGCGAAATAAGTCGGCTTCGATAAACGACAGGCAATCCACTGTGTCATGAGGTTGTGTCGCGCGAATTTCGATGCGGCACAATCTCAGCCGGCATCGCCAGGCTTGTCGAGTGCAGTTCGATGTATGCCACCGTCGGTCTGCTGTTTCTTCCGGATGTTCATGGATCCGCCCCTGAATAGCGCCAGCGCAATCGGAGCACCACCAAGGCGATAGGACCTTCGGAATTGTTCTCCGGGAATAGGTTCGGGAACCACGCCCACGAGCGCTGCTGGAAGGGTTCGGCCCGCTTCGGTGTAGGCCGTCGATCTCGATGTGCACGGGTGCGAGGGTACGGAAGTGGCGGTATTGCGCGACAAGGCGGTTCGCGTATGCGGTTCGTCAATCTATAACTAAGTTGTCATCTATATAGAAGTTCACTTATTTGTACTGTATGTTGTGAGTCACGTTACCTCTGCTGTTTTGATACGTCTGGACTGCATGGCTGAGCCATCGTCCTTTGCCTGGTCCGAGGAGATCCTGTTCATGGCGACTGATCTACCGTTGTTGCTGCCCGACGAGGCGGATGACGATGTCCTGCGGATCGAGAATCTCTCGGTCGAATTTCCTACCGATCATGGATGGACCCGCGTCGTCGATGACGTGTCGTTGCGAGTGCCGGCTGGAGCTGCGGTCGGTCTGGTCGGAGAATCTGGATCCGGAAAAACTGTAACTTCCTTGGCTGCAATGGGATTACTGCCATCTCGCGGTTGCCGGGTGTCCGGATCGATCCGAGTCGCGGGCAGGGAAATTGTCGGACTGACAGAGCGGGAACTGTCGGACATTCGCGGTATCGACATGTCGATGGTCTTCCAGGAACCCAGGCGTAGCCTGTCTCCGGCATTTACAGTCGGCGACCAGATCGCCGAGGTGGTACGTCGGCACGAAGGCGTGTCGAAGAAGGACTCGTTTGCTCGCGCCGTCGAGATGCTCGATGCAGTAGGAATTCCTGATGCGCATCGCCGTGCCAAGTCCTACCCGCACGAATTCTCGGGTGGCATGTGTCAGCGCGTAATGCTGGCAATCGCGATGGTATGTCGGCCTAAGCTGTTGATAGCAGATGAGCCCACGACAGCGCTGGACGTGACGGTGCAGCGGGAGATGTTGCGATTGATGAAGGATCTGCAACATGAGTACGACGTGTCAATTCTGTTTATCACCCACGACTTGGGAGTCGTCGCTGAGATGTGCGACAGCGTGGCTGTGATGTATGCAGGCCAGGTTGTCGAATCCACTTTGATCGACGATCTTTTCGACGACCCCCGTCATCCTTACTCGGAAGGATTGCTTGCAGCGATTCCGGACCCAAGCGTCAAAGGTACGCGTCTGTCCTCGATTCCCGGGGCGGTGCCCGCTCCGTGGGACTGGCCACAAACATGTCGGTTCCAGACTCGCTGCAGTCACGCAGAGGCAGGCCTGTGTGACTCGGAACCGATCACGCTGGAGAGCATTGCTCCCGGGCGATCAGTTCGTTGTGTGCGCGACGGCCAGCTTGAGCTGAGAGGAATAGCCGGATGACGCCGTTGTTGGAAGTGACGGGATTGCACAAGTCTTACCCGGCCAAGCGGAATCTTCTGGGCCGTGTGACCGAGAGGTCCATTGTGACCAACGATGTGAGCTTCACAGTTGCGCGTGGTGAAACGCTCGGCATCGTCGGGGAGTCCGGTGCAGGAAAATCCACAATCGGACGTCAGGTTCTTCGCCTGATCGAGCCCGATGCCGGTACGATCCGGTTCGACGGACAGGATGTGCGTAGGTTCAAAGGTAAGGAATTGTTGGCCTTTCGGCAACGTGCTCAGATGATCTTTCAGGATCCGTTCAGCTCGCTCGACCCTCATATGACGATTCGCAACGCCGTTGGGGAGCCTTTATCAATTCACTTCGGAATCGCTGGGGCAGAGCGTGATCGCCGCGTAGTGGAGATTCTGCAGCGAGTGGGTATGCGTGAAGACCAACTCGACAAGTATCCGCGCGAATTCTCTGGAGGTCAGCTTCAGCGGATTGCTATCGCTCGCGCGCTCACGCTTGATCCCGACTTCATAGTGTGCGACGAACCTGTGGCTGCACTTGATGTTTCGATTCAAGCTCAGGTTTTGAACCTTCTGCTCGATCTCCAGGTGGAGCGAGGGTTGTCATATATTTTTATTTCGCATGATCTCTCGCTCGTGAGGTTTCTCGCCCACCGCGTCATGGTTATGTACCGGGGCGAGGTTGTCGAATCCGGCACCGCAGAGGAATTGTTCGAGAATCCGCAGCACCCGTACACCAAGACGCTGGTCTCAGCCGCTCCGGACCCGAGGTCCCGACGTCGCAGCGGCTCTGTTCCCACGCTGGAGGCATGATGGTCAACTTGCTCACCAAACGCCTACTCTCGGCGATTCCTCTGCTGTTGTTTCTGAGCTTCTTTGTCTACGTGCTGGTCGACTTCATGCCGGGTGATGCGGCAGCGGGCCTTGCCGGTGACAATGCAACCCAGGACGAGATTGCCTCTGTGCGAGAACAACTGGGTCTTGATCGGCCGCTGCTGCTTCGGTATATCGAGTGGCTTGGCCATATCATGACCGGTGATTTCGGTACGTCGCTCTACAGTTCGCAATCCGTCGCCCAAATTCTCGCAGATCGAATACCGATCACTCTGTCATTGACTGTGGTGACAATGGTGATCGTGATCCTGGTCGGTCTTCCGCTCGGTATCATTGCTGCGATGCGCGCAAACTCCCTGCTTGATCGGGCGCTGACAGCAGTCTCCTCTATCGCAATGGCGGTGCCACCCTTCATCATCGGCCTGGTCCTGGTTATCACCTTGGCTATCTCCGCACAGGTCTTTCCGGCGACCGGATACGCCCCGCTCAGTGACGGGTTTGGGCTGTGGCTTCAGCATCTGATTCTTCCTGCTCTCGCCATCGCTGCAATCTCCACTGCCGAGGTTGCGCGCCAGACTCGTGCCGCGATGGTCGACACGCTTGCCAAGGACTTCATCCGAACGACCCGGGCCAAGGGTTTGCGGTCCAAGCAGATTGTGCTGAAGCACGCACTCAAGGTTGCCGGTGTCCCAATCGTGACCGTCCTGGGCCTGCAAGTCAGTCGGGTATTCGCCGGTGCGGTGACAGTCGAGTTCGTATTCGCTCTACCCGGGCTTGGAACTCTCGCCGTCAACTCTGTCTTCAGCCGGGACATTCCAGTGATCCTTGGCATCGTCATGGTCATGGCGGTTGCGATCGTCATTATCAATCTGATCGTCGATATGGCCTATGGCTACTTCAACCCGCGGGTCCGGGTCTGACCCGGTCGGCTTTCGAAAGGTAATTCTCATGAGCGACACCACAATTGTCACGGGTCTGGAGAAGTCGGTAGCGGTGGCACCCCCTTCCAGTCGCGGTCGTTTTGTGCACACGCTACGGACCTCCCGGCCACTTCGGTTGTTGCGCAGGAACATACCGGCCCTGGTCTCTTTGGTATTCTTGATGCTGGTGTTGTTGCTCGCGGTTTTCGGGTCCGTGATTGCGCCACACGACCCGAGTTCTCAGAATCTGAGTAACAGCTTGGCGGGGATGTCCGGTGAACACTGGCTCGGCACCGATGTCTACGGTCGTGACGTACTCAGCCGATTGCTCGCCTCCGCCAGTGTCACGATGCTCGCGGTAGTCCAGGCTGTGGGTGTGGCGGCGCTGATAGGTATTCCGACGGGACTGTTCGCCGGGTTGGTAGGCGGATGGGCTGGAGGACTGATCAGTCGTATCTCTGACGCGTTGCAGTCTCTGCCTCCTTTGATTCTTGCCATCGCTATCATTGGAATCTTCGGTCCCGGTCTGACCAATGCGATGTTGGCGATCGGACTGGTCATGGCGCCGTCGCTGTACCGATTGTCGCGCGGTGCTGCGGAATCGGTGGCGACCGAAACGTATATCGAGGCAGCTCGCGCACTAGGCTGCGGCAAAGGTCGTCTGCTGTGGAGCCATGTGTTGCCTAATGCGGCTTCGCCGCTGTTGGTTCAGCTTTCGTTCTCGGCGGGAGTCGCAATTGTCGCCGAAGCAAGTCTGAGTTTTCTCGGACTCGGTGTTCAGCCGCCACAGACTTCCTGGGGTTCGATGGTGCGTGAGGCGTTCGACAATGTCTACACAGCTCCGGAGTTGATTGCTGCACCGGCGATCATGATTGTCCTGACGGTTCTGGCATTCTCAACGTTCGGCGACGGTTTGCGCGACGCACTCGAAGGTTCGGCCTCAACGTCGAAGCGTGACTGAGTACCGACCACGTGGTTCCAGAGTCTCTATGTAGGTAGAAGTTTCGAGGCCATCGTCAGATCCTCGTGATGGCCTCGAAACTTGTTTCCATGCATGTAGTGTGAATCAGAGTCTGTATCGGAGAAGTTAGTATCAGCTCGGTAGGTTCGCCGGTATCCAGTACGCGTCACGCTTTTCCATGAATGCTTGCATGCCCTCACGTGGCTCTGGCGAGGTTTCGAGTGCGCCGAACATGGTTTCGTAGTCGAACGATCCGTAGCGCTCGTTAAGCATTCGTTTGACTTGAGCTCGAGCCACAGGGGCAGTCTGCAGGACCTCGCGGGCGGCCTCGAGAGCTGCGGTTCGGAGACTCTCATGCGGCACAACCCGAGAAATGACGCCAAGCCGAAGTGCTTCTGCCGCATCGAACTTACGCGCGGAAAACATCAAGTCGCGCGCTGCGGCAATTCCGATGTGGGCCGGTAACACGGCAGCGAAGGTCGCGTCCGGTATACCGCGTAGAAGTTCGGGAACACGGAACGTGGCCCTATCGCTCGCGACAGCAATGTCCGACATCATCGCGATCAGAAGTCCGCCGGCCTGGCAGATTCCGTTGACTGCGGAGATGACGGGTGCGCGACTGTCGCGAATAGTCAGGAAGGGCACTATATCGATACTCGAAAGTCCCTCCGGCAATGCGTCTCCTGGATCTGATCGCCTTCCCAGATCTCCTCCGGGTGCGAACACGTCGTCAACTCCCGTGATGATCAATGCAGACAGATCCGGGTCGGAATTTACGAGACGGACTGCTCGCTTCAGTCCGTAGTACATCGCGGAGGTCAACGCGTTTCTGGCAGCCGGACGGTCGATGATGCACCATCCGATTGAACCCTCGCGTTCAAACCGTAAACCATTGGCACCAAGGGTATTTGACATATTCGGAGCGTATCGCATTCGCTATGTCTTGACCAGTAGCCGCGAACAATCCCGCGATGCGATTGGAGCACTGCGGTTCGAAAAGGCGCGTGCATTCGTAGTCGACTCAACGTCGCAGCGTGTCTTTGATCAGCGAACCGACACGGCGTGTTCCAGCTGGTGTGGTACCACCACCAGTCGACCGGACAGTCTGGGCTGTAGTACGACAATGCATCAGTACGACAATGCATCGATTCCCATACCGTAATTCCTGTCCAGCAGAGAATTTGGTGGCTGCCCGTTGTCCGTCTGCGTTTAGCCAACCGAATCGTGGATGACTGGTCGACGAGACGTTCCGGCTAGCGGAATGAGGATCGCACTCGGGTCTGCAAAAAGAGATACAGTCGGCCTGTCGGGACGAAACCTGGCACAGTTCAGGCAGATACACCTCTGGGAAGTTCGGCTACCCAGAGGCTCGTTTCAGATTGACCTGAAGGGTTTGAATCGCTCAGTTTCTTCGATTTCGACGAATATGTGTGACAAAATCGAACGACAGTACCGGAATGTACGATCGACATACCCAGTGTGTGACGATGATTCGATTCAGGACTACTTGCAACTCGACCGCTGCATTGGGTCGTTGTCAGCCTGGCTCTGCCCTTTCGGAATGAATATCAGCTGATTCTGCCCCTCGGAAACGAACATGGAGAACGCATGACAGTCGACGACCTGGAAACCGATCCCCTCGCCCCGTGGCTCCGTAAGATCAAGGACCAGCACGATTCATCCCGACACGTGGACGGTGTGCAGTGCCGCGGCTCTGTGGACCTCATCGATGAACCGGCCCGACTACGCGGCGTCTCCACAGTCAGATTCGGCAAAGCCATCTCCCTCGAACGTGAGGTGGAAACCCGCCCCGGGCGTCTGGCCGATGGTCGAGCTGTGGCGGAACTCGAGGCAGCGCAGTGGGAAAAGCTGGGGCTTGCCGAGATGCCGACCGGTCACGGATCAGTAGAACTGGATGTGCAGGTCGGCGTCCGCGGTATGCGCTCGGCCCATGGCGGTGACGTGATCAAGTACGACGCCCATGGAGTTCACAACACACACATGGACGGTTTGGCGCACATCGGTGCCGAGGGGTCGTGGCACGGACCGATCCCCGCCGAGGCATCCCTGACCGACGAGGACACCATGGTGGCGTGGGCGAACCACGGTATCGCCACGCGTGGTGTAGTCCTCGATGTTGCCGGAGCGCGAGGGGTTGAGTGGATCGATGCCGAACACCCCGTTACCGCCGAGGATCTGGACGCAGCGCTCGCGGCGACAGGGGTCACCCTCGAGCCTGGCGATGCGCTGATCATCTACCAGGGGCGCGATCGCTATGAGGCGGCCGGAAATATCTACCCGAGCGGCGCCGCCGCAGTGGCGCGCCCAGGTATCGGTGAGGACGGTGCAGTTTGGATCGCATCGAAAGATCCAGGCTTGGTGCTGTGGGACTTCCACGATGCCCGGAACAACCCGGCCGGTTCTCTCGAAGTGCACAACCTGATCTATGCCATCGGTCTGTGCCTTGTGGACAATTGCCTACTCGGTCCAGCCGTGTCCGCGTTGAAACAGACGAATACTTCGACAGGCCTTGTCGTCGCGGCCCCGACTGCGATCCACCGCTCGACGGGTGTCCTGATCAATCCGTTGTTCCTTTACTGACCTCTCGAGGAAGGTTGTCGGTGTTCGGATGCAGTGGCACCGTCTTTCGAGGATTGTGCTTCCGATAGTCCGAAATCTGCCGAGCTCATGATGCAAGTTGGCAAATCTGCTCGGCGCCGCACTGATTCGAATCAACCCAAGCTGTAACAAGGAGTGTGCTGTGACGATTTCCGCGATTCTGGACCTGCGACTCAAGAAAGAGAGTCTTGCTACCGCCCGCGAAGTAGTGGGACGAATCTTGACTGAAACCCGTGCTTTCGAAGGTTGCGAAGGTGTCGACGTATTGATCGATGCCGACGACGAAACGCATTGGCTGTGTTGCGAGAAATGGTCTACTGCCGAGGCAGATGCCGCATACCGCGAATGGCGCGCCGGCCCAGGCATGATCAAGGATTTGGGACCGCTTCTCGCAGGGGCGCCCGGTCTGGCCAAGTACGCACTCGACCCCGCGATCTGACTATTTGTTTGTCCAGATGGGGCGTGTCCTTCGTGCACAGTGTCGAAGAGCATGCCCCATTTCTTGGTCCTTGACGAATACTTTCGGGTAGGAGCCTCAGTCTTGTTCGGCCCGAATCGTTTTGTCAGTTATCTCGATCTTTCAGGAGTGTCATTGTGTCCCTTGTGACTGAAGCCATCAACGTATCCAAGGTCGAGCTGACCGACGAAGAAATCTTTGCCGCTCACGTCGGTGGCAAACTGTCGGTCGAGACCACCGCGCCGCTCGATACGCAGCGCGCCCTGTCGATCGCGTACACGCCGGGTGTGGCTCAGGTGAGCCGCGCTATCGCTGCGGACGAGACTCTTGCCGACCGTTACACGTGGACCAACCGACTCGTTGTCGTTGTCAGTGACGGCACAGCGGTTCTCGGTCTGGGCGATATCGGACCCCGCGCGTCGCTGCCCGTCATGGAGGGCAAGTCCGCACTGTTCAAGAACTTCGCCGGACTCAATTCCATCCCGCTGGTGCTCGACACCACCGATCCCGACGAGATCGTCGAGACCTTGATCCGCCTGCGTCCGAGCTTCGGCGCGGTCAACCTCGAGGACATCTCGGCGCCGCGTTGCTTCGAGATCGAAAAGCGTGTCATCGAGGCACTGGACTGCCCGGTCATGCACGACGATCAGCACGGCACCGCGATCGTGGTTCTCGCTGCACTCAAGGGCGCTGTGAAGGTGCAGAGCCGCGACATCACCACGCTCAAGGTTGTCATCTCCGGCGCCGGTGCTGCGGGTGTCGCGTGTGCGAACATCCTGCTCGCCGCGGGTATCAGTGATGTCGTCGTGCTGGACTCGAAGGGCATCATTTCCAGCGAGCGCGGCGATCTCAACGACATCAAGGCCGAGTTGGCGGCGCGCACCAACCCGCGCAGCATTCACGGTGGTGCTGTCGAGGCGCTGGCCGGGGCGGATGTCTTCCTCGGTGTCTCGGCGGGCAAGATCCCCGAGGAGCTCATCGCGTCGATGGCTCCGGAGTCGATCGTGTTTGCGCTCTCGAACCCGGACCCGGAGATTCACCCCGATACCGCGTCGAAGTACGCGGCGATCGTGGCGACGGGTCGTAGTGATTTTCCGAACCAGATCAACAATGTGCTTGCCTTCCCCGGTGTGTTCAAGGGTGCGCTCGACGCCGGTGCCCGTCGGATCACCGAAGGTATGAAGCTCGCTGCTGCCGAGGCAATCCTGTCGGTGGTCGGCGACGAGTTGGCCGCGGACAAGATCGTCCCCAGTCCTCTCGACCCTCGCGTGGCGACCGCTGTTGCGGAAGCCGTCGCGGCCGCAGCGCATGCTGAGGGCGTGACCAGCTAAGAGAGACTGAAGAGTAGCCGGAACCCGTCGCTTGAAGACACACCGGATTCACGCAGATTGTTGTGGGAGAGTTCTTCTCAACGCGGCCAATGGATCTGAATCGTCGCGCCGGCCGCGGGGGCCGGCGCTCTCGGGATTCACGAAACGGCCTTCATCGGAGCGGGTCCATTCGCGTACGGCCCAGCGTTCCTTGATCGCCCAACGCCCGTTTCGGCGCTCCATGTGGTCGATGAAGCGTGCGCCGCTGGTGAAGTTGATCATCCCGACGCCTTCGGGGCCGCCCCAGTGCGTAGACATCGAGTAGGCCTCGCTGATCGCGTGATCACCGTGCAGTTCGACGAGGTGGTTGCCGATGTGATGCATGGTGCCGCCGATGGCGGAGAGCTTCGGCTTCACCCAGGCAATGTACTCGTCGATGTTGCCGTCGAATCCGGTGTGATGATCGATGGCGTCGGGGTGATAGGCGCTACGAACGAGATCGAAGTCGAGCCGATCGATGCCACGGGCATACGTCATGACAACTTCGCGAATAGCCTGCTTGTCCAACAGATCCTGTAGCGATTGCTCCATTTCAGGCCTCCCTCACGCTGATCATCCAGTCGAGCAGTTCCGGTAATTCCTCGGCGGCGCAGTCGAATACGACCGGCCGGAAGACGACAACGGAGGCGCCACGATCAGACCAGTCGTGAGCTTTCTCGGCAGTGGCTTCGAGGTCGACGCTTCCGTTGTCGCGACGAACCGGTGAAGCGGATACCTGCACGCGAGCGGTATCCGGATCGCGATCATGTGCTTCGAATGTGTTGCGCAGCAGTGCAACACTGTCCGTGAAGGTGGCCAAGTCGGCGGGATTGACGGTCCAGCCGTCGGCGACGCGTGCGACACGGTCGAAGTTCCGCTGGCTGGGCCCGAACCCGAACAGGACGGGAACACGCTCTTGGGTGGAGAGCGGAATGCTGTGATAGTTCTCGAAGGCGAAGTCGCGCCCCTTGAAGGTGGCGGGTGCCTGCGTCCAGAGCTCGCGGCACGCCGCGACGGTTTCCTCCATGCGCCCGAACCTGGCGTCGAAAGGCATGTTCGTGGCGGTGTATTCGGCTTCCTGCCAGCCGACTCCGAAGCCCATGGTCACCCGTCCGTCCGACAGCGCGTCGAGGGTGGCGACCTGTTTGGCGAGCAGTGCCGGTGGGCGAACCGTTGCGATCAGAACAGACACTCCGAGGCGAGCGCGTTCGGTGACTGCAGCGATGGACGAGAGCAGTGAAATCGGCTCGTACCAAGGATGATCGAGTGGAAACAGGAAGTTGTGTTCGCTGACGCGCTGCGCATGGGCATCGGCATTGAACCCGAGGTGATCGCCCGTGCAGATCAAGTCGACCCCGACGCGATCGGCGGCAGCGGCAAAATCGAGGACCGGTCTGATCTTTCCCTCGAACAATGCTTCGAGGCCCAATACGTTGACACCGATTTCCATGCGGAGAAGTCCTTTTCGACGATCTACGGGAACGACAGGCGAGTTTCAGCTCTGCGGCAGCTGGCACTCGTCGACGACGAATTGGATGATCTTGGTCTGATCGATGAAGTTGGCTTCGTCGGCTCGGATGCGGTTGCCGACCTCTGGTCGAGCGTGAGTGGCCAGCATGTCGGCGTACCCGTCCTTGTCCTGGAACCACATTTCGGTGATGACATCAAATGTCGGGTCGGGGGTTTCCGCGGTGCGCAGAACCTGAGTGAGATCGGGGAAGTTCCGGCGGTATTCGATGATCTGCGGGAAGGTTTCGGTAATCAGCGGGGCATGGTTGTTCTCGTAGTAGTCGATGAACTCTTCCCTCGAGAGTCCAGGCTTACGAGTGAGTAATGCGATTGCTTTGAACATCGTTCGTCTTCCCGTAGAAGGTGCTGCGAGGTGTATTCAGAGTGATCGGTTGGCGTGAGCTGACAACTCGCCCATGCTGTCCATGCAGAGAAGCCGTGAGCTGAACTGCCACGATCCGTCAACGCAGGTAAATCGATCGAAATAGCGACCCGATAGAATCGGTTGCAGGGCAAAATCTTCGGTGCCCTGTATGACCGTGATGTAAGACAGCGCCGCGGCCACGTTCCCGTCGACCGACACGCGGGTATTGGTCAACAGGTGCTTCGTTTTCGGGGTCGGGGGAGTGCCGTACATCCGGATGAAGCCGGTGCACGCCGCAAACACAGCGTCGGCGTCGGACGAAATGACAGTGGTGGCAACGCCGTCGGGTCCGCACTGGCCGTAATCGGAATGCGCGAATAGTGCTGCTACTTCACGCAACCTGCCCTGATCGATCAGGTGCGTGTATTCGCAGAGCAAGTCACGGATCGCCGACTCGGCGACGATCCGTGACAGCTCTTCGGTCATACCGTGATCTCGCGGCGAACCATCTTTCCGGTTGCGTTGCGGGGCAACAGATCACTGGTGATGCGCCACTTCGACGGCACCTTGAAGTAGGACAGGCGCTCGGCAGCGTATTCCCGGAGTTCTTCTTCTGTGGTGGTCGAGCCGGGACGCAGGACGACGACGGCTGACACTTCCTGGCCGAGGTCCGCGTGAGGTGTACCGATGACGGCGCACTCGATCACGTTGGGGTGCTCGTCGAGGGTCTGCTCGATCTCGGTGGGGTAGACGTTTTCTCCGCCACGCAGGATGAGGTCGGAACGGCGGCCGGTCAGACGGAGTCGACCGTTCTCGATGACACCGAAATCGCCTGTGCGGAGCCAACGTCCGGAAGAAATTGCCGAAGCGGTAGCCTCTTCGTTTTCCCAGTATCCGAGCATGACGAACGGGCTGCGTACACAGACCTCGCCCTCGATGCCGTCGGGGAGCCACTCACCGAAGGGGTCACGGATTTCCATGGACACGGTGATGATCGGGCGTCCGAGAGTGCCGGGGAATTCTTCGAGTTCGGCTCCCACGGCGACGGCGATGGCCGTGCTGCACTCGGTGAGACCGTAGCTGTCGACGAGGGCGTTGCGCGCGAACGGCACCTGCTCCTTGAGACGCTCCTTGAACGCCGGTGACGACGGTGCGGATGCCAGCGAGAAAGCAGTCAGCGACGAAACGTCGTACTTGCCGATGTTGCCGTGCTCGAGCAACCGCGACGCCATGGTGGGAACGGCGCCCCAGTTCGTGATTCGTTCGCGCTCGACCAGGCCGAGCACCTTGTCCACGTCGAAGCTGCCTTCGGTCATGACCACGGCGCTGCCAGTTGCCAGGCGCGGGATGACCAGGTTGTGGAGGCTCGCGATGTGGAACAGGGGAGACGTCAGCAGGTAGCGCAGCGGGCTGGGCTTGGAACCGTCGTACTCGCGTCCCGTGAATGCAGCGCCGATAGCGTCGCTGTACTTGTGGTAATCGACAACAGCCATCACGTTGCGGTGTGAGTGCAGCGCGCCCTTGGGCCGGCCGCTGGTGCCACTGGTGAACAGGATGACAGCCGGATCGTCCTCGTCGATGTCCACGGCGGGCACATCGGCGCCGGCGTATTCGGCGATGAGCGCGGGCAGATCCTCTTCCATGGTCAGAACCGTGACGTCTGACGGCAACTCAGGAAGCGCTGCGCCGCGCTTCGCGTCGACCACCAGCACCTTCGGGCTCGACAGCTCGATGCCGTGTGACACCTCGCGAGGAACCCACCAGCCGTTGAGGCCGACAGCGATGGCACCGAGCGCCTGCGCCGCGAAGAAGGTCATGACCCATTCAGGGGTGTTGGCCGCGAGGATTCCCACCCGATCGCCCTTGCGGACGCCGAACTTGTCACGCAGAGCCGTCGCGAGCGCGGCTACGGCGTCGGCGTGCTCCGTGAACGAGATACGACGGTTACTGGTGACCAGGTAGTCGCCGTCGCCCCAGGCCCGAGACGCGGAGATGAGCTCACCGATGGCATGTCCGCGATTCTTCATCACGGGCATGACGGTGCCGAGAACCTCTTCTTCGACGATCTCGAACGGCCCACCGGGACCGGTGAGGCGCGAGACCGCCTGGTCCAGGAGCAACTGCGGATCTGCGGGGGCAGTCATGGATTGGCCTTTCGTATTGTGGCGCTTTTCACGTCACAAAATGTCACGGGACAATCTTATCTGTGGGGCGGTTACCACTGAGCGAGACTGAGCGCGTTGCTCCCATATCGCGCAGTTAGCGTTCCGAAAGAATCGCAGCCGAAGGAATGAGCGTGAGCGCACACGAATTCCTTCCCCTCTCGAGTAGGACACAGGATCACGATGACGAACACCGCCACCGAAGCACCGACGAGTAGTTCCGTTGCCACTCCGCAGCGTGAGGACGTCGCACAGATGTTGATCGATCGTGTGGGCGATCAGCATCTGGGTCTGCGGACGCGCACTCAGGACTGGACGTGGGACGAAGTTGTCCATGAAAGTGCTGCCCGCGGTTCGTACGCCAAGTCGCTTCGCGCACCTGGTCCCTTCCACATCGGTGTTCTCCTCGAGAACGAGCCCGAGTTCCTGTTCTGGCTCGGCGGCGCCGCGCTGACGGGTGCCACGATCGTCGGCATCAACCCGACTCGCCGTGGAGCCGAGCTCGAAGCCGAGGTTCGATACGTCGATTGCCAGATGATCGTCACGGACAAGGCCGGCCACGAGAAGCTCGCGGGTCTCGACCTCGGTCTGACCGAAGACCGCTTCATCCTCGTCGACGACGCGTCGTACGCCGAAACTGTTGCTGCGCATCGCGTCGAGACGCCACAGATCGACCTGGGTGTCGACGCGTCGACACTCTTCCTTCTCCTCTTTACCTCCGGAACAACCGGTATGTCGAAGGCTGTGCGATGCAGCCAGGGACGTCTGACCCGGTTGGCGTATGCAAACTGCGCAAAGTACGACATCGATCGCGACGACGTCTGCTACTGCTGCATGCCGCTCTTCCACGGCAACGCACTGATGGCGCTGTGGGCTCCCGCGCTGTCACAGGGCGCTACTGTCTGCCTCGTCCGTAAGTTCACGGCCTCGGGTTTCATGCCGGACGTTCGGTACTACGGCGCAACGTATTTCACGTACGTCGGGAAGGCGCTCGGCTACCTGATGGCGACGCCGGAAAAGTCCGACGACATCGAGAACACCCTCACGCACGGTTTTGGCACCGAAGCGTCGCCGGGTGACAAAGCCGAGTTCATTCGCCGCTTCGGCGCACAGCTTTTCGAGGGTTACGGCTCGAGTGAGGGGGCCGGTTCGGTGGTCCTCGATCCGAATCAGCCTGCGGGAGCGCTGGGACGTCCGGCCAACGAGAACATCGTCATCGTCAATCCCGACACGAAGGAAGAGCGTCCCCGCGCGATCCTGGACGAGCACGGTCACGTACTCAACTCGGACGAGTCCATCGGCGAAATGGTCGACAAGGCAGGTTCGCAGAAGTTCGAGGGCTATTACAAGAACGAAGACGCCATGGCGGAGAAGATCCGTGACGGCTGGTACTGGACAGGCGATCTCGGTTACGTCGACGAAGCAGGATTCATCTACTTCGCCGGACGCAAGGGCGACTGGATCCGCGTGGACGGTGAGAACACGTCGGCTCTGATGATCGAGCACATCCTGCGCCGCCACCCCAAGGTGATCGCAACCGGTGTGTTTGCCGTTCCGGACCCGCGCTCGGGAGATCAGGTCATGGCGGGCATCGAGGTTGCGGATCTGACAGACTTCGACCCGGTCGAGTTTGCCGCTTACCTTGCCGCACAGGCAGATTTGGGAACCAAGTCGGCGCCGCGCTTCATTCGCGTG
Organism: Rhodococcus sp. NPDC056743; assembly: GCF_042790355.1. Classification (NCBI taxonomy): domain Bacteria; kingdom Bacillati; phylum Actinomycetota; class Actinomycetes; order Mycobacteriales; family Nocardiaceae; genus Rhodococcus; species Rhodococcus sp. NPDC056743. The sequence continues at coordinate 148,916 of NZ_JBHTZI010000014.1, read as the reverse complement.
TCAACCAACCTGCCCGTCACAGGTTCCAACAAGGTGCTCAAGCGTGACCTTCAGGTCGATCGCTGGCGCAGCGATGAGCCCGTGTACCACTGGGTGGGTCGCGGCGCTCCCGAGTACACGCTGATGACAGAAGCCGACATCGAAAGCCTCGAGAAGGAGTTCGAGACTCACGGCCGTTCGAGGTTCCTGTGAACCGAGTAGCGCTGGTAACCGGCGCTTCTCGCGGTATCGGCCGCGAGTGCGCGCTGGCGTTTGCGCGCGCCGGGTTCGACGTCGCGATCACCGCCCGCACTGTCCGTGAAGGTGAAGGCCGCGCGGCACCGCGAACGCGCGACGGCGAGCAGGTTATCCCGGTTACCGGAAGCCTCGAGACGACAGTGGCCGAAATCGAGGCCTGCGGCGTGCGGGCATTGGCGGTTCCGATGGATCTGCTCGATCGGGCATCGGTTGTTGCGGCCGGGGAGCAGGTCCTGCGCGAGTGGGGCCGGGTGGATGTGCTGGTCAACAACGCCTACGCACAGACAGTCGGCAACATGGACCGGATTCTCGACATCGAGATCGACGATGCGCAGGCGATGGTTATCGGAAACTATCTCCACCAACTCGCGTTGGTCCAGGTGGTCCTGCCGTCGATGGTGAAGAGCGGCAACGGTGTTGTCATCGGCCTCGCATCCGGTTCGGCTACCATGGACCCACCGGCGCCTCCTGGTGAAGGCGGCTGGGGCTTGTCGTACGCCGCGTCGAAGGCCGGCTTCGGACGCATCGCCGGTGCGATCAACGCGGAGTACCGCGGCGCCGGAATCAAGGCATTCAATCTGAGTCCGGGGTTTGTGATCACGGAATCAGGTAAGGCTCGCGGCGGCTCGGACGCGATCGTGGACGCAGGATTTGCAGCCACACCGGCGTCGGTTCCGGCCGCGGCCGCAGTCTGGCTGGCAACCGATCCCGACGCCGACCGATTTCTCGGCCGGGTTGTCGACGGTCCGAAATTGATGGCGACGCTTCAGAAGACGGAGTGAAGCTCGGCGGCGTCGAACCGGTGGCACTCGGAACGTGGTGGTGATCCGGGCTGCGGCCTGACGAACCGAGAGCAAATTCGTAGCACCCCACAGCACTCGATCGCGGTGTTAGCATCCGATGGTGCTTGGGTGAACAGCTCGGGCACGGGCATTTTTTGCTGTCCTATGTCAGCGAAAATGCAAGTACAGCAACCCGCTTCACATTATTTTCACATAAGGAGTTTCACATGGGATCGATCTCGGATCTTCTCGCTCAGAGCCAGTCACTGGCTGCACTCAAGTACCTCCTCGGTGTGCTCGGTGGAGCGTTCGGTAGCTGATAGCGCGCCCGGACTGCGGTGACTCTCGGTAGTCGCCACCGCACTTCACACTGCGCTCTATCCGAGCGCGATCAACTTTTCTTTGCGGGCCGTTCCTTCGGCCTGGTCAATCATGGAGGCACACAATGGGTTCCCTTTCCACAATTCTGATGATCCCGGTCGGCAGTGCAGACCTCGTTCTCAAGGGCGTGTTCGAGTCGCTCACGAACACCGTGAACAGCCTCGTCGTTGTTTTCGGTGGTCTGAGCTAGTTCCGCATCGGAATTCACCTGCAGAAGGTCCGCGTGCCAGTGGCGCGCGGACCTTCTCGCGTTTGAGGTTACGGCCGTGCGCTCGTGTCGTAGGCGTACACCGAGACCCAATCGAGCATCAGGTTCCCGTTGCTGGTTCCGGTGCCCTTTGTCTCGGTCTGCAATTGCCAGCGCATCGGCGTCGACGGAACCCATGAGGTGCTTTCCAGCACTACCTGGTCGTCGAGTAGATATTTGATCCGGCCGGGCGACCACTCGATCGTGTATGTGTGCCAGTCGGTGAACCGTGCTCCGATATCTGTCGCGAGTTCCTGGCATCCGCCCACGCACGATCCCTCACCGGAGTAGTGATGGAAGCCGCCGGCGGTGCCTGCCAAGCCGCCTTCGGGAAAGTCGAATTCACCGTCGCGTGGCCACACCTCGGACTGAGGCCATAACAACCAGGCGACGTAATACTCATTGAGGTTTGGATTATCGACCTTGAATCTGGCTGAATAACGGCCGTAGGTCTGATTTTGATTTTGGCCGTTGATGACGGGTGACGGGCTTGCTCCTGCTGGTTGTCCGTTGACATTGTGCAGATTGAAATTGAGCACGCCATTCTTGACGCTGAGAACTTGATCGGAGCGATACGGTCGCTTCTGGTACGTATCGAGATAGCAAGACGGGTAGGCTCGCCACTTTTGTCCTTGCGCACCGGTATAGACGATCTTGTTGGGATCGCAAGTACTTGCCCAGGTTCCCAGCGCAGCATCTTTGGTGAAGTCGTCGTAGAAGATCTGACGCCATCCGTTGAGATTGCCGACCGGTACCGAAACCCCGGACGGAGACGGCGGCGTCACGACGGCACCTGTGTAAGACCAATTCTGGGCCGGCGTCCCATCGCATACCTGAACCACAGCGGGATTGCCGTTTGCGTTGATGCCGCCGCGATTCTCGACGCAGAGTCCGTTGACCTGGCTTCGAACCGTGCCTCCTGGCCCGGAAGTCCATCGTTGGAATGTCGCGCCGGTGCAATTCGATATGACCAGGGCGGTCCCTGCCACGAGGGAACCACCTTGCGGGCCCAGGCATTTTGTCTGTACGCGAATAGTTCCATCGCTTTCAGTGCTCCAGATCTGCGCAGCACTGCCGTTGCAGTCGTAGATCTGCACCGGGTTACCGTCCGACGTCACGCCCCACTTGTTCTCCAGGCATCGCCCGTTTGGTGTCTTGACCGCGCCGATCACTGTGGCATCCGCGGTGGGCGGTGAAAACACCAGCATTCCCATCGACATGACAATGACTGCGATGAGATAACAAACGGTCTGTTTCGAATGCCGATTCTTTGTTGACGATTCCCCCGAAATGTACGAAAACACAGTCTCTCTCATTGTGATTCCATTCTTTTGTGCGGCGAGAACCAAGCCTTTTCGGAAACAATTCCGAAAAGGCTTTGACGGCCGAAATGCTACACAAAAGATTCGGGTCTATTTGCACCTTTCGAGAAGGTTGGAATAGTGCAAATATTGACGAAGTTCGCTGGTGAGTGATGCTCCCCGGTTGCTGCCGGAGTCAGTCGAGTGAAGGAGCGTCCGTCGCTTCTGCATCGAGGATCATTTCGCCATTCGTGGATTCTTCCGGGAAGACGAATTTGCGCATCGCCCACCAACGGAAAGCCGTTGCCAGCAGGGTTCCGATGATGGATCCACTGATGAAGTCGGCGAAGTTCTCCATCAACACGGAGACATTGGGCTGGCGGAGGTCGAAAACGTAGCTCGAAATCCAGAGCGGCACCTGGTTGATGGCCAAGCCGATACCGGCGACGATGAAGAACAGAGCCGCTTCGTGGTGGCGCTGGCGCCCGCCACGCTCTGCGAACGACCATTCACGGTTCAAGACGTACGACAGGACTGTCGCAACCAGGACTGCGATGATGTTGGCGGTAACCGGATGTTGCGGCAGAACGGTCCACTTGATACCGAAGAACAGCACGGTGGTGACGATGAAGGCGATGCCGCCGACCACCAGAAACTTGAGCATCTCCGCGTGTGGCAGAACCCGCACGAGAATCTTCTCAGGAAGCCAATTGACCAGTTTTCCTACAAACGCCATTGGTCGAGGCTAACCGGGTTGGTGCCGTTGAGCATAAAAATCGCTCGCGCCGAAGCGTTCGGAAAGTCAGAAACCATATCCCATTACCGCGGGGCGCGTGGTATCGAAAGCAATGTCGATGTCCCGTATCTCCTGAGGGGTCGAGGCCTGCACACGGCCTGCTGCCGCGAAGATTCGGGCCTGATGCGAACCCAGGTAGATGCTGGACAAGACATCGGACGGCATCGTGATTCTGGCGTCGGCGTCCGTAGGCCGGCAGGTGGCCTTTCCACCACGGATGCTGAGCGCGAATGTGCCTCCCGCGTCGAGGAACGGATCTTCGATCTTGATGACGGTGTCGAGGTCAGCGGCATATTCTCGAGCTTCGAGCGCCGCTGGAACGTCCATGATCCGTATCCACAGACGGTCGGATCGACGCGTTGTCCGGACCGAGCGGTAGTCCGTCAGCATCAATCGCAGCGGATCATCAGGATGCTGCTCGGCCTCGATACGGGTCACCAGATCGAGTCCGCACATCGTCCGCCACAACGCGGCATACGCGTCGACATCGATCGCAACGAACTCGGCGATATCGACGACGCTGTCGGAGCCGTCGCGTCGGTGCCGGTAGGAAACGTAGCCGTCGGGATGTGTCAGAAAGAACAGTCCGGACGCGCCGGCTCGATGGTCCGACGGGTCGGCAAAAGTGAAATCCCAATGCGCCTGGGGACGCCTTTGAGCGCCGGGAGTGACGAGGCGCCAGCGGTCGTAGATTGCCGGCAGCAGCGTGGCTGCGGTCTGCGCGTCGGTGATCCGCACACCGCTGCCGGTCGGAGCTTCGCGGCGGAAATCGGCAGAACGTCGATCGATCGTGATGCTCTCACTGACGGTTGCGGGGCCGTAACCGAACCGGTTGTAAATGCGCGCATCGCTGGCCGTCAGAGCCACCAGGGGAGCGCCGGTCGACGCGATGTGTTGGTGCAGCCGGACGAACATCGAGCGCAGGATCCCGCGGCGACGGTGCGTCGGGGCGACGGATACCCAGGTGATTCCCCGAGTCGGCAGCTGATGCCCGCCGGGAACGGTGAATTCCATGTCGAACTCGATGGCCAGCCCGACCACTTGATCACCCTCGGTCGCGACAACGATGTCTTCGGGGCGGTAGAGCGTGCGGGTGAGTGTTTTGTCGGCTGTCGACGGGTGGAATCCGAACCCCGTGGAGTCGAGCAACTGGATTGCCGGCCAATCGGCTTCAGTGGCAGTTCGGATGGTGATCTGGTTGTCGGGGCTCACGCTCATTGATGCTGGCACAGATTCCGCGGTGACGCACGTATAGCGCGAGCAGACGTTTCACCGGCGATTCTCGGGGGTACCGTCCGACGAACCGGCCCCGCGACAGGAGAGAGCACAGTGGCGATCACCGATATCAAGGAATATGCGCACCTCACCGAGGAAGATGTCGAGGCACTCGGGCGTGAACTGGATGCTATTCGGCTCGACATCGAGGAGAAGCGCGGTGCGCGCGACGCTCGATACGTTCAGCGAACTATCGCGTTTCAACGCTCTCTTATGGTGGCCGGTCGTGTTGTCCTGTTTGCCAGCAAGAAGAAGCCTGCGTGGATTCTGGGGACAGCGCTGCTGGGGGTGGGCAAGATCATCGAGAACATGGAACTCGGCCACAACATCATTCACGGTCAGTGGGATTGGATGAACGATCCCGAAATTCACTCGAGTAACTGGGAGTGGGACAACACCTGTCCATCTTCGGGTTGGAAGCGCTCGCACAACTTCACCCATCACAAGTTCACCAATATCGTCGGTCTCGACAATGACGTGGGCTACGGCATCATGCGGGTCACGCGAGATCAGAAGTGGCACGCGGACTATCTGTTCCAGCCGATCACCAATTTTGCGCTGGCGACTCTGTTCGAATGGGGAGTGGCGCTTCACCATCTGGAGACGGACAAGCTCCGTAAAGGGGAGGTGAAGTGGTCGGACAAATCCGAGATGGCAAAGGAAGTCGGCAAGAAGATCGCACGGCAAGTGACCAAGGATTACATTCTGTACCCGGCTCTGACCGGTCCAGCATGGAAGACCACACTGACGGCAAATATCGTTGCGAATCTCATTCGCAATTACTGGAGTTACGCGGTCATCTTCTGCGGGCATTTTCCGGACGGAGCCGAGAAGTTCACACTCGAGGAATTCGAGAACGAATCGCGCTCGCAATGGTACCTACGGCAGATGCTGGGATCGGCCAATTTTCATGCCGGACCGATCATGGCATTCATGAGCGGCAACCTCTGCTATCAGATCGAGCATCATTGCTTTCCCGACCTACCGAGCAATCGATACTCGGAAATCGCTGTGCCCCTTCGTGAATTATGTGACAAGTACGATCTTCCGTACACCACAGGCCCGTTGTGGAAGCAATACGGACTGACACTGCGCACCATCTGGAAGTTGTCGCTTCCCAACAGGTTTCTCTCGGCCTCTCAGGACGACGCACCGGAAACGCATTCCGAATTGAAGTTTCGCGTCCGGGGTGGCATCAAGGAAGTGTTCGGCGTCGATCCGCAGACCGGTAAGCGTCGTGGGCTGCGAACAGCAATCGCCATGATTGCGGGTTGACGCTCGCCACTACTTGCCGAGCAGAATAACCGGCACGTCTTCGGCGAAGTCGACAACAAGTTCGCGACGCGAGAAGAGCCAGGTTCCGTCGACCTTTTCGAAACTGTCCTGGTAGCGAATCTCGATTCGGTTGTTCCGATACCCGTCGCCGCGGGGATAGATGTGGTGCGCGGAGCAGTACGCCTCGCCGTGCGCAGTGGTGGCGCTGTCCGAATCGAGGACCTGCTGCTGCACGATGTGCCGCGTCGAGTGCAGGTGTGAGACGGCGTCGACTACCGACGACGCAACTACCGTATTGCCCTGGATCTCCGTCGGAGCGTCGGTGCCGTTCAACGCCGGCGGCAGGACGAACCTGGCGTCTTCGGTGAACAGCGCGGCGAGAGCGGAGGGATTTCGCCTGTCGACAGCCTGCGCGTATCTGGCAGCCAAGTCGGTGAGTGCGACGCGATCCGAAGATTCCATGCACCCATCCCAGCGCATGTGACCGCGCTCATGTTTGTTCCTCCCGCTCAACGAGACATATTCAGCGACCCGATGTGCATCTGGATAGCGTCCAGCCCAAGAGTTGCCAGCCATGAATGCCATAGGAGAACAGCGATGGATCTGAGGGAATCGCCCGAGCAGCAGGAGCTCCGCAAGGAGCTGCGCGCGTATTTCGCGACGCTGCTGCCGGAGGAGAAGCGCCGCGCTGCCGGTGAACAAGGTGTGGGCGGCGAGTACTTCCGTGAAATCGTGAAGTTGCTGGGCAAGGACGGCTGGCTCGGTATCGGCTGGCCCAAGGAGTTCGGTGGCCAGGGACGCTCCATCGAGGAGCAGTTCGTGTTCTTCGACGAGGTTCAGCGTGCTGGACTGCCGTTCCCCTTCGTGACGGTCAATACCGTCGGGCCGACGTTGATGAAGTACGGCACCGAAGAGCAGAAGGAACGCTTCCTGCCCGGCATTCTGGCCGGCGATATCGTTTTTGCCATCGGCTACACCGAGCCGGAAGCCGGAACCGACTTGGCTTCGCTCAAGACCCGTGCGGTCCTCGACGGTGACGAGTGGATCGTCGACGGCAACAAGATCTTCACCAGTGGTGCCAACACTGCCGACTACGTGTGGCTGGCTTGCCGCACCGACGCGGACGCCCCCAAGCACAAAGGCATCTCGATCCTGATCGTTCCCACGGAGGACGCAGGCTTCGAGTGGTCACCGATCAACACCGTCGGCGGTCTGATGGTGACGTCGACCTACTACTCCGGCATTCGCGTCCCGTCGAAGGATGTTGTCGGCGAGGTCAACGGCGGCTGGCAGCTCATCACGGCGCAGCTCAACCACGAGCGAATCGGCTTGGCGGCCATCGGTGGCCGTACCTACGGTCTGTGGAACCTGGTCCTGGACTGGGCCAAGGAAAACGGCGCCATCGACATCCCCTGGGTCCAGCAGGACTTTGCGCGCACACATGCCAAGCTCGAAGCAATGCGGCTGCTGAACTGGAAGATGACGGCCGCCGTGGCGCAGGACACGCTTTCCGGAGCCGATGCGGGTGCAACCAAGACGTACGGCACCGAAACCCACGTCGACGTCTACCGCACCCTGCTGGGAATTCTCGGCTCCGCCGGACGCATCCGCCCCGAGTCTCCGGGCGCGCTGCTTGCCGGTCAGATCGAGCAGATCTCGCGTCAGGGTGTCGTGAACACCTTCGGCGGCGGCGTCAACGAGGTTCTGCGCGACATGGTCGGCACCATCGGCTTGGGTCTCGTTCGCGAAAAGAGGGTCAAGTGAGCGACATTTCGGCGCAACTCGACGCTTTTGTCGGCCAGACTTTGGTTCCCACGACGTGGGGACCCGACGAGGTCAACATCCCCATGATCCGCCATTGGGCCGAGACCATGGGGGATACCAACCCCGTCTACCTCGACGACGAAGCTGCCCGCGCCACGGGCCGTGACGGCGTCGTTGCTCCCGCCCAGATGCTCCAGGTTTGGATCATGCGGACGTTCACCGACAAGATGGCAGGCAACGACCCGTCGCCGGTGTGGACCGATCTGATCGCCACCCTCGACGCAGCAGGTTACAGCTCCGTCGTGGCCACCGATTCCGATCAGGAGTTCCTCACCGAACTGCGTCCCGGCGATCGTGTGAACTACACGGAGGTCATCGAATCGATCTCCCCGGAGAAGAAGACCGGCCTGGGCGTCGGACACTTCGTCACGACGCTCAAGACGTACCGCAACGGCGACGACGAGGTTGTCGGCACGCAGCGGTGGCGGACACTGCGGTTCAAGCCGCAGGAAGCCAAGGCTCCGGAAGCTCCGCGTGCACTGCGCCCGCGCCCGGCTCTCAACGCGGACAACGCTTTCTGGTTCGAAGCCGCCAAGGATCACCGTCTGGTGATCCAGCGCTGCACGTCCTGCAAGACGTTGCGTCATCCCACCGGCCCGATGTGCGGGGAGTGCCAGTCACTCGAGTGGGACACGATCGACGCGTCGGGCCGTGGCACGGTGTACAGCTTCGTGGTCAATCACCACCCCAAGATCGATGCGTTCGACTACCCGCTCATCGTTGCGGTCATCGAACTCGAAGAGGGGACCCGATTGATCGCCAACATGGTGGGTATCGCGCCCGAAGATGTCGTGGTCGACATGCCCGTGGAACTTGACTGGATCGACGCCGACCCGGATTTGACGCTTCCCGCGTTCCGGCCGGCCGCACGCGAGGAGCACTGATGGACTTCAATTTCAGCGAAGAGCAGGACGCAATTCGCTCACTGGCCGACGAGGTCTTCACCAGCAAGGCCACGATCGAGCGCACCAAGGAGATCGAACTCTCCAGCGAGCGCGTCGACCGTGAACTGTGGCGCGAACTCGCGACCACGGGCCTGCTCGGTATCGCCCTGCCCGAGGAGTTCGGCGGCGGCGGTCTCGGCTTGTCCGAGCTGTACACCCTGCTCGAGGAGCAGGGTCGCCACGTTGCGGCCGTACCGATCTGGGAGACAACGCTCGCAGCGTTGGCGATCAACGAGTTCGGTTCCGATTCCCTTCGCGCCGAGCTTCTTCCAGGTGTCGCCGACGGCAGTCGATTCCTGACGATCGGGCTCGAGGAATTCGGCCCGTACACGGGCAGCGACCCACTGACGACGGCTACGCAGGACGCCGACGGCAACTGGACGCTCACCGGCGAGAAAGCCGTTGTGCCGATGACTCACATCGCGAACCTCGCGCTCGTTTCGGCAACCACTTCCACCGGTACGGCATTGCTGCTGGTGGACCTGAGTGCCGAAGGAGTGACGCTCGAACAGACACAATCCACCAACTGGGAGATCTGCGCCAACGTCACCTTCGCCGGTGCACCGGCGAAGCTCATCGGCGCTGCCGACGGTTCCACGGTGCCGTGGCTGATCGACCGAGTTGAACTGGCATTGGCCGCAATTCAATGGGGTGTCGGTTCGGGCGCTGTCGCGCAGGCTGTCACCTACCTGAACGGACGCATGCAGTTCGGCCGTCCGCTCGCGACCTTCCAGGCTGTCAACCACCAGCTCGCTGACTGCTACATCGATCTCGAAGCGATGCGAGTGACACTGTGGCAGGCCGCTTGGCGCATTTCCGAGGGGCTGGATCTCGGCACCTCGGTACTCGTCGCCAAGTGGTGGGCCACCGACGGCGGACAGCGCGTCGTGCATCGCACGACACATGTCCACGGCGGCATGGGCGTCGACACCGACTACCCGGTTCACCGTCACCTGCTGTGGGGCAAGCAGATTGCTGCCACCCTCGGCGGTTCCAGCTCCGACCTCGCGCGTCTGGGTGCGCAGCTTGCATCCGGTGTGGAGGTGCTCGCATGACCGTTCTCGTCGGTCGTAGCTACGCGGACATCGAGGTCGGCGAGGCTCTCCCCGAGTTGGCGATCCCGCTGACCCGCACATTGATCGTCGCGACCGCTATTGCCACCCGCGATTTCCAGGACGTGCACCACGATCCGAGCCTGGCGCAGGAACGCGGCTCCAAGGATGTCTTCATGAACATCCTGACGAGCAACGGTCTTGTCGGCCGGTACGTCACCGACTGGGCCGGATCGGCGTCGACCCTGCGTCGGATCGCCATTCGTCTCGGCGCACCCAACTACCCGGGTGACACCATGACGATGACCGGTGAGGTCGTGTCCAAGGAAGACGGTGTTGTCGTGGTCAAGGTGCAGGGCGCGAACAGCCTCGGCAACCATGCATCCGGCACCGTCACAGTCGCTTTCAAGGAAGAGGGGAGGCCCTGATGGCGATCAGCCCACTCTCGGGAGCCGCTGCCATCGTCGGCATCGGATCGACCGAGTTCTCCAAGAACTCCGGCCGCACGGAACTGCAGTTGGCGTGTGAGGCCATCGTCGCCGCACTCGCGGACGCGGGTATCGCACCGTCCGAGGTCGACGGACTTTCCACGTTCACCGCGGAAACCAACGGCGAAGCCATCGTTGCCCGCAACTGCGGTCTTGGTGAGCTGACGTTCTTCTCTCGCATCGGTTACGGCGGTGGCGCTGCATGTGGACCCGTGCAGCAGGCAGCGATGGCCGTTGCGACGGGCGTTGCCGATGTCGTTGTCTGCTACCGCGCCTTCAACGAGCGATCCGGTGAGCGTTACGGTCTGGGCCAGCACGATCGCCCGATGGCGACCACTGCGGACCGTGCGGCGTATGCGTGGATGACCCCGCAGGGTCTGTCGACTCCCGCTCAGTGGGTCGCTATGTTCGCCCGGCGCTACATGCACCAGTACGGTGCGACGAGTGAGGACTTCGGCCGAGTTGCAGTGGTGGCGCGCAAGCACGCCGCCAACAACCCGGCTGCCTGGTTCTACGAGCGTCCGATCACGCTCGAGGATCACCAGAATTCCCGCTGGATCGCCGAGCCGCTGCACTTGCTCGACTGCTGCCAGGAAACAGACGGTGGCCAGGCGCTCGTCGTCGTCTCCGCTGAACGCGCCAAGGATCTGGCCAACAAGCCGGCTTTCATCAAGGCCGCCGCTCAGGGCAGTGGCAAGGATCAGCACATGATGACCAGTTACTACCGCCCCGACATCACGGGTATTCCGGAGATGGGTTTGGTCGGTCGTCAGCTGTACAGCCAGAGTGGCCTGACGCCGGACGACATCAACGCCGCGATCCTGTACGACCACTTCACGCCGCTGGTGCTTCCGCAGCTCGAAGAACTGGGCTTCTGCAAGCCCGGCGAGGCGAAGGACTTCATCCGCGAGGGCAATCTCGAGATCGGTGGACGCTTGCCGGCGAACACTCACGGTGGTCAGGTCGGCGAGGCGTACCTGCACGGTGTCAACGGCGTTGCCGAAGGTGTGCGACTGATTCGCGGTACGTCGACCAATCAGCCCGAGGGTGTCGAGAACGTCTTGGTCACTGCCGGAACAGCAGTACCCACCAGTGGTCTCATTCTCGGCGCTGTGTGAGAGAGGAATTGAACGTGACTACTTCGGAAACAACGAAGACCGCCGGCGATTGGCGCGGAGCGGACCTCGGTACCCGTACCGTCGCCTACACCGAGCGCGACGCGATCCTGTACGCACTTGCCGTGGGCGCCAAGGCAACCGAGCTGGACCTTGTCTTCGAGGATCAGCTTCGGGTACTGCCGACGTTTGCTCTGACGCTGGCGCAGTGGGCCCCGGACGCTCTGGGTTCAGCGGGCGCTTTCGACACCTCGACGGCGTTGCACGGCTCGCAGGAACTGAAAGTTCTTGCCCCGCTGCCGCGTAGCGGTGAAGTGACGTTGAAGGCTTCGGTCGGCGAGGTGTGGGACAAGGGCGCCGCCGCGGTGTTCGAGGTGAAGGTCGAGTGCGAGTACTTCGTCGCGACCTGGTCACTTTTTGCTCCCGGCGCTGGTGGATTCGGCGGAGAACGCGGACCGTCGCGTCCCGCGGAGCCGACTGGTGAGCCGTCGCTGACCGGTGTGCTGACCACAGCAGAGAACCAGACCGCGATGTACCGACTCCTGGGCGACATGCACCACATCCACATCGACCCCGCGGCCGCAGCGCGCATCAATCAGCCGCGTCCGATCATGCACGGCTTGTGCACGTTGGCTGCGAGCACACTCGAACTGGCTCGGGTCGCCGGAGTGCATCCGGCCGACCTCGTCAGCCTCGAGGGTCGCTTCGCCGCGGCCATCCATCCGGGTGAAGCGCCGTCCATCGTGGCCTGGGGAACTCCCGACGACCTGGCATTCCAGGTACACAAGGATGGTCAGGTAGCGATTTCCGGTGCGCGAGTGAGCTTCTCCGCTCGCTGACCGGTACCAGACTCAACTGCGGGGCGCTTGACCTCCCCGTCGCGCCCCGCAGTTGTTCACACGAAACAAGGAAGTCCTCGAGCGATTGCTCGAGGACTTCCTTGTTTATACGGTCTTACGAGCTGGTGCGCGTGAACAGCTCGGGGTGGGTTGCCAGGTATCGGGCCGGGTACTCGCCGCCGCCGTGGACGGCGATGTCGGTTCCCGTGACGTACGACGAGAGTGAACTTGCCAGGAACAGGCAGGAATTCGCGATATCCGACGGTACGGCCATGCGCTCCATCGGGATGATTTCGGTTACGGCTGCTCCGCCGTCGGGGCCGTAGACCTCTGCGGCGGCTTCCGTGCGGATCAAGCCGGTCGTGATGTGGTTGATGCGAACCTTGGGTGCCCACTCGAGCGCCAAAGCCTTTGTCAGGACCAACAGTCCGGCCTTGGCGGCGCTGTATGCCGCGGTGCCGGGCTGTGGGTCGATGCCCGAGACACTGCCGATGTTGATGATGGCGCCGCCGTTGTCCTGCGTCTGCATGACTGCGTTTGCAGCCTGGGCAACGTTGAAGGGTGCCAGCAGGTTCAGGGCCACGATCTTCTCCACGAAACGAGGGGAAACGGTGGCTGCGTCGGCGTCGGGGGAGCCGCCGGCGTTGTTGATCAGAACGTCGAGGCGACCGAAGCGATCAACGGCATCCTGGACGAGCGCTGCGGCATCAGCGGGATCACGGACATCCGTGGATTTGAACGCAGCGGTTCGACCGTCAGCCGACGGCAGCTTTTCCGGCTCGTTTCGGCCACAGACCAGCACGTTTGCTCCGGCAGCGAGGAAGGTTTCGGCGATGACAAAGCCGATGCCCTTGGTGCCGCCGGTGACGATCACCGAGCGTCCGCTGAAATCGACGGGGTTGGGGAGTGTCACGGTGGAGCCTTCCTGCTGTTGGGGCCGAGCCGATTTGCCGCCCAGTGTGATTGACGCGACAGTGTCGGTCGTCATAGGGTCAAGCAAATGCTTGGTTGCTTAGTTCGTTGAGTGTAGACGACCAACACCGGCAGTCACCAGAATCGACCAGTCCCCTCCCGCAAAAGGACATTGGAGCAATCACATGGGCAAGCTCGACGGCAAAGTTGCACTCATCACCGGTGCAGGTCAGGGAATCGGCCAAGGCATTGCCTTGGCCCTGGCCAAGGAAGGTGCCGAGATCGCGGTAGCCGGTCGCACCGAATCCAAGCTCCACACAACTTGTGGACTTCTCGCCGACATCGGTGCCCGCGGCGAGGTAGTCGTCTGTGACGTCAGCAAGAAGGACGACATCACTGCAGCAGTGGACCGTACCGTCGAACTGTTCGGCGGAATCGACATCCTGATCAACAACGCGAACGACTGCAAGCCCGGCGCACTGCTCACGGTGCTCGACGAAGACTTCGAGCGTTCCTTCGCGACGGGACCGCTCGCGACCCTGCGCATGATGCAGGCGTCGTACCCCCACCTGAACAGCCGCGGCGGCGGCGTCATCATCAACATGGTCACTTCCGCAGCAGTGCGCTGGGATGCCAGTAACTACGGTGCCTACGGCTCCGTCAAGGAAGGCATGCGCGCACTCACCCGCGCCGCGGCCTGCGAGTGGGGCAAGGACAACATCCGCGTCCTCAACGTTGCGCCCCACGCGCAGACACCGGCCCTGCAGTGGTGGATGGACAAGAACCCGGAAGAAGCGGCAGCCTTTGTCGCGGGAATCCCGCTGGGGCGCGTCGGAGATCCCGAAACCGACATCGGGCGGGCCGTCGTCTTCCTGGTCGGCGAAGATGCCGGCTATCTGACGGGTGCAACCATCCCGCTCGACGGCGGACAGTCGCGCTGGGGGTAATTCTGCCGCGCGCTGTCGAGCCACTCGATGGCTTCCGCCGGGAAATCCGTGGTCGTGCCGTCCACGTCGAGTTCGAGGGCTCGTTCGGCATCTTCCGGTGTGCGCAGGGGCCAGGCGTGAACTTGCAATCCGGCTTCGTGGAGGTCGCGGACCAGTTCTGCGGTCAGCCCGTTCCAGCCGCAGTAGAAGGCACCCGAACCGGTGGCGGCAAGAACGGATTCGACGCCGGCGGGGTGAGCGTCGGCGGCCGGATACTCGGACACGATCAGTCCGCGCGGTATGAACGGTGCGGCCTCTGCAACAGCGAGCAGAGCCTCGGCTGAGAAACTCGTGAACTGAATGCGCTGAGCGTCTTCCGGGCGTGCCGCCACGATTCGTCCGAGTTCCGGCACCACCTCGATGGCCTTGATCTCCACCTGCAAGGTCACTGTGGTGTTGTCGAGCGCCTCGTCGAAGGTCAAGACCCCGCGTCCGGAGTCCAATTCGATGTCTTTGATCTGGTCGAAGGTCAGTTCAGCGACGGGGCCGAGTCCGCGACCGGTGTCGTCGGCGGCAGTGCGATCGAGCGTCGCGTCGTGGAGCACGATCGCAACGCCGTCAGCGGTCAAGCGCACGTCGAGTTCGATCTCGTCGACGCCCATCTCTTCCGCGAGGCGAAATGACGCGATGCTGTTCTCGGGTGCGTGAGCCATGGCGCCGCGATGGCCCACCAGGGTGAATGATTCGGATCGCATGGTCAGGCCACCTTGCTTTCGTAGAGTTTGCGTACAGATTCTGTGTCTGCGCGCAGCTTGGTTGCCGTTGCCTTCAAAGTTGCTTCGGCGTTGGCATTTTCGGTGTACAGCTTCTGAATTGCGGTGCGCATCTCCGTGATGGTGCTCTGGACGTACCGTCGAACTGCGTCAGGCTGGCGGGCGAGCTCGAGTTGGTCGACGGCCAGTTTGTAGTTCGGGTTATCGGCCATGACCTGGCGGACCTTGGTGGAATTTGCCGCGGAAATGGTCGACGGTAGGTACCCCGTTCCGACGGTCCAGGTCGACGACGCTTCCTCGCCGGACAGATACGCGAGTACCTGGGCGGCGGCTTCCTTGCGTTCCGGGCTGGCGTTCTTCATGATTCCGAGCCCGGCACCACCGGTCGGCACGCCGTGTGTGCTCTGTTGAGGCAGGAAACCGGCACCGACTTCGAACTGAGCGCCCTTGATCAATCCGGTCAGAGAGCCGGTGGAGTTCGTGATGGTTGCGACCTGGCCGTTGATGAAGTCGTTGTTGATCTCCTGTGCGAGGTACGCGATCTTGTCGTCGTTGATCACAGCCCGATCGAACTCTGCTGCGGCAATCGCAGCGGCCGAGTCCACGGTGACGTCGAGGCCGTCGGAGATCGATCCACCGAAGTTCCAGATCAATCCCTGCATGTACCAGTCGTCGGCACCGGTGTACGCGCGCATCTTCAGCGAGTTGCCGTTGTAGTTCTGGCCGCTGATTTGCCTTCCCCACGAACGGAATTCATCCCAGGTAGCGGGGGCGCGATCCGGCAGGCCTGCGGACGAGAAGATCTCCTTGTTGTAGTAGAAGAGTGGCGTCGACCGGCCGAACGGAATCCAGTAGGACTCGCCGCGGACAACACCCTCGGTGAACAGACGCTCGTTGAACGTACTCGGGCCGAAGTTGTTGTCGAAGTATCCGCCGAGCGGTTCGAGTGTGTCGTTGAGGAAGAATTTGTTCCACGAGACGTCGGAGAAGACGCCGATATCGGGGATCTGCCTGGCCTGGAGGCCGGCGGCGATCTTCTCGGTGACGCCGTCGTACCCGTTGAACTGTTGAACTTCTGCGTAGATATCGGATTGTGAGCGGTTGAAGCCGTCGACCACTCCGGTGAAGACCTCGTGGTTGTTACCCGACCACGGACTCCAGATGACGACGTTGGTCCTCCCGGAAAACTCGCTGGGGGCCTTGACGTCCGGCGCCGAAAATGACGCCGTACCGCCGGCGGGACTACCGCACGCCGCGAGTACGGGTAGTGCGATCGCCGTCATGCCGGCAGCAGTGAGAAAGCTGCGGCGAGAGATGTTCACAGGCTTCTGCGCTGAGCCTGATCGGGCAAAAAGCGACATGGTGGTTATCTCCTGGAAGATGCTGAACTGGCAGGGAAAGGTCGGAAAACCGATCAGCGTCGGACAGACGCTCCGGCAAGCCCGGCGACGATGAATCGCTGAGCGAAGAGAAAGAGCAGCAGCATGGGGAGGACAACCATGGTGGTGCCTGCCATGATTGCGCCCCAGTTGTCCACACCCTCACTCTCCTTGAGTGCCATCAAACCGATGGGAAGAGTGCGCATCTGGACGGAATTGGTGACGAGAAGAGGCCAGATGAAGTCGTTCCACTCGTCGATGACAGCGATCAGCGCAACGGTGACGACCGCGGGAACGGACATCGGCAACGCAAAGTAGAACAACTTGCGGATGTGTCCGGCACCGTCGAGCTCTGCTGCCTCCATGACTTCCTTCGGTAGACTCAGAAAGTGTTGGCGTAGAAGGAATGTCCCGAAGGCACTTGCGAGTCCGGGCAGAATGATTCCCGCATACGTGTTGATCAATCCGAGATTGCCGATGGTGATGTAGTTGAGCAACAGCGTCACGTGACCTGGCACCATCAAAGCTCCCAAGACCGCAAGGAAGAGCCACTTCTTACCGGGAAAGGGAAGGAACGCAAAGGCATAGGCGCTGAAAACTGCCAAGGTGACCTTCGCGGTGGCACCGGCGATTGTGACGATCAGTGAGTTGACGAAGAAGTCACCGAACGGAACGGCATTCCACGCGTGGCTGAAGTTCTCCCACGCCAGGCGGCTGGGGACGAGTTGCAGTGGCCACTGGTAGATCTCGTTCTCCGGCTTGAATGCCGACGAGATCATCCAGTAGAACGGGATGGCGAAGACAAGGCCGACAACTACAAGTCCGATCCAGGACAGGCGAAAGCGAATGCGCGTCTTTGTCGGGGTTGTCGTTCTGCTGGGTGCGGACATCAGTAGTGCACTTTCTTCTCGACGAATCGCATTTGGAACACTGTGACGCCCATCAGGACGACAAACATCACCATGGATCCGGCGGCGGCAGTGCCGGCACTGAATGCCTTGAATCCCTCTTGGTAGATGAACCAGCTGAGAGTGGTTGTGGCGCCAGCGGGTCCGCCGCTTGTCATCATCGCGATGACGTCGAAGGACTGAAAGGCGCTGATGACCTGTGTGATGAGGAGGAAGAACGTTGTCGGTGAGAGCAGCGGCATGGTGATGTGCCGGAATGTCTGCCAGGCACCTGCCCCGTCGAGACGAGCCGCCTCGAGGACGTCGGCGGGCATCGATTGAAGTGCGGCCAGGTACACGATGGCTACAAAGCCGACACCTTTCCAGATCGAGACGATGATCAGCGCAGGCATCGCCCACGAACTCGACGTCGTCCAGTGTGGTGAATCTGCTCCGAACAACCCGAACAGCGCGCGGGAGAGTCCGTAGTTCGGATCGAAGATGAACAACCAGATTGCGGCGACCGCGGCGCCCGAGAGAATGTGTGGTGAGAATGCCAAAGCGGAAACGGCTGCGCGTCCACGCGATTGGCGATTGAACAGGCACGCCAGGGCGAGTCCCGCGGTGAGGCTGATGCCGACAATCGCAACAACCCAAACCAAGGTCAGACGCAATACTCGGAGAAACGCTGGATCACTGAACAACTTGGTGTAGTTGTCGATACCGACGAACAGCGGCGTCGGAGCGATCATGTCCCATTCGGTGAGGCTGAGATAGATATTGCCGATTACGGGCCAATATGCGAAGACCGCTATCAACAGGAGGTTCGGGAAGGTGAAGAGCACAAAGAGCTTGTAGCCCTTGCGTTCACGCTTTCGTGTAGGGCGACCCCGGGTTGATCCGCGACTCGCAGGAGTGGAGACCGTCGGCGGTGCCGGGCGTTGAGTTGTCAACGACATGTCGAGACCATTTCTTCCGGGGGTATCGCTTTCTTGATGCGAGACGGTGAAGATCACATCGACGCTGTTACGTCTTCGTTGATCGCAGTGATCGTTTCACTCGGGCAGGTGGCCGTCAAATGGTCAAATCGGTCATCGTTGAAGAGGTGCCGATGAGTGGTGAGATTGGTAAATATGTTGTTGTGCAGCATGTTTAAGGGCTTGCGACATGACGGCATCGGTGCTGAGCGAGCTGGAATTTCAGTTTGTCACGCCCAAGATTCTCGACTCGTTCATCGAGCATTCATATCAGGAAGAGTGATATAAATGACGTGTAATCACACCAGCAACAGCAAGGTATTGGATGAGTCGACGATTGATCACCCACACCAGGCAAGAACGGTTGGACGGCATTCTCGAATGCCTGATGGCAGATGAATCGGCGTCCGCGCAATCGCTGGCCGCTCACTTCGACATCTCGTTGATGACGGTCCACCGTGATCTCGACGAACTTCAACGTCGCGGCATAGTCCGGAAGTTCAGGGGTGGCGTCAGCATCGAACGAACCAGCAGTTACGAAATTGCGGCACCGCTGAGGCGTCGTATCGCCACTGAACAAAAGTTGGTGATCGGCGCCGCTGCTGCCACGGAGGTTGCACCGGGGCAGGTGATAATGCTCGACGATTCCACCACCGCCTCCCACATGATCCGGCATCTGATCGAGATCGAAGAACTTCGGGTCGTGACGAACTATCTGCCATCTCTTCGTGAACTATCCGAAGTGACCGGCATTTCGGTGACAGCCATCGGCGGGGACTTCGACTCCGGCCATGAATCGTTTGTCGGCGAAGGCGCAGCCAAAGCAGTTCGTGAGCTGCGCGTCGACGCTTTGTACTTCTCGACGTCGAGCGCCGATCGAGACGGCATGTACCACCAGGAAGAGAAGGTGGTTCGGCTCAAAGCGGAGATGATCCGGTGCGCCGGCCGTCGGGTTCTGCTGATGGACAGTTCCAAATTGGCGCAGACCTCGCTACACCGAGTGTGTGGGTGGGATGTGATCGACGAATTGATCACCGATGGCGCTGCGCCACTGGGGATTATCGAGGATATCCGTGCGCAGGGTGTTGTGGTGCGTGTCGTTTCATCCGATCGTGTCGAGCTACAAGAGGAAGGGAAGTCCTGATGCTGCAAGCGGTCTTCTGGGATATGGACGGAACATTGGTGGACACCGAGCCGAGTTGGTTTGCGGCGGAGCGTGCCTTGATGTCGAGGTACGGAGTGGAGTGGTCTGACGAACAGGCAACAGCACTGGTGGGCAAGGCCCTGCCGGACTCTGCTGCGGTCCTTCGAGCGGCAGGCGCAGATCTGCCCATCCGCGAGATCGTCGACGAACTGGTGGCCGCCGTCGTGGCGGGTGTTCGGCAGTCGATCGAGTGGCGTCCGGGTGCCCGGGAGTTGTTGGCGCAGGTTCGCGCGGCCGGAATCCCCTGTGTGTTGGTGACGATGAGTGAGGCGCCGCTGGCGGAGGCTGTGGCAAGCGCGCTCCCACCGGGAACATTTCAGCTGATGGTTACCGGAGACATGGTGGAGCGCGGTAAGCCTCACCCGGAGCCCTACTTGCGGGCCAGGGCCGATCTGTCGGCCCTGGCGGGTCCGATCTCCATGGATCAGGTTGTGGCGATCGAGGATTCGATTCCCGGTTTGGCGTCGGCGATTGCTGCGGGTGCCGTCGCAGTGGGCGTCCCGAACATGGTGAGTCTGCAGGAAGATCCCGGCGTTGTCCTGTGGGCGACGTTGGCCGGCAAGTCGGTCACGGATCTCGAGGAGTTGGTGGCTGGGCGGGCAGCAACGCTCGAACTGCAGTCCATCTGAAGACGCGAAGGTCCCGCCGCTGACGAACCGCGGCGGGACTTTCGCGTCTTCAGGGCTTATACGTGTACGGCCGTGTCGTCGGTGGACAGGCGGGTACCGGTGGTCGGGTCGAAGAGGTGCATACTCTCGGCTACGGGGAGCACGTCGAACTGCGCTCCGATCGGCGGCGCGGTGTTGCCTTCCTCTCGAATTACCAGCTCATGGCGCTTACCGTTGATGGTGGTGTGGCCGTACACAAATGCGTCAGCGCCGAGTTCCTCGACGACGTCGACGGTGACTGTGATTCCGCTCTCGACCCGCACAAAAGATTCCGGCCGGATGCCCACTGTGACATGGGGAGTCAGTGACGCGTCGGCGACGGATCGTGGAACGCGGTACGTCGTCCCGCCGAGTGACATTTCGCCGTCGTCGAGGTCGAGATCGATGAAACTCATCGCGGGTGAGCCGATGAATCCGGCAACAAAGATGTTGGCGGGACTGGTGTAGAGGCGGCGAGGTGTGTCTACCTGTTGGAGCACACCGTCTTTGAGTACCGCAACACGGTCGCCCATGGTCATTGCTTCGACCTGGTCGTGGGTGACGTACACGGTGGTGACACCGAGTCGCCGGGTCAGGGAGGCGATCTGGGTACGGGTCTGAACGCGCAGCTTGGCGTCGAGATTGGAGAGCGGCTCGTCCATCAGGAATACCTGAGGATTGCGAACAATGGCCCTACCCATGGCAACTCGTTGCCGCTGTCCACCCGACAGCGCCTTCGGTTTCCGATCGAGATACTGCTCGAGGTCGAGCACCCTCGCGGCTTCGAGGACTCGAGCTTCCCGCTCCTGCTTCGGGACCCCGGCGATCTTGAGGGCAAAGCCCATGTTTGCTCCCACGCTCATATGTGGATATAGAGCGTAGTTCTGGAAGACCATCGCAATATCGCGATGCTGAGGTTCCACGTCGGTGACATCACGATCACCGATCAGGATGCGACCCGAATCAACGGGTTCGAGTCCGGCAAGCATCCGCAGAGACGTCGACTTCCCGCATCCTGACGGTCCGACGAGGACAAGGAACTCTCCGTCTGCGATGTCCAACTCCAGTTGGTCGAGTGCGGGGCGATCGGTACCCCCGTATGAACGAGTTGCGCGGTCGAAAGTAACGCTGGCCATGATGAATTCCCTTCACGGGCAGGAACGTGCCCGACGATCCGAGTGAGTGGGCGAGAGTATCGCCTCTGCAACTGAACACGAGTCGGGTGAACGGAGTGTGTCCGTGTAGTAGATCTTGCGCAATACGTTTTAGTCACTTAGACTAAAACGTATGAACACGGTCAAGAACGATCTCGAAACTGTCGAGGCGGCAACAACCTCGACCGAGCTGTTCGGAAGTGCCACCGCGGATACGGAATTGCGCCGGCAGGCGAAGCGTCAATTCCATTGCCTGGTTGCTGCGGTCCATCCGGATCGGGCGCGGGCAGGTGATGTCGCGCGATGTGCTGCCGCAACTACTCGGCTGAACGAGTTGTACCGCAGTTGGCTGGCGGAATCGGAAGCAGTGCATTCCGCGGTGACATACGTCGGGGATAACGGCGAGTACGTGTTGGGTGATCTTGTTGCTCGGGGTTCAGTGTCGACGGTGTACCGCGCACAGGACCGATCTGGGGCACCTGTTGTTCTGAAGATCCCTCGCAGTCGGCGAGCAAACCTGCTGATGGAATCTGAAAGGTCGGCGCTCACCACCATCTGCGGGGCGCCTTACACTCCGACGCTGATCGACCGCATTTCGGCAGCCGACCCGGCTTCGGGGGAAGTGCGCCGGATCAATGTGCTCGATGATCGCTCTACCGGCTTTGTCACCCTTGCCGATGTGCGCCGCGCTTACCCGGACGGCCTCGATCCACGGGATTGGGCCTGGATGCACCGACGCCTGTTACGGGCACTTGCGGCAGCACATCAGACGGGGTGGGTCCATACCGCGATCGTGGACGAGAACGTGCTGATACAGCCCGATCTGCATGGAGTGGTGCTGGTGGGCTGGTCGTTTGCGACTCGTTCGGGGATGCGACCGGCAGCGAAGATCAGTTCCTGCCGAGATGCCTACCCGCCGGAACTTGGCGAAGTGTCTTCCCCGGGATGGGACGTCTACATGGCACATCGGCTGATGAACTCCATGCTCGGTGATCGAATTCCCAGTCGTATGAATACTTTTGCGCTGGGGTGTATGCAAGATAATCCACGGCTGCGACCTGACGCAGTCGACCTTCTCGGCGAGTTCGACGAACTCCTCGAGCTTCTGTACGGCGAACGTACTTTCCGGGCGTTCAGCGTCCCCGCAATCTGAAAGGCAGTGATCATCATGGGATATGGATACTGGGACGACAACACGTATCTGGCGGGCAAGACATTTCGTGCCGCACGCGGTGTCGACGATTTCGGGTACACGGATGCGCTCCGGTCGCGTCCGCGGAGCAGTTGGAAAGCAGATCCCACTCTTGATCCGTTCGGCGTAGACACTCGAGAGTGCCGAGATTCGAACGGGCACCCTGATTCTTTACCTATTGCAGTGCTTTTCGACGTCACCGGATCGATGGGCGCCGTTCCGCGCATCATGCAGGACAAGCTCGGGAAGCTGCACGGATTGCTGCAACGTAAGGGCTATGCAGATGATCCTCAGATTCTGTTCGGTGGGATCGGCGACGCGGATTCCGATCGGGTTCCGCTGCAGGTAGGGCAATTCGAGTCGGGCAATGCGATGGACGAGCAGCTGCGGACCATCTTTCTCGAAGGGAACGGTGGTGGTCAGAAATCGGAAAGCTACGAACTGGCAGCCTATTTCATGGCCCGTCACACACGCACCGACGCTTGGGAGAAGCGGGGACGCAAAGGTTATCTGTTCATCATCGGCGACGAATTGAACAAGCCGCGACTGTCGGGTCGTCACATTCGCGACGTCATCGGCGACAAGGTTCGACGGGACATTTCCGTTCCCTCGGTGTATCGCGAGCTGGAGGAAAAGTGGAACGTCTACTTCGTGTTGCCCAACCAGTCGTCGTATTACAACGATCCGGAGATCGCCGGCCACTGGACGGATTTGTTGGGGGAGCGTTTCCTCAAGCTCGACGATCCCGCGGCCGTGTGTGAACTCATTGCCCTGACCGTGGGGATCGGTGAAGACCGCATCGACTTGAATGACGGGTTGGCTGACCTGCGGGATGTGGGATCGACGGCAGAGGCCAAGACTGTCGGGCAGGCGCTGGCGAGAATCACGAAAAAGTCTCCCGCACGGGTGGCCGCCTTGCCGAGTGATCTCGGAACAGGCACGGATGACGTCGATTTCGACTGAAGGAGGACGGAGACTGAAGGAGGACACAATGGACGCTTTGGGTGATCGTGACATCGTTGTTGTCGACCTGGGCTTCGGTGACGCCGGGAAGGGCGCCACGGTCGACTGGCTCTGCTCACCACAGGCAGATCTTGATGTGGCGGTAGTCGTTCGGTTCAACGGAGGAGCGCAAGCCGCTCACAACGTCGTAAGCGGAGAACGTCACCACACCTTTTCGCAATTCGGATCGGGAACACTCAACGGCATTCCTACCTTTCTCTCGAAGTTCGTGCTCGTCGAACCGATCTCCTTGGCGAGGGAAGCGCGAGCGTTGGAAGCCATTGGCGTACAAGATCCATTCGACCTGTTGACCGTCGACAGTCGGGCATTGTTGACGACGCCGATTCACGTGGCGGCCAACCGGGCTCGTGAGGATGCGCGAGGTGGCAACCGGCACGGCTCGTGTGGCAAGGGAATCGGTGAGACGGCAGCGTATGCGCTCGGCCACCCTGACGCGCCGACCGTCGGAGACTGCCGACGACCGGATGCGCTCGCGCGCAAACTCGAGAACCTGGCAGAGTACTACGGGAGTTTGATCTCCGGCGGTCGTCACAGGTTTCCCGCACTAGTGGACATGGTCGACATGTACGCGGAATTCGCTGCGGTAGTGGATATTGTCGGACCTGGCGCGTTGGAGTCCGTCGGTGCCCGTGGTCGACTGGTCTTCGAAGGTGCGCAGGGTGTCCTCCTCGACGAGTGGCGTGGATTTCACCCGCATACCACGTGGTCGACGGTGGAGCCGTCCAATGCCCGCGCAATGATCGCCGAAATGAGCAGGGAGAGTTATGTGCTCGGTGTGACCCGCACGTACACCACGCGTCACGGTGCCGGGCCGTTTCCCACCGAAGACAGAGTGCTCGGGGCAGTCCTGCCGGAACCGCACAACGGCGTCGGCGAGTACCAGGGCTCATTTCGGGTCGGTCACCTCGACACAATGTTGTTGCGGTACGCGGTGGAGGTCAGTGGCGGCGTCGACGGGCTGGCTCTCACGCACCTCGACGCGCTGGAACGTGCAACGTCGGCGGGCACTCCGATTCAGGGTGTGGACAGGTACGACTGGTGCACGTCGATACCCGTCGGAAAGTGGAAGGATCTCGAACATCAGGCAGCGTTGACGGAAGCGCTGCGGGCCATGTCGACTGTGCGGCGGGAAGTTCCGGATGACGCCGAGCAATTCGTCGATTACCTCGGCAGCAAGATCGCGGTTCCGGTAGTGCTTACCTCGGACGGACCAGACCGGGCCGATCGTCGGCTTCGCGCCGGCGTGCCTGCATGATGGATGGCGTGGAACAG
The DNA here is from genome assembly GCF_042790355.1 of Rhodococcus sp. NPDC056743. Classification (NCBI taxonomy): domain Bacteria; kingdom Bacillati; phylum Actinomycetota; class Actinomycetes; order Mycobacteriales; family Nocardiaceae; genus Rhodococcus; species Rhodococcus sp. NPDC056743. Next base: position 124,014 of record NZ_JBHTZI010000014.1, on the reverse strand, counting down.
TCACTTGTCTCGATCGACGTCATCGCTCTGCGTTTCGGCAATCCGGAACCTGGCCACTTGCGATTTGCCGTGGCCGAGCGGCAGGCAGAGCCGTACACCGGGCAGCGTGCGTTGCCCGGTGTACTGCTCGGCGCGGGTGAACGACTCCAAGATGCGGCGCGGCGAGCGGTGACTACCAAGCTCGGGCTCCCCGACGACGCGATTCTTGCGAGCGGACAGTTGGCGGTGTTCGACGAACCCCACCGAGACCCGCGTGGTCCGACACTGTCGGTGACGATGTGGGCGATCATCACGCCCAGCGATGTGCCTACCGGTGACATCACTCCTGAATGGGTGAGCTGGGACAACCCGGGTGATCTTGCCTTCGATCACAATCGGATAGTTGCGGATACTCGGCAGATCCTGGCGGACTCTCTCTTGTGGCGCGATCAGGTTTTCACTCGGGCTCTGACCGGGGCGTCGTTTCCGGCGTCCTACGCGCTGGCCGTCGCCGAGGAACTCTCCGGCGCCCGCCCCGACCCCGGCAATCTCAACCGCACACTCAAATCCTTACCCGGACTGGAACGTACCGACGAGCGTGTGCGGGTCAGTGCAACGGGTCGCCCGTCGGTTGTGTGGCAGTGGAGCGCAGATACCTAGAAGTTTCCACGCTAGAAGTTTCCAGCCCTAGAAGTTTCCACGCAGCGCCTGCTCGCGCTCGATCGCCTCGAACAGTGCTTTGAAATTGCCCAAGCCGAAACCGAGTGATCCGTGGCGTTCGATGAGTTCGAAGAACACGGTGGGTCGATCGCCAATCGGCTTCGTGAAGATCTGCAGGAGGTAGCCGTCCTCGTCTCGATCGACGAGGATGCCACGTTTCTGCAGTTCTTCGATGGGAACCCGCACCTTGCCGATCCGGGCGCGCAGTTCCGGGTCTTCGTAGTACGACGCCGGTGTCGACAGAAACTCGATTCCTTCGGCAACAAGTGCGTCGACGGCGGTCAGGATGTCGGCAGTGGCGAGCGCTAGATGTTGGGCGCCTGGACCTTGGTAGAACTCCAGGTACTCGTCGATCTGTGATCGCTTCCTCGCGATTGCGGGTTCGTTGAGCGGAAACTTGACGCGGTGGTCGCCGCTGGAGACGACTTTGCTCATCAGTGCTGAGTAGTCGGTCGCGATGTCGCCACCGACAAACTCCGCCATGTTGGTGAACCCCATGACGCGCCGGTAGAAGTCGACCCACTCGTCCATCTTCCCGAGTTCCACATTCCCGACTACGTGATCGAGAGCTTGGAAGATTCGCTCGGGGGCGCCATCGCGGGCGACGAATGACGATGTGCGACTGACATATCCGGGCAAGTACGGTCCGTGGTATCCGGACCTGTCGACCAGAGTGTGCCGCGTGTCGCCGTACGTGGCGATGGTCGCCAATCGGACGCTGCCGTGATCGTCGGCAATGTCGTGCGGTTCGGCGACAATCCGCGCGCCCTGCGTGATGGCGTGCGCTATGGCTTTGTCGACATCGGGGACGTTCAAGGTGATGTCGCGGATACCGTCGCCATGGATGCGGTGGTGCTCGATCAACTCGCTTGCCGGGTCTACAGCTCCCTTGACGATGAAACGTACTGCGCCGCTTTCGAGTACAAACGCGTGGTGGTCGCGGTTGCCGGTGGACGGGCCCGAGTACGCCACCAACGTCATGCCGAAGGCGGATTGATAGAAGTGGGAGGTCTGGGTGGCGTTACCGACGATCCACTCGAGTCCGTCCCATCCGTGGACCGGAAAGGGATCCGAAGCGTCGTCGTATTCGATCAGTCCGACCAGTTGGCGTAGCTGCTCGAGATCGAGTCCGGCCAACCGTTCCTCGTCGGTGATGTGTTCGATGGTCATTTCGCGTCCTCCGGGCAGTGTCGCGGTGCGACAGATTCTTCCGATGCATGTAGCTAAGTCCGACGCGATGCAGCTAGTCAACGTGTGCGTTTTCTGCTAGTCGTTCCGACGGAATACGGCGAGATCCGTGGGGTTTTCCAGTCGCTGTGTATAGGTTGGAAGCTATGGCGGAATCGGTACGCGGTGCAGTGTCGATCGACGGTCTCGATCTGGCCCTGCTCGAAGCGATGCACACGCATCCGCGAGCGGGGGCACTCGAACTGTCGCGGGTGACCAGGGTTGCCCGGGCCACTGTGCAGGCCAGACTGCGCAGACTCGAGGACGGCGGAATCATCGCCGGCTACGAACCGCATATCGACTTGGCTGCAGCAGGTTTCGGTGTGCAGGCATTTGTGACTCTGGAGATTGCCCAGGGTGCACTCGATACCGTTACGGTCAAACTCGAAGCCATACCCGGTGTGATCGAAGCATTTGCGACCACGGGAACCGGTGACGTTCTGTGCCGAGTGGCGGCAGCGTCGCATCAAGGTTTGCAGCAGACCCTGCTCGACCTCAATCGCTCAGGAGTGGCCACCCGCTCTACGAGCGTCATGGTTCTGTCGGTAGTGGTGCCGTTTCGGGCGTTGCCGTTGCTCGAGACCCTCGAGGCTCGCAGTGGCACCAAGGCGCCCGCGTATCGGCAGTGACGTCTAGCGCAGGCGCTGACGGGCCTTGCTGCGGTGGCGGTCCACCGCGTCGTAGTTGCCGCACCGGGGCGAGCAATAGGCGCGTCTTCCATTGCGGCTCGTGTCCACAAAAACCTTCGAGCAACTCTCCCGGGCGCACGCGCCGAGTCTGAGCCCCTCGGACTCGACCAGAAAGAGCGAAAGGCTCCCGGCCGTCACGGCCATGATTCGTCGGACCAGATCGTCGTCGTCCCGCATGAAGTGCAGGTGCGGGCGTAGTCCGTCATGCGATGTCAGATGCATCCGGGTGGCTGAGCGGCCGAGAAGATCGTTGAGTTCCTCGCAGCGTCGCGTGATGTCCCGTTGTGAGAAGACAGAGTGTAGGCGTCGGCCCCAATCCAGAATTTCCTCGCGCGCGCCGGCGCTCACGTCAGGTCTTCTGATCTGGTGCGCGATAAACAATTCCTGCACATCGTCGCAGGTTGGCGCGGCCGTCTTCGTCATGTTGGCCAGGTCTGCAGCGAGCATGACTCCCGTCATGTTGTCATGGTTGAACTGCATTGACCCATTAAAGCATCGTGGTCCGGGTGCATCTCGTGACCTCCGCCATCGTCCCCGTAGTCATCCTGCTAGTTCTGGGCTTTGTCATCCGACAGAAATTTGTCCAGGACCACGGCTTCTGGCGAGGTCTGGAATGGCTGAATTACCACGTCTTCACGCCGTCACTGTTCATCAGTTCGATTGCCGTCACCGAGGTGAGGACTATGCCGGTGTGGCCGTTGTTCCTGACCCTGGCAGCGCCGCTCGTCGCAACCGCGTTGATGCTTGTCGGGTTGGGGCGCTTGCTGCGATCCGACGGCCCCCGCCTTACCTCGGTGGTGCAGGGCAGCATCCGCATCAACACGTACATCGGGCTGGTCTTTGCCTCCGCGCTCAACGGAGCCGAGGGCGTCGCGACCTTTGCTCTCTGCTCGGCCGTGGTGGTGCCCACGGTGAACGTACTGTGCATTGTCGTCCTTGCGCGCTACGGCGCTGGCGAAAAGATGGTCACACCAGGGCATATCGTCCGCGAGTTGGCGACCAACCCGCTGATCCTGTCCTGTCTGATCGGCCTTTCCCTGAGCGTTGCCGGTTTCTCGCTTCCCGATCTTGTCGGCGAAACTCTCGGCCTCCTGGCCTCACCCGCCCTCGTGACGGGAACTCTTGCGGTGGGGGCAGGACTTACGCTGCGTCTGCGTCTGCGGGACGTGGCCGACGTCGGACTGTCGTCGACATTGCGGCTGGTGGCGCTGCCGCTGCTCGTCGGTTCCCTGGCCGCTTCCATGGGAATCCAAGGGACTCTTCTGGCTAGTGTGATCCTGATCAGTTCGGTGCCGACTGCGCCTTCGGCCTACATCCTGGCCGGCCGGATGGGCGGCGACACCACACTCATGGCGTCGATAACCGGGGTTCAGACGCTCTTGGCTGGTGTGACCATGCCACTGATAGCGGTTATGTGAGCAGGCGCCGTTCTCTGCGGTCAGCGCAGGTTCTCGCGGCGGGCCATCGTGCTGCGCAAACCTTCGGCGGCTGCGCGCAGGACGGTCACCTGGGTTTCGGGCTTGAACCGACTGGTGGGACCGGTGACGCTGATGGCGGCCACAAGTTTGTCGTTGCTTCCGAAAACCGGGGCGGCTACACACGTGAGACCCGGCGCTGATTCCTCGCGCTCGAAGGCAACACCGGTTTCGAAGACCCGATCGAGTTGGGTGCTCAGGATGCCGGGCGCGACGATCGTGTGCGGGGTGCGTCGGGTCATCGGTGCCGCGAGCACTTCGCGCCGGAAATCCGGCTCCGAGTAGGCGAGCAATGCCTTGCCGATTGCCGTGCAGTACAGCGGAATCCGTCCACCCGTGCGCGAGGGGGAGTTAGCCTGGCGATGCCCGCCGATCTTGGCGATGTACACGACGTCGTGTCCGTCGCGTACACCCAGATGCACTGTTTCGTGGGTTCGCTCGTACAGGTCTTGCAGGAACGGCATCGCCATTTCCAGGAGGCTGCGCTCGAGCGAAGCGAGCATCCCGAGTTCGAACAGACCGCCGCTGAGGCGGTAGCCGCCCTCGACGCGGTCGAGTAACCGGTTCGCGACGAGTTCACCGGCGAGGCGGTGCACCGTTGCCTTGTGCAATCCGGTCCGCGCGACGAGCGTCGCGAGGGGCACGGCGTGGTCGTCGGGCCGGAATGCGCGCAGGATCGTCACGGCTTTACCGAGCACGGTGTCGAGGTTCGCGCCACCAGTCATTCGTCAATCGTATCGGTGAGTGAGACATCAACCTGGCGTAGTGGGGTGCAAGCCTGGAAAGTAGGGGTCATGAGCCAGCCCTCGAACTCCAGTACAGCGAGCGAGACCGACATCGCCGCTGCCGCGGATCGCCTCGCGACCGCCGCCGCAACCGGCGTGCCCTGCGCACCCGTGCGGGATCTGATCGGAAGTGAAGACCTTGTTGCCGCCTACGCCGTGCAGCGCCGCGTCGACGAAATCCGTCGCAACGCAGGTGCCGTCGTGGTGGGTCGCAAGATCGGCCTGACCTCGGTAGCGGTCCAGCAACAGCTCGGCGTCGATCAGCCCGACCTCGGTGTTCTGTACGCCGACATGGACTTCTCCGGCAGCGACTCGATCCCTATGGATCGCCTGATTCAGCCGAAAGTCGAGGCCGAGGTGGCCTTCGTGCTCGGCTCCGACCTCGTGGACGGACCGCTCGACAGCGCGCAGGTCCGCGACGCGATCGAGTACTCCGTCGCCGCGATCGAGATCTGCGACAGCCGCATCGAGTCCTGGGACATCAAGTTCGGTGACACCGTAGCCGACAACGCGTCGTCCGGCGTCTACGTCCTCGGAACCGAGCGCCGCACCCTCGCCGAGGTCGAACCCGCCGAGGTTGTCATGTCGATGAGCGTCGACGGTACCGAGGTATCCACCGGCGTCGGAACCGCCTGCTTGGGTGATCCGATCGAGGCAGTTGTCTGGCTCGCCCGCACCGCCCGTGAACTCGGTCAGCCGTTGACTGCAGGTCAGGTCATTCTCTCCGGCGCTCTCGGCCCCATGGCGCCGGTCGTAGCGGGAAATGTCGTCACCGTGAACGTATCCGGACTCGGTTCGGTCACCACAAGTTTTTCCAGCAAAGGGGACAACGCATGAGCAAGGTCAAGGTCGCGATCATCGGATCGGGCAACATCGGCACCGATCTGATGATCAAGGTGCTGCGTAATTCCGACCACCTGGAGATGGGTGCCATGGTCGGCATCGATCCGGCGTCGGACGGTTTGGCTCGCGCCGCGCGTCTGAACGTGCCGATCACGGCTGAAGGCGTCGAAGGCCTGGTCGGTCTTCCGAACTTCGACGAGATCGAGATCGTATTCGACGCGACGTCGGCAAAGGCGCACGTCGCCAACAACGCCCGCCTGGCACCGCTCGGCAAGCGCATGATCGACCTGACACCGGCTGCGATCGGCCCGTACGTCGTGCCGGCCGTCAATGCGGACGAGCACCTGGACGCACCTAACGTCAACATGGTGACGTGTGGTGGCCAGGCCACGATCCCGATGGTTGCCGCTGTTTCTCGGGTAGTTCCGGTGGCATACGCGGAGATCGTCGCGTCCATCGCTTCCAAGTCGGCCGGTCCCGGAACGCGCGCCAACATCGACGAGTTCACCGAGACCACGTCCGAGGCGATCGTGGCAGTCGGCGGCGCTCGCCGCGGCAAGGCCATCATCATCCTCAACCCCGCTGAGCCGCCGCTGATCATGCGCGACACGGTCTTCTGCCTCGTCGACGCCCCGGATCCGGCTGTTCACGACGAGATCCGTCAGTCGATCGAGAAGATGGTCGGCGACGTTTCGGCATACGTCCCGGGCTACCGCCTCAAGCAGGAAGTCCAGATCACCGAGATCCCGGCCGACCAGCCGGTCGAGACGTTGCTCGTCGACGGCAATCGCCCCACCCACCAGGTGTCGGTATTCCTCGAGGTCGAGGGTGCTGCACACTACCTGCCTGCCTACGCCGGCAATCTCGACATCATGACGTCCGCCGGAATGCAGATCGCGGAGCGCATCGCCCAGCAGAAGGAAGCAGCCAAGTGAGCAACCGTAAGATCTTCGTCCAGGACGTCACCCTTCGTGACGGCATGCACGCCGTTCGCCACCGCATTTCGCCGACGGACGTCAAGCGGATCGTCACAGCTCTCGACGCTGCCGGCGTCGACGCGATCGAAGTTGCGCACGGTGACGGCCTCGCCGGTGGCTCGCTCAACTACGGTCCCGGCTCGAACACCGACTGGGAATGGATCGAAGCAGCAGCCGAGGTGCTCGAGCACGCTCGCCTCACCACGCTGCTGCTGCCGGGTGTCGGCACGATCAGTGAACTCAAGCATGCCTACGACCTGGGCGTACGCTCCGTTCGCGTTGCCACCCACTGCACCGAGGCCGACGTCTCCGCGCAGCACATCGAGACCGCCCGCGAGATCGGCATGGACGTCTCGGGCTTCCTGATGATGAGCCACATGGCACCGGCCGAAGAACTGGCGAAGCAGGCCAAGTTGATGGAGTCGTACGGCGCGCACTGCGTCTACGTCACCGACTCGGGTGGACGTCTGGTGATGAACGACGTCGCGGATCGTGTTCGCGCGTACCGCGACATCCTCGACGACGGCACCGAAATCGGTATCCACGCGCACGAGAACCTCTCGCTCTCCGTTGCCAATTCCGTTGTGGCAGTGCAGAACGGCGTCACCCGTGTCGATGCATCGCTCGCCGGACACGGTGCCGGTGCCGGTAACTGCCCGCTCGAGGCGTTCATCGCCGTTGCCAACATCGAGGAGTGGGAGCACGGCTGCGACCTGTTCGCTCTGCAGGATGCTGCCGACGACATCGTCCGTCCGTTGCAGGACCGGCCGGTTCGCGTCGACCGCGAAACCCTCACGCTCGGCTACGCGGGTGTCTACTCGAGCTTCCTGCGCCACGCGGAGACCGCGTCGGAGCGTTACGGCATCGATGTCCGCACACTGCTGCTCGAAGCCGGCCAGCGCCGTCTCGTCGGCGGTCAGGAAGACATGATCGTCGACATCGCGCTCACCCTCGCTGCAGAGCGTGACCGCGAATCTGCCTGACGCTCACCAGCCGTCAAGCCAAAGGCGCTGCCGTCGATTCCGACGGCAGCGCCTCTTTGCTCTTCTGCCGTCCGGGTGCCCAGAATCCGAGAACGACCGCAGAAACCCAGATGATGACGGCCAAGGTCAACGCAGCTTGATTCATTCCTTCGATGAAGGCTTCGCGGGCGAAGTCCGCCAGTTGATCACCTTGTGGTCCGGCACTTTCCGCGATGTGCAGAGCCGCAGCCAGGGAACCCGAGACCGGTTCCTTGGCCGGTTCAGGCAGCACGTCGACGGCAGGTTGAACGTGCCGAGCGTACGTCGCGGCCAAGATGCTGCCCGCAAGCGCAACGCCTATCGCAGAACCGATTTCGCGCGTGACGTCGTTGATCGCCGACGCGACGCCCTGTTTGGCGTCCGGTGTGTTGGACACGATTGCGGCGGTGGCCGGTGTGGTGCACAGTCCCAATCCGATGGCGGCAACGATGAGGGGAATGCACACGTCGACATAGCTCGATCCCAACTCCAACCTGGTCACGAGTGCGATTCCGGTGCCGAGAAGCGCAATTCCCACTGCGGTGAGAATGCGGAGTCCGACGAGCGGGATCAGTAGCGGCGAGACTACGGACAGCGCCATGACCGGGACGGCCATCGGGAGAAGCGCGAGCGCCGATTGCAGCGGTGAATAGTCGAGCACGAGTTGCAGGTACTGCACGAGCATGAAGAACATGCCGAAGGTGGCGAGGAACTGAAGTACGAGTGATGTTGCGCTGCTGCCGAATGCGCGGTTGGCAAACAGTCCGACATCGAGAAGCGGATGGGCGGAACGCAATTCCACGAAGCTGAACACGACACCCATGGCGATTCCGCCGATCAGAAGTGCAAGAACCACGGGGTTCAACCAGCCGCGGACGGGCGCTTCGATCATGCCGAGGACAAAAAGGCCGATCGCCGCGGCAATCAGTGCGGTGCCCAGGAAATCCAGCGGAGTTGTCTCCTCGTCCTTCGACGACGCGATGGTGAACGAGGCCACCAGGATCAGTCCGGAGACGACGGCGAGGCTGATGAATATCGAATGCCACGACCACTTTTCGATCAGGAACCCGGAGATGACAAGTCCGGCGATGGCGCCCGATCCGGCCACACCGGACCAGACGCCGACAGCTCGACTGCGTTGGGTGGCCGGAAAGCCGGCGGTAAGCAGCGAGAGTGTCGCGGGCATGACAAATGCGGCGCCCACTCCGGAGACGACCCGGGAGGCGATGATCCACGACGGTTCGTCGATGAAGACGGGGATCGCGCTGCCTGCCGCAAAGACGACCAATCCGAACATCAGTAGTTCACGTCGGCCGTAACGGTCACCGAGCGCGCCGGCAGCCAGCAGCAGGCAGGCGAGCACGAGTGTGTAACCGTCGACGATCCAGGTGAGCTGTGTTTGGGTGGCGCCGGTGTCACGGGCTATGTCGGGCAGTGCGGTGTTGAGTGCGGCCATGGCTGCGACGACCAATGCCACCGCGCAGCACGAGACTGTCAGCATCCAGATCTGCCGCGGCGTCCAGGTGCTCTGTTCGATCTCCGTCTGACTGGTCACGAAGCCTCCCCATAGAAACAAGACCATCAGTATCGTTGGGAGAATGGTAGTTCCACAACCCCCGATTGGGTATAACTGTGGTTGTGACAACGGTTGACGCAGATCGGCAGGCAGCAGACGAGGATCCGCGCAAACTGCGATCCCGGACTCGATTGCTCGACGCTGCAACAACACTTCTTGCCGAAGGCGGAGTCGATGCGGTCACGATCGACGCCGTCACCAAGCTCGCGAATGTTGCTCGCGCGACGTTGTATCGGCATTTCGACAGCGGCACCGAGTTGGTGGCCGCGGCGTTTGCGCGACTGCTGCCGTCCGTGCCTGCGCTGTCGGGAGAGGGCGATCTGCGAGCCCAGCTGCTCGAGCTTCTCACCAATCAAGCCAAGGCGATCGAGAGCGCTCCTATCCAGGTCACAGCGATGTGCTGGCTCGGTTTGGGACCGGATCTGACCGGCTACTCGAGCACGGCGGCGCTGGCCGAGCGGCAACCGGAGATCCGGTCGCTGCGACAGATGATCATCGAGCAGTACCGGGACGCGTTCGACCGGGTCTTGCGTACGCCCGAGGCAATCGAGGAGTTGGGGGAGTACGACTACGACGTTGCGCTCGCGCAGCTGGTCGGTCCGTTGGTGCTCACCAAATTGGCAACGATGACGCCGTTGGGAGAATCAGCGTGTGCGCAGATCGTCGACGATTTCCTCGCTGCTCGACGCGCGTGAGTCAGCTACGGTTCGAGATTGCGTCGTAGCACGTACTGCTCCAGGCGGTCGATGCCGCGCACGCGCCGCGGCCGGAGGTGGCGGAGCTTGAAATTGTCGTCGTCGCTCACCGCTGCGGCCAATTCCGAGTCGATCAGTACCGTGCCGGGGCGCGCGGAACTGGTCAGCCGGGCAGCTTTGTTGACCACGGACCCGTACAGATCGCCGAAACGGACGAGTGTCGGACCCATGGCGAGCCCCACTCGCAGTTGTGGATCGTCGTGGTCGGCGAGCACGGCGCTTTGAATCTGCAAGGCGATTTCGGCGGCGTGATGAGGGCTTTCCACGGCGAACATCACCTCGTCGCCGACAGTTTTGACGACCCACCCGAAGTTGCGGCCGATGATTTCGGTGGATGCGGATTCGAAGCGTTCGAGCAAATCGTTCAGTTCGGTGGGGTCGAGTCCTCGGGTCAGTGAGGTGTATCCGACGATGTCCGCAAAACCGACGACCAAGATCCGGCTGGAGAATTCTTCTCCGGGATTTCCGACGTTCCGACCCGTCGACGACGCGACGTGCCGCTTCCACACATAGGTCTGGAGCGATTCGACAGCGGGGATGATCTCGGCGCCGAGCCGCAGAATTTGCTTGCGGATCGCCTCGGGGTCGTCATCTGCGGACTCCGTCAACTGATCGACGATATGAGTGCCGATGATCGAGACCTGCCATTCGGCGAGACGCGACATCGATTGGCCCAGCGCGCGTGCCGCAGCGACTTCGCCACTGCGCGAGATGATTCCACGATCGACCATTCTGATGATGCCCTGCAAGGCATCGGCGTCCTGTTGGGTGAACATGACGGCGTCCGGGTCGTCGTTGATGGCAAAACCCATCGCGACCCACAGTCGATCTGCACGCTCACGGGAAACGCCCGCGAATTCGGCGATCTGAGATTGCGTGTAACACCGCGGACCACCGAGGAGGAATTCTTCGACATCGGACTGAATACGGCTGAAGGTGGGAGCGTCGAAACCACTTCGGGACAGTGAAATGCCGGGTTCGGTGCCCTCGTCGATCGGTGCTGATTCCGAACTGTTCACTGTGCTCCTTGCGTCCCATGTTCTGTGTTTCCGACACTATCTTTCACGTGCGCTCTGCCGAACAGTACTGAATTCGGCGAACCTGACAGGCGGTGAGCGGGAACGCGTCGGTGCCCTGTGCAAGAGTTGCCCCGAGAAAAGCTATACCGACACTCTCGAAAGGATTTGCGCATGCCACCCCGTAGACGTTCCGGCGCTACCGCATCAACGCCGGATCACCTCACTGCGGAAAACTTGGCAGCTCTCGCCACGGCAGTCGCCGAAGGCAAACGCGCCACCGTATACCTACGCGAGGCAACACCCAGCCTCGGCATCGACGCAGGCACGTCCGCGAAGGTGGTGTCGGTGGACGGAAACACCGTGCTGATTCGCCCCAAGGGCGTCAATGACGAATTGCCTTTCGAGGCAGAGGAATTGCGCATCAACCGCGTGGCGTCCACACCCCCCAAACCCGCGCCCCGCCCTAAACCAGTTGTGGAGTCCGAACCGCTCATGGAACCACTCGTCGAAACTCGGCCGAAGCCCCGAACCACGCCGGCCCCTTCACCCGCTCCGGTCGCTGCGCCCACCGCGACTCCGGCGCCTCGCCCGGCGGTCAAGCGTGCCAAGAAACTGCCGCCGGGAGTCAGCGTCACCATCCACGCCGGCGCCGACAACGACTGGAGCGTCACCGTCACGTTGGGGGCCAAGCGGCCGGGCAAAGCGGTTCCCGTGGCACCCGACGCTGTTGAGCGTGCCATCCGCGAACTGGGTGAGCCGACGGCCATCGAGGCCGTTGAATCGATCATCGTGGAGGCTCGCGACGCCGCTGCCGCCAGGGTGGACGAGCTCAGCCGTCAACTCGACGAAGCACGCAAGATGCTCGAGGCGCTGGGAACCAACGAGTAACTCTCCTGCGTAGGTGCCGAGTTTCCGGGGTATGCGATTTGTGCAGCGGGGACTACTCGGCGGGGAGTGTGTGATGTTGCAGAGAATCATTTCCGTATTGGCAGCGGTCGTAATTGCACTGGGACTCGGGTTGGTGGTCAGTGGGACGGCCGTTGCCGCGGCAACACCCCTCGGCGGGGGCAGCGGCATCATCATCAGCGGCGAGACGATATGTACGTTGACAACGATCGGGCGTGACAACGGCGGTCGGCTGGTGGGAATCACCGCAGGTCACTGTGGTGGACCCGGTTCGACGGTTGTTCCAGAGGACGACGAGGGAGCCGGGGTCGTCGGCACCTTCGTCAAGTCCAATTCAGAGCTCGACTATGCGATCATCGAGTTCAATCCGGCAAAAGTAACGCCCGTTCGGACCGTCGACAGTGCAACCATCACGTCGATCGGACAGCCCGCGAGCTTCCCAGCCATCGCCTGCAAAGAAGGTCGCACAACAGGGCAGACGTGCGGCGTCGTGTGGGGAAATCTGAGCGCCGACGCTCAGACCTGGACCCAGGTGTGTGTTGACCACGGCGATTCCGGAGCCCCCGTCACTGTCGGAACCACATTGGTGGCGATGGTGAACGCCTACCTGTACGTGCCGTGCCTGGGGCCGGAACTCGGCACCAACATGTCCTCGATCATCGCGGATATCAATTCCGATGGAGGCGTCGGTGCCGGGTTCCAGCCGATCTAGGTCGGTGCGCTATCTGGACTCGGTGCGGTATCTGTACGGCTTCAGCCGCACACTGCTCCACCTGACGCTGATCCCACCAGCTTGGTGTACTTCGCCAGCACGCCGCGCGTGTAGCGCGGGGGCAACGGCTCCCAACCTTCTTTGCGGGCAACCAGTTCCGCGTCGTCCACGAGAAGTTCCAGCAGACCGGTACTGACGTCGAGCCGGATCTGATCGCCGTCACGAACAAACGCGATAGGTCCGCCGTCCACAGCCTCCGGCGCGACGTGCCCGACGCACAGGCCGGTGGTTCCGCCGGAGAATCGTCCGTCGGTCAGCAGCAGGACGTCTTTACCCAGGCCCGCGCCCTTGATAGCGCCGGTAATGGCCAGCATCTCGCGCATTCCGGGTCCGCCCTTGGGGCCTTCGTACCGGATCACCACAACATCGCCGGCGGTGATGGTGCCGTCCTCGAGCGCGTCCATGGCGGCCCGTTCGCGTTCGAAAACGCGTGCAGTACCGGTGAATACGTCGGACTCGAAGCCGGCGGACTTGACGACCGCGCCGCCGGGAGCCAACGAGCCCTTGAGGATCGTGATGCCGCCGGTCGGGTGAATGGGCTTGTTCATCGCCCGCAGAACCTTGCCGTCCGGATCGGGTGGGGTGATGTGCGCCAGATTTTCCGCCACGGTCTTACCGGTGACCGTCAGGCAATCGCCGTGCATGAGACCGGCGTCGAGCAACGCCTTCATGATGACGGGAACTCCGCCGATGCGGTCGACGTCGGTCATGACGTGTTTTCCGAAAGGCTTCACGTCGGCGAGATGCGGAACCTTGGCTCCGACGCGAGCAAAATCGTCGAGCGTCAGCGGGACATACGCTTCGTGTGCGATCGCGAGGAGATGAAGCACCGCGTTGGTGGAGCCACCGAAAGCCATGACCACCGCTATCGCGTTCTCGAACGCTTCCTTGGTGAGAATGTCGCGGGTGGTGATTCCTCGGCGAAGGAGTTCGACGACGGCTTTGCCGCTCTCGCGGGCGAACCCGTCGCGGCGACGGTCCGGCGCCGGCGGCGACGCGCTGCCGGGTATCGACATGCCCATGGCCTCCGCAGCGCTGGCCATGGTGTTTGCGGTGTACATGCCGCCGCACGCACCCTCGCCCGGGCAGATGGAGCGCTCGATGATGTCGACGTCTTCGCGGCTCATCAACCCGCGGGAGCACGCACCGACAGCTTCGAAGGCGTCGATGACGGTGACTTCGCGTTCAGTGCCGTCGGACAGTTTTGCGACACCAGGCAACGTGGAACCGGCGTAGAGGAACACGCTGGCGAGGTCGAGGCGAGCCGCCGCCATGAGCATGCCCGGCAGTGATTTGTCGCAGCCGGCGAGAAGGACCGAACCGTCGAGGCGCTCGGCCTGCATGACGGTTTCCACACTGTCCGCGATCACCTCTCGAGAGACGAGGGAGAAGTGCATACCTTCGTGACCCATCGAAATACCGTCGGAAACGGAGATGGTGCCGAATTCGAGGGGGAACCCACCGCCCTCCCGGACACCTTCCTTGACGGCTTTGGCCAGGCGGTCGAGGGAAAGGTTGCAGGGGGTGATCTCGTTCCACGATGAGGCGACGCCGATCTGCGACTTGACCCAGTCGTCGTCACCCATTCCTACTGCGCGCAACATGCCTCGCGCTGCGGTCTTTTCCAGTCCGTCGGTGACGTCACGACTTCTGGGCTTGATGTCGGGTTCGGTCATTTTCCAAGCATAGGCTCCGCCTGAACCAACTTCCGGGCTACTGGCGAAGGCACGCAGGCGAAGCCTGGGTGAACATCGCGAAGCTCTCTTGAACATCTGTTCAGAAGTGGATTCACTCCTAGCGTGCACACGAATGCCTTTGATCGAATAACCAGACGTGGCCTCCTGCAGAGTTCGGCAGCGCTAGCCGGTGCAGTGGGCCTCGGTGTCGCCTCGGCCAACCGCGCGAGTGCCGAGGTGCCTGTGGGCTTCAACCACGGAGTTGCGTCCGGTGACCCGCTGCCGGACGCGGTGATCATCTGGACGCGCATCACTCCCACGGCGGATGCAACCCCGGGTTCCGGAATCGGGCCCGCAGTGACGCTGAACTGGCAGGTCGCGACCGATGAGGGGTTCGCGACTGTCGTGGCGTCGGGAAGTGTCGTCGCGTCGGCGGCGTCGGACCACACGGCCAAAGTCGATGTGACAGGCCTCGATTCGTCCACTACGTACTGGTACCGATTCGCCGCCGGTTCGGTGCTCTCACCCACCGGACGGACTCGCACCGCTCCGTCGAATTCGGCGGACATCGATCGGATGCGCTTCGGAGTTGTCTCCTGTTCCAACTGGGAGGCAGGATATTTCGGTGCCTATCGTCATCTCGGGTTCCGGGAGGACCTCGACGCGATCATCCATTTGGGTGATTACATCTACGAATACGGCCAGGGCGAATACGGCGCCAAGAACGGATCGGTACGACTGCACGAACCGGCACACGAGATCATTTCCCTGGCGGACTACCGAATCCGGCACGCGCAGTACAAGACCGACCCGGACCTTGCCGCTCTGCATCTGAAACTGCCGTTCATCGCTACGTGGGACGATCACGAATCGGCCGACAACGCGTTCCGGGACGGCGCCGAAAACCACACTCCCGGCGTCGAAGGCGAGTGGGCGAATCGTAAGGCCAACTCGGCCAAGGCCTACTTCGAGTGGATGCCGGTTCGGCCCTCCGGCAGTGGTTCGAACGTTCAACTGTACCGGCGGTTCCGCTTCGGAAACCTGGCCGAAATCTCGATGCTGGATCTGCGCACGTACCGCGACGAGCAGCCCACATTGCGTCAGGTCGACGACCCGAACCGCACCATTACCGGACGCGCGCAAATGGATTGGCTCACCAGCGGTATCGTCACCTCGCCGGCGCAGTGGAAGATCGTCGGCAATCCCGTCATGATCACGCCGTGCGTGTTTCCACCGCTTGAACCGGCCACCACTGCGGCACTGACCGAATTGGTCGGCCTTCCCCAGGCGGGCTACCCGTACAACACCGATCAGTGGGACGGGTACACCGCCGACCGCACGCGACTGTTCGACGCCATCACCGCGAACAACGTTGACAACACGGTCTTCATCACCGGAGACATTCACACGTCGTGGGCGTGCGACCTGCCCACCAACGCCGCCAACTATCCGGGTGGACCGACCGTCGGCGCGGAGTTCGTTGTTCCGTCGGTGACCTCTCCCAACATCGACGACATGTTGAAGGTGCCGCCGCGCACCGTTTCCCTTGCGGCGGAAGAAGCGTTCAAGGCGGTCAATCGCCACGTTCGGTACGTCGAACTGGATTCGCACGGCTACGGTGTATTCGACATCGCCCGCGATGGTACCCAGATGGATTGGTACTACGTGGACAACGTCACCGATCCACAGAGCAACGCCCACTACGCAACCAGTTACCGGCTGCCTGCCGGTGCCGGAAGCAGGGTTGCGCCGTCATTCAGTCCGCTCGACCCGAACTCGTACCGACCAGGAGTCAACCAGTGAGCCTCGAACTCTCGCGCCGCAACGTGTTGATCGGCGGAAGTGTATTTGCGGGAACAGCTTTGCTCGGTGCGCCGGCGAATGCGGGCGTACCTACAGGTGGCGGACTACCTGACGTCGACGTCTACGTCTTGGTTGTCGACGGTATGCGCCCGGACGAACTGCGAGCGGATCTCACACCGATGCTGACCGGTCTGGCCGCTGGTGGTGTTCACTACCCCAATGCCAGCGCGATCAACATCGCCGAGACACTTCCCAACCACACGGCGATGATGACCGGCGTGTACCCCGCGCGTTCGGGTGTGCCGGCCAATTCCGTCTACGACCCGGCGATCGACAAGAAGCGTGATCTCGACCGGGCGTCGGATCTGCAGACGTCGACGGTCCTCGACCGGGTGCGCACCGAACTCGGATTGACCACTGCGAGTGTGCTGTCCAAGCAATATCTGCACGGGTTGTTCGGTGATCGCGCGTCCGTCGTCTGGGATCCGCAGCCACTACTTCCCGGCACCGAGCATGCCCCGGACAATTTCACGATCGACGCGTTGACTAGGATCGTCGGCGAGAGCTCACCGCGGTTGTCGTTCACCAACCTCGGCGACGTGGACCGTGTTGGTCACCTTGACCTTTCGGGACCGTCGATTCGGATCGCGCGTACCGCCGCACTGCAGAACACCGACAATCAGGTACGACGCTTTGTCGACTTCCTGCACAGCACCGGACGGTGGAATCGAAGCGTCCTCATTGTGCTGGCCGATCATTCGATGGACTGGTCGGAGCCGACGCGTCTCATCGGACTGGATCGTCCGCTCAACGCAGATCCGTTGTTGTCCGGAAAGATCCGCATCGCGCAGAACGGTGGCGCCGATCTGATCTACTTCGTGGGACCGGATCAGGAACGGGCCGAGGCTGTCCGACGCATTCAGGAAATTGTCGGCGCTGTCGACGGCGTCGAATCGAGCCATCTTCCAGGGGAATTCAATCTCGGAGACAATGCCGGTGATGTTGTTGCGTTCTGCGCGCAAGGGTGGCGTTTCAGTGATCCGACACCGCTGTCCAACCCGATTCCGGGTAACCACGGCCACTCGGTGACGCTGCCGATTCCGTTCTTCCTCAGCGGTGGTCACCCGGCACTCGACGGCGGTCGCCGCGTCGATACTCCGGTACGCACGATCGATGTGGCACCGACAGTCGCTGCGCTCTTCGGTCTTCCGGCACCGGCCGGAGGGTGGGACGGCGCCGCTCGCACCGCGGGTGTTCAGGTAGGTGTCTAGCGGCGGTCAGTAGCATGACGAGGTGACGATCAACCGCAGTCGCAAAGCCCGGTACGCGCGCAAACGTAAACGCCGGATGGACAGCACGACACACGACCTCAGCGCAGAGCAGTGGGCCGCACTCAGATCCTCGTGGGACGGGTGCGCCTACTGCGGCGCGCAGGACGTACCGCTGCAACGTGACTGTGTTCTGGCGATCTCGCGCGGCGGTCGTTACACGCTCGACAACATTGCGCCGGCCTGCGCGTCGTGCAATGCCAGCAAGTGCAACAGCGAAGTCACACTCTGGCTGCGTCGCAAAGGGTACGACGAGAAGTCGTTCCTACTCCGTCACGCCGAGATCGGTATCGCGCTGAGAGCGCGTTTCACGGAGACGGAACTTCTCTAACGTGGATCACGGCCGGTGAGTGCCATCAACTTGTCCTGCAGAGACGAGTCGTCGGGAACCTCGACCGGGGCGGCAAACAAACCACTTTCGGCAAGCATGTCGCGCTGGCCGTCGAGATCGGACCAGACGGCTTCGACGAGCGTCTGATCCAGCCGATCGTCCGCACCGACGGCTCGCGCCAGATCCCACGCGTGAATCGTGACGTCAGAGGTCTGCTGACGCAGATACGGCTCCATGTTCACCGTGCCGTAGGACAGATGAACCTGCGTATCGAGATTGGTCGACTTCCAGGCATTGATCGCGGCCTCGGAGTACTTCTGCCATTCGGTCCACAGATCGTCGCCCACCGGAACGATGTCCGGTGTCGCTTCGCCCACCGTCAGCCCGGACAGTAGAGGTGGCACCCACTGTTGCTCCTCGATCACATGACGAACCAGGTGTTCCACCTGCCAGTCGGAATCGGGAGTGGGCGCAGCCCAGTCCTCGACCTGAGCGAGTCGTGAACCGAATTCACGGTGGGCAGTGAGCACAAGTTCGAGCCAATCGAATTCCACACTCGAGGGTAACCCGATTTCGGCGGGCTCAATCGGGGTTCTCGAATTTGCTGTCGGTGGTGATGGCTAGTCTCCTCGAGTATGAGCGAAGTTGTGTCACCAGCCGCGGCGCGCCGCATCGCGCTTGCAGCTCAGGGGTTCGGCAAAGCGCACCCCGCCACGGTGACGCGACGCAACCTGATCGGGGTAATGGACCGATTGCAGGTGCTGCAAATCGATTCGGTCAACGTTTTCGAGCGCAGTCACTACCTGCCGATCTACGCGCGCACGGGTGCGTACGACAAGTCGAGACTCGATCAGCTCGCCTTTGCACCCGGATCGGGATACCTCGAATACTGGGGTCACGAAGCGACGTTCCTACCCATCGACATGTGGCCGCTTTTCCGTTGGCGAATGGATCAGTTTCGGGAAAAGGCCCTCGCAGACAAGGACGGATGGGCGTCCGAGCGTCTTGACTTCCTCGAGTGGCTGCGCAGCGAATTACGCGACAACGGGCCGATGGCGGCGAGCGAGGTCGAGCACGACGCGAACAGGCGTCGCGGTCCGTGGTGGGGCTGGTCGGACGTGAAATTCGGCCTGGAGACCCTGTTCCGGTGGGGTGAGGTGGTATCGGCTGGTCGAGCGGGGTTCGAACGTCGATACGCACTCGCCGAGCACATCTTGCCACCGGCAATCCTCGACGCCAAGGTCGAGCGGCCGGACGCGATCCGTGAGCTCGTATTGCGGGGAGTGAAGGCACACGGGCTTGGCACTCTCGACGATATCGCCGACTACTTTCGGCTACCAAGCGCAGAGACAAGAGTTGCATTGCACGAGCTCGAAGACGTCGGCAGCGTGCGCCTCGCCTCCGTCGAGGGATGGGAGCGTCGAGGAAAACCGCGGGAGGTGTGGATTGATCCTCAAGCCAAGCGGCCCAGGGCAATTCGAGCTGACGCTCTGTTGTCACCTTTCGATCCCGTGGTGTGGGCGCGTGATCGAGCGTTGCGACTCTTCGACTTCCACTACCGGATCGAGATCTACACCCCGGCGCACAAGCGTGTTCACGGCTACTACGTGCTTCCGGTTCTGATCGACGACAAGATCTGTGCCCGAGTCGATCTCAAGAACGACCGGCAGAACCGTCGGCTGCTCGTCCGCTCCGCGTGGGCAGAACCCACCGCGGACACCGATACTGCGCCTCGACTGGCGGAGCTCCTTCGCAGAACTGCACAGTGGCAGGGATGCGGCACCGTAGAGGTGGAGGACAAAGGCACGCTGTCTCAGGAATTGTCCGCCGCGATGAGAGCGGTGCCGGACAACGCGTACGACACAGCGCACACGCACTGAGTGCGCCGCCCCGACGTGGGGAGGCGCACTCAGTGATGGTTACGTGATTCAGCGAAGAGCAGCCAGCGCGTCGATGCGCTTGACGGCGTCTTCCATGATGGACTCGATCAGTTCCTTGCAGCTGGGCAGATCGTTGATCATGCCGACAACCTGACCCGACGCCAGCACACCGGCTTCGGTGTTACCTTCCACCAGACCGGCTTTGAGTAACATCGGGGTATTGGCAGCCATGATGATCTGCTGCACGGTGCGGTCGCCGGACCGCTTCATCGCGAGGCCGTCCTTGGCCAGGGTCGACCACTTCATGCCCGTCATGGCCTTGAACTTTGTGGCGTTCTTGGCAGCGGCAATCAGACCGGAAACATAGCTTGACTGCTCGAGACTGTTCACCAGGTCGGTGTTGAGCACGCGGTGCGGCATGCCGTCGACCTTGCGTGACACCGTCGTATCCGTCAGGCCGCGCTTGAGGTATTCCTGCTTGACGGAATCAGGTACGGAGGAATCGCTCGTGAGCAGGAAACGAGTGCCCATCGCGACGCCGGCAGCGCCGTAAGCCAACGCTGCAGCCAGGCCGCGACCGTCGAAGAAGCCACCACCGGCAATAACCGGGATGTCAACGGCGTCGAGAACCGAGGGGAGCAGAAGCGTCGTTGCCACACCGCCGGTGTGACCGCCACCCTCGCCGCCCTGGACGACGACGGCGTCCGCGCCCCAGGACGCAACCTTGACCGCGTGCTTCGCGGCACCGATCGACGGTACGACGACAATGCCGTTGTCCTTGAGCTTGGAGATCAGATCCTTCTTGGGAGCCAAGGCAAATGATGCAACCTTGACGCCTTCGCGGATCAGCAGATCGATGCGCTGCTTGGCGTCCGAGGCGTCGGCGCGCATGTTGACGCCGAACGGCTTGTTCGTGAGCTGCTTCGTCTTCTTGATCGCGTGCTCGAGCTCGTCGTACGTCATCGTGGCCGAAGCCAGGATGCCGAGACCGCCCGCATTTGCCGTTGCCGACGTCAGAGCGGGACCGGAAACCCAGCCCATGCCCGTCTGCACAATCGGGTAGTCGACGCCGACCAGTTCGGTCAGCGCAGTCTTCAGCGTGGGGGTCATGCCGAGACCTCACGGTCCCGCAGGTTGCGCGGGTCGAGGGTCTCGCGGATGAGGTGGAGTTCCTCGGCGGTGGGGTCACGGGTGATACCGGCCTCGGCGAGTCCGGCAACCTCGAACGAGGTGTTCTCGGCAACCTCTTCGGCCGTGACACCGGGGTGAAGGCTCAACGCGCGGAAGGTGTTTCCCGGTCCGCCGAAGTCGAAGACACCGAGGTTGGTGACAACGCGCGGGATGTCGAGGTACTTGTATGCCGGGTTCTCGGGATCGATCTGGTCGTAGCCGACGCCGCACACCACGTCGACCTTGTCGACGAACACTCGCTTGGAGTGCTTGGGGACGAAGTAGCTCGTGGCGTGGTTGATCGTGTTGCCCGGAGCTCCGCGCACACCGAACATCTGACGCGACGGCTGCTGCAGCGGGCCGAAAGCGGAGAGGTTCTGGTTACCGTGGCGGTCGAGCTGGTTTGCGCCCATGACGACGTGGCGACGACCGGAAGCAACCACGTCGAACACCTTGCGGAACGGCATCCATCCTTCGATGGGGCCCTTCGTTCCCACTGCCGGGGTGTCCTCGAGGATGAGGGCTTCGCCGTCGGTGATCAGGAGATCGGGTTCGGTGGTCAGACGGGCCAGGCGAGCGCCGATGGTCGACGACGTCGACATCGGGCTGGCCATGATCTCACCTGCGCCGGAAAAGATTTCGGCGCAAGCCAGGACTACGTACTCTGCGCGGGTGACGGTGGATTCGCTCATGACGCTTGCTCCTCTGCGAACTTCTTTACTGCTGCTTGGTAGTCCTCTTCGCTGCCGGAGAGGAAGGTGTCGACAAACGCCTGCCACGACTCGGGGGTCTTGGCGGCTTCGGCGTAGTGACGCTGGAACTTCTCGTCGCGGCCGTAGCTTTCACCGGCGAGCGTGAAGTGTGCACCGTTCGGGGCCTCGACGACGCCGTCGACCATCATGCGGTTGATCAGAAGATTCTGCAGCGGAACGGATTTGACCAGTTCCTCGGTTTCGACGATGCGCTCGACGGAGACGTAGCGCTTCTCTGCCGCCATGCAGTACAGGTCGTCGAAGTACGGGTCGACGCCGTTGTATGCGGCGTTGCCGTGCTTGTCGCCGAGGTTGAGGTGCACGAACGATGCGTCGAGGTTGAGTGCGGGCATCGCGATCAGGGTCTCGGAGCGGCCGTCGGCCTCGGGGTACGGGGAGGTGACGGTCTTGAGTTCGTCGCCCCAGAAGTTACGGACGTCCGATCCCAGGCCTGCGCGGATCGGGAGGAAGGGGAGACGGGCGGCCGCGGCTTCGAGGCCGCACTTGACCATTCCCTCATCCATTTCGCGGGATTCGATCTCACCGTTGGTGCGCGCCTTGGCAAACCACGGATCGTAGAACGGAGCCGAGTCCAGGGACACGAAGCCGTAGTACGCCTTCTTGACCTTGCCGGCCGAGCACAGCAGGCCGAGGTCCGGTCCGCCGTACGTGACGACCGTGAGGTCCTTGATGTCCGAACGCAGGATCGCGCGAACGAAAGCCATCGGCTTACGGCGAGATCCCCAGCCGCCCAATCCGATGGTCATTCCGGAGCGAAGCTCGCCGACAACCTCGTCGAGCGACATTGTCTTGTCACGCTTGCTTGCCATGATGTCTCAGCCTTCCTTCTGGGTTGCGTTCTCACGCGGCTTGCCGGTTGCGACGAACTCGTCCCGATGCTCGTCGGACACACCGAGGAGGTTGAGCTCGAAGGTGTATCCCTGCTCGAGGCGGTAGCTGCTCTTGACGTCGACGGGGTCGATGCCGTTGATGGCTTCCTTCGCGCACCGGATGATGCGGGTGTCCTTGGCGGCGATCTTGGCGGCGATCTCGCGAGCGCAATCGTCGAGCTTCTCGCGCGGGACGACGTCGTACACGCTGCCGAACTGCTTGAGTGTGTGGGCGTCGACGCTCTGTGCCGTGTAGTACAGCGTGCGCATCATGTGCTGCGGTACCAGGCGAGCGAGGTGTGTTGCTGCGCCGAGTGCGCCGCGGTCGACCTCGGGGAGAGAGAAGATCGCGTCGTCCGAAGCGACGATGACGTCAGCGTTGCCGACCAGGCCGATGCCGCCGCCGACGCAGAAGCCGTTGACTGCCACGACGACCGGAACGGCGCAGTCGTAGACCGCGGCAAAAGCAGCAGCGCAACCGCGGTTGGCAGCGACAAGAGCGTCGTAGCCGTCGGTAGCCTGCATCTCCTTGATGTCGACGCCGGCGTTGAATCCGCGGCCTTCGGCTCGAAGAATCACGACGTGGGTATTGAGGTCTCTACCTGCGGCGAGGATCGCGTCGGCGAGATCGAACCATCCCTGCGACGGGATTGCATTGACCGGTGCGTAGTCGATGGTGACCGTGGTGATGCCGGTCCCGTCGGAGGAGGTGCTGATGCCCATAGCGGGTTTCCTTACGTCTGTGTACCAAACCAAGCGATTGCTTGGTAAGTTAGCACACAAGCGGAGCCGACAAGCCCGAGCAGAGTGCAATAGGAGATAAAAATGAGTGGATTGGTCGATGGACGCGTAGTCATCATCACCGGGGCAGGCCGCGGTATCGGACGCGCGCACGCACTGGCATTCGCGGCAGAGGGCGCCAAGGTCGTCGTCAACGACATCGGCGCAGGTGCTGACGGCTCCGCAACCGGCGAGAGCCCGGCCGAGCAGGTAGTCGCAGAAATCATCGCCGCGGGCGGCGAGGCTGTTGTCAACGGTGACGACGTCGCGGACTGGGCCGGTGCGGAAAACCTCGTCAAGACCGCCATCGACAACTTCGGCCGCCTCGACGTACTGGTCAACAACGCAGGCTTCCTGCGTGACCGGATGCTGGTCGGCATGAGCGAAGCCGAATGGGACGCCGTCACGCGCGTGCACCTCAAGGGCCACTTCGCGCCCCTGCGTCACGCCGCTGCCTACTGGCGCGCCGAGGCCAAGGCCGGCAATCCGATCGACGCACGCATCATCAACACCAGCTCGGGCGCCGGACTGCAGGGCTCCATCGGCCAGGGCAACTACGCCGCAGCTAAGGCCGGCATCGCCGAGATGACCATCCAGGCAGCAGCAGAGTTCAAGAACTACGGCGTCAGCGTCAACGCGATTGCACCGTCCGCGCGTACCCGCATGACGGTTGGTGCCGGCGGCGCAATGGCCGAAGCAATGGCAGCTCCGGAAGAGGGCTTCGACGCCATGGCTCCGGAGAACGTCTCACCGCTCGTCGTGTGGCTCGGTAGCGCCGAGTCCAAGGACGTCACGGGACGCGTCTTCGAGATCGAGGGTGGCAAGATCACCGTCGCCGAAGGCTGGCGTCACGGCCCGAGCGAAGACAAGGGCGATCGCTGGGACCCGAAGGAAATCGGACCCGTCGTGGCATCGCTGTTGGAGAAGGCCGAGACCCCGACGCCGGTGTACGGAGCTTAAGCACTCACTGATCCTGAAGGATTTCGATCGCTCAGCGAACGAAATCCTTCAGGATCAGATCACCAGATCTTTACGCGCTTTTCCGGCTCCAAATACAGTGCATCACCGGGCTTGACGTCGAACTCCTCGTGGAAGGTGTCGAGGTTGCGGACGACGCCGTTGCAGCGGAACTCCGGCGGCGAATGCGGGTCGACGGCGAGTCGACGCAGTGCCTCGGCCTCGCGCGCCTTGGTCCGCCACACCTGAGCCCATCCGAAGAACACGCGCTGCAAACCGGTGAGCCCGTCGATGACAGGCGGTTCGGTGCCTTCGGTCGCGATCTTGTACGCCGCGATCGCGATGGACAGCCCACCCAGATCGCCGATGTTCTCGCCGATCGTGAACTCACCGTTGACGTGATGGCCCGGCAGTTCCTTGGGCTCGAATTCGTTGTACTGCTCGATCAAAGCCTTTGTGCGCTTACCGAATTCGGTGCGATCGTCGTCGGTCCACCAGTCGACCATGTTGCCGTCGCCGTCGTACTTGGCACCCTGATCGTCGAAACCGTGCCCGATCTCGTGACCGATGACGGCACCGATTCCACCGTAGTTGGCGGCGTCGTCAGCGGCGGCGTCGAAGAACGGCGGCTGCAAAATGGCTGCGGGAAACACGATTTCGTTCATACCCGGGTTGTAGTACGCATTGACCGTCTGCGGGGTCATGAACCACTCGTCGCGGTCGACGGGGCCACCCAGCTTGGCGAGGTCGCGGTCGTATTCCGCGGCGTATCCACGGCGGTAGTTTCCGACGACATCCGTCGCCGAGATCTCGAGACCCGAGTAGTCACGCCACTTGTCGGGATAGCCGATCTTGGGGGTGAACTTCTCGAGCTTGGCCAACGCAGCCTTGCGGGTGTCCGGGCTCATCCACTCGAGGTCGGAGATGTTGCGGCGGTAGGCTTCCTGCAGATTGCCGACCAGTTCCTGCATGCGCACCTTGGCTTCGGCCGGGAAATGGCGCTCCACGTACAGCTTGCCGACGGCTTCGCCGAGCAGATCCTGGACCAGGCCGACGCCACGCTTCCAACGCTCACGGTTCTCTTCGGTGCCCGAGAGCGCGGTGCCGTAGAACGCGAAGTTCTCGTCCACCAACGAGGAATGCAGATACGGGGCTCGCGCATGGATGACCTTCCATGCAGCCCATGCCTTCCAGTCGTCGAGCTCTTCCGACGCCCACAGCGCGGTGAAGGTGTGCAGGAATCCGGGCTGGCGAACCACGATTTCCGCGAACTTATCGGAGGTTGTTCCCAAGCCGGACAGCCAAGCAGCCCAATCCAATCCGGGGTTCTGCTCGGTCAGTTCCTCGAATTCGACGAGGTTGTAGCTCAACTCGGCGTCACGACGCTTCACGACGTCCCAGTGCCCGGCCGCGATCTTCTTCTCGAGGTCGAACACGCGCTGCGCCTCGTAGCCGAGCCCAGCGAGATTGAACATCTTCTCGGCGTGGGCGACGAACTTGTCGCGGATCTCGGCGTAGTTCTCTTCGCGGTAGTACGACTCGTCGGGCAGGCTGATGCCGGACTGGCTGAAATGGATGAGATAACGCTCGGAGTTCTTCGCATCCGTATCGACGTAATGCGCGATAGCGCCGCCGACACCGGTGCGCTGATGGCGTCCGATTACCGTCGCCAGCGACGAACGATCGGCCGCGTCCGCGATTGCGTCGAGTTCGTCGTCGATCGGTGTGAGACCGGCAGCCTCGATAGCGTCGGCATCCATGAAACTGGAGTACAGATCGCCGATGCGTTGGGCATCGGTACCCGGCTCCGGTGACGACGCGGACGCCTCGGTGATGATGGTCTGCACATCTTCCTCGGCCTTGTCGTACAGCGTGCGGAAAGCGCCGTCGACTGCGCGGTCTGCGGGAATCTCGTATTCGGCGAGCCATTTCCCGTTGACGTGGACGAACAGGTCGTCCTGCGCGCGGGTCTCGCTGTCTAGGTGGGTGAGGTCGATGCCTGAGCGATGAGCCGTGGTCATTTCTCCATCCTTACACGATCACCACAATCCGCTCAGTCGTTATCGTGAGCCGTTCAGTGCTCGGGCGATCTGCGTCACCACAAGTTCAGGTGTGAGCGTCAATTGATGCCAGCTGAAGCGGAGGACATGCCAGCCCGCGTTGACCAGAATGTTCTGCCGGTGCAGGTCGGAATTGAACCGGTCGACATCTCGGTGCCACGCCCAACCGTCGACCTCGATCGCGATACCGTGCGAGACAAATGCCACGTCTATGACAAAGCCGCAGCTTCGGTGCTGAGTGGTCCAGCCGGAGATCCGGTGCAATCTCAAAAGCTGATGCAAGATCCGCTCGGCTTCGGATTCGCCGCCCCGTCCAGCGGCGCGCAGCAATTTCCTTGCTGCGGCGCTTCCGGTGCGACCGAGGTTGCGTTGATGCACCGCTTCGAGAATCGGGAGGGATGTGTGGCGTTGAAGGGCTCGATCCATCAGCTCCGCACCATCGGACACCACCACCGCTGTCTCCAGCACTGACAGTGGCAGGCTGGTTACGCGCAGGGAGCGGCGGTTGTCGACGTCGCGGCGATCGAGGTCGCGTCGGCGCACCTGAACGCCCGCGCAGGTGACGGATCGGGACAAGGGCACGGTCACCGAATGGCGGCGTGGAGGTTTGCTGAGCAGTCCGTGCCACCAGGCCGCCGAGGGGCCATGTGCGCAACCATCGGTGCTGTAGACGGCCGCACGCAGATCGACGGCCGGTGTCCGTTCGCGATCCTCGCGCAGGTAGACCCCGGAGCGCAGGGCCGTCCATTCGCCGGAGATCAGTCGCCGCGAGATTGCAGCGGAACTGACACCACTGCTAATTGCCTGCGCTCGGGTGATGACGCCGTCCTGGGCCGCCATGATTTTGTTGGTGTTCATGACTGCTTGGACGTGGCACGGCGCTGGAGGTTCCCCGAGGCCGCTGATCGTGAAGGATTTTGCTCGCTCAGCGAACAAAATCCTTCACGATCGGATCAGCTCCCGCTGACGATCAGTGCGGGGAGGATCGTGGAACCCATCGACGAACCTACGGCCGCTGACCCAATGCCGAGAGGGACGAGCACAGACATCATGTTCTGGTAGTCGACAGCCTCGATCGGCGGAAGTCCGGGGATCGGATTGGGAACCGGTGCGTGGCGCTGCCAGGCGCCACATCGGTTGGACGTGAAGCTTGTATCGCCCCAACTGATTTCGATTGTTTCGGGGCCGCCGCCGAAATTGTTGGCAATGATGTCCCGGCCGTAGCCGGTGCGCTCCCAGTAGCAGGATCGGCCACCTGAAGTGCTCCACAGGCCAGGCAGCATCTGGCCGTCACCGCTACCGACGCGGTATGTGCCGTCGGTGTCGGCTGGGATGTAGGTGCCTTGTGGGCCCCTTGATTGTGAAGGATTTTGCTCGCTCAGCGAACAAAATCCTTCACGATCGGATCAGGCGTCGATACCCAGATTGATGACGGCGAGGTACGAGCCGTCCGACTGCTTTTCGACGGTCATCATGCCGGTCTCGGAGAAGATGCTGTCGTTGGAATTGTTGGTGTTGCTCTCACGGCCCGTGTGCTCGCTGTACGGGCTGACGGCGTACACCTCGTCGAGAAGGGACTCCTCGAAGAAGGTCTGCGTGGTCAGGACGGTCTTCTTGTCGATGTGAACCTTGACGTGGATGTGCGTGGTGCGGCCCATGTACCAGCCCGGGAAAATGGTGGTGAACTGGGCGATCCCGTTTGCATCGGTGGTCTGGGCGCCGCGCAGGTAGGTGCCGTCGTCGGTGGTGGTGGCTTCGCTGTCGCCGACGCTGTACGAGCCGTCGGAGGTTTCGCCCGAGCCGCCCATCGAGCCCATGCCGCCGCCCATGCCACCGCCGGGTCCGCCTGACGGGGGCTGGCCCATGCCGCCTGCGGGAGGTTCGCCCATGCCGCCGGCCGGAGGAGTTCCACCACCTCCACCACCGTTTGCGCTCAGGGAACCGGACTCGAAGCCGGAGTACACGCCACCCGCGTCGCAGTGCCAGATTTCGACGACGGCGTTGCTGACTGCACCGACGGTGCCGTCGGCGTTGCAGATGCTGTTGTCCTGCACCCGAAGTGCGACCTGGAGAGTTGTTCCTGGTCGGTCTTCGCGGATGTCGCTGCGGATGGAGTCGACGTCGAACCAGTACGGGCCTTGAGTTTCTTCTTCACTCATGACGCACTGCGGTGCTTTCGCGAGTAGTGCGGTGACCGCGTCTCCGGAGGTTGCCGAGGCAGCGGTGGCGCTGGTGCCGGCGGTGGTCGTAGACGCTGCAGCGGTGGACGTCGTGGTGGAGCTGCCGTTGTTACCGGAACATGCGGCGATGAGTCCGCCGAGGCTTATGGTTCCGCCGAGCGCCAGTGCTCGTCTACGGCTCACTCGTTGCCGGCTGGCTTCGATGTCTTTGTTCACGCGTCTACCTCCATTGATCTGGGCTGTTGAATCAATGGTGGACGAGCGCCCTGGCGCGAGGCTGGTTATCGGCTGTGAACTTGCTGGGAGATCATCTGGACGCTCGAAGTGGCGCGGATGTAAACCTGGCCGGTGTTGTCCACGATGCGCGATTCGATGAGTGCGAGCCTGCGTCCGGCGCGGATCACGTTGGCTTCGGCGCGCATAACGGGACCCCCGATGGCGGGTGAGCGCAGGAAATCGATCTTGTGATCGAGGACGCGGTAATCCTGTTCGGCGGTGGTGAGGGTTTGCGCCGCGAGTCCGGTGATGGCGTCGGTTGTGGAGATCAGTACACCGCCCTGGACTGCGCCGAGGGGATTTGCCATCCATTCGACCGGCGCGAGTTCGCCGACAACCGAACCTGGCGTCACCTCGGTCAGAGTGAGGTCGAGGAGTCCATTGAGCGGTCCGCGCTTGATGGTCCCGGCCAGGATTCCTTCGACAACGTCGGAGCCGCTCAGCCCGTTCAGATCGCTGACCTCCTCGGGCACCGGTACGTCGAGGGCAGGCCCGGCGACGTACTCGTCGGGTGCGACGACCGGTGGACGCGAGACAATCATGGCGCGCCCGGCCATCACTGCCAGGAGCGTGTTGTCGTCACCGCGTAGCTGACCCGACGCCAGTCCGACGCCGTCATCGAGGTGCACGAGTGCACCGGTGGCTCCGACTGTTCCGGTCGACGGGATATCGGCGGCCGCACTGACCGTGACCTGAGCGAGCACCGACTGATGGCCCGAAGTGAGCCCCGAGTACACAGCGCCGCCCATGGCGCCGTCGATCATGACGCCGAGCGATCCGAGCACTGTTCGTCCGCGATGGTCGTGGAAGCGGTTCCCGATTGTCTGAGCGAAAGTCAGATCACCCGGTGTGATCGCCACTGCGCGTACATCCATCAAAGTGTTGAGTGGATCAAGTTTGACGGTGGGCGCGGAGTTGTCGATGCTCATGCGTCGAGTATCACCCGAACCTGGGATGGGAGTTGACGCCGGGTCTCAGCCACCGATACGTGCGTGCATCTCCCAGACCAGTACTTCGGCACCGGTTTCGGAGGTGACGAGTTGTCCGCCGGAGTCGCTCATGCGCACAGCGTCACCTTCGTAGAGAGTGCCGGTGCCCTCCAGGTCTGCGGTTCCTTGCGCTACGAAGACATGGAGGAACGGGGCGTTCGGCAGCCTCACACTTGTTCCCGGGAGAATTCGAGCCACATGTAGTGCCGCGTATTTGTTGTTGATGCGGATAGCCGAATGATCTTTGTAGCGATCCATTCCGGAGGCGACGGGGATCAGGCCGCCGCGTAGGAGTTCGTCGTCGATTTCGAGTTGTTCGTATCCAGGGGTCAGTCCGCCCTCGTCGGGCGCTACCCACATCTGGATGAAGTGCACGGGATCGGAGTGCTGTCGGCCGCTCAGGCGCCACGAGTCGTTCTTTTCACTGTGCATGATTCCGGTGCCGGCGCTCATCCGTTGCGCGAGTCCGGGATAGATGACTCCGGAGTGTCCGATGGAGTCTTGGTGAACGAGGGAACCGCGAAGCACCCACGTCACGATTTCCATGTCCTTGTGCGGGTGGGTGTCGAATCCGGTGCCGGCCAGCACAGTGTCGTCGTTGTTGACGAGGAGCAGACCGTGGTGGGTGTTGTCGGGGTCGTAGTGCTGCCCGAACGAGAAGGAATGTTTTGAATCAAGCCAGGAGATGCGGGATTTCAGGCGATCACCGCTGCGGTGGACGTCGATGTGCGGGGTTGTGAGCGCCGACATGGCGTTCCTCCTTTGGGGCCGAATTCCTTCAGCGTACGAGATGCGGCTGCAGTCCGGCGTGCATCTCCCAGATCAGAACTTCTGCTGGCTCCACGGCGGTGACTCGATGTCCGCCGGTTTCCTTGAGTCGCAACGAATCTCCAGTATTGAGAGTGTCCACGTCCTCTACCTCGATGGAACCCTGCGGGATGTAGGCGTGAACATACGGAGCGTCCGGAAGTGTAATGACTTGGCCGGGTTCGAGCCGTGCGACGTGCAGCGCCGCATACTTGTTGTGAAGCGTGATCGCACTGTGATCGCGGTGCGCCGGCATTCCCGACGCCAAGGTGATAAGACCACCGGCGTCGAGTTCGGCATTGACGTCGAGCTCCTGATAGCTCGGAGTGATCCCGGATTCGTCTGGCGGAATCCACATTTGGACGACATGGACCGGTTCGGTGTGGCGGGTACCGTCGGCGCGTCTGGTGTCGTTGCGCTCGGAATGCATGATTCCGGTTCCCGCGCTCATTCGTTGCGCGAGGCCGCGATGAATTTCGCCGGCATGCCCAGCTGAATCCTGGTGGACCAGGGATCCGCTGAGCACCCACGTGACGATTTCGGTATCGAGGTGTTGATGGGTGTCGAAACCGGAGCCGGCTTCGACGATGTCGTCGTTGTTGACCAACAACAGTCCGTGCGCGTAGGCAGCGTGGTCGAAGTTTCCGGCGAAGGGAAAGCTGTGACGGGACGTGAGCCAGCCGTAGTTCAGGTGCGCACGTTCATGCGCACGCTGAACTACTACCGATGACATGTCAGCTCAGAGTTTCGTGGGCTGCCGGGATGGAGCCGAGGCGTCCGGCCTGGAAGTCCTCGAACGCCTGCATGACCTCGGACTTGGTGTTCATGACAAACGGTCCGGCCATGGCGATGGGCTCGCGGATCGGCTTGCCTCCGAGGATGAAGACCTCGAGCGATTCGGTCCGTGAATCCTGGCGATCGGATGCGGCGATGGTGATGGAGTCGCCGCGTCCGTAGACGGCGGTCTGGCCTGCGCGGATCGGCCGACGCTCGGCGCCGACGGTTCCCTCACCGGCAAGAACGTACGCGATGGCGTTGAACTCGGGGTTCCACGGCAAGGTGACGCTGGCGCCCGGTGCGATGGTCGTGTGGGAGAGCGCGATGGGCGTGTAGGTCGATCCCGGTCCGGCGTGGCCGGCGATCTCTCCGGCGATGACGCGAACCAATGCGCCGCCGTCATGCGAGGAAAGCAGGGCCACCTTGTTTCCGGTGATGTCCTGGTACCGCGGCGCCGCCATCTTGTTGTCACGGGGCAGGTTCACCCACAGTTGGACGCCGTGGAAGAGGCCGCCGCTGACAACGAGGTGCTCCGGGGGAGTCTCGATGTGGAGGATGCCGCCGCCTGCGGTCATCCACTGGGTGTCACCGCCGCCGATAATGCCGCCGCCACCGTTGGAGTCCTGGTGCTCCATGATGCCGTCGATCATGTACGTGACGGTTTCGAAGCCGCGGTGCGGGTGCCACGGCGTGCCCTTGGGTTCGCCGGGGGCGTAGTTGACCTCACCCATCTGGTCCATGTGGATGAACGGGTCGAGTGCGGAGAGATCGATGCCCGCGAATGCGCGGTGTACGGGGAAGCCTTCACCTTCGTAGCCGACCGGAGCGGTGGTGATGCTCTTGACGGGGCGGCTGACGGCGGACGCTGCAGGCTCGTCGAGCCGGGGCAGGGCCAAAATGTTCTCGACTGTCACAGCAGGCATGTCGTAACTCCTTGCACTCAGGTAGTTGATTGTTCAACTATCTCATGTGGAGTCAACAATGTCGAGCCTGCGATATTCCCGAGGCTCGACATTGGGGGCGATCAGCGCAACAAGCTTCCCAGTTTTTGTGCGGCCGCGATAACTTCCGCGCCCAGTGCGTCCTGGTCGTCGGCGTGGAAAGCGGAGATTCCGATACTGGTGATGGCATCGCCGCGGCGTCCGGGAACTGCCGCTGAGATGCCGTGGACCGAAGGGGTGATTTCGCCGATCGTCGACGCGTAGCCGCGGGCGCGAGCAAGGCGTACTTCGTCCCGCTCGCCGTCGGCGGGTGGGAGGGAGGCAAGCATGGACAGGCCCGCGGAGCCGCGGTCGATCGGATCGACCTGGCCGGGACGGAAGGCGACGTGCATGCGGGCGCTGCGCGGTTCGACGACCATCAGTGCGCGAACTTCCGTGTCGCTCTCGCGGACTACGAGGTGGGCCGTGGCCTCGGTGGCGTCGGCAAGTTCCTCGAGGATCGGGCGGGCGAGCGTTCGCAGATCCTGCTCGACCGGTTCGGCGAGCGTGACCAGTCCGGCGCCGAGTGTGACGCGCTTGAAAGTGTCCTTACGGCACAGATGATGCGCCTCGAGGGTTCGGATGAGTCGGTGCGCGACAGTCCGGTGAACGCCGATGCCGTCGGCGATGTCGGTGACCGACAACCCGTGGGGATAGGAGGTGAGGAGCTCCAGAATTTCGAGTCCGTGGTGGAGAGTTTTCGACATGCCGGAATCCACTTGAACTGGGCTTATTCGTGGTCGATGGTCATCGCTGAGTTCGCGCATCGAGTTCGCTCCTTGACGTTTGTGAGGTGGGCCACCTACGCTTTGTTCATATCGCACGGCCTGTGCGATTATCGCACACATTGAACAAGTGAGCAACCCCCTTGGGGGGAGTCCAACGCAGTGTTTCCGGAGAGAACATCCTCATGACTGACTACCGCGGAGTGGCAACCGACGACGTTGTCGCAATCCACCAGCTGTACGCATTGCAGAGTCACTTCATCGACTCTGGGCGGCAACGGGATTGGGCGGCAACATTTACAGTTGACGGTGAGTTCCATTCGCCCAGCTATCCGGAACCCGTAGTCGGTTTTTCGGATCTCGAAGCTTTTGCCGGTCGCTTCTACTCAGGCGCCGAAGCGGCTGACGAGGTACACCGGCACGTGATTACCAACCTGTTGGTGGAACCGGCAGCCGAAGCCGAGCTGACGGTGTGCGGCTACCTGCAGATCGTCGCCACCTCACGCGGTGGTGATACGCGATTGGTTCGGATGACAACGATCATCGATCGAGTGATCCGGGTCGGCGATGAGTGGAAGATTGCCCGCCGCAGCGTGTTCCGCGACGATGCGCCACGCAAACCCTGACCGCATTCAGTAAGTCTTTGTGTACGACAAAATTTCAGTAGGAGATCAAATATCATGACCGTTAGCGCTGATCAGACGAACCCGGGCCGCACCGTTGCCACACAAATGTCGGCGGTGTATCCGGAGCTGGCAGGCAAGGTTGCCGTAGTGACCGGCGCTGCCCAAGGAATGGGTGCGACGTTCGCCGAAGGTCTGGCGTCACGCGGAGTCAACGTGGTCGGTGCAGACATCAATGAAGAGCAGATGCTGGCAACGGCCGAGACCATCAACGCTGCACTGAGTGCAAACTCCCTGGCGGACAAGCCTGGCCGTGTAATCGGCGCCCGCGTTGACGTCACCAAGCCCGAGGATCATGAAACGCTGGCCAAGCTGGCACTCGCGGAGTTCGGGCAGGTCGACTTCTGGATCAACAACGCCGGCATCTTCCCGTTTGCACTGGCTGAAGAGATCACGCCCGAGCAGATCGGTGCGACCTTGAGCGTCAACGTCGAAGGTGTTCTGTACGGAGCTCAGGCGGCTGCGCGCCACATGCAGCCCGGTGGTGCCATCGTGAACATGTCTTCGGTGTCCGCTCTGCGCGTCCGCAAGGGACGCGGTGCGTACTGCACGTCGAAGGCAGCCGTCGCACACCTCACCGAGTCGCTCGCAGTTGAGTTCGGCGACAAGGGACTTCGTGTCAACTCCATCGCACCCGGATATATCGACACCGCCATGACCAAGTGGGTCCAGGAGGATCCGGCTGCACTTGCCAAGGCTCTCGACGCTGTCCCGCTGCACCGTTTGGGTTCCCCGGAAGAGGTCTTCGGCCCGGTGTTGTTCCTGCTCTCGGACAGTGCACGTTACGTGACCGGCCACAGCATTGCGGTCGACGGCGGTTCGCGGCATGTCTGAGACCACGAATTATCCAGGCGTCGTACTTGTTACGGGTGGTGCGGGAGGTATGGGAGCGCACCACGCTCGTACACTTGCCGCACGTGGTTCCCATGTCTGCATTGCAGACGTGGCGGATTCCTCCGCTCTGGTCGAGGAGATCATCGCCGACGGAGGTTCGGCGTCCGCGCATTCGCTCGATGTCACCGACCCCGCAGCGTGGGCCCGGGTCGTCGACGAAATCCGCTCCGCGCACGGTGAACTGGGTGGGCTGATCAACAACGCCGGTATCTCGCGGCGTCTCGAATTCATGGACACCCCCGACGACATTTGGGAACTGACCATGAAGATCAACCTCTTCGGGCCGTTCTACGGCATGAAGGCGGTGGCCCCGTTGATGCAAGAGAGCGGAGGTGGATCCATCGTCAACATCTCGTCCATCGCGGGACAGATCGGATACTTCTCACCCGCGTACTCGTCGAGCAAATGGGGCCTGACCGGGCTGTCGAAGTCGGCCGCAGGCAACTTTGCGCAGTGGGGAATTCGCGTCAACTCGGTGCACCCGGGTTTGGTCGGTACGGCACTGCTCGGTGGTGCTGACAGCTTCGTTGCTGCGTCGCTCAAGTCAGTGCCCTTCGGGCGCATGGCAACTCTCGACGAGATCACCGAGGCCGTCCTGTTCCTGCTGTCCGACAAGTCGACCTACACGAGCGGAACCGAGATCACCGTGGACGGCGGGCTGGTCTCGAACGGCTTGTACCACCGCATCATTGCGGAGACTGGAGAACTTTCATGAGTGATCACTGGGATGTCGTTGTCATCGGTGGCGGCGGAGCGGGACTCGCAGCTGCGGTATCAGCCGCTGAAGACGGCGCTTCCGTGCTGCTGTTCGAATCCGAGACCGAACTCGGTGGCTCCACAGCTCTTTCCGCCGGCATCTTCACCGCAGCCGGTACGAGCGTTCAGTCAGGTCTGGGCATCGACGACACCGCGGAGAAGTTTTTCCAGCACTACATGGATCTCAACCAGTGGGTGCTTGCACCCGGATTGATTCGTGCGTTCTGCGAGAACGCCGCACCCACACTCGAGTGGCTCATCGGCCTCGGTGTCGAGATCCCGGCCGTAATCTCGGGTAACGCACACCAGCCCGGCCTGGCGCAGGCCGGAGTCGAAGATGTCTGGCGTGGCCACGTCCCGAAAGACCAGGGATACGGTCTGATTCAGGTACTCGACAAGGCTCGGCGTAAGCACGGCATCGAAGTGATCTTCGGGACGCGGGTGCAGAAGCTGATCGAGGAAGACGGTCGGGTTGTCGGCGTAGTGGCGGACGATATCGAGGTTTCGGCCGGTGCTGTCGTCGTAGCTTCCGGTGGCTTCGCTCAGGATCCGACGCTTGTCGATCGTTATTTCCCCGACGCCAACCACGCCGGAGAATCGTTGTTCGTCGTTGCTGCCGACGGTAGTCGTGGTGACCACCTGCGGTTTGCCAAGGACCTGGGAGCTTCGGTTGCCGGTGACGGCTGGGGTCTCATCATGCCAACGGTGTACTTCCAGCGTTTCCATCACTGGCAGTCCGGTTTCCCGCCGAAATCCCGGGTCAACGTCAATCAGGACGGTCGGCGGTTTATGGACGAGGACAGCTCGTACGCGGTCTCGACGGGCATCATCGACCAGCAAGGTGGCTACGGCTGGATGGTCTTCGACGAGAACGCCCGGGTGACTCAGACTCCCGGTTATGCCGACTGGAACCCTGAGCGCGTCGCAGAAGAAGCTGAAGCCGGTCGTACACTTCGAGCCGACACTATCGAGGAACTTGCCGAACTGATCGGCGTGCCGGCGTCGACGCTGGTGGCAACGGTAGATCGTTGGAACGAGCAGTTGCCAAACGGATACGACGACGATTTCCTGCGTCATCGCACGTTGCGAAACAAGGGCGCGGTCGGCAATCCGGACCGGATCGACACGGCACCGTTCTACGCGGCAAAGATCCTTCCCGCTGAACTGGTGTGCACCCACGCGGGTCTGGAAATCAACAGCAGTGCAGCAGTTCTCGGCAAAACCGGGGTCCCGATCGAGGGGCTCTACGCAGCCGGTGAGGCCGGCGCCGGCATCTTGGGATTGCGATATGTGGGCGGTGGCAACGCAGTTGCAAACGCTCTGACCATGGGTCGTATTGCGGGACGCAATGCGGCGAGTTTCACGAAGACCAGCGCCGCGGGCGCACCGGTCAATTCCATTGCGCACGCCTGACGTCTATCGTTTGCGCTGCACGACTTCAGTCAGTAGGGACCAACATGTCAGAGAATGAGACCATGGCGCGAGCCGGGGGCGTCGAAGAGAGCGCTCCAGCCGAAGGCCAGTCAACCGTCAAGGTAATTCGCGCGGCCGTCGTCGGTACCGTTGTCGAGTATTACGACTTCGGTATCTACGGATACATGGCAACCACCATTGCCGCGCTGTTCTTCGTTTCATCCGATCCGAATGCCGCGCTACTCGGTACCTTCGCGGCGTTTGCCGTGGCTTTCTTCCTCCGTGTGCCCGGCGGAATCTTCTTCGGCCATATCGGCGACCGCTATGGACGCAAGAATGCGCTGTCCTGGACCATCTTGCTGATGGTCATCGCAACCGCCGGTATGGGGTTGCTTCCGACCTACGCCACGTTGGGCATGTGGGCGACATCGATCCTGGTGTTGGCTCGTTGCCTTCAAGGCTTCGCGGCCGGTGGCGAGCTTGGCGGTGCAAACGCCTTTGTCTCCGAGTCCGCTCCGGCGCGTTGGCGCGCAACCCAGACGTCGATGGTCAATACCGGCACCTACCTGGGTTCACTTGTGGCGTCGCTGATCGCTCTCGGCCTCACGTCAGTGTTCTCCGAAGAGCAGGTCCTCGAATGGGCATGGCGTCTGCCGTTCCTGCTCAGCCTGCTGATCGGTGGCATCGGTATCTGGATTCGTAGCCAGATGGAAGACACCCCGCAGTTCGAAGAACTCAAGGAAAAGGGCGAGACCGAGTCGCTCCCGATCAAGGAACTGCTGCGCAGTTCGGGTGGCAGCGTCGTCAAGATCATCCTTCTCGGAGCGCTCATCACCGGTGGCTACTACATCGCTTCGGTGTACGCCGCGACGTACCTCCAGACTGCCGGCGGACATTCCAAGCAGGTGGCATTCCTGTCCACGTCGCTCGCCTTGGTGCTCGGCGTGATCACTCTGCCCATCGCCGGCTACATGGCAGACAAGTACGGCCGTCGTCCGGTGTTGTTTGCCGGTAGCGCCGCGTCGGTGGTCCTTGGTGTCCCGATGTTCATGCTGATGGCCGGTTCGGGAACGTGGGCGGCAGTGGCCGGTCAGTCGATTTTGTTCGTCTGCGTCTCCGTAGTAAACGGTGCGTCGTACGTGACCTACGTCGAAATGCTCAAGGCATCAGTGCGGTACAGCGGTCTGGCTTTGGGTAACAACGTCACCAATATGCTTCTCGGTGGTACCGCGCCGTTCATCGCGACTTACCTGATCAGCGTGACGGACAACAATCTTGCGCCCGCCGGATACTTCGTGTTCTGCGCCCTGATCACATTTGTCACGGTGTTCTTCGTGAAGGAAACCAAGGGCGTCGCGTTGCAGATCGACTGAGCCCTTGCTGTGCGCCTTTATTAACCGCCCGCGGTTGATAAAGGCGCACAGTGCGTTACAGCTTTACGCTCACTACCCGTGTTTCCAGGAAATCGTGGACGCCGGCTTCGCCACCTTCCCTGCCGAAGCCGCTGCTCTTCACTCCGCCGAAGGGAAGTTCGACTT
This sequence comes from Rhodococcus sp. NPDC056743, assembly GCF_042790355.1. Classification (NCBI taxonomy): domain Bacteria; kingdom Bacillati; phylum Actinomycetota; class Actinomycetes; order Mycobacteriales; family Nocardiaceae; genus Rhodococcus; species Rhodococcus sp. NPDC056743. The sequence goes on along the minus strand of NZ_JBHTZI010000014.1, from coordinate 85,645 downwards.
CCAGGGCGTTGTGGGTATTGACCCACACCTGACCGGCGTCGATCTGTTCGGCAACTTCGATTGCGGCGGATTGTTCGCCCCACACAGATGCGCCGAGCCCGAACTCTTGGCTGTTCAAGAGGGCGACAACATCGTCGACGTTGGTGTAAGCCACGACGGGGAATGCCAAACCGAATTGCTCGAACTTGACGATGTCGCTGGTGTCGTCGACCCCGCGTACCAGAGCGGGTTCCATGAAATAACCGGGCAGAGTAGTTATTCGGTTTCCCCCCGTGATGTCTGCGCCGTCAGCTCGGGCCTTGTCGAGCAGACCCTGCACATACTCGAGCTGCGCGGAATTGTGCAACGGTCCGACTGTGGTGCCGGCTGCTGCCCCGTCGCCCACCACCATGGTCGACATGACGGCTTCGAACGTGGCGCAGAAGGCGTCGACCTTGTCTGCGGGAACGTACGCACGCTTGGGAGCGATGCACATCTGCCCGCTGTTGAAGAAAGCGGAATGCGCCAAAAACCCTGCAGCGTAATTGATATCTGCGCTGTCGAGCAGGATCGCGGGATCATTGCCGCCCAGTTCGAGAGTGACCGGGGTGATCGTATCGGCGGCCTGCTTCATGATCGCCTTGCCAACCCCCGTGGAACCGGTGAACGAGACCTTGCGCACGGCAGGATGTTCGATCAACGACTTGCCGGTATCCGGTCCGCCGTAGACGATGTCGAGCACGCCTTCGGGAAGAATGGTTTGCAGAATGCGGACCACTTCACCGACTACCAGCGACACCGATTCCGCAGGTTTGACCAGGACTGTATTGCCCGCAGCCAGTGCCGGCGCAATCTTGGCCATCATCAGGAAAATCGGGAAGTTCCACGGCACGATAGCGGCAACGACGCCCAGCGGGCGGTGCTGAATTCGCGCTTCGCGTATCGGCGAGGGCGGGGCCGGCGATTCGTCGGCCCAGTCGAGGCGGGCGAAGTGTGCGAGGCAACGGGCCGAGATCCAGACTTCACCACTCGAATCGGTCAGCGACTTACCCTGCTCCGCGGTGAGGAGGGCGGAGATCGCCGGGGACTGCCGCATCAATTCGTAGGAACAGGCAGCGAGTAGACCCTGCCTGGTGCTTCTCGAGGTTCGCCAGGCCTGGAATGCGGATTGGGCGGCAACAGCTTTCGCGTCGAGTTCGGCCGGCGTGGTGACAGCGGTTCGCCCTACTTCCTCGAGAGTCGCCGGATTGATCGAGATCAATTCGTGGTCGGTACTCATAGTGGTTCTCCTGACTAGGCGCTGGCGGTCATCGCGGCCATGGCCGGCGCGATGTACGAACGGAAGATCATGGCGCTGAATCCGCCGTCGATCGGGATGTCAGCGCCGCTGATCCAGGCCGCGTCGGAGGACGCGAGGAAGATGATGGCGTCGGCGATCTCGCCTGGCCGGGCGTGGCGGCCTGCCCACGTTACGGCGCCGGAGATGGCCGCGTCGCCCATGGTGGCCGTGAAGTCCTTCAGGAGCGGTGTTCCGACGGTGCCGGGCGAAACGGAGTTGGAACGCAGTCCGATGTGCTTGCCGTCGACGGCCAGGTTGCCTGCATTGATGATGGCGGCTTCCTTGGAGAGGTTGTAGCAGACCTCGTCGATACCGGGGAAGTCTGCGAGAGATTCGAGGGCGTCGTCCCAGTTGTCGATGGCGAGAAAGGCATTGAGTCGGGCAAAGTTCTGCTGCCACAGGAAACCTGCCTGCGACGCGGTGGTGACCACTGCCGGATCGACGGCAAATTTGGGCAGGAGAAGGCGAGTGAGATCACGCGGAGCGAGCGCGTTGATCGACAGGACGGTTCGCCACGGGAGTGTTGCCGCGACGCCGGCGTTGTTGATCAGCACGTCGACAGGGCCGTCGATCTGCGCGGCGATGTCCGCGACACCCGACTGAGTGGAGAGGTCGCCGACAATCATCTGGCTGATCGAGTTGTCGGTCGAGGCAACTCGATCGACACCGATGACGCGGGCGCCGAGAGCGGCCAGTTTGGTGGCTGCCTCAGCCCCGATTCCGGACGAACATCCGGTGAGGACAACAGTTTTGCCGGTGAAACTGATCATGGGTGATGCTCCTGACATAGGGAGATGGTTACCAGGTGACGGGGAGGGAAAAGACTCCGTTGATGCCCGACCACGCCTTGAACTGCAGTTCATCGGGCTCGACGGCTAGCTTCAGCGTCGGCACCCGGCGAGCGAGAGTTTCGAAGATGATCTGCAGTTCGAGACGAGCCAGCGCCTGGCCGATGCACTGGTGAACCCCGTAGCCGAAAGCGAAGTGATCACGGGCTTTTCGATGGATGTCGAGAGCATCTGCACCGGGGAAATGGGCGTCGTCGCGGTTGGCCGACAGGTTGAGCGGGATGATGGCTTCGCCGGCGGGAATGGTGACGCCGCCGATTTCGATGTCCTTGGTGGAGGACCGGAGGATGACCAGGTGGACGACGGTCAGGTAGCGCAGCAGTTCTTCGACGGCGTTGCGGACCAAGGCTGGGTTCTCTTGCATCTGCGCCCACTGCTCGGGGTGCTGCAGCAATGTGTACATGCCAAGTGCGGTCATGTTGGTGGTGGTGTCGTGCCCGGCGATGATGAGGAGGAATCCGGAGTTCTCGACGTCCATCATGGTGATGGTGCCGGCGCGTTCGGCGGCTACCAGCTGACCGATGATGTCGTCACCCGGATCATCAAGTGCCGCCCGCTCGTTCGCGATCTTGCGGATATACCCGCGTAGGTCGTTCATGGCTGCAATGGCGCGGCCCATGGCGTCGGGATTGGTGAGATCGTTGGCCATCAGCGCTTCGTCGGCGGCTTTGTTGAAGAAAGCGCGATCCTCGGCGTGCACGCCCAGGATCCAGCTGAGAACCGTGCTCGGGATGGGGAGTGCAACGGATTTCACGAAATCGGTGTGGCCTTCGGGTGAAGCCAACATGGTGTCGATGGTGGTGTCGACGAGTTCCTGCAGCGCCGGACGGATCTTCTTCATCGCGGTGAGCGTGAAGTTCTTGGCAAGCAGATTGCGGAAGATCTCGTGCTCGGCGCCGTCCATGCGCAGGAACAGGCGTTGGTCCTCAGGTTCGGGCGGCGCGCCGAAGCGGGGATATCCGGGATTGCGACTGTCGGCACTGACACGCGGGTCGGACAGGATGGAGCGCACGTCGTCGTAACGGGTGACGAGCCAGGCATATTCGCCGCCGAAGATCTCGACTCGCGTGATGGGGGCGTTCTCGCGTAGCCACTGGTACTCCGCCGGTGGGTCGATCGGAGGGCGGGGCCAGGGGAAGGGGGCACTGGGGTGTTCGGTGACGGCGGGGACGGTACTCGTCATGGTGGATCCTTGTCTCGGTGAGAGTGGCGCCGGCGCTTGTGGGATGAAATCACCAGGTGCACTGCAGAATTGCAGGAAGGCGACAGTGGATGAGAGAGAGGCAACATCATGAGACGGGGGTGCGATAACACCGGTCCCGGTGAGTGGGACTTGGCCTTTTCGGCCGCTGAGCGCGCCGAACTTCGCACTATTGACACGTGTCAAAAATGTTCATACGATGTGGTTCGGCTCACAAACTGACGAATCTGAAGGTGGAATGTGGAATCGGCTGTGCGAGACGGTGTTGATTCCGGAAGGTCGGACAAAGGTGAACTTCGACGCGAGTCGATCCTGCGAGCCTTGGAAAACCTCTTGGAGACAACCACTCTCAATGAACTGAACGTCCGCGATATCTCCAAGGCTGCGGGGGTCACCCGTTCGGCCTTCTACTTCTATTTCGACAACAAGGCCGCGGCGGTCAGTGAACTCAGCAAGGTCGTGGACGAAGAGGTTGCAGTCGCATCGGCAATCTATTCGGGTGGTGCTGATGATCCTGCCCGGCAGATCGGGCAGATGATCGGCGCGGTTCGTGACACCTGGATGCGCCACCCGCATTTGTTCCGGGCAATGCGTGACGCCAGATCGTCGGACCCCGGGGTGGATGACCTGTGGATTCGTGGGTTGGAAGGATTTGTCGAACCCGTTGCTGCAGTGATCGACTCGGAACGTAAATCGGGCCGGGCGCCGGTTGGTGCCGACAGTCGTATGCTGGCGCTTGTTCTGTTGGAAAGCATTGCCCGCATGGGTGATCGCTACTGGATTGGTTATCAGAGGCCTGCTGATGTGGCTGCGGCGACGCAGGCGCTGTGTGCAGTCTGGATGGGATCGATTTATGGACGTGTTTGACAACTCGACTGGAATCGATGCTGGAGAAGCGATTCGACGGTATGCGCCGGAAGTGTCAGAAGTGCTACGCCGCATGATCTTCAGCAGGACCGGGGCCTTGGATGCACTGGTGCGTTCAACCTGCGCCGAAGCACTGTCGCTGCCGGCCCTGCCGTTGCCGCCGATTACGCGTTCCGCCCCGGTATCGGTGGCGCGCGAGTTTGCCGAGCAATTCAGTGTCGACGTGTCGAATGTCGACGGCGATCTGCGTGCGGCAGTGTTGAGCGAACTGGGTTCGCAGGCCAAGGAATTCGTATTTTCGGTGTATGTCGCCGACTGGTTTCCGCGTCTGCTGCATGCATTGGACCTGTTGTTCGGGCCGTCGACAAGCGAGGCACAGCTGGCAACGGAGTGGTGCGAAACGGAACTGTCGGTGGACAGTGCGGAATTCTCACGCAGTGTGGCGCGGTTGCGGGTGCTCGATCCGGTCACCACCGAACTGGTGCGTCTGCGCCAAGCTCGCCAACACAATTGCCGATTGTGCAAGTCGCTGAGAATGAGTTCTGCACTGGAAGCCGGTGCGGACGAAGCTCTCTTCGACGAGGTCGACAACTACCAGGACAGTGCGCTGTCGGCTCGTCACAAGGCTGCGCTGTCGCTGGCTGATGCAATGGTGTGGCAACCCGGTTACATCGAGACTGACGTCATCGATGCAGTGCGCGAGCACTTCTCGCCGGCCGAGGCTGTAGAACTGGTGTTGGACATGACCAGGAATGCAAGCTCGAAGGTCGCTGTCGCATTCGGTTCGGACGCCCCGCACGTGGATGAGGGCGTAGAAATTTACGAGGTGGACGAGGACGGGCAGGTTACATTCGGGTTGGGTTTCCGCGTATAGGTCCGACGCCCGTTCTACATTCGGCTGATTCCCGCGCAGAGAAGTTCGACCAGTCTCCGATAGGCGCGGTCGGGATCGGTGCCGGCAGGGTGGCCTTCTTGGGATTCCAAGACGCAGAACCCGTGCAGCGCGCTTCGCAACGACCAAGCTGCCTGCTCCGAGTCGTCCTCGCTGAGGCCGTATCCGGCGATGACTCGGTTGATGACGTCGACTACTTCTCCGACGGCCGCGACGAGGTCCTCGTGTGGGGCGGTGGGGTAGCGGTCGGTGATTGCGTACAGCCCGGGATGGATACGAACGAAACTGCGCCAGGCGTCGGCGAGGGCCACGACGGCGTCATCTCGGGACAGTCCGACGGCGGCGTCGCGGAGGTGTTGGGTGAGTAGATTTCGGGCGAGCAGGCTGAGCTGGTGTTGGACGTCATCAACGCCGTCAACGTGCTTGTAGAGAGCTGATTGCCGCACATCCAGGGTGTCGGCGAGTTGGCTGAGTACCAGCGCGTCCGGGCCTTTGCTGTCCACGAGTTCGGCTGCGGCGGAGATGACGCGTTCGCGGGTTACCGGGGTTCTCATGGCTCTATCTTCCCCTGTGGGCCAGCTCTCACTCTCGGTGATACATTATCACCATGAGTGATGATGTATCTTCGGGTCTCGCAACGGCGCGGACCGACGACGAACAACGCCGTCGAGATCTGCGAGTAGTTGTCTCCGGTGCATGCATTCTGGGCCTCACATCGATCCTGTACGACCTGTCCGGAGTGTCGCCCGCGACCGGCGCGTTCTTCCGGTGCGTCTACGCCTTGATCCCGCTCGGGATCCTCGTATGGGTGCAACGACGCCGCCAACCGGGAAAGACCTCGACGGCGCCGTGGATAGTCAAGGCCGTTCTCGCCGGAGTGTTCCTCGGCATCGACCTCGTTCTGTGGCATGAGGCCATTCATTCGATCGGCGCCGGCTTGTCGACAGTGCTCTTGAATCTGCAGGTGCTCTTTGTGGCCATCCTGGGCTACGTGGTTCTACGCCAGCGCATTACAAAGGAACTGGTGACGAGTTTGCCGCTACTGTTGGTCGGCGTGGCGTTGGTTGCAGGAATGAGTACGACGCTCACCGGAGCCAACCCTGCGGTGGGTGCGACGTTCGCGGTGATCGCGGCCGGCGCGTATGCCGTGTATATCTTCTTGATGGGGTTGGCGACTCGAGCCGCGGGCCGGACTGCGTTGCCGGTGCTCGTTTCCACGATCGCTACCGGAGTTACATCCGGCGTGATCGGAATTGTCACCGGAACCCTTGATCTTGCTCCCCCTCTACCCGCCCAAGTTTGGCTCATCCTGTTGGCCTTGGTATCTCAGGTAGTGGGGTGGCTGTTGGTGGCAAGTGCGAGTCAGCGGCTGCCGGCTGGTTCCGTTGCGGCCAGCCTGGTGCTGCAATCGGCGTCAGCGCTATTGTTCGGTGCTTTTCTACTTTCACAAATCCCCAGTGTCGTGCAGATTGTCGGTGCGGTGCTGATTCTTGCCGGAGTGGTTGTCGCGACGCGGCAGCCTGCAGCAAAGAAGCCGACACCCGTTGTCGGTGAACGAATGGAGACACGAGTATGACCGCAACGGCCGACCGCATCTACATCAACGGCAACATCAGGACCATGGACGGATCCGGCACTGTTGCGCCGACTGCTATGGCAAGCAAGGACGGCAGATTCGTGGCTGTCGGATCCGACGCCGAGATTTCGGAGCTGGCCGGCCCCGGCGTGGCGATCGTGGACTTGGATGGAACGGTGGTGGTTCCGGGTTTCATCGAAACCCACCTGCATCCGATCATGTGGGGTTTGATGCTCGGTGACGTCGAGGCCACGACGGGCGCTTGCCCGACAATCGACGCGGTAGTTGCTGCATTGGCGGCACGTGCTGAGACGACACCCCCGGGCGAGGCAATTCAAGCGTGGGGATTTGACGACAGCCTTGTCGCCGAGGATCGCGGATTGACGACGGCAGATCTCGACCGGGCTTCGACCCGGCATCCGATTTTGGTGCGCCACTTGTCTGGCCACGGAATCTACGTGAATTCGCTTGCCTTGGACCTGGCCGGTGTCGATTCGGCGACAGTCGATCCCGAGGGTGGTGTCATCGTCCGCGACGCCGACGGCACGCCTACCGGTGAGTTGTGCGAGATTCCGGCAATGTCGTTGGTGCACAATCTAGCTCCGGCTGTGGACCCGGACGCCTCGAAGTTGGCTTTACGGCGAGCGCAAGACGTGATGGCATCCGTGGGGGTGACAAGCTTCCACGACATGTACGTCACCTCGGAGATGTACGACGCCTACCGTGGGCTGGACGAGGAGGGCGATCTGCGCTTGCGTGCGCGTCTGTACCTGGGTCATGGCGTCCACGATCAGTTGGGTGAGCTTGCCGATTCGACCAGTCACGTCACTGTGGGTGGCGTCAAACTGATTTCGGACGGGTCCATCCAACTGCATACTGCCGCGCTGACCGAGCCGTACCACGATTTGGGTGGATGCCATTGCGGCGGAATGGCAATCCCGTCGGGCGCGCTCGATGCTTTGGTGAGTGAGCATCACGGCGCAGGACATCAGGTAGCGATTCACACCAACGGTGACCAGGCTATCGACCACGCGCTCGACGCTATTGCCCTGGCAAAGGCCGCGCACCCTGATATCGACATTGTCCACCGGCTCGAGCACGTGCAAACGTTGCGCGAGGATCAGATTGATCGCATGGTTGAATTAGGTGTTGTCGCATCGATTTTCGTCAATCATGTCTATTACTGGGGTGACCGTCACCGCGATCGTTTTCTCGGCCCGGGCAGAGGAGAACGAATCAGCCCGGTAGCGTCGGTAGTGGCGGCCGGTCTTCCCTACGGTTTGCATTGCGATTGCCCGGTCACTCCGGTGAATCCGCTTTTCACTATGAATACAGCGGTCCACAGGTTGACGCGGGGGGGTCATGTTCTTGGGGCGGAACAATGTGTGAGCACGCGTGATGCGTTGTCCGGCTACACAAGTGCGGCCGCCCGGATCACCGGTGAGGGATCGGACAAGGGCAGAATTGCAGTAGGCCTGCTGGCGGATTTTGTTGTCCTCGACGGAGATCCGTTGGATGGTCCGGTTGACCTGTCGGAGTTGAAGGTTCTTCGCACCGTTGTTGGCGGCGAAACGGTCTTCGAAGCGTAGTTCTTCTTTCCTGCTACCTCGGGTGTGTACGTCGCCGCGCCCGAGGTGGTTATTCGACCCGAACTGGTGTCGCCGGATTCGGAAGGTGCCGTGGTTTTTGCTCGGCAGGGTTAGTACGTCCAAGCCGAGCTGGACGTTAGAACATATTTCACTTTGACTCGAACAGCTTCCAACTTTTGGCGGGTGTCTACCCGGCAATTCATTTAATTAGCGTCAGTAACGAAATTTCGATTTCGCAGGTCAGCGGGATAAATGACACGGAAGGCTTCGGCAGCCGAATTCTGGACGTTCGACCAGAAGGGTTCAGTAAAAACTGAAACCTGTGGTAAATATTGAGTCGACACAAGCCGGTGACTATCGCACATGAGAGGGAGATAGGCGCGCGCCGACGCAGTTCCGTTGCGACACTCGAGAGTGACGTGTGGGACCGGGTCGCCGACTGGAACGAGAATTCGAAACCCTCGCCCGGGTAGGGCCGCAGACGGAATCCTCAATCCGCTCGCAGAGTTATCGAACGGATTTCAGGCGCGCGGACGCTAGTTGGAGTGGTGTCCGTTGCTCGCGGGTGAGAACGTCCCTGCAAGTTCACGCAGTCCATTATGTCTGATTGCGTGAGAATTGCTGTCCGGTGGTCCCGGTGCGTCTAATTGCTCTGAAACAAACCGAAAGTTTGCTAGATGCGATCTGGCTGAGGTTGGCGCAATTCCTTGCTGTTTCTTTTAGTGGGCAAGTTATGACGCACAGCTAACTATAAATATTTTCGCAGCTCAGAGCGTCGTGAGCATGCGAATCTTGTTAGCGAAATAATTTCTGAACATTTGACCAGGAAAGTGCCGCCGGTGCGTGATCCGTGTGGTAGAAATTGATCCGACGCAAACTGGTAGCTATGTATGAACTAGGACATGCATCGATATCGGTTCGGCTCGCAATCTTTCCGCAACATGCTTGGCACGTACGGCGGGCGACTGTGGACATGCACCCGATTTTGGGCGCAGGTGACTGCATCCGTCGTCTTTCCACCCCGGTTTCACCGTGGTGGCCGAATCCCATGCCTCACCCGAGGATGCTGTTCCACCGGACTGCTCTTCCCGCAGCCGGGCATTACCCGACGCGTCGGATGTTCCGCCGCGACCGAACAGGAGGAATACCACATGAACAAGACCACCAAGGCTGCCATCGCCGCAGGTTCCGCTGCGCTGCTCCTCGCCGGCGGCGCGGGCACCATGGCTGCGTGGACCGCATCCACCACTGCGAGTGCGCCCCAGACGATTACGGCCGGCTCGATGGCGGTTTCGCAGACCGGTACGGGCGCGTGGACGTGGGGCGGCGGCAACGGCGCCACTGCGGGCACTGCGTTCAATCCTGCGGTCGACAAGCTGGTCCCGGGTGACGTCGTCAACTACACCGCCACCTACAACATCAACCTCGTCGGCAAGAACCTGAAGGCTACTCTGACGCCGGCGCTCGGGGGCGTCAGCGGTGACCTGCTGCCTCAGCTCTCCGTCGCTGACGCCGACAGCACTCCGGCGACCTACACCGAGGGCACCCACACCGCCACGTACACCACGAAGATCACGTTCAACCCGGCTACCACAGACCAGGTTGGCGCGACCAAGACTGCCAGCCTCGCAGGCGGAGCTGTCACCCTCCAGCAGACGATCACTCCGTAGTTCGAGAGCAGAAGAAGGTCACGTGAAGACCCAGCACAAAGTGGCGCTCGCAGCGTCGTCGGTTCTGCTCATCGGGTTCGTCTCGGTGCAGCAGACCGGCGCGCTGTGGCGCGATTCCGCGCAATCCGCCGGCGGTACCCTTCAGGCCGGACTGCTCGACATCTCCGCCGGCACTGCAGGGATCAAGCAGTTCAACCTCGCCGGCTTCAAGCTGGAGAACAAGGGGCCGGGTGAGAGCGTTCAGATGCCCTTGCCGGTGATCAACTCCGGCAACGTGCAGATGAACTACACACTGTCCAATGTGGTGCTCAACGGCGCGACCCCGCCGCCATTGACCCTGCGTGTGGCCAAGGTCGCAACTGCAGCGGCCTGCACGGCAACCGGCGACGTGGGTGCTGAGCTCTACAGCGGCAACATGGGTGGAGCAGCCTTCGCTGCGCCTCAGCTCGTCCCGGCCGGTCAGACTCAGGTGCTGTGTCTGCGAGCCACGTTGGGTTCGAACGCGGCCGCCAGCCAACAGGCCGACGCCACATTCACCTTCGCTGCGAGCTCGGTGAGCCAGTCATGACTGTCACCGCGAGAAGCCAGCGCGCGAGCGAGCGTACCGAGAATCGACCTCGGCACGGCGCGCGTGCGGAAACTCCTGAGCAGCAACATGATTCCGGTCACGATGGGGAGGGCACTACCACCGTCTGGTGGTGGGTTCGGACCATCGTCTCGTGGGTGGTGTTGCTGCTGATGGTCGGCATTCTCGCGGTGATGGTCGTTGTTCCGCGTCTCACGGGATCTACTGCGTACACGGTGCTCACCGGCTCGATGGAACCGGCCATGCCTCCCGGCACGCTCGTTGTCGTCAAACCGACCCCCAGCGAGGATCTGGCCACCGGAGACGTGATCACGTTCCAGCCCGTCTCGGGTGATCCCGCAGTGGTCACCCACCGCATCGAGGGCATCTACTACACCGCCGAAGGCGAGCGTCAGATCCACACCCGCGGCGACGCGAACAACGTCGCCGACTCGTGGTCACTGGTGCCCGAGCAGATTCGCGGACGGGTTATCTACACGGTTCCGTATCTGGGCCAGGTGAACTCGGTGATTAGTGGTCAATCGCGTTCGATCCTCATCACAGTCGTGGCTGCGGGCCTGATTGTGTACGCGGTGTGGATGGGTATCAGCGCCATTCGGGACAAAAGGCGCAAAGTCGGTGAGGACGATGACTCCGTCGGCCTGGCCCCCGCAGGCCTGGAAGTGGGCGCATCAGAATTGCCCGTCGTCGACTCATCGTCACCAACCTCCGAAACGAAATAGGACAGCAGAATGCCTACAGAACAGAAATCGGGCGGCGACGCGCGTCTCGGGGCGCGGGTGCGAGGCCGTAGTGGTGGAATCGGCTGGACACGTATCCGTGCAGTCCTCTCGCTCGGCATGGTCCTGGGCCTCGGTGCGGTCGGCACGATGGCGGCGTGGTCTGACAGTGCCACCGCGACCACCGGAATGTTCAGCACCTCTTCCATTCAGTTGAAAGTCGACAACCAGCGGCCGACGCATCAGTTCACCGCGCTCAAGCGCAACAGCATGCTGCCGGGCCAGAGCGTGGCCGGCGCCATGACAGTTCAGAACACCGGAACCATCGACTTCAACTGGGCAGTCTCGCCCGTTGCGACCGGCTCGCCCGCGCTGATCAGCAAGCTCAAGGTTTCGCTGTACAAGACCGCAGCGAACAACGGCAACACCTGTTCCGGTGCACTGATCACCACCTTGCTGAACGCCTCTCCGCCCCCGGCCGCTTTTGTGCCGAGGTTGCTGGCCCCGGGAGCAACGGAACCGGTGTGCATTCAGGTCGACGTCCTGTCGACCGCAGGTCAGACCGAGCAGTTCAAGATCGCCAATCTCGGCTTCAACTTCACCGCAGTGGGGCTGTGATTATCGTGATGGACAGTACGGATGTGGAGGTGACTGGGGGACGTAGTCGTGGCAAGGAGACTGCGCTGAATGTCGCTGCTGTCGCCGGGCTTATCTGCATCATCGCCACTTTCGCCTCGTTGGTGTTCGGCATCAAACCGCTGGTATTCCGCTCGGGTTCGATGGAGCCGGAAATCTCCACCGGCGCGCTGGCGCTGGCGAAAACGGTGCCGGCAACCGAACTGGCCGTCGGCGATGTGATCAGCGTCGACAATGACCAGGGCGTCCGCATCACCCACCGCGTGGTCGAGCTCGCGCCGGCCGGCGGGGATACGGTGCTCGCCACTCTCAAGGGCGACGCCAACAATGTGATTGATCAGCTGCCTTACACGATCACCGAGGCAGACCGCGTGTTCTTCAGTATCGGAGGACTCGGGTATGTCGTGGCGTGGCTGTCCAGTCCGCTAGCGACATTCCTCGGCGGCGGGCTTGTCGGCGCCGTGCTCGTCATTGCATTTGGACGAACCAAAGACCGGCGTCTGGACAATACCCGCGCCACCACTACACATGAGGCCCGCGTCGATGCTGACGAACCGCGTGGAGAGCTTCAGGAGGCTCATAATGATTGAAATGCGACGGGCACGCACCCGCCTGAAGTCGATGCGATCATTGGTCGCTGTCGCCGGCGCCGCTGCAATGGCTTTCGGGGTAGCTCAGGCTACAGGGACGTTGGCCAACCCGACGGACGCTGTCAATTCGACTGGCGCACAGGTGGCGACGGGCAACTTCTATCCAACGCCGCTGACGGCTGGTCCGATCTCATGTTGGACTGAAGCACCCTGGTACGACCTCGTTACGGGAAAGCGAGTGTCTATTTCTTGGCCCGCTGTCGCAGGAGCCACCGGATACAAGGTGGTCTTCGTCAGGAAATCTGACCCCAACTATGTTGTTCGAGTAGATGATTTGGCGGCGAGTCAGACTTCGATCACCGGAATTACGCACGGCAATTACAACGTGATGTATGCCCGGGTTTACACCGTTAACGGTCCGATGGTCTCGTCGGGATACAAGACCTCAGTCGAGATCACGCACAAGGATGTCGCCACCAACAGGACCGAATGCCAGGGGAATACGGGTCCGGAGTTGGCCAACCAAGCGTGGGAAAACACCAGCACCTGGGATCCGACAACGCCTGCACCGAATGGTGTGTCGCCGACAAATATGATGGCGCGAGCGCAGATCGAGCCAGACGCGGTGACGACAACTGAGACCACCACTCAGGTTCCGGCCACCACCACTACGACGGCGGCGCCGGCAACCACCACGGATACGACAACCACCACGGATACGACAACCACTACGGATGTCACACCGACCACCGAAGTCGCAACCACCACGACAACCGAGTCGGTAACTCCGACAACAACTACGACTGTTGTGCCAACTACTACAACCACCCAGGCGAAGCCTGCCGTCGTTGCTCTGTCCGCCCCGGAGGTGTCAACTTCCGGTGTCGCGGCAACACTGGCTCAGACGGAAGCCGGTACGGCGGTAGTTCTCACTGACAGTGCAGGGAAACAAATCTCGACTATTCCTGCCAGTGCCGATGCGGAACTGAAGTGGGGATCGGACGGTCAGCTGTGGATTGTGGACGGCGAGAACATCTATCAGGTTTCCGGAACCACCGGCACGTCGACCGCCGCCACTGCTGCAAATGCGCCGGCTGACATCATCGCCTGGATCGACGGGCTCGAGTGATGCACATGGACCACACTGAAATCGGGAAGGGAAGAGTTCGAATGAATGGTCGTACCGTTCCCGCAAGCCAATGGAATGCGCGTCGCATAAGAATGATCGGTGTTTCACTGGCCATGCTCGGCTCAGCGACGTTCCTGACGGGCTGTCTTGACACGGGTTCGGTCGGTACCGGCTCCGGTGGGGGCTCTAGCTCGTCGACAACCGTGCCGGGAACTACCATCACTGCGCCGCCAGTAGGTTCGGGATCGTTGGCCATCAAGCCGGTGGCCCCCGCAACGTGGTCGGACCAGAACGGTCCAATTGATATCAACACGATGACGGTTGTGCCAGGTGATGTTCTGACCTTCCATGCCAAATTTTCTCTGGAGCTCAAGGGAACCGGCCTGCGAGCCAAGCTCTTCACCAGCGATCTGGGCGTGAGCGGTAACGCTCCACTGTTGGACCAGCTCAAGCCGGTTACTACCGTGACGCTCGACGGCAGACCGATTCCGGTGGGTGCAGCGGGCGAGATTGTCGACACCACCACGGACGGAAAGAATGTCGATGTGACCATCAGGTTTACCTTCGACAAGGCGGCAGCAACCAATTTGTCGATGGGTCAGGCTTTGAAGCTCGCACAGTTCAACGTGAACCTGGTACAGCAGTCGGCGTAAGTTAGCTTCGCATCACGGCAACAACCACTGAACACGATGGCAGGGTAGTGAAATTGCTACCCTGCCATCGTGTTTCGGTTACCTGCCGGCAGCCGAAGGTCTCGGCATCAGCGAGTGTGAGCGGTACGGCGGGCCGGGTAGACAAGAAGGGCCGGGCAGCATATTCGCTGCCCGGCCCTTTCGGGTACTGCTTGGGAGGTTGAGGAGGTGAGGATCAGGAGCCGAAATCAGCAGATCCGACGGTGATCGCTGCGAAGGCAGACGACACGAAACTCGAAGATCCGAGCGATCCTGAGTTCGTTGATCCTGAGTTCGTTGATCCTGAGTTCAGCGATCCGAAATCAAGCGGACCGGCGCTGAGGGATCCGAAATCGAGCGAACCGGCGCTGAGGGATCCGAGCGATCCGGTGCCGGTGCCAGGGTTGGTGGAATCGGCCGTGAAGTCGACGTTCCAACCGGGAGTGAACTCGCCCCACATTGACTCATTGCCCGCGTCCGAGGGCATTCCGATAACAAAGGCGACCTTCGCGGACGCTCCCGGTGCGAGGTGAACCGAGTTCAAGGAGACGCCGGGCGCGGTTGCATTCCCGGTCGCAGTAGCTGGCTTGCCTTGGATTCCGTTCACATCGACACGCAGGTAGACCTGCATGGCGGGTGAGATTGTGTAGTCACCGCCATAGAAGTTGATCACGCCCGCTTCGTCGGAGGCGTTGCGTACGTAGAAAATGGTGGTGTTGGTGCCGCCGGGGATGAGAATGTCCTGGCTCCAATTGATCAGTGACGTATCACCCCACGTAACTCCGTCGGCGGAATACTCGAGGGCGTCGACTGGTGCATCGGCTGCATGAGCAACGCTTGGCAGAAGAAGTCCGCCGAACGTTGCGATCAGGAAGGCCATGACCACGCCGGCGATCGTTCGGCTAGGTGCGCCGGATCTTGCCGGCGAGTAACTGGTTATTGTCATGTTCCCGATTCTAGCTTGAAAAGTGCCCGATTATAGGCCAATTGGGGCGCGTATATGCAAGGTGTACTTGAATTTTGGAATCCTGATGAGGTTTTGCTGAGTATGAACTGTGGTCTGAATCTCAGTCCGAGATCGGGGGTGTACCGACAGTCAGATGCAGGCGCTGGTGGCGTCGTACGAACAGGCTCGGGACCCGGACCGGAGGCATGTCTTCGGTGAGCGATACGTGCTTGCTCTTCGCGAGCAATAGCGTCAGGGCAATCTTTGCTTCCAAGCGGGCAAGGGCCGCGCCTACGCAAAAATGTGCACCTCTTCCGAAAGCGAGATGAGTTCGCAGATTGGTGCGATCGAGATTCAGTGCGTCGGGGTTGTCGAAAGCTCTCGGATCACGATTTGCGGAGCCCCACAAGAGAATCAGATGGCTTCCGGCCGGAAGATCAATGGTGCCGAGCGTCGTAGCCGCGGTGACGTATCGGTGATGCCCGCGGAACGGAGATTCGAGCCGCAGCGCTTCTTCGAGGAAGGGAGCAAGCAGTGCGGAATCTTCTCGAAGTTGTTGTTGCAGTGTCGGTTGCTCGGCAACAATCCTGGCGGCGTTGGAGATCAACCCGGCGGTGGATTCACCGCCCGCACCCACTAACTGCACCAGCATGAGTACGGCCACCGCCGTGTCTACTTCGCCGCTGTCGCAGGCGCGCACCAGGTCGCCGAGAAGGTTGTCGCCGGGGGCAGTCTGGGCGTCGGCTAGTTTGTCATACAAGTAGCCGGTGAGTTGAGTTGCGGCACTGACAACCTCGGGCAGTCGATTGGTGGTGACTATCCCGCTCAGTAATTCGGTGCTGTCATAAGACCACGTAAGTAGTTGCGGCACATCAATGTCGGGCAACCCGATCAGGTGAGCGACCATTTGTAGTGGGAGTTGATCTGCCAGGGCGGATACCCATTCGATCTGGTCACTGTCAAAATGGTTGTTCCACAACCCTTCTGCGTAATGTGCGATCAACGGCTCCATTGCCCGGATGCGTTTGGCGACGAGTGTGGGAAGAACCAGTTTACGATGTTGTTGGTGGCTGGGGTCGTCGTCGGTGGCAAGGACATGGATGGCGTGCCCGCCGCTGTCCAGGTCGAAGCTCCTCGGTGAACCCTGTTCAGAGTGGACCAGGACGCCGGTGAGATTAGACGAGAAGTCCGCAGTGCGATGGAGTGCTTCGGTGACGAGTTCCCAACTCGAGACAAGGTAGAAGTCGGTCTCGGGAATCCGGTACACCGGGTGATCTCGCCGCAGGGCCGCATAGAGCGGATAGGGGTTCTCGATGTTCGGAGGAGCGAAGGGGTCCATGTCGAATGAGGTGGTCACTGCTTCAGAATCCAGGTCGATGGCAGCCCTGTCAATTGATGAAAATGCATGATGACCTGGGATTTCAATCAATTCTCAGGATGCGTCGAGAGATGGCGCCCGGTGCAGGTCACGGCGCTGAACGCACATCGAGAATTGAGAATTGTCGCTATATTCGTCTCATGGTGAGACGGATTGATTCCGATGCGACGGACTGGCTGGCCGGTGGAAACCGTCGGGAACTGGCCGTCGACCGCATTTATCAGGCGGCCGCAGAACTGATACGCGATCGCGGATTCAACTCCATCAGCGTCGACGACGTGGCCGAGCGTGCCGGGTGCTCACGGGCCACCCTGTACCGCTATGTGGGCGGAAAAGCGGCTATTCGTGACGGAGTGATGGCGCGGAGTGCAGCAGCAGTAGCTCGGGAAGTCTCTGCCGCCGTGGCGTCGTTGACCGGCAAACCGCGGGTTGTCGAGGCGATTCTTGTCTCGGTCCGCGCCATTCGCGCGGATGCCGCAGTCAGTGACGGACTGGCCGCGGCCCGGGCTACCGGGATGGACAACTACGTGGCGTCGTCGAAACTTCTCGGTGACACGGCAATCGAACTCGCAGGCCTCGATGCCGGAGATGAAACATCACAATGGGTGGTCCGGATAGTGCTGGCGCTCTTGGCCTGGCCATTGGCCGATGAAGGATCCGAACGGCGCATGGTCGAATCGTTTATTTCGTGACATCAGCTGCTTCCGCAGCTTCGCGCAGATCGCGTTTGAGTACCTTGCCGGCGGCAGAGAGGGGCAGCGCGTCGACAAACTCGATCGAGCGCGGTGCCTTATAAGCAGAGACAAGCGATTTCGTATGTACACGAAGTTCGTCGATGTCTGCCTGGGCGCCGGGTCGTAGGACTACTACTGCGTGAACCCGCTCGCCCCACTTCGGATCCTTCACTCCTACAACGGAACATGCCGCAACCGCCGGATGCTGCGTCAAGACGTTCTCGACTTCGGTCGAGTAGACATTCTCACCGCCCGTGATGATCATGTCCTTGATTCGATCGACGATGAACAGATACCCCTGCTCGTCGAGGTATCCGGCATCGCCGGTGTGCATCCAACCGCCTTCGAGGGCTGCGGCTGTCTCATCCGGCAGATTGCGGTAGCCGAGCATCACATGATCACCACGAGTGACGATTTCGCCCACAGCGCCCGAACGAACTTCGTTGCCTACCGAGTCGACTATCTGGACTTCGCAATGGGGGAGTGCACGACCGGCCGATCGAAGCAGATCACCGCCGCGTAGGTGATCGGCGGCGCTCAGTACAGTGATGTGCGCCGTCTCGGTCATACCGTATCCCTGTGTGAAGCCGCTCCGGGGAAAGAGCTTCATGGCACGTTCGAGCAGTGCCGGTGAAATGGGGGAGGCTCCGTATCGGACCACCTGGACACTGGAAAGGTCATAGGCATCAAGATTGTTGGCGGTGACCAGCATATGAAGCATGGTCGGTACGACGCCCACAGTGGTTGGCCGGTGAAGGTCGATTGCCTCGAGCATGTTGTGAGGTGAGAACACCGGCAGAAATACTTGCGTGCCGCCCATGATGTTCTGGGCCATCCAGCTCGCGATGCCGGCGATGTGGAACAGCGGGTTCGCAAGCAGATTGACGCCGTCGACGATGGCGGGTTTACCGGCGGCCAGGGTTCCCAGCGTCGACGTCATCAAGCCTCTGTGGCTGACCATTACACCTTTTGAACGTCCTGTTGTGCCGCCGGTATAGAGCAGCAGTGCAACGGCGTCGTCGCCGATTCTGCAATCCGGGACGGGGTCGGAATCGGCAATCAGTGCGTCGTAGTCGATCATGTCGTTCGGCGTGCTTCCGGAACCGCAGTACACGACGCGGGTCAGATCGGGGCATAGTGTGCGCAGTTCCGGAACCGATGGTGCGGAATTCTCGTCGACGACGAGAATCGTCGATCCCGAATCGGTTAGTGCATAGGCCATTTCCGCAGTAGACCACCGAGAGTTGAGCGGGCTGACGGTTGCGCCTGACCACCAGCCGGCCAATATTGTCTCGTGACAACGGTCCGAATTCAACGAGAGCAGCGCTATGCAGTCACCCTCGCCTGCGCCGAGTCCGTGCGCGAGTCGTGCTACCCGATCAATGGACTCGGAGGTTGTGAAAACTCGCTTCCCGAAGACGGTCATCGGGCGCCGAGGTGATTCGCGCAGGGCACGATGAACGAACTGGGTCAGAAACACGACTGTCCTCCGGGGTCTGAAATGTCTACGCCAGAATCATCGCACCGTCGGTGGACCCGTGCTGCTTCGCGGACCACAAATGAAACTGGTCGAAGTGCCCACCGGGGGCTTTGCGGCGTGCGAGAGTTCTCAGGTGCGCGAATTCGGAGTGGTGTTGCTCGGTGCCCTCGTCCTCCCACTGGCAGCGTTCGGGGTGGCCGGAGCCGTGCCCTCGGCAACGTCGTTCGGTGATACCACGTCGGTCGGCGTCCACAATTCCTACGAGAAGTCGACCTTCCCGTACTTTGCCGACGCCCTCGACTCCGGTGCGGGCCTCCTCGAACTCGATCTGTGGACCAACGGCGGCGGCGCGGACTGGCGCGTTTCGCACATGAATCCGTTTGCCAGTGACAGCAACTGCGTCGGCGCGCAGGATGCGGCCGGACTGCGCAGCGGTTTTCGAGATCAAGGACTCGCCGGCTGCCTGGCAGATATGAGGGCTTGGCACGATGCCAATCCCAAACATTCGCCCGTGATGATCAAGCTCGAACTCAAAGACGGATTCACCGCCGGGTACGGTCGCGGGCCTGCCGATCTTGATGCCCTGATCCTCGGCGCTCTGGGCGACGCCGTCTTTGCCCCGGCCGATCTGGTCGCCGATAAATTCTCGACGCCGGACGCCGCAGTGACACAGCAAGGTTGGCCGACGGTAAGCGAGATGGCTGGCAAATTTGTCTTCGAGTTGATTCCCGGAACTATCGAGGAAGGTAATCCGCTCGACACGCACTGGACCGACATCGAGTATGCGACGCATCTGCGAGATCTCGCGGCAACAAATCGGCTTGCTCACGCGGCAGCCTTCCCGGCGGTACACGTCGCGGCTCCGGGCGATCCGCGCATTGCCCGCTACTCAGACCCGTCGGTCCGGCCCTGGTTTGTGCTCTTCGACGGAAATGCTCTCGAATACACCAGTGGTGCAGTGGATTCGAGCTGGTATCATGCACGCGGGTACCTGTTGATCATGACCGACGCACACAAAGTGTTACCGGCAATCGACGGTACACATGCATCCGAATCCGAAGCTAGAGATCGGCTGGACCGGTTGGCCGGTGATCACGCGAGTTACATAACCGCTGATTGGTCGAGTCTCCCGAGCGTTCTGTCCACCGTAATTCAGCGGCGCTGAGGACTATCCGTGTGTTGCGGCATAGGTTGCCCTGCCAATTTTCGGACTTTTCCGACTGATTTGATTGTGACCGTTGTCTCCGAACATAGTTTCGAATAAGATTGTGGAATGTTCGATTCGGGGGTGGGGATTTTCGGTAGCTCAGCACAGCTGAGTGGTACCGAAACCGATTGTGCCCTCGTTGATTTGATGGCCGAGTTGCATGCGTGTGAGGCGATGTTGGTCGAGCGGAAGCTGGCGGTGGTGGCGGAGTTCTTCACCCGTCGTAGCGCCGGGCATGTCGAGGGCGGAGCCTGGTCGTCGTCGGCGCACGAGCTCGCCGAATCCGAGGTCGGCGCGGTGCTCACGATGGGGCGTGCTGCGGCGGGGAAGCTCATCGGGTTGGGGTTTGCTTTGAGGACGCGGTTGCATCGGACGCGGGCGGCGATGGCGCGTGGTGAACTCGATTTCTACCGGGTGTCGTTGATCGAGTCGGCGACGGCGAATGTCTCCGACGAGTTGATCGACGAGGTCGAACGGTTACTCCTCGAGCAGGTGTTGGCCCCGCCCGTGGACGGCGGGACGGGGTTGACGGGTCGGCGGTTGACGGCGGCGATCGACCGGATCGTGGCTCGGGTTGATCCGGAAGGGTTGCGGGAACGCCGACGCCGAGCCCTCGCCGACAGGTTCGTCGGGGTCAGCGCCGCCGAGGACGGCATGGCCCGCATCCTGGGCAGTATTCCGGCCGAGCAAGCCCGCGCGTTCGATGGACGGTTGCGGGAGTTGGCGATGTCGGTCTGCCGCCATGATTCACGGACGTATGAGCAGCGACGGGCTGACGCGTTGGGCGTGCTGGTGGGTGGGTCGACGGTGTTGGTGTGTGATTGTGGCCGTGTCGATTGCCCGCAGGACCGCAGTGGTCTGATCGTTGTGCGTCGGCCGTTGGTGCATGTGGTGATGTACGAAACCACTCTGGATACGGACTCGGATGAGCCGGCCCATTTGGATGGGTACGGCGTGATCAGTGGCGAGCATGCCCGCGACATCGCCAAGAATGCACAGGTGCGGGAAGTGCGAGTACCGGAAACACCCGAACCTGAGACCGTGTCGGCGTTTGTGTACCGTCCCGGCGCGGCACTCGACGCCTGGCTACGCGTCCTCGCGGGCAGTTGCCAGTGGCCGCACTGCGATGTCCCGGCCTGGAACTGCGACCTCGACCACAACAACCCGTTCAACCAGACCGATCCCGCGAACGGTGGGCTGACGGTGGCGTCGAATCTGAGTGCGTTCTGCCGGAACCATCACCGCCTCAAGCATTCCGGATCCTGGCAGCTCGACCCGAATTCGGATCGCAGCATCACCCTGACCTCGCAGACCGGGCATCGCTACCGAACCCGAGCAGCCGGACTACTCGCCGGAAGGCAGGAACCGCCGCCACCGGACGGCGGCACCCGACGGCGAACTCGACTCGAGAACAAGGCTGCCCGCATCCGGGCCGAACGCAAACGACGGAAAACTCGCGCGAGACCCACACCCCGAAAACACGCGCCCCACAAACCCGTCGACTACGGCAACGACCCGCCGCCGTTCTGACGTGTCACGGCCTCGCTGAACTTGCCGCGGCAGGCAGAATGGGGGTATGCGCAGTGTTACGTGGAACCCCGAAATCTACGGTCGATACGCCGACGAACGCTCACGCCCCTATATCGACTTGATCTCGCGGATAGCGGCGCCGGCGCCGACTCGGGTCGCGGACCTCGGATGCGGCTCAGGGGCACTGACCGGGCTGCTCGGTGAGCGTTGGCCGGACGCGCGAGTAGTGGGGACTGATTCGTCGCCGGAGATGGTGGCACAGGCACCGACTGATCTGCCAGGCAACGTCACGATCACGCTGCAGGACATCAACGAGTTCGATGCCACCGGCTACGACGTCATTGTGAGTAATGCTGCATTGCAATGGGTTCCGAACCATCGTGAGCTGATCGACGGTTGGGCCGATGCCATGTCGCCCGGGGCATGGATCGCGTGGCAGGTTCCCGGTAACTTCGACGCACCGTCGCACGCGTTGATGCGTGAGCTTGCCGAGTCGTCGAGGTGGCGCGATCGTGTGGGTGGCATCTTGCGTGGACCCGAGGGCGTTGACGACCCGGCACGCTATGCGGCCAGGTTGCACGCTCACGGGTTCGACGTCGATGCCTGGGAAACCACGTACATTCATGTGCTGGCCGGTGACGATCCCGTCCTGGGCTGGGTTCGCGGAACAGGTCTGCGTCCGGTGCTCGACGTCCTGAGTGAAGCCGATTCACTCGAGTTCGAGCAGGAGTATTCCGCATTGCTCCGCGAGGCTTATCCGCCCACAGGCGCAGGCACGCTGTTTCCGTTCCGGAGAGTTTTCTGCGTGGGCCGGAAATCCGGTGACTAGTCCGCTGTCACAAAACCTTCCGCCACCATCCAATCTCGTGCAACTTCTGCAGGCTCTTTGCCGTCGACGTCCACCTGGCGATTGAGTTCGGTCATTACTTCGTCGGTAAGACGAGCCGAGATTGGTGCCATGACCTCGGCTACCTGCGGATGATCCTCGGCAAAGCCTTTGCGCATGACAAGCGCTGGATTGTATTTGGGGAAGAATGACAGATCGTCCTCGAGTAGTACGAGGTCGAGGGCGATGATGCGTCCGTCTGTGGTGAATACCTCGCCGAACTTGCACTGGGTTCCGTCGGCTGTTGCCTGATAGATGATGCCGGTCTGCAAGATCTGGCGCTGGGCACGCGAAGCGTCGAACCCGTATTTAGCTGCGAGACCGGGGAATCCGTCTTGCCGGACGTTGAACTCGGTTTCGACGCACGTTACTGCAGCACCGGGATCGGATTCGACCAACTTCGCGTAGTCGGAGACCGTCTTGACGCCGGTCTTCTCTGCCGTCTCCTTGCTCATGGCCAATGCGTACGTATTGTTCATCGGCGCCGGGTCGGTCCAGACCATGTCGTTGGCAGCCAGATCCGCATCGCGGACGGCTTCGAACTGCGCCTGCGAATCGGGTAGCGGGATCTCGTTGCCGAGATAGTTGATCCACCCGGTACCGGTGTATTCGTAGGCAAGATCGATCTGCCCGTTGAGTTGGGCGTCGCGGGTGCTGTTGGAACCTTGAATGTTGGTGAGGTCCCGAACCTCGGCGCCTGCTGCGGACATCGCGAATTCGATGATGTATCCGAGGATTATCTGTTCGGTGAAGTCCTTTGACCCGACGGTTACCTTCACGCCTTCGAGCTCCGGAACGGGTTGGATACTTCCGGGTCCAACCGCGAGGGGAAGTGCGCCGCCGGATTCCAGTCCGCACGACGCTACCAGGGCGAAACCGAGTGCGGCTGCGGTGAGTTTCCAACCGCGTGTACGTCGCGTTGTCATCGCAATCCCTTGGGTCCGAGGAACTGTTCCGCGAGTGCGCCCAGCCAGTCGATGAGCAGAGCGAGCGATACAGCCAGCACCGCGCCCACTACCAGCGTCACGTTGTCACGTAGTTTGTACCCGGTGTCGATCATGATTCCCAGTCCGCCGGCACTGACCAGGAAACACAAAGTTGCCGTTCCCACCGCGAGGACCAATGAAGTACGAAGACCGGCAAGGATGTACGGAATAGCCATCGGGAATTCGAGTTGTCGCAAGATGGTGAGCGTCGACATGCCTTGTCCACGCCCGGCGTCGATCAGCGTCTCGTCTACCTGTTGATAGCCGAGAATTGTGTTGCGTAGCACCGGAAGCAACGAATAGAACGCGATAGGAAATACGCCGATCCAGAATCCGGTGGTGCGGGTGGCGAGATAGAACAGGACCAGTAGGCCGATGGCCGGTGCGGCCGCGCCGATGTTGGCTATCCCTACGAAGAACGGCGCCAGGCGGGTGAATCTCGGTCTGGTCAGCAGCGTGCCGAGCGGCACGGCTATCGCCACGACGATGATGACCACCGCAGCGGTGAGCAGGATGTGCTGCCAGGTAAGCGTCGTAATGTTGTCGACGTTGATACTGGCTTTCTGTGTTGCGTTGAGATCACGGCTGAAGGCCCAGACCAGCACTCCGACTACAAGTATCAGGACGACAACCGGCTGGACCAGCAGTCGCATTCTTTCCGCGCGTCGGGTGGCGGCCTGCTCTGCGGTACCGGCCTCTGTAGCTGCAGTAGCGGATGCCGTAGAGAGATCTTCGGTTGACGTGCTCACTCCGGAACATCCTCGTCGTGATCGTGTGCGTGCTCCTCACGCATCTCCGAAAGATGGCTGACCAGTGTGTCGATGGTGATCAGACCGACGTATTCGCCGCGCCGGCCGGTGACCACCGTCGACGCATTGCTCTCGGCGAGCAGAGCTTCGAGTGCATCTTGCAAGGTCGACTGAATCGACACGGCCTCGCCGATCTCGTTGCCGATGCCCCGCAGCGACGACGCGTGAGCCAGATGCGTTGGCGATACCCACCGCAGCGGGCGTCCGCGCTGATCGAGGATCAACGCCCACTTCCACTTGCGTGCTGCGAGTGAATTTCTCAGTTCATCCACCGAGTCGGTCTCCCGCGCAGTGAGGCATTGCTTGAGTTTGATCTGCCGCACGCGCGTGAGCGTCAGCTGTTTGAGGGAGGCGTCGGCGCCGACAAAGCCCGCGACCATATCGTTGGCGGGGTTGGCGAGGATAGCTTCGGGAGTGTCGTACTGCATGATCGTGGATTGGTTGCCCAGCACGGCAATTCGATCACCGAGTTTGACTGCTTCGTTGAAATCGTGGGTGACGAATACGATCGTCTTCCC
Source organism: Rhodococcus sp. NPDC056743 (assembly GCF_042790355.1). Lineage (NCBI taxonomy): Bacteria > Bacillati > Actinomycetota > Actinomycetes > Mycobacteriales > Nocardiaceae > Rhodococcus > Rhodococcus sp. NPDC056743. The sequence continues at coordinate 60,879 of NZ_JBHTZI010000014.1, read as the reverse complement.
GAGTTCCGTTTGCAGACGCATCAACTCGTCCTGCAGAAGACCGCGAGTGATGGGGTCGACGGCTCCGAAGGGTTCATCCATCAACAGGACCGGGGGATCGGCGGCAAGTGCTCTGGCTACGCCGACGCGTTGCTGCTGACCACCGGATAGTTGCCGGGGATAGCGGTCTCGGTACGTATCCGGGTCCAGTCCAACCAGATCCAGCATCTCGTCCGTGCGGGCCGCAATCCGCTTCTTGTCCCACCCGATCAATCCTGGAACTGTTGCTACGTTTTTTGCAATCGTGAAGTGGGGGAACAACCCGGCCTGCTGAATCGAGTAGCCGATGCCGCGTCGTAGCTTGTCCGGATCGATCGACAAAGCGTCCTTGCCGTCGATGGTGATTTTGCCGGAGGTGGGTTCGATGAGCCGATTGATCATCCGCATCGTGGTGGTTTTGCCGCAACCCGACGGGCCGACAAAAACAACAATTTCACCGGCAGGAACAGTGAGGGACACGTTGTCGACGGCCGCGGCTTTCTGTCCCGGGTATCGCTTGGTCACTGATTCCAGGACGATCTCGACCCCGGAAACCGTGTGATCGCTGGTGACATCGTGAGAAATGGTTTCAGTCACTGGAGGCCCTTCGAGGTAGTGAGCCGGCCGATGACGACGTAGATACCGTCGAGAATCAGAGCCAGAATGACGATGAGTACCGTGCCGGTCAGCGCCTGAGGAACAGCGGTGGGGCTGCCGACGCGTGATAGTCCGGAGAAGATCAAGTTGCCCAGACCTGGGCCTTTTGCGTAGGCGGCGATCGCCAGAATGCCCATCAGCATCTGAGTGCTGACCCGCATGCCGGTCAGGATCGACGGCCACGCGATAGGCAGTTCTATGCGGCTGAGAACGCGTAGACGATTCATCCCCACGCCACGGGCGGCGTCGGTGATCGCGGGATTGACCGCGTCGAGACCGATGATGGTGTTTCTGATGATCGGCAGTAGCGCGTAGAGAATCAATGCGGTGATGGTGGGTGCGACACCCAGGCCGAGAATCGGAATGAGAAGTCCGAGAAGAGCAAACGACGGAACCGTCAGAATCGTGCTCGCCAGCGCAGTTGCCACTGATGAACCGATAGGGCTGCGGTACACAAGAATTCCGATGGCAACCGCGGCGATCGTCGCAATGATCACCGACTGAATGACTGCCGAGACATGGAGATACGAATCGGTCAACAACTGTTGTCGCCGTTCGACGATAAATTCCCACAGTGCGCCCATTTTTCCGAACCGACCTTCTTTCGGATTGCTGTTCGCTCGATCGAGTACCCGTCACGCAGTTCCGATACACGAGCATCGTTCGCGGCGCGAAGAGTTTCCGTTGACACTCGTCCAAAAAGTTCAGTACCGCAAATATTTCCGATAGCTGCGTGTCGCATCTGCTCGTGGCAGACGAAACAGCCGGCGTCGCTCCGCGAATAATAGGCGGTGCGACGCCGGCTGTTCGGCAATCGTGAAGGCGAGCCGATAGGGGCTCTGGGACGGATTACGAGCTGGCAGTACCTACTGAGACAGGTTCGTCGACGGTGTCGTTTGTGCTTGCTTTGTTGCGTCTGAGGTTGTCCAGTGCTGCCGCGCCCGGTCCGATGAAGACGAGTAGCAGCAAGGACCAGCAGAACAGGACTACCGAGTCTCCGTCATTCTGGATGGGTAGCAGGCCGTCTGGCTGGTGCTTCCAGAAGTAGGCAACAGCCATCGAACCCGAGGCGATGAAAGCTGCTGCGCGAGTACCGAGTCCGACGATGATCAACGCTCCGGCCACCAATTCGATCGTCGCTGCCCAGCCGCCGGGCCATTCCGTCAACGACGACGTGTTGCCGCCCCAAGGTGCTACCGGCCATCCGGTCAATGTCGACAGCCCGTGGCAGAGAAACAGGAAGCCGACAACGACGCGGAATGCTGCGATGCCCCACGGCGCCGCTGTGTTGGATGTGTTTTTCACTCGAGGAGCATTACACACATTGGTTTGGTTTGCCTACCCTAAAAACTGGACGATTGTCCGAAGGTTTTCATAACGGCATTACCTGTAAATTGTGCGGAATGGTAACTGGGCAATGATGTCCGAGGCTTTGCTATGTGCAGGACAGTGTCCGACTCATGCCCAACTGAGTGCATCCTCATTGGACAGGCGCGGCAGGCGGTCGAACCACGGGTTCTCGCCGGGGTGTCCGATGTTCACTACGAGGGCGGTCTTGAACCGGCCGTCGGCGAAGAACTCTCCGTCGATTCCGGCGGCGTCGTAACCGGCCATCGGACCGGCAACCAGACCCTGCGCACGGACGGCCAGAATGAAGTAGCCCGCTTGCAGTGCGGCATTGAACTGGCTGGTCGACGTACGGGCGGCTTCGTCGGCCTCGAAGTAGTCCTTCATTTCCGGACGGATGGGGAACAGTGCCGGAATGTGCTCGTAGAACTTGGTGTCGACGGCGAGAACCGCGACGGCCGGGGCAGAAGCCGTCTTGGCCTTGTTGCCGTCGGCCATGTGCTCCACGAGGCGAGCTTTGCCCTCTTCGGTGCGAACGAAGTGCACGCGTAGCGGGTTGGTGTTGGCTGCGGTCGGTGCCCACTTCGCGAGTTCCCAGATTGCGGTCAGTTCGGCGTCCGTGACTGGTTCAGTGGAGAACGAGTTGGCCGAGCGAGCCTCGGTGAAGAGAAGTTCTCGCCCGACAGCGTCAAGTTGTTGCGAGGTAAAGGGGGTGGCTGCATCGAGCGACATGATGTGTTCCGTTCCGTGAGGTAGCAACCGGGAGTCCGGTATTGCGAGTTGCTAGTAAAAACATAGTGCCTAGGTTGACGTTAGCACCTCGGCTAGGATGGGGGAATGCCGAGTGAGAGCGGGACCGATCACCAGCCACGGGTCTGCGATGCGGCGTTGGCGCGTGCGTTCGGCTTTCTCGGCAAACGCTGGAACGGCGTCATTCTTGCGACGCTGCTCGGTGGGCCCGCCGGATTTGCCGAACTCAAGCGGGCGGTCAGTGGAATCAGTGACTCCGTATTGTCTGATCGACTGACGGAATTGGCCGGTGCCGGCCTGGTGATTCGCTCTGTCGACGCAGGTCCGCCTGTTGCGGTGGAATACGAACTTACGGCGTCCGGGCAGGCTTTGCTTCCCGCGCTGAGTGAACTGACCACGTGGGCTGCTGAGAATCTGCCGGTCACCGACTGCTCTGGCTGATTGTCGATCCGAAGTTCCAGCACGCAACGTAGTTGCAACGTGTCCGGCAATAGTGTTCTGGATCACACCGAATTTGCAGTTTGTGAATCGGTGCGCAGTATCGGTCCAAGCTCGCTACCGGTGGCGAATACGGACAAGGCTCCGTGGGTTGAGAAAACAGCCCACGGAACCGCCCCGCCGGAAGCGGCAGGGCGAACCGCCCGGACACCGGACGACAAGGAGTCCCGGTGTCCCTCGCGGCGGATGTTCCAGCAGTAGAACGTGGCTGGTCGGAATTACCCGAAACCTGTCCCGCGCTTCTTCCCGGCCGGCCCTCGTTGGCGATGTGCCTGACCGAACCGCCGCGTGGGCTCGCGGACATTGCGTCGCTGATATTGGCGGCACCGTGGTTGCTGCGTTCACCGCGCGGCGACGGACATCCCGTTCTGGTGCTGCCCGGGCTGTTGGCTTCGGACGCGTCGACTCTGGCAATGCGCGCTTACCTGCGTTTTCTCGGGTACCGAGTCCACGGCTGGAACCTCGGCATCAATACCGGGCCGACGCCCCAGGTTGTCGACGGTCTGCCCGAGGTCCTCGCGGAGCTCGCCGATCGCTACGACAACCCCGTGTCCGTGATCGGGTGGAGCCTCGGCGGCATCTATGGCCGCCAACTTGCGCGGGATCTCCCGCACGCCGTGCGCCAAGTGATCACTCTGGGAAGTCCGTTCGGGCTGAGTAACCTGCAGCAAACGCGTGTCGGTGCGCTGTATTCGCGCATGTCCGGCAACCATGCGATTCTCCCACCCGTCAACGGTATCGAGTGGGAACTCGGGCACCCGCTACCCGTTCCGACAACGGCGCTCTACTCCAGGCGAGACGGTGTGGTTCCCTGGCAGGTGTGCCGAGACTTTCCCTCGGATCGTTCGGAAAGTGTTGCGGTGCATGGCAGTCACATGGGTCTGACACACAATCCGTCGGCGCTGTGGGCTGTCGCTGATCGACTTGCGCAGGCCGCAGATACCTGGGAACCGTTTGTCGTTCCCAGACATCTGCGGCGGCTGTATCCGCGCTGAGCCGCGCCTACTGAGCCTTGGGGACGCGGATGATCAGGGCGTCGCCCTGCCCGCCGCCGCCGCACAGTGCGGCCGCGCCGATGCCGCCGCCGCGGCGCTGCAGCTCCAGTGCCAGGTGCAGGGCGATGCGGGCGCCGGACATTCCGAGGGGGTGCCCGACGGCGATGGCGCCGCCGTTGACGTTGACCTTCGCCGGATCGAGGCCCAGTTCGCGGGTGGAGGCGATCCCGACGGCGGCGAAGGCTTCGTTGATCTCGACGAGGTCGAGGTCGATGGGGTCGATGCCTTCCTTCGCGCAGGCCTTCGCGATGGCTCGCGCGGGCTGGGATTGCAGGGTGGAATCGGGTCCGGCGACCACGCCGTGCGCACCGATTTCAGCGATCCAGGCAAGGCCGAGTTCTTCGGCCTTGGTCTTGCTCATCACGACGACGGCGGCGGCGCCGTCGGAGATCGGCGATGCCGATCCGGCGGTGATGGTGCCGTCCTTGCTGAACGCGGGACGCAGCTTGCCGAGGGATTCGGCGGTGGTGTCGGCGCGGATCCCTTCGTCCTGGGCGAAGACGATCGGGTCGCCTTTGCGTTGCGGGATGGAGACGGGGACGACTTCGTTGTCGAAGAGGCCGTCCTTCCAGGCGCGGGCCGCGTTCTGGTGTGAGGCGGCGGCGAACGCGTCCTGCTCGGCGCGGGTGATGTGGGTGGTCTCCTGTTGGTTGACCTGTTCGGTGAGCAGTCCCATCGCCTGGTCGGTGAAGATGTCGTGCAGGCCGTCGTAGGCCATGTGGTCGCGCATCGTGACGTCGCCGTATTTGAAGCCTTCGCGGCTTTTTTCGAGCATGTGCGGTGCGCGGGACATCGATTCCTGCCCGCCGGCGACGACGATGTCGAATTCGCCGGCGCGGATCATCTGATCGGCCAGGGCGATGGCGTCGACACCGGAGAGGCAGACCTTGTTGATGCTCAGGGCGGGCACGTTCATCGGGATGCCCGCGGCGACGGCGGCTTGGCGGGCCGGCATCTGCCCGGCGCCGGCGGTCAAAACCTGGCCCATGACCACGTACTCGACCTGCTCGGGTGCGACACCGGCCTTAGCCAGGGCGCCTTTGATGGCGATGCCACCAAGATCGGACCCGGACAGATCCTTCAAGGAACCCATCAATCGACCCATCGGGGTCCGGGCTCCGGCAACAATCACAGAACTGGTCATGACAGGTCTACTTTCAATTCGGTGCCGGTTGAGCGGACAACATCGTCGACGTTGACGCCGGGGGCCAGTTCACGCAGGGTGAGTGTGCCGCCGTCGGTGACGTCGATGACCGCGAGGTTCGTGATGATCCGATCTACGACGCCCTGGCCGGTCAGCGGCAGGGTGCATGTGTCGACGATCTTGGGATTGCCGTCGCGGTCGGTGTGTTCCATGACGACGATGACACGGCGGGCACCGTGGACGAGGTCCATCGCGCCGCCCATGCCCTTGACCATTTTGCCGGGGACCATCCAGTTGGCGAGGTCGCCGGTCTTCGAGACCTGCATGCCACCGAGAACTGCTGTGTCGATGTGGCCGCCGCGGATCATGCCGAAGGAGAGAGCGGAATCGAAGTATGCCGCACCGGGATTGACGGTGACGGTTTCCTTGCCCGCGTTGATGAGGTCTGGGTCGACCTTGTCCTCGGTGGGGTACGGGCCGGTGCCCAGGATCCCGTTCTCCGAGTGCAGGACTACCCGAACGTCCGAGCCCAGGTATCCGGGAATCAGTGTGGGAAGACCGATTCCGAGATTGACGTACTCGCCGTCGATCATCTCTGCGGCCGCCCGTGCTGCCATCTGCTGACGCGTCCAACCCGTCACTGTCACTGGTGCGGTCATCGTGTGGTTCCTTCCGAGGCGCTGACGGTTCGCTTTTCGATTCGCTTGTTCTGGGGTCCGGTGTGGACAACACGTTGGACGAAAACCCCGGGCAGATGAACCGAGGCCGGGTCGATCTCGCCGGGCTCGACGAGCTGTTCCACCTGGGCGATGGTGATTCGCCCCGCCATCGCGGCGAGGGGGTTGAAGTTCATCGCCGTCTTGTCGAAGACGAGGTTCCCTTCGGTATCGCCCATGACCGCGTGAACGAGCGCGTAATCGGCTGTGATTGCTTCTTCCATCACGTATCGCTTGGTGCCGAAGGTGCGAGTTTCCTTGGGCGGGGACGCAATTGCGATCGACCCGTCGGTGTTGTAGCGCCAGGGCATGCCGCCGTCGGAGATGGGGCTACCGACGCCCGCCGGCGTGAAGAACGCCGGGATTCCGGTTCCGCCGGCGCGCAGACGTTCCGCCAGTGTTCCTTGCGGCGTCAGTTCCACTTCGAGTTCACCAGCTAGGTACTGACGCGCGAATTCCTTGTTCTCGCCGACGTACGACGCCGTCACACGCCGAATTCGACCGGCAGCCAGCAGGATTCCGAGTCCGTGATCGTCCACACCGCAGTTGTTGGAGAACACTTCGAGGTCTCGTGCGCTGGTTGCGGCGATCGCTTCGATCAAGGCGTCAGGGATTCCACACAGTCCGAATCCTCCGACAGCCAGGGTTGCGGCGTCGGTGATGTCGGCGACAGCGTCGGTCGCGGACTCGTACACCTTTGTTGCCATCGTCATCTCCCCATCTTGCGTTCATCTGATGAACGCATTGCTTTGCTATGGGTGAATTCAACTATGTGCAGTTCCAGCAATCAATGTTGATGGGACTGATGATGGAAATTGGTCGGTGGGCGAGCAATCCCTTCAAATACGTTCACTCAGTGAACGCTATGATGGCGATGTGGAATCGAGGGAGCAAGCGCCGCACATGGTGGCTCGGGTGGCAGCGGTCTTGCGCGCGGTGGCTGCATCGGAACCGGGCGGCGCGTCGACTACCGAACTGAGCCGGACGGCCGACCTCGCTCGCCCGACAGCGCACCGATTGCTGACGTCGTTGGCGGAGGAAGGCCTGGTGGACCGCGACGCCAAGAGCGGGCGTTGGTCGCTGGGACCGGAGTTGTATCTGCTGGGAACTGCCGCGGGAAGTCGATACGACATCACCGAATATGCGCGTGACGTTCTCGAAGACCTGGCCCGTCTCACCGGAGAGAGTGCTTTCTTGTCCGCCCGCCGCGGCGACGAGACTGTATGTGTCCTGCGGCAGGAGGGGAGCTTTCCTCTGAGATCTCACGTGCTCCATGAAGGAAAGAGATTTCCACTGGGCGTCGCATCGGCCGGTCTGGCGATCCTGAGTCACTCACCGGCCGACGAGGTCGACAGTTACCTGGCGCGCAAAGACCTCACATCGGAGTGGGGAGTGGACCACGGTGAGGAGCCCATTCGCCGTCGAATCAGCCTGACCCGCGCCGTCGGCTATGCGGTCAATCCCGCCCTCCTCGTCGAGGGGAGTTGGGGAATCGGCGCCGCTGTCTTCGATCGGCGGGAACGGCCGGCGTGGGCTTTGAGCTTGACGGGTGTCGAGACCCGGTTCCGCCCGGACCGGATCCCCGAATTGGGAAAACTCTTGCTCGAGCAGGCGCATATTCTCACAACCCGGCTCAAAACCCATACCGTGCCGTAGATTTCGCAGATCGCGGCCTGCCTACCGGAGCAGGAACTCGATCGTGACTCGTTCGAATGCTTCCTTCGCTTCGACCATGACCCAGTGTCCGCAGTTCGGGAAGATATGCAACTCGGCGTTCGGTATGAGCCGCATCGGGATCATCGGCATGTCCGGCGGGCACTGACGGTCGTCGAGACCCCAGGTCAGCAGTGTGGGGCATTGCACGTTGTGCATCATGGACCAGTACGGTGGCAGGTTCGAATCGATCATCATCTTCTGTTGCGCTGCAAAGGTTGTGGACCCGTACATCGCTGCAAGGCTCTTGTGGGATTCTGGATCCTTGGCGCTTTCCCAGCGTTCCTCGATACGTTCCTCGGTGATGAGGCTGGGGTCGTACACCATGCATCGAAGCCAGCGAATCAATTTCTCACGAGTGGGGCCGTCGGCGAAATCCTGAAGTAGCCGAGTGCCCTCACTCGGGTTCTGGCTGAAAATGTTCGGACCGACTCCGCCGATCGTGACCAGTTTCTTCACTCGATCGGGATGCCGCATTGCCACATTGGACCCGACGACACCGCCCATCGAGTTGCCGATCATCGCAGCAGATTCGATGCCCAGCGCATCCATGAATCGAATGACTGCGGAACTGGCGGTGACCACGGGATGTCCGTCGACGGGATCGCTGATACCGAAGCCGGGGAATTCCAGTACGTAGCAATGGAAGTGTTCTGCGAAGGTGCCGAGATTACCGCGGTAGTTTCGCCATCCGCTGACTCCGATTCCGGAGCCGTGCAACAGAATCAGAGGTTCACCGTGGCCCGCCTCGTGATAGCGCAGCACTCCCTTGGAAGTGGCGATTTCTCTCTTGGTCTCCTCGTAGCTCGCGTCCATGGCGCAATACTAGAACACGTTTCAGTTGTGGGTGTGGGTATTCGTAAGTGGTAACCCTGATGTCATTCGGGGTGGCACTGATACCTGGGGATGAACCGCGGCCGGAAAGATGGGTCCAAGCCCTGATGTGCGACGCCCCGACTCGGTGGATAGTTGAAGCTGACGCGGAAAGTCGCCGCAGCACTGCAAGGAAAGGTCTGTCCATGACGTCACCGATGAAGACCCGCAAGCTCACTCGCGCGCGGTCCGGCGCAATGTTCGGCGGTGTGTGCGCCGGAATCGCACGCTACTTCGGGTGGAAGGCGTCGACAGTTCGGTTGCTGTTCGTGCTGTCGTGTCTGCTGCCCGGACCGCAATTCCTGATCTACCTCGTGATGTGGATTTTCATTCCGCGCGAGGAGATTTGAGCCCGCTGTTCAGCGTTTGCGGGACTTGAGTAGTTGTTTTGCCTCGTGCAACTCGTCCGGCGACAAGGGGGGCAAAGGTAAGGGGTCTCGGTGCTTGCCCTCGGCGCGGAGTCCGTCGAGCATCACCGACAGGTATCGGCGCCACACCGTCGGGTTGACCGGTTGGACGAATTCGGTGAGCGCCCCCACCATGAAGATGAGTCCGAAGAAATCGGTGGCCACTGCATCGGCGCGGAGCATCCCGGCGTCCTGTGCTCGCCGAAAGATCTCTTCGACGGCAGGTTCGACGATGGATCGCTGACTCGCGATCTGCTCGCACCCATCGTCCGTTCCGTTGAGGACATCTTTGAGTCCACGATTGACGGACATACGGCTGCAGGCGAATTCGGCAAATGTCACCAAGGCGTCCCAGGGATCCGGATTGGCGAGCGACGCCTCGGAAGCAGCCGCCATGTCGGCAAAGTTCTGCTGGAAGACTCCGTCGATCAACTCTTCTTTGTTTGCGAACCGCCGGTACACCGTGCCGACGCCGACACCGGCGCGGCGAGCGACGTCGTCGAGTGTGACATCGATGCCTTCTTCCGCGTAGAGCTCGCGCGCGGCGTCGATGATCAATCGCCGGTTGCGGGCGGCGTCGGCGCGAAGAGGGCGCCCCATTGCAGTGCTCATAACGTTTACTTTACTCGCCAAGTGGAGACAGCATCTCCATTTTGGTGTAGCGTTTTTGCTAACCGGAGAAGCCATCTCCGCATAGCTCGGGCGAGGGAACATGTCAGAAACTGCTGAGTGGACTGAAATCGACAAGTCCCCGGCGCCTCCAGGGGGCAACCACGCAAAACGGTGGCTGATCCTCGCGGTTCTGGGAATTGCGCAGCTCATGGTGGTTTTGGACGCCACCATCGTCAATATCGCGCTGCCTGCAGCGCAGCGTTCATTGGAGTTCGGTGATTCCGATCGTCAGTGGATCATCACGGCATACGCGTTGGCTTTCGGTAGCTTGCTGCTGCTCGGGGGCCGTCTGAGTGACCTGTTCGGACGCCGGCGCACCTTTATCGTCGGGCTGATCGGATTTGCGGTTACCTCCGCAATCGGTGGCGCGGCGGTCAATTTCGAAATGCTTGTCGCCGCGCGCGCAGGCCAGGGCGTCTTCGGTGCACTACTTGCTCCCGCGGCCCTGTCACTGCTGTCGGTGACCTTCACTGATCCGGCTGAACGGGCCAAGGCCTTCGGCATCTTCGGTGCAGTGGCCGGCGGCGGCGGCGCTATCGGATTGCTCCTCGGCGGCGCGCTCACCGAGTGGGTGGACTGGCGCTGGTGCCTCTACGTGAACCTGTTCTTCGCGGCAATCGCGTTGGTCGGAGCGGTGCTTCTGCTTGCACCACACGTCACTACCGGCGCGAGGCCCAAGCTCGACATTCCGGGAACAGTGCTGGTGTCGATCAGCCTCTTCGGTATCGTCTTCGGGTTCTCGAAGGCCGAATCGAACGGTTGGGGTGCCGGTTCCACCATCGCGTGGCTGACCGCGGGCGTCGTCTTCATGGCCGCATTCATATACTGGCAGACCAAGTCCGACCATCCGCTACTCCCACTGCGAGTGGTTACCGATCGGATCCGGGCAGGCTCGTATCTGGCGATCTTCCTTTCCGGTGCAGGCATGTTCGCGGTATTCCTGTTCCTGACCTACTACATGCAGTTGATCCTCGGATACACACCGATCGTGACCGGGCTGGCCTTCATGCCCATGGTGTTCGGAATCGTCACTGCGGCAACACTCTCGACGGCAGTTCTTCTGCCCAGATTCGGGCCTCGCATCCTGATCACCAGTGGAATGGTCATCGCCGCAATCGGAATGATCATTCTGGCGCAGATATCCGTGGACAGCACGTACGCCGTTCACATCCTGCCGGGGCTCGTTGTCACCGGTCTCGGTATGGGCAGCATCTTCGCGCCGTCGATGCAGGGTGCAACCTCGGGTGTGCGCTACGAAGACGCCGGCGTCGCGTCAGCCACGGTCAACACGATGCAGCAGGTGGGTGGTTCCATCGGAACCGCACTACTCAGCACTATTGCGGCGTCGGCATCGACCAACTACCTCGTGGGTCGTGAATTGAACCCGCTCACCCAAGCGCAGGCGGCGGTCGAAAGCTACACCACGACGTTCTACTGGGCCGCAGCGATTTTTGCCGTCGGAGCCGTGCTGACAGGGCTGGTTGTCCGCAGTGGACTGCTCCCGGCAGCGCCCGAGAACCAACCCGTTCTGGTGCACTGACGAAAGTGTCGGGGTCGCCGCCGGTAGGCGGCGGCCCCGATCTTCTCGACTCAGCAGGGGCCGTCCGGGCTGGTTCCGTAGCGATGCATGACGCGGTCGAGTTGTTCGGTAGTGAGAGCCGGAACGGGGAGTTCGCGGTGGGTAGTTCGTGACGCGCGAAGTCCGTCGATGATGAAGCCGAGCACGCGGCGGTAGGCCTCCGGGGCGTCGTCGCCGGTGAGATTCTGGGACAGCTTGATGGTGTGCATCAGCAAGGGGATGTCGCTGATTTCGAAGTCGCTGCGCAAGGTGCCTTCTTGCTTGGCGTGGTCGACGAGAGCGGCGGTGCTGCGCGTGATGCTGGATCGGGCGCGGGTGAACGCATCGGAGGTGAATCGGGCGTCCATGAGCAGATCTCCGAATCCGCGGCTGTCCGCCATGCGAAGTGAAATGGCCTCCAGGTAGTGGACGAGCCCTTCCCACGCGTCAGGTATTTCAAGTGACGTTGCTGCAAGGGATTCGATCTCTGCGCAGCGGGAATCGAACAGAGCTTGGATCAGCTCGTCCTTGCTGGCGAACCGTCGGTAGACGGTGCCGACTCCGACGCCGGCGTGGCGTGCGACGTCGGCGAGAGTGGCATCGAGGCCGTGGGCGCCGAAAACTTCCCGTGCGGAGCAGAGGATGCGTTCGAGGTTGGCTTGGGCGTCGGCGCGCAGCCGGGGCTGTGTGCAGCTGTCCGACGGTCCCACACGTGGATCGGGGCGTGTTGTCGGCATCCTCACAGTCTACGACACTAAGCGGAACGCGACATTCCGCTAGTGCTATATTGCTAAGCGGAACGAATGGTTCCGATTAACTTCACGAGAGAAGCCTTCTATGAGCACGTCTGACATCTGGGTCGGGAGTAAAACGACCTCGATGATGGGTACGCGGAAGATCGGCTTCTCGGGCCGTGCACTGCGGGCTCTCTCCGGTGACGGTGCGTTCATCCAGCTCATTCGTTTCGCTCTTGTCGGCGGAATCAGCAACATCCTCTACTTCGCCGCGTTCCTGGCTCTACATGGCGACGGAGTTCTGGTCGCCAACGCCGTGGGCGCGGTACTCAGCACGATTCTTGCCAACGAACTTCATCGACGGCTCACCTTCCACGCGGCCGATCGCGTCAATTGGTTCACCGCGCAGTGGGAAGGCGGTGGACTGGCACTGGTCGGACTGCTCGCCAGTTCGGCTGCCATCAGTGCATTGGGATTCCTGTTTCCTGGCGCAACCGGTGTTGTTCAAGCCGGGCTCGTGATCGGAGTCAGCGCACTCGTCGGAGGTCTGCGCTTTGTCGCCCTCCGTGGATGGGTGTTCTGACCGAAGCAGGCGCAGTGTGCGGAACACTGTGATGCATGAGCATTTCGATAGCCGACTCAGGCATCCGGCTGGGACTGCTCTGCCTGGTGATGGCGGTACTGGCGGCGCTCGTCTATCGCTTCACTCGCATCGGCAGCGTTCGCGTAGTTCCGGGTGCACTGGTGCGTGGTGCTATCCAATTGGCCGCGATTTCCTTGATACTGGCTGCTGCTCTGGCTCACGTGTGGTCGGCGGTACTTGTGCTGATCGGGATGTTTGCGGCAGCGTCGTTCACGGCGGCGCGTAGATCCAGGTCCGGTCGTTCCGGTGTCTGGTTGAGTGTCGCTCTGCTCGCGGGTATCGCCGTTGTGCTCCCGCTCATGCTCATTTCAGGAGTGGTTCCCTTGGAGGGGGTTGCGCTCGTGCCGATAGGCGGGATCGTGATGGGCGGCGCTATGACGGCGACGTCGATGGCCGCCAAACGTGGACTCGATGCAATCGACTCTCGCTACGGCGAGGTCGAAGCTGCCCTCAGCCTCGGTCTTTCGCAGCGCGACGCCCGGTGGGAGGTGGCGCGAACCGCGGCCGCCGACGCCTTGCTGCCTGGAGTCGACCAGACGCGGACCGTCGGCCTTGTGACTCTGCCCGGAGCGTTTGTCGGTGTTCTGCTTGCGACAGGATCCGCTATGCAGGCAGGCGCCGTGCAGATTCTTGTGTTGGCTGGGCTGCTGTTGGCACAAACCTGCTCGGTAGCAGTTGCCATCGAGTTGGTTGCCCGCGGTTTTGTCGTTCGAGGCAAGGCCGTCAGAGCTGGGCGAGTTCGTTGATCTTGTTACTACGTAGGACACGATCGGGAAAGTCGGGGGCGTTCGAGGCGAGCGTGATCATGGCCGTTCCGATGTTTTCGCTTGTTGTCACGCTTCCTGGCAGAACAATGCGCAGTAGCGGGTACAGCCCCGATGACACTTGGTAGAACGCCTTGTACCACCAGGTCTTCGAGGGTGATCCGGGGCGGGGACGGATGAAAGCGGGTCGAAGGATGTAGACAGTGAGCGGCAGCGCGAGCAACGCATTCTCGGTTGCGCCCCGTACTCGTTTCCACATCGTTTTGCTGGTCTCGGTGGAGTCGGCGCTCTCGCCGGACACGTACACGAACACCATCTGCGAATTCAGCCGCGCTAGCGTCGTCGCAGCAGCGAGCGTGATGTCACGGGTGATGCGGGTGTAGTCGGCTTCGTTCATCCCTGCAGACGAGACCCCGAGGCAGAAGAAGCAGGCGTCGGCGTCGGCGAGGTCTCCCTCGATGCTCGCGAGATCAAGCAGATCGCGATGAACGATGTCGACTATTTTTGCGTCGCCGATAGCGATCGCATTGCGGCCGACGGTCACCACCGTGTCGATTCGCGAATCCGTCAGGCATTCGCGCAGAACGCTGTTGCCCACCATTCCGGTGGCTCCGAAAAGTACGACCTTCATCTGTGTTGCCCCCCGTTTGTCGAATTCTGCGTGTCGAATTCAGCGCACACATTACGGAAGGGCCTCGGCTCGGAGTCGTCCGGAGCGTCATCTGAACGCTTGACCTGCAACGATTGGTCTCTTTTATCTAAATTGCGACCAAAGTCCCTACAAACCGTCTGGACGGTAGGGAGAGGATGGGTGCATGGACGAAGTGGGGGACGAGCTACACGTGCTCGGGTCGGAGTCCGCCGGTCGATGGATAGAGGCGTCGACCATCGCCGTTTTCGGCGCCCTGTGCGCCGTTGTCGGAGGTTCCGTGTTGTGCCTTTTCGTCGGCGTGGTCATCGGATTTACCCGATTGCTTTACCTGCTTGCGCGTGAGTTGTTCTTCGAGAACGACATGTGGTCGTTGATGCTCCCGAATGTCGAGTGGAAGCGATCCAGGATGTAGTTCTGACGCATGTTCCAGGGCGACTTCGATCCCTGCTTCGGAAATTGTTCGACGGCACGCAACACGTACCCCGACTCGAGATCGAGAATGGGACGTTGATCCATGTCTTCGGTGACCTGCGGAACGCATGTCGAGTATCCGCGTTTGTCCATTTCGGCGAGTAGTCGGCACACATACATCGACGTCAGGTCTGCGCGGAGCGTCCACGATGCGTTGGTGTACCCGACGCACATCGCAAGATTGGGAACACCGCTGATCATCATGCCTTTGTAAACGTATCGATCTCCCAGGGATACCGGCTCGCCGTCCACGTCGAGGGACATTCCGCCGCAGGCTTCCATCTTCAATCCTGTTGCTGTGACAACGATGTCTGCATCAAGTTCGATGCCGGACGTCAAACGAATCCCGGACTCGGTGAACGTGTCGATACGATCGGTTTCGATCGAGGCTTTTCCGGATCTCAGCGCTTTGAACAGATCTCCGTCGGGTACGACGCACAGCCGCTGATCCCAGGGATCGTAGGTGGGCGTGAAGTGCGGATCGATCGGGACATTTTGGGGGAGTTGCCGATTGGCGGCCAAACTCAGCAGCTTCTTCGCGCGTGCCGGGCTGCGACGGCACAGTTGGTAGAAGCCGAGATTGACCAGGACGCTCTTCCATCGGGCAACGCTGTGCGCCACCTTGCTCGGCAGGTACTTGCGGAACGAATCTGCGATCTTGTCTTTCGATGCCAACGTGAGAATGTACGACGGCGACCGTTGCAGCATCGTGACGTGCTCGGCGCTCTTGGCCATCGTGGGAACCAAAGTTACTGCGGTAGCGCCACTTCCGATCACCACTACTTTCTTGCCGGCGTAATCGAGATCCTCCGGCCAGAACTGCGGATGTACGACGGTTCCACCGAAGGTCTCCAAGCCTGGGAAATCGGGTGTGTATCCGGCGTCGTAGCTGTAGTAGCCGCTGCAGATATAGAGAAAATTGCAGGTGAGTGTGTGTTCACGATCTTCGCTCGCGACGGTGAGCGTCCAGACCGAGGTGTCCGAAGACCAGGATGCCGCTGTCACTTTCTGGTTGTACCGTATCTTCTGGTCGATGCCGTTCTCACTGGCAGTGTCTCGGACGTATTGCAGGATCGACGGGCCGTCGGCTATCGCCTTGGCATCGGTCCACGGGCGGAACGGATACCCCAGTGTGAACATGTCCGAGTCGGAGCGAATGCCGGGATACTTGAACAGATCCCAGGTGCCGCCGCTGTTCGAACGAGCCTCGAGGATGGCGTACGACTTTCCGGGAAGCTCGGTCTGAAGGCGATACGCAGCACCGATACCGGACAGGCCGGCACCGACGATCACTACATCGAGGTGTTCGGTACTCATCGTTTCCAACTCCGTATCGAGTGCGCAATCCCGGTAAAAGGTGGTCGAATCCCAGCCTACTGACCGATGTGCGGGCGATCGACGTCGGAACCGCTCCGCCGCGAAGCTCGACAATTCACGGCTGTCATGTCAGATGATGGAGGTGTGGGTACGCGTCACCGGCAATGTGGGAGAAAAGAAAATATGGGTTGTTCGAGTCGGGTCGCTGCGGCACTCGTGGTTGTAGGCACAGCGTTGTCGCTGAATACGACGGTTGCGCACTCGCAGGAACCGATCACGGGATCGGTTGTCTCCCACACGCCACTCGCCGCGGCGACGCTACCGGTTGGAGCCGCCGTTTCCGAACAGATTGTCTACCGGACTCTACGCACGGCCGATCGGGAAGGAATCTCGTCTGGTTCGATATTTCTGCCCGAGGGGACACCTCCGACCGGTGGATGGCCCGTGATCTCCTACGCACACGGAACAGTGGGCAGCGCTGATCACTGCGCGCCTTCGGTGGCGGGCTTCTACGAGACCGAACGACGCCCAATCGAAAGATGGTTGGCGGAGGGCTACGCCGTTGTGGCGACGGATTACTCCGGACTGGGGACCGAGGGCGCATTGGCTTATCTCGACGGCCCTGCTGCGGGCGCCAACGCAATCGACATCGTCCGCGCCGCGCACGAGGTGTACGGCGACGTGCTGGACGAACGTTGGATGGTGGCGGGCCTTTCGGAAGGCGGGCAGGCTGCCTACTTCGCCGGTCATGAAGCGAGTTCCCGCGCACCCGAATTGGATTTCCGGGGAACCGTTGTTGTTGCCGGTCCCACTCACCTGGAGGGATTGTTCCCGCTCGGGGGCCCGTTGTTCCCGGAGCTGGGTATTCCCGGTCTCGTGGTTTACGCTCTCTATCTTCTCGGCGGGATCGATGATCAGCGTCCGGAAGAGAATGTTCGCCAGTATCTTTCGCCACTGGGAATTTCGTGGATGGAGAAGGCCGCAACGCAGTGTGCTGTCGAAATCGGTCGCACCATCGCCAGTGAGCGGGTTCCCTTGGGCTCTCTATTCTCTCAATCGCTGTGGACGCCAAACATTTACGAACTGATGCGGGCAATGCTCCAGGTTCCCGTCGACGGCTACGACCGGCCGTTGCGCATTGTTCAATCTACCGCCGACACAACACTGCCCATTCCGTTCACCTGGGCGCAACTCGTCGATCTACGTGCCAGAGGTACGCAATTCGAGTATCAAGAAATCCAGGGAGTTCCACACAGTCAGTCCGTGATTGCATCGATGGATGAGACGATCGAGTTCACGGAACGGGTAATGCGCTAGCGCATGCGGCGGTGAAAATCGCTGTCCCCGGTCTGCGCGAACCACACTATTGCTGCGATCGCGTACAGGATGACGAAGATCAAGAGCAGTCCGCCCGCTATTACCAGGGATATCTGTCCAAGCCTCTTGACTCGGTCCGACGCGTAGCGTGAACCGTCCGCGTCCCCGTCCGCCCACAACGGATAGACGTTGAACGCGTGGTTGAAAGCCGAGAAGGCCAGCGGCCAGAAGAAGAGCAAGGACACCACCGCCCACCCGGCATTGACCGGTGGGCGGTCGGGGTTCCGGGGAAAGGCTGCAGCGGTGGGCTGCCCAGTGCTGGGTTGTGCAGCGGTGGGTTGTGGCTGAGGGGGCTGCTGCGAACTTGTCATGATGGGCTCCTGACATGAGGGTTCCCCTCGACGCTACTGCGATTCGGCCCGAGAATCAGCCTTTAGGCGGAGACTGCTGCTCGATCCGCGAGTAATCGAGCTACCGGAAGAACGTCCTTGACGGCCATGTCGATACGTTCGAACACCTCGGGGTTGAGGATGGTCGTACCGTCGAAATCACCGGCGCTGAGGTAGATGCCGACCGGAGCGGTCCACGCTTGGAAGAACGCAAACAGTGGCCGCAGTGCCTGATCGAGAACCAGCGCATGGCGATCACTTCCGCCGGTTGCCGCAAGAATGACAGGCGTGTTCGCAAGGGCGTATTGATCGACGAGATCGAAGAAATGCTTGAACAGTCCGGTGTACGAACCGCGGAACACGGGCGACGCCGCAATGACGATGTCTGCGTTCTCCACCGCGCGCAGAGCGTCGGCGGTGGCTGCGTCGACGTGGTCACGACCTGCGGCTCCGGCCAATCCCGGAATCAGATCCACGATCTCGATAACCTGAGCGTCGACCTGTTCGACGTCTCCCATCGTCTCGATGACGAGGTCGACCAGTGCCCGGGTTTTCGACGGCCGGGACAGGTTGCCTACAACTGCAACAACTTTCAGGGGTGTTGTCATGTGTGGTCCTACTTCTCGGATGATGTCAGGGATTCGATTTCCTTGCGAACGACGGGAGCGACTTCGGTGCCCAGGATCTCGATGGCGCGGAGCATATCCTTCTGGGGAACGTTGCCGAATCCCATCTGGATCATGATCCGGTCGTGGTGGAACAGTTCGTATTGCGCCATTGTCTTGTCGATGATTTCTTGCGGACCGCCGAGGAAGAACGCTCCAGCCGTCGTTGCCTGTGCTTCGTATGCCCTGCGCGGCATGGGAACTCCGTTGCCGCGCTGGTGGTGGTTCTGCATCCACCCGGCCTGGAAGTACGGGTACGACGTATCGAGAGCGGCTTGCTTCGACGTGTCGACGAATCCTGGCGATGCGACCGAAACCTTCAGGTTCTTCGGGTCGTGACCGAACTCCACCGCGGCCCGGCGGTACAGATCGACAAAGGGTTCGAACTGCTGGTAACTGCCGCCGATGATGGCCAGCGACAAGGGAAGTCCCAGCTTTGCTGCCCGAACTACCGATGCCGGGGTGCCGCCGACAGCGATCCACACCGGGATCTGACGGTCCGGCCGAGGCGTTACGTCACCGTCGACCAGGCTGGGGCGAAGGTGTCCCTCCCAATTGATCGGGTTCTCGTTCCGCAATTTCAGGAGCAGATCGAGCTTTTCCGCAAACAGCTCGTTGTACTGGGACAGGTCGTATCCGAACAGCGGGAACGATTCGGTGTACGAGCCGCGTCCGGCGATGATCTCGGCGCGCCCCTCGGACAGAAGGTCGAGCGTCGAGAACTGCTGGAAAACGCGGACCGGATCGTCCGAGCTGAGTACGGTGACAGCGCTGGAGAGTTTGATGGAGTCGGTTGCCTGCGCCATCGCGGCCAGTACAACAGCCGGAGACGAGACAGCGAAGTCCGTCCGATGATGCTCACCGACTCCGAAGACGTCCAACCCGACCTGGTCGGCAACAGTTGCCTGCTCTACCAAATGTCGAAGGTGGACACCGGGGTTCATCATGTTGCCGGTTTCGGGGTCGGGCGTGAGCTCGCCGAAATGGTAGATGCCGAGTTCGAAAGCCATGGTGTTTCTCTCTATCGTGTTGTGGGGGTGATGGGCAGATGCGTGCCGGCGACGTCACAGGCGTCGGTAGTGGCGGTGTGATGAGCCGCGAGACGGCTGAAGAAGCGGTCCAGGACGGGCAGTTCTTCCGGTTCGACGAGGTCGGCGAAGTACTCCGTGATGCCGCGGGTGTGGATCGCCGATGCGGTGCGTAGCGTCTTGTGCCCGGATGGCGTCATCGTGACAGTGACCACCCGTCGATCGGTGTCGGGGCGTACCCGCTCCACCAGTCCGGCCGCGGCCAATCGATCCACGACACGGGTGACTCCGCTGGTGGTCACGAGAACCTGCTGGGCGAGGTCGCCCATTTTCAACGTGTTTTCGGGGGCTTCGTGGAGACGGAGCAACACGTCGTACTGGCCGAGTGTGAGCCCGGTGCTTGCGCGCAGGTCAGTCTCCATTTTTCCGAGGACGATGCTGTGCGCGACGACAAGATTGCGCCACACGCGGCCACGCGTCCGTTTGTCCTGGTCCATCGCCGTCGCTCCTCGATTTATTTGCTTACGCAAGTATTGCTTACTCAACTATTACGCAGTGAGGACGGAATCTATTCCCGGACGCTTCGCGAGGTTCGGAACTCGATAGTGTTCCCGCATGGAGTTGGTACGCGGAGCGAACACAACGGTCGACGGGCATGCGCTGAGAGTGGCGGTGACGGGTGCCGCCCCTGGCAGTGTCGACCTGATGGTCTTCCAGCTTGGCGGCAACAACAAGGTGCGCAGCGACGCGGACTTCATCTTCTTCAACCAGCCGAGTTCGCCGGAAGGTGCGGTACGGCTGAGTGCCGGGGGAGTTGTCGAGATCGACACTGCGGCCGTGCCCGCAGATATCGTGATGCTCAGTATTGCGGTCGCGCTCGACGGTGATGTGGCCGGTGCTCTTGCCGACGTACCGCAATTGGGGGCGACGATTGATCAGGTCGGCGGTGAACAGATCGCTGCACCCGCGCTGGGTTTGACCACCGAGCGGGCGGCTGTGCTCGTCGAGATCTACCGCCGCGGTGAAGCGTGGAAGATCCGCAACGTCTCAGCCGGATGGGACGGGGGATTGGCGGATCTGGTGACAACCTTCGGAGTCTCGGTAGACGAGGAACCTGCAGAAGAAGCGTCGACGGACGGTATTCGCAGCGTTCCCGACGAGGCCAAGCTGTCGATGGTCAAACGAGAGAAGCTCGACCTTCGTAAGCGTGAAGTTGCGAAGGTGCTGTTGACCAAGGGTGGCAACGGAATCCGAGCCCGCGTGATCCTGGTGATCGACAAAACCGGAAGCATGAGCAAGCAGTACAAGTCGAAGGTGGTGCACCGCGTCGTCGAGCGTATGGTTCCCGTCGCGATCCAGCTCGACGACGACGGCAAACTGGAGCCCTATCTGTATGCGGTCGGCTTCCACAAACTTCCGGAGATATCGGTGCACGACGCCGAATCCTGGTCGGAGGACTACCTGCATCTGCGTGGATCGCACGGCGGATTCGACTACGACGCGATCGGTGCGTCCAATCGCGAAATTCCGATCATGACGGAAATCGTGTCCGGCTTGCGCGCGGGAACGGCGCCCACGCTTGTCCTCTTCTTCACCGACGGGGGATTCACCGAGCGTCGGGAAATCTCGGCGCTGATGCGCGACGCGTCGTCGCTTCCCGCGTTCTGGCAGTTCGTCGGGATCGGTAAGGCCAAGTACGGAGTGCTCGAGAAGCTCGACGACATGGACGGACGGGTGGTCGACAACGCGGGGTTCTTTGCGCTCGACGACATCGATTCCGTTTCCGACTCCGAGCTCTATTCACGGCTGTTGAGCGAATTTCCGGACTGGCATAAGAGTGCCGTCGCTGCCGGGATCACGCGATAGGGTCTCGCGGTTCGAGTGCTTCGGCGATGAATCGCATGGCGTCGTCGAAGATGCCGGCGCTTGGGGATGGCTGCGGCCTCGAGTACTGAACCGACGAGATGTACACGGCAGCAACAGTCTGAGCGAGAAAACGGGCTGAGTAGTCTGTGCGCACGTCACCGTCGGTGATTCCGCGATCGAGCAGTCGACGGATCAAATCGTGGAACTGTTCGGTGCGTTCAGGACTGATCTGATCGCGCGCCGGGTCTCGTTCGAGTTCACCGGCGCGCAGGTATTCCCTGAACCTGTGTGTTGCGTCGGTGATGTCTTCGAAGACGAGGCGAATCCGTTCGTGTGTTGTCATCTCGCGCTCGAGCAGTCCGTCGATCAGGATGCCCAGCTTCTGCATGTGGCCGTCGTGTAGCGCTGAGACCACCGCGTCCTTGCTGGGGAAGTAGTTGAAGAACGTCGCCCGGGAGACGTCGGCAGCTTCGGCGAGGTCGTCGATGGTGGTACCTGTTACGCCCCGCTCGGCAAACAATGCGCGGGCCGCGCTCAGGAGTCGCTTGCGTGTCTCGTACTTGTTGCGCTCACGGCGTGAGAGCGGCATCTGTTCATCGGTCATCAAATTCTCCCGAAAACCTTCCACAAAACTGAACTTAAGTCTATATTTGGCCTGCAGTACAGAAAGTTTAACCCAATCGCGGAACTTTCGACGCTGCCGGTGATTTCGCGTAGTCGAAGATGTGGCGCGAACGTGAATCTAGTGAAGGGAGGCTACCTGTTGTGACAACGAGCATGCCGGACGACGTGGAAGCGTCGATCACCACGACGGAGACCGACCTCGAGGTTGTCTCAGCGCAACTCGAAAAGTGGCTGGTCAGAATACTCGCCGCCACCGATGTGCGTGTGCACAACCTGAGTAGGCCGGCTCATTCTGGAATGTCCAGTGTCTCAGTGCTGTTCGACCTGGATTGGACGGAGAAGGGCGCTCCGCACGCAGCGCAGCTGGTTGCGCGTCTGGCGCCCGAGGCCTCGGCGTTTCCGGTCTTTCCGACGTACGACCTCCAGTATCAGTTCGATGTCTTGACCGCTGTCCGCGAGCGAAGTGACGTGCCGGTCCCACGCGTTCGCTGGGTCGAGACATCGCCGGAAGCCCTCGGGACTCCGTTTCTGGTTATGGACCGAGTGAGCGGCGCAGTGCCCGTGGACAACCCGCCCTATGTGTTCGGCGGATGGCTTCTGGAATCGAACAGTGAAGATCAGGCCAGCATTCAGTCGAACAGCATAGATATTCTGGCGCGGATTCACGGCATCGACGCGCAGTTGCCCTTTCTGAGTGGCATGTCAGGCTTGCGTCGACACTTCGAGGGTGAGCGCGCATATTACGAATGGACGCGCCGCGACGACGGGCTGCGAATCCCGTTGTTGGAAGCTGCTTTCGGTTGGCTCGAAGCTCACTGGCCAGAAGAACCGAGTGCAGATGTGTTGTGCTGGGGTGACTCGCGGGTTGGCAACATCATGTTCCAAGGAACCACTCCGACCGCGGTCCTCGACTGGGAATCGGCAGCCGCGGCGCCGCGCGAAGTTGATCTCGGTTGGTTCATCTTCTTCCACCGTCAGTTCCAGGATCTGGCAGAACAGTTCTCCATGCCCGGACTGCCGCAGATGTTCCGACGGGAAGACGTGGTCGCGGAATACGAGAAAGCGACGGGCGCGACGGTGCGCGACCTCGACTTCTATCTGGTGTACGCCGCACTGCGGCACGGAATCGTCATGTCGCAGATCGCCCGACGCCGAATCCACTTCGGGGAGATAGAGGCTCCGGAGAATCCCGACGAATACGTACTGCATCACCGCATGCTTGCCGACCTCATCGATGGAACCTACGAATGGGACAAGAAATGAAGCCGATCGATCTGGACGAATACCCGGTGCACCAGGCGCCGCTGTCCATGGCACGTGTTGCCAGCACGGACCGGAATTTCTACGACCGCTGCTACTTCAATGCCCACGATCGCACCGGGGATGTCTTCCTCGTGACCGGGCTCGGGGTGTATCCCAACCTAGGCGTCGTCGATGCATTTGCCACCGTTCGTACCGGTGATACACAAGTAGCAGTGCGCTTTTCGGACGCGCACGACGGTGCGTCGACCAAGACTGAAGTGGGTGGGTACCGCGTCGAGGTGATCAAGCCGCTGCAGACCTTGCGGCTTGTCTGCGAGCACGAGGATCTTTCCTTCGACATGACGTGGGAAGGCGCCTTCGATTCGGTACTCGAGGAACACCACACCTTGATGTCGGGTCCGCGAGCGATTCTCGACGCCACCCGCTTTGCGCAGGTTGGAAGTTGGTCCGGCACGATGAGCGTGCGCGGCACCGATATTGCCGTCGATCCGGCAGTGTGGACGGGAAGTCGTGACCGTTCGTGGGGGATCAGACCCGTCGGCGAGCCCGATCCAGCCGGCCGCATGGGCGACGAACCTCCTGGCGGTCACTGGTGGACGTATGTGCCGCTACGCTTCGACGAGTTTGCACTGATGATCATCGTGCAGGAAAGCCCCGATGGCTACCGCACTCTGAGCCACGCGACGCGGACCTTCCCGGACGGAAGAGTCGAGCAATTGGGTTGGCCGCGTACCGAAATCACGTACCGGCCGGGAACCAGGCATCCCGAGAGTGCGCGTATCCACCTGACCACGCCGACCGGCGAACCTCTGGTCGTCGATGTCGACACCATCGGATTTGTCGCTCTCAACGTCGGTGCCGGCTACGGTGGCGACAGCGACTGGACGCATGGAGAATGGCGCGGCCGCAACTGGAGTTCGTCGTCGGTGTACGACCTCACCGATCCGGCGATCGTCGCCAAGCTTCCCTACGGAACGATCGACCACATCGCGCGGGCAACGTGCAACGGAGCACAGGGCTGGGGCATGTTCGAACACGCCGTCATGGGGCGCCACGACCCATCCGGTTTTGTGGGTTGGCTTGACATGGCGAAGTGAACGGCATCTAGAGGGCCGTAACCAATTGCTGAGTAATGTCTTTCAAGAAATTGTCGATGTGTGTCCAGGTGGAGTTCTCTGACGTCGGGCCGGCCACGATGCCGAGATGACTTCCCGGCACCTCCTCGAATCGCACGGACGGTGATCCGGTCAGAACCGACTGGATCGCCGCTACCGAGGCGGCGGGCGCTATGACGTCAGAGGATCCGCCGATCGCGAGTACCGGCACATTCAGATCGGCCAAGTCGATACTTCGACCGCCCAGAACGATTGTGTTCTTGTACAAACCGTTGCCCAGAATGAGTTGTCTACAGATCTGTCGGAATGCTCGCCCGGGGTAGCCGGGCATGTCCGCCATGAAGGTGTCGATCGACTCCATGCGGGCAAGGGTCTCGGTGTTGTGCAGGTTCTTGGCGATGAACCACGGCTTGAGCAGTTCCCGTTGCGGCGCGGTGACGCGGTAACTAGCTTGCACCAGGGGAGCGGGCAGTCCGCCGAACAGATCGGTAGCCGTCGTGAGTGGGCGATCGCCGGTGTATCCACCGATCAGCCGAAGTGGGCTGATAGTAGGAATTTTGGTGTAGTCGACCGGGGTGCCGATCGCGGTGATCGACGTTATCGGAAGGTCGGAGTGAGCCGACGCGGTCAGCAGCGTCATGGTTCCGCCAAGGCTCCATCCGATGACGGAAACGTCTGCGCCGTCGTGCAATTCGGATACTGCACGGATGGCGTCGGGGATGATGCCGTCGATCCAGGATTCAAATCCCAGGTGCCGATCCGTATATCGCATGGTGCCGTAGTCGAGCGCGTACGGCGTATGTCCACCTCGAACGAGATGAGCAGCGAGGCTCTGACCTGGCCGGAGGTCGTAGCAATACGCAGGGACAGCCAACGGGGGTACCAGGAGTACTGGCCGTCCCTGGATTTCTCCGAAGCGGTACAGGTCGCGGTGCGGACCTTCGGAGATCAAGGTGGACGGGGTGCGTCGGCGCTGCTCGACGCCGTTGCCGAAGGACAGGCCCCACGCGTTATGTGCAGTCGTGATCAAACGCCTCGTATCCAACACAGCTGTCCCCTCGAAGTCGGCAGCCGTGCTTCGGCCGCAACGAGTGCATGTTACCTGCAATCACATACACCCGTTGTGGTGTACCCGAATCAGTCGAGGAATAGGTCAAGCTGCGGATTGTCGCCGCCGCCGTAGGCTGACAGGTCCGTGATTCCCGACTCGATCAGGACGTCGGCGTCGATGAAGCAGTTTCCGGTGGTCTTCGTAGACGGCTGGGAGAAGATCTCGACGGCTGCGTCGGCCATGATTTCCGGACTACGTGACGAGGACAGCAGGCTGTCTCCGTCGGCCATGTTGGCGACCGCCGCCGTAGCGATGTACGTCTGTGGCCACAGGCAGTTCGCGGCGATACCGGCGTCGGCAAATTCTGCCGCAAAACCCAAGGTGAGCAGGCTCATTCCGTACTTGGAGAGCGTGTACGCGGGGTGTGCGCCGAGCCAGTACGGGTTCATGTTCACCGGTGGTGCAATGGTGAGGATGTGGGCGTTTTCCGACTCACGCAGGTGTGGCAGGGCGGCCTGTGTGAGTAGGAACGTGCCCCGTGAATTGATCTCCTGCATGAGGTCGTACTTCTTTGCCGGCAGGTTTTCCGTGCTTTCGAGAGCTATGGCGCTCGCATTGTTGACGCAGATGTCGACGCCCCCGAAATTCTCGACTGCAACGGCGACGGCGCGTCGGGCATCCTCTTCCTTTCGAACATCGCCGACAACGGCGACGGCCTTTCCGCCCGCGGCTTGGATGCCTTCGACTGCGGTATGCACGGTGCCCTGAAGTCTCGGGTGTGGTTCGCCGGTCTTGGCGAGCAGAACGACATTCGCTCCGTACTTGGCTGCTGCGGTGGCGATGGCAAGGCCGATTCCACGGCTTCCGCCGGAAATGACCAAAGTGCGATCGGTGAGTGCGTTCTGGCTGGGCATCGTTCTCCTAAGTTCTCGTTCTCTGGAATGGTATTGGCATTCTCATTTTTTGCAAGTACCGTATTCAACGATGAACGACTTCACGGAAACCTCGTCCGGCATCCCTCTCGCTCCGGTCTACGGACCGGAGGACAGGACTGTCGATCCGCCCGCACCGGGCGCGTACCCCTTTACCCGCGGCAACTTCTCCTCGGGATATCGAGGGCGCTTGTGGACTTTTCGGCAGTACTCCGGGTTCGGTACCGCGGAAGAGTCCAACGCGCGCTACCGCTATCTCCTCGCGCAAGGTGGAACGGGCCTCTCGGTTGCCCTCGACCTGCCCACTCAATGCGGTTACGACTCCGATGACCCTGAGGTCACCGAAGAAGTCGGCCGTGTGGGCGTTGCAGTCGATACCCTCGCCGACGCGGAGGTGTTGTTCGAGGACATCCCGCTCGACAAGATCAGCACCAGTTTCACGATCAACGGAACAGCAGCGATTCTGCTGGCGTTCTACGTGGCCGCCGCTGAACGCAAGGGTGTTCCGCGTGAGAAGCTCACCGGGACGATCCAGAACGACATCCTCAAGGAATATGCCTCCCGCGGTACGTGGATCTGGCCGCCGGAGCCGTCGCTGCGGCTGATAGCCGACACCATCGAGTTCTGCGCTGCCGAGGTGCCCCGGTTCAATGCAATCTCGGTGGCCGGAGCGCACTTCCGTGATGCCGGCGCTACCGCTGTCCAGGAGATGGCCTTCACGCTCGCGGACGGTGTCACCTACTGCGACACCGTGGTGGAGCGTGGGCGCATGACGATCGACGAGTTTGCGCCGCAGATTTCGTTCTTCTTCTACACGCATGGCGACTTCTTCGAGGAGATCGCCAAATATCGTGCCGGACGACGTCGTTGGGCCACCATCGTCCGGGAACGCTACGGAGCCAGCACCGACAAGGCGTCGATGTTCCGCTTCGGTTGTGTCGCCGGTGGCGCGTCGCTGTACGCGCCTCAGGCGCAGAACAACCTCGTGCGTGTGGCGTACGAGTCCATGGCGTCTGTACTCGGCGGCGTCCAGTCCATGTTCACAGCGGCCTGGGACGAGCCCTTTGCTCTTCCCAGTGAAGAGTCTGCGACGCTGGCCCTGCGTACCCAGCAGATCCTCGCCTACGAGACCGGCGTGACGCGGGTGGCCGACCCGCTCGGTGGGTCCTACTTCGTCGAAGCCCTTACGGACGCAACGGAAGAGCGACTCATCGAGATCATGGCGGATCTCGAAGCGCACGGCGGCATGGTTCGGGCCATCGAAGACGGCTACTTGCAGGGGCTGATCGCCGACGAAGCCTACCAACTCCACAAGGACGTCGAATCGGGAGAAAAACCGGTTGTCGGAGTCAACCGGTTCGTCTCCGAGGAACCCGCACCGGAGATTTCGACCTACGAGCTCAATGCCGAAGGGCGTGAGCTGCAACTGAAACGACTCGCGAAGGTCAAGGCGGACCGTGATCCTGACGAGGTGGCGAGGTCACTGACGGCACTGTCCCGAGCAGCGGAAGGAACGGACAATCTGATGCACAAGTTGATCGACTGCGCCAACGCGTACTGCACAGTCGGCGAGATGGTCTCGTCCCTCAAGGCAGTATGGGGCGAATTCCAGCAGCCGGTGGTGTTCTGATGAGCGCCCGTGTCCTTGTCGCAAAGCCCGGCCTCGACGGCCATGACCGTGGTGCCAAGATCGTCGCGCGAGCGTTGCGCGACGCCGGATTCGAGGTCATCTACACCGGAATCAGGCGCACGGTCGAAGACATCGTCACCATCGCACTGCAAGAAGATGTGGCTGTTGTCGGGCTCAGTATTCTCTCCGGTGCTCACGTCGCGCTCACAACCCGAACCGTCGAGGCTCTTCGGGCTGCGGACGCGGGGGATATCAAAGTTGTTGTAGGAGGCACAATCCCGCAGTCGGATGTGCCGCGCCTGCTCGAGGCCGGTGCCTCGGCAGTGTTTCCCACCGGCGCGTCACTGGAAGAGTTGGTCAGCGGAGTACGCGCATTGACTGAAACATCGGCAACAGCAAACCTGGAGGAACCGTGCGCATCGGAGTGATGATCGGCCCCGAGCGGGGCGACTCCGCGAAGAAGGTCGCCCGCATGATGGCGGACGTGGAGTGGGCCGAGGCCGCCGGCCTCGACAGTGTCTGGGTGCCGCAGGTTCCCAGCGACTTCGACGCCTTGACGGCCGTGTCGCTAATGGGCACGCGGACGTCGAGAATCGAAATCGGCACGGCTGTGGTTCCGCTACAGGCGCAGCATCCGATTGCACTGGCGCGCCAAGCGCTCTCGGCTCACGCGGCAACCGACGGGCGCTTGGCGCTCGGTGTCGGTCCGTCGCATCACTGGATCATCGAGGACATGCTCGGCTTGCCCTATGTCAAGCCTGCCGGTCTCACCCGCGACTATCTCGAGGTCCTTGCCGCGGCCCTTACCGGCCCCGGCCCGGTTGACGTGGAGAACTCGACGTTTACCGTGCACAACCCGCTCGAGATCGGTCCGGTTACGCCGATGCCGGTTCTGGTTGCCGCTCTCGGACCCGTCATGCTGAAGATCGCAGGCGAGCGCGCCGATGGAACAATACTGTGGATGGCGGACCAGCGCGCAATCGAAGATCACGTCGTTCCTCGAATCAGCAAGGCAGCGGCCGATGCCGGCCGTCCCGATCCGCGCATCATCGCCGGTATCCCCGTCTGCCTGTGCAGTCCGTCCGAGGTCGACACGGCGCGCGAGCGAGCCAACCGGATTCTCGGTGAAGCCGAGGTTTCGCCGAACTATCAGAAGCTCTTGGAAAAGGGTGGCGCCAAGGACATTGGCGATCTGTGCGTTGTCGGAGACGAGAACGCGATACTCGAGGGATTCCGTAGCTACGAGGCGGCCGGGGTTACCGATCTCTCGATGCGACTACTTCCCATCGGGAACACTCGGGACGAACTGATCGCGTCGAAGTATCGGACACGCGAAGTGATCGCACAGATCGCAGCGGAGTTCCGGTGACCGCCGGGCCGCTCGCGGGCATCCGGATCCTCGAGATCGGGCACATGCTCGCTGGACCGTACGCCACCATGATGCTGGCTGATCTCGGCGCCGACGTGATCAAGATCGAACCACCGAGCGGTGACATATCGAGACAGGTCAGCGATTCCTACTTTGCCAGCCTCAATCGCGGTAAACGGAGTATCTGCCTGGACCTCACCACCGAGGCGGGACAAGCGCGTCTCGGCGAGTTGGTAGCGGAGTCGGACGCTCTTCTGGCGAACCTGAAGCCGTCAGCAATCCACCGGTATGGGCTGACCTACGAGGCTCTGCGCAAATGGAACGAACAGATCGTCTGCGTCGCACTCACCGGATTCGGTCTAGCGGCAGGTGACGATCCCGCCTTCGACTACGTCATCCAGGCAGCAACCGGAATTGCTTCACTGACCGGCGACCCGTCCGGTCCGCCGACGCTTCCCGGATACTCCTCGGCAGACAACTCGTCCGGACTTACTGCGGCACTGGGCCTTCTGGCGCAGATCGTCTCGGGCAACGGGGGTCAGGTAGAGGTGTCGTTGCAAGACGTCATGCTCTCGCAGCTCAACTATCGAGCGTCGTCCTACCTCAACGACGGGGTCGAACCGCGTCGGATGCCTAATGGCGCACACTCGTATTACGTTCCGGCGCAGCTTTTCCCGACGGCGGAAGGCTACCTCGCTCTGTTCATCACCCACGACGGCTTCTGGAAGTTGTTTGCGGGAGAAGCCGGCATCGACGGATTCTCCACGATGGGGGAGCGGGCCGATCGCCGAGACGAGGTTCTGGCCGCGGTGACTGCTGCACTGGCTACGGACACCGCGGCTCACTGGGAATCTCGTCTGCGCCCGTTGGGAGTTCCCGCGTCAGCCGTACGTTCACTACCTGACGCGCTGAACGCGACACCGGAGGCGATCGTGACGGCCGGCGACTACCGCTTGGTGGGGAGCCCCATCCGAGTCGCCGGCTACGACCACGAGTACGGCCCGCCGCCGCTGCTCGGTGAGCACGGGGATGTTCCTGCCCGGATGTGATTGACGGACTGCTCAGCTGTCGTTGCTGCTGGTACTGCTGCTCGACGGCATTCGGGTGCGAAGCCAGTCGACGAGGTCTGTTGCGCTGCGCGTTTGCATCCAGACTCTGCCTGGTCCGGTGAATTCGGTGACGATGCCTTCGCCGCCGAGGATCATCGATTTCCAGCCGCCGGCTTTGCGAATGCGGTACTGGACGGATTCGTCGAACGCGACGACGTGACCGGAATCGAGTGTCATGGTTTCCTCCGCGCCGAGCGTTACCGGCCGGATGGCGCCGTAGCTGGAGAGCAGGATCTCGCCTCTTCCGCTGCACCGCAGCAAAACAAGCCCGGCTCCACTGAAGAAACCTTTGCTGCCTCCCCATTTCGAGTCGACGTCGACGGTCGCATCGGATGCCAGCCAGCAGCCGGATTGGACGAGCAGAGCAGCCCCTTCATCGATGGTGGTTTCGACTACGTCACCCGGCAGTGCGCCGGCGACACCTACGACGCCACCGCGATCACTGCTGAAGTCGTTGACGAAGAAACTCGACCCACCAAGTGAGCGACGGAGACCCTTCATGAAGCCACCCCGCGTCGACGTGGTGATCGAGATGTCACCCCGCATCATCGCCATCGCTCCGGCTTCGACGCGGACTGATCCGCCCGCGGGGACACTGATCTCGGCCAGCGCGAACGCGGGACCGCAGACGATTTCTGTTTTCATGGATTCCTCTCGAGTACCGGTTCTCGAGTGAATTATCGCCTGTGGTGATTGGTCCGGATCGAATTCTCGGAGGTTCGCTATCCGATCGTTGTATTGCGTTCAGCATGCCTGGTTTTGCGCTGCTGCGCCGTGCCTGAGTGCACACAACCCGGTCGCAGATGGCGGGATGCGACCGGGCGAGGTGACTTGTGTGCATTCAGGACCGGGGCAGAGATCAGTTTTCCATCCAGAACTCCTCGGGCAGTGGTGATCCGAAGCCGTACATCTGAACCCCATGTGCATACTTTGCCATGATTACCGACGGTGCAGATTTGGCGTACCAAACGCCGGGCTCAAGCGCTACCAGACGCTTCTGCACGGTCTCGTAGGCCGCGCGGCGTTCCTCGATTGTCTTCCCGACACGGCCGGCGTCCAGGGCGTCGCTGAGTTGCCGGTCGCTGATTCCGGTGATGTTTCCCTGCGACGAGGAATGAAATGCGGTCCACAGCGCGGCATCGGGATCCTGGAACAGCGCCGATGCAATGATCATGTCGAAATCATGCGTGGCATTGCGGGAGTTTCCGGTGGCGGCGTCGACAACCTCGATATCCATGGAGACATTCTTGAACGCGCTCAGCTGGGCTTGAACGGTCTCGGCTGTTGCCTTGTTCTCCGGCAGTGCATAGGTGGTGAAGGTGAAGGACAGAGGTTTACCCTCGGCTGCCAACTCGTCGAAGAGCTTTTGCGCCGTCTCCTTGTTCGGAGTCGTCAGCGGAATATCCGAAAAGAACGGTGATGTTTCCGGGAACAGTGTCTGCGGAACAACCCCTTTGCCGTCGTTGATCACGGTGTTGATTGCTTCGAGGTCGACAGCCATGGAGACTGCCCGACGGGCACGTTCGTCGTCGAACGGTGCGCGCCGTGTGTTCATACCCATGTAGAGTCCGCCACCGAACGATACTGTGTCGGTGGACAAACCGGCGTCCTGCGCCTGAGCCAGGCTTGCCCAGTTCGTTTCCATGGCAAAGTCCGCACCGCCCGCGATCATCGTGTTGAGGCGTTGCGTTGCGTCAGCCACCGTTCGGAGAGTCAGCCCGTCGAGATACGGCTTCGGCGCATCCCAGTACAGCGGGTTCTTCTTCAACTCCATGACGTCCTGGCGTGTCCACCTCGTCAGCGTGAACGGCCCGGCACCAACAGGGTTTTCATCGAAGGCGGCTTGTCCCTTCTGCAATGCGGTGGGTGAGGCGATCCAATTCATCGCGCCGGTCACCAGAGCCTGCGGGAAGACCGGACTGGGTGCCGCCATCATCACGTTCAGGGTCGTCGCGTCCACCACTTCGGTGGACGCCACCTGCGACGCCTGCCTGATCGAGTCGGACGGATTTGCGGGATCACGCAGACGATCCCAGTTGAACTTCACGGCTGCCGCGTCCAACGGTGTTTCGTCGGAAAATTTCAGTTCTGGGCGAAGTTTCAGTGTGAACGTCGATCCACCGTCAGCCGTGGAGAAGTCGCTTGCCATGGTGAACTTCATGTCCAGTGTCGCGGGATCCTCGATCATCAACGTTCCGTACAGAGCATTTCCGAGGAGACTCTGCCGCGTCCACGAATTACCCAGTCCAGCCGGATCAAGGGTGCGAGGTTCGCCGATGACGATGGCACGTGCCACGCCGCCCGCTACCGGTTCACCGGCGTCGGCATTGCCCCCGGAGGTTTCTGCGGGGCTGGTGCCGCACGCACTGAGAAACAGAGCCGCGGAACATACCGCGGCCAGAGTCGCGGTTACTGCGCGTCTCGTTCGGATCATGGTCGACCTTTCAGAAGTAATGCAGCCGGCAAGTCGAGTTCACCCGGCAACGCTGTCCACCAGAAGGTTCTTGCTCACCGGGGCCAGGGGGAAGTGACATGCTGCGAACTGGCCGGGACGAACCTCTCTCATCTCAGGTTCCTCCGTGGTGCAACGTTCCTCGACCTGTGGACAACGGGTGCGGAACCGGCATCCACTCGGCGGTGAAAGCGGTGACGGCACATCTCCTTCCAAGGCCGGTCCGGCAAAGCCCTTTTCCGGATCGGTCAGGGGTACTGAATCGAGCAGTGCGCGGGTGTACGGATGGGCGGGGTCGTCGTACACCTCGACGGAGTCGCCGAACTCGCATACTTTGCCGAGGTACATGACCATGACGTTGTCGCTGACGGTTCGCACCACACCAAGGTCGTGGGCGATGAAGACAACGGTGAGGTCGAACTCGCTCTTGAGCACTTCGATGAGATTCAGGATCTGTGCCTGTACGGAGACGTCGAGCGCGGAGACAGGTTCGTCGCAGATCAACAGTCGGGGGCTCAGAGCGAGAGCGCGGGCGATCGCCACACGCTGCGCCTGGCCGCCGGAGAGTTGGCGCGGCAACATCTCTGCGAACCGCGTGCCGGACAGACCGACCTGTTCGAGCACCGACGCCGAGGTGGTGACTTTTTCGGCTGAGGGGGCGCCGGCGACCGACATGCCTTCGACGACGATGTCTTTGACGGAGCGACGCGGGTTCAGTGACGCTACCGGGTCCTGGAAGATCATCTGCATGTCGCGGCGCAGTTTACGCATCTGTGATTCGTCGGCGTTTTCGATCCAGTCCTCGCCGAAGCGGATTCGACCCGCGGTGACGCGGTCCAGACGCAGAACTGCGCGTCCGGTGGTGGACTTTCCGCAACCGGATTCACCGACGATGCCGAGGGTTTCACCGGGCAGGACGTCGAAACTGATCTTGGATACGGCCTGAACGGTTCCGGAACTTGTGTGATATTCCACGACAAGATCTTGAACACTCAGGAGAGCGTCGTCGCCCCGTAGGTGAGCGCTACCACTACCAGCCATGAGATTCTCTTACCTTCCGGACATTGCCGACGCCGGGACGGCGACCGGGTTGAGGCACGCCACATCATGATCTGCGCCAACTGATTCCAACTGCAGGCCGGGGGTGGAACACTCTGCGACGGCCTGACCGCAGCGTGGCTCGAAGCGGCAACCTTCGGGCGGGGACGTGGGATCGGGGAGCGATCCGTCGATCAACCGCAACGGTGAGTGGCGTTCGTGGTCGATGGTGGGCGTTGCTCCCAGGAGAGCGTGGGTGTAGCGGTGGCGCGGCTCGTCGAATACTTCTCGGGTGGAGCCTATTTCGGCGATCTTGCCCGCGTACATGACGGAGACGCGGTCGGTTCGGCCGGCAACGACAGCGAGATCGTGACTGATCAGCAGCATCGAGGTGCCACGTTCACGTTGGATGCGGCGCAGCAGGTCCAGGATCTGGCGCTGAATGGTCACGTCCAATGCGGTCGTGGGTTCGTCGGCGATCAACAGATCCGGCTCGCACGCGAGTGCGATCGCGATCATGACACGCTGGCGCATACCGCCGGACATTTCGTGGGGGTAGTTACTCAGGCGCCGTTCGGGGTCGGGCACCCCGACCTCCTTGAGGAGGTCGAGGGCCCGACTGTGCGCTTCGGAACGGCTGACTCCGAGATGGCGGCGCATCCCTTCGGTCATTTGTCGTTCCACTTTGACTACAGGGTTGAGGGATCTGCCCGGATCCTGGAAGACCATGGCGATCTGGTTGCCCCAGATCTCGAGCTTTTCCTTCTTCGTCAGCGCCAGTAGGTCGCGTCCTTGGAAGGTGACTTCCCCTGATCGGCCAGAACGTGGTGGCATCAGGCCCATGATGGCCCGTGCCATGACGGACTTGCCCGAGCCGGATTCACCGACGATTCCCAGTGCTTGACTTCGGTCCAAGGTCAAGGAGACGTCGTCCACGGCACGCACGATTCCGCGTGGTGTGCCGATATGGGCACGTAGATTCCTCACTTCGAGGAGTGGCTGAGAGTTCATGGTGATCCGGCCCTTTGATCTGTAGTCGGCTACTGCGTCGAATTGCTTTCGGCTACTTCGTGA
The DNA here is from genome assembly GCF_042790355.1 of Rhodococcus sp. NPDC056743. Lineage (NCBI taxonomy): Bacteria > Bacillati > Actinomycetota > Actinomycetes > Mycobacteriales > Nocardiaceae > Rhodococcus > Rhodococcus sp. NPDC056743. The sequence continues at coordinate 25,968 of NZ_JBHTZI010000014.1, read as the reverse complement.
TCCACATACCGTCGGTGAGCGGCGAACCCGAGCCGTACATGGTGACGCCGTGTACGTTCTTGCCCGTCACCGTCGACGGTGCTGCGCGGATGTACCAGAGTCCGACGGTGAGGTCGGCGAGCCGTTCCTGCACGGTCGTGTACGCGGCCTTGCGATCCTCCTGCGACTGAGAGGTGCGCCCGACATCGAGTGCGTCGCTGAGTTCCTGATCGTCGACACCGATGATGTTGCCCGGGGACTTGTTGTGGAAGGTCGACCACATGGAATCCGGATCCTGGATGATCGCGGAGGAGATCACCATGTCGAAGTCCTTGGTGCCCATCTTGGCGGTTGCGGCAGCGTAGTCGACAACATCGACCTTGGCCTCGACGTTCTTGTAGGTGCTCAACTGTGCCTGTAGTGCCTCGCCGGCAGTCTTGCTCTCGGCCGTCGGGTACGACGTGAAGGTGAACGAGACCGGCTTGCCTTCAGCGGCAAGCTCGTCGAAGAGCTTCTGTGCTTCGGCCTTGTTGTACTCGCCCAACTTGATGTCCGCGTAGAACGGGGAGGATTCCTGGAACAGGGTTTCCGGGACCTCACCCTTGCCGCTGTAGACGACGGTGTTCATGGCATCGAGGTCAACTGCGAGTGACACTGCGCGACGGGCACGCTCGTCGTTGAAGGGCGCGCGACGGAAGTTCATGGACAGGTACTGTCCACCGCCCATCGGCACGATGTCGGTCGGGAAGCCCGCGGTTTCGGCGGTATCCAACGTCTGCCAGTTCGATTCGTTGATCAGATCAGCGCCACCGGTGGAGAGTGTGTTGTAGCGCTGATTGGTGTCGGCAGCCACACGAATGGTGAGGGTATCCAGGTAGGGGCGCGGTGCGTCGTAATACGTGGGGTTCTTTGCCAATTCGATGGAGTCTTGTCGGGACCACTTGGTGAGCGTGAACGGACCGGCGCCGATGGGGGCTTCGTCGAAGCCTGCCTGACCCTTCTGCAATGCAGCCGGTGAGGCGATCCAGTTCATCGAGCTGGCAATGAGGGTCTGCGAGTAGTGCGGCGTGGGGGTGACCATCGTGACCTTGAGATTGGTCGGGTCCACGACGGTCAAGTCGGTGGTCTGCGCAACGTAGCGTGCGGACGTCGAACCCAGCGCCGGGTCCTTCAGTCGCTCCCAGTTGAACTTGACCGCTTCGGCGTCGAGTGCCGTTCCGTCCGAGAACTTCAGGTTCGGGCGAAGTTTCAGGTTGAACGTGGCCCCACCGTCGGTGGTCGAGAAGTCCTCGGCCATGGTGTACGTGACGTCGAGGGTCTTGGTGTCGTTGATCATCAACGTGCCGTACAGCGAGTTGCCGAGGATGCCCTGGTGTGCCCAGGTATTGGACAGGGTCGCGGGGTCGAGTGACCGCGGCTCACCCGCCATGATCGCGCGGCCGGCACCGCCGGATACGGGATCGCCTGCCGCCGTTGTGCCCTCGTTGCTACTTCCGGAGTCGGAGCCGCAAGCGGTCAGTACGAATGCTGCCGTACACACCATCGCGACTGCTGTCAGTAAGCGTCTTTTTCGAATCATGGAATGCCCTCTCAGGTGGAACGTGGAAACGGGTACGTCGGGTCGAGCGGGAAAACGGTCTTGGTCGTTCGGTTGTGACGAGTGCCGGTCGTGCAGCGTTTCAGTCGTGCAGAGTGCGGTCGAACTTGTTGCGGAGGAAGTCACCTGCCTGATTGAGGGCGAACACCGTGAAGAAGATCGCCAACGAAGGAACGAAGACCAAGTGTGGGTAGTCGGCAATGTAGTTCTTGCCGTCGCCGATCATTCCGCCCCAACTGGGCTGTGGCGGTGGGATACCCAGGCCGAGGAAGCTCAGTGAGCCTTCGGCGACGATCAGGGCGGCCATGATGATCGGCAGGAACGCAGCCAGGGGAGCGAGGACGTTGGGCAGGATCTCCTTGAAGAGGATTCGCCAGTGTCCGGCGCCCATGTTCCGTGCGGCGCGTACAAATTCCCTCGAACTCCAGGCCATGGTGTTGGCTCTGGCGAGACGGATGAATCCGGGGATCACGACCAACGTCAGTCCGAGCAGCATGGTCGGAATCGAGGGGGTCAGGACGGACGCCAGCGCCAGCAGCAGAATCAGCGGCGGGAAGGCGAGCATCGCGTCGGCGAGGAGTGTGACACCGGAGTCGAGACGTCGACCGAAGTAGCCGCCGATCAGGCCGATGAAGGAGCCCACCACAAAACCGATCAATCCGGCTACAGTGCCTACAAGGAGCGAGACGCGGGCACCGTAGATGATGCGGGAGAGCATTGAACGCCCGAGTGTGTCTGTCCCCAGGAGTAGATCGAGAGATTCGAACGACGGTGAAAGACGCGGTGCGCCAATCGGAACGGAGTAGGAAGCAATGGGCAGGATGTTCGCGAGCGCAGCGGCGAGAAGTACGGCAATGAGCCATCCGAAGGACAGGTACACCAGAATGGATCGTGACTTCTTTGCCGGCGGCACCAGGGGCAGTGCCGGGTCGGACGGTTTCTTGTCCTGTGAGCCGGTTCGGTCTTCGACAACTGATCGCGTCATGCTCCGACAACCTTCCTGACCCGAGGGTCGATCAATCCGTAGCTGAGGTCGACCAGGGTGTTGATACCCACGTACACGATCGCGATGAAGACAACGATTCCCTGGACCATGATCACGTCTCGTGACGTGATGGACGAGGAGATGAGCTGTCCCAAACCGGGTAGACCGAACAGTGTTTCGACGATGACCGTGCCGCCGATGAGTCGGCCGAGGCTGATACCGGCAACGGTGATCAGGGAGAACGACGACGGTCGGAGCGCGTGCCGGAACATCACGTACCAACCGGGCATGCCCTTGGCCCGAGCAGCGGCCACGTAATCCTCACGCAGGGTTCCGATCAGGTCGGTGCGGAGCAGTCGGTGGAATGCGGCGATCTCGGTCAATGCGATTGCGATGGCAGGCAACAGCGCGCTCTGGAGGTTTGCACCGAGCCCTTCGCTCATGCGTGACCAGCCCGTCACCGGGAAGAGCTGGAATTTGATCGCGAAGTAGTAAATCAGGACCGGGCCGGCGATGAACGCGGGAACCGAGAGGCACACAGCCGAAACGACATTGATGCCGCGGTCGAGCTTGCTTCCCGGGCGCGACGCGGACGCGACGGCCATCAGGACGGCTACGACCAGAGCAATGATCAGGCCCATAGCGGCCAGCTGCAGAGTTACCGGGAGGCGCTCGACGATCGCCTCGCTGACTGACTGCCCGGTGAGCGGTGAGGTTCCGAAGTCTCCGCGGAATGCGTCACCGAGCCAATTGAAGTACTGAGTCCAGACGGGGACGTCGAGTCCCATCTTTGCTTCCATCGCCGCAACAGCCTCGGGGGTAGCGTTTTCACCCAGGATCACCTCGGCGGCAGACCCGGGCGCCAGGCTCAACAGCAGAACAGCTGCTGCCGCTACCAACAAGACGACCACCAAGCTGCGGCCTACACGTCTCGTAATTGTGAGAATCATCCAACTCGACTTTCATCATGCAAGCGCGGCCAAAGTTCCTTGTATGCAGAGATTTTGGACTGTTACGAAGCTTGCGTGTGATTATGCGCACTCTTGGCGCACCTGGATTTGTTGTAATATATTCAATGATCACTGCGAATAGCAAGAGAAACCTGGATTGAACTCTTGTTCGGTGCAGTTCGACATTCGCGGATTGTCGGTAAATAGACTGTAATTCAACAGGATTGAGGGTCGCCGAAGTTGCGCCCGAGTGCTGGATCCGAAATCGGGCGCGACGACGTTGCTCGTGTCGCCGAGCTGACGCCTTCGATCAAAAACGTCAATAATGTTGTTTTACAACGAATCTTGGACTGTCTGCTCCCGTCTCACTCGTACTTGACCGTGATGGACTCGGAGTCGGGTATAGCCTGGCAGGTGAGAACGTAGCCGTCCGACACTTCTTCCTCGGTCAATGCGTCGTTGATTCTCATCACGGCACTTCCTGAGGTGACATGTGCCATGCACGTTGCGCAGTTTCCGGCTTCGCAGGAAAACGGCGGTGTAAGTCCTGCGCGCCGAGCGCTTTCCAATAGCGTCTCGTTGGGGTGTCGTGGTACCGAGGTCTTCTTTCGCCCGAGGACGATGGTCACGGTTCCGGTGACTTCGGTGGAAGTTGTTTCGGTAGCGGAGGATTCGCCGGTGGCAATAGGTTCAGCCGGGGTAATAGGTTCGGCCGCACTGCCGAACCGCTCGCTGAAGACGCGGCCCGGTCCGGGTAACGCCGATTCGATCAGATCCATGAAAGGTTCGGGGCCGCACAGGTAGCTGTCGGCGCCCACGTGTTCGCCGACAAATTCGAGTACTGCGGCTTTGTCGAGGAAGCCGTTCGTGTCATCGAGGTGGCGTGCGACGGTCAGTCGGCCGGGGTAGCGGTCGACCAGTTCCGAGAGAACGCGCTCGAAGATCATCGAGTCGTGATCGCGATCGGCGCACAGGAGGTGAACGTCGCGATCGGTGGTGGCGAGGGTGGTCTTTGCGAGCGACAGGATCGGGGTGATGCCGCTGCCGCCGCTGAAACCGAGCAGCGGCGCCTGTGACTCGCGCAGGCAGAACGTGCCGGCGGGCCTGGTGACGACCACTTCGTCGCCCTCGGAGACATTGTCGTGTAGCCAGTTCGAGACCTTGCCTCCGGCAACACGTTTGACGGTCGTCATCAATTCGTGGTCGGTGTCGGGTGAACTCGACATCGAGTAGGAGCGGAACAATTCGGTGCCGTCGACCTCGACGCGGAACGTGCAGAACTGTCCGGCGTTGTAGGTGAATGGACCGTCGGTCGGAGCGAGAACATACGTACGTGCGTCGGAGCTCTCTTTGACGATTCGGGTGACGGTCGCTCGTTGGAACAACGGTGGTCTCGCCATGGCTACCTCCTGCTGATATTGAGATTCTATAAGTTTGAGAATACTATTCTCTCAAACGAGATAGGATCTTCTCAATGAAGCATTTGTACACGCGAGACGGGGGATGCGCTAGCCCCCATCCCCCGGTGAGGAGCCAAGGATGAGCGGCCAGAGCGTCCTTGTGTTCGACGAACAGAAATACAGCCGAGAAGAACTCGAAGCGCTAGCCGACGGACTTGCATCGCGGCTGGTTCGGGACGGCGTCGTGGCTGGTCAACGCGTTGCTCTCATGTCGTCGAATCGTCCGGAGTTCGTTGTCGCGGTACTCGCGATCTGGCGCGTCGGTGCCGCTGTCGTGCTCATCAGTCCGGCGTGGAAGAGCGTCGAGGTGGCGCACGCGCTGGCGACGACAAGCCCCGCGTATGCGATCGGCGACAATCCGGTGCTCGCGGAACTGATGCCGATGCTGAGCCTTGACGAGTCGGTCTCGTGCAGCACCGACACACGCGGCACCGGAACGTTCGGCGAGCCCGATCCCGCGTCGGATGCAGTTCTCGTCTTCAGTTCGGGAACAACCGGCCTACCCAAGGCAGTCCGGCACACTCACGCATCGTTTGCTGTTGCCGTCGATCAGTGGCGAAACGTGCTGGAGTTGACGGAACGCGATCGCATGCAGATCGTGACTCCGCCTTCACACATACTCGGTCTGCTCAACATCGTCACGGCTCTCGAGTCCGGTGCGTGGCTGCGGCTTCACCGCCGATTCGATCTCGACACGATGCTGCACCACATCGAGGTAGACCGGATTACCGTCGAAATGGCCGTGGCGCCCATCGCTTTGGCTATCGCTTCCCATCCGAAGCTCGAATCGTACGATCTCTCGTCGCTGCGCTACATCATGTGGGGTGCAACGCCGGTGACACCGAGCGTCGCCGAAGAAGTCACGCGGCGAACAGGTGTCGGGTGGATGCCGGCGTACGGTGCCAGTGAGCTACCCGTCATCGCGTGCAACCCGATCGAGGGTGCGCAACTCGACAGCGTGGGGCGTGCGGCACCGGGAGTGAGCCTTCGAATTGTGTCGACCGAGACCGGCGACGTGCTCGGCCCTGGCGAGACCGGAGAAATCCAGGCCCTGTCGGCTTCGGTCATGGCCGGCTATCTTCCCGCCGAGGAAACCGCCGGCGCGTTCGCCGACTGTTGGTACCGAACCGGTGACGTCGGACATCTCGACGACGACGGTTGGCTGCGAATCACCGACCGCCTCAAGGAAATGATCAAGGTACGCGGCTTCCAGGTAGCGCCGGCCGAGATCGAAGCAGTCCTGCACGGACACCCCGACGTCGCGGATTGCGCGGTGTTCGGAATTCCCGACCCGAAAGACGGCGAAGCGATTGTTGCGGCCGTCGCGACAAACGGTTCGATCGGTGAAGCGGAACTCATGGAACTCGTAGCGGGCCGCATGGCCGGCTACAAACGCCTACGGCGAGTGGTGTTCGTACCCGAAATTCCTCGCCTGCCCTCCGGCAAGGTGTTGCGCCGAGAACTCAAGGAGCGCTATGGACGTACGTCTGACTCATGAACAGCGGCAGCTGCGTGACGCTGCCGCAAAACTGGCCGATGATCTGGGGCCGGGCTCGGTCCTCGATTTGGAAGATGCCACCCGGAACGCTCGTCTGGAGAAGGCGGTAGCCATCACCGGCTGGCGTTCACTCCGATCGGACGGCGCGTCGGGTGTCGAAGTTGCCATCGTCGCAGAGGAATTCGGCCGCGGTCTGGTCGACGTTCCGTTCCTCGGACCGGTACTAGCCGACGACCTACGTCGTCATGTCGCCGACGATCAGCTCACCTGGGCGATAGCTGTCGGTGACGAGGCGGTCGACGCGACCGGACTCGAGCATGCTCTTGTCCTGCGCGAGAACAAGGCCTTCGCCGGCCGAGTCGGTTCGGTAGCTGCCGGCGCCGATCTGACTCGAGGTTTTGCCGAGTTGCTCGAGGACGGGGATTCGCTCGGCGAAATCTCGACGGACGACGTGACGCGGTGGGAGGCACTTGCACTCGTAGCTACCTGCGCCGATCTGGTCGGAACGGCACGGGGCGCTCACCATGTTGCGACCGAGTACGCCAAGGTCCGTGAGCAGTACGGCACGGCCATCGGGTCGTACCAGGCTGTTGCGCATCTGTTGGCCGAGGGTCTCGCACTGATCGAGGGGTCGGTGAGTGTGCTCCGGTACGCGGCGTGGGCCGTGGACGAGCTGCCGCCGGCCGAGGCGATCGCGGCAGCGCGGATCGCAAAGATCTACTGCGCGCGGGCAACTCGAACAGTGTGTGAAACCGCAGTGCAGGTGCACGGCGGAATCGGTAACACGTGGGAGTGCCTCGTGCATGTGTACCTGCGGCGGGCATTGACGTCCACCGAACTGTTTCCCGTAAGGCTGGAGGAGATCGACCTTGGACTTTCGTGATTCGCCGGAAGAAGCCGCTTTCCGAGACCGACTGAGGTCATGGGCAGCTGAGCGGGCAAAAGCATTCCCCAGTTCGGGGGACGAGTACTGGGCACGGCAGGGTGAGTGGCATCAGGCGCTGTACAGCGGCGGATTCTTCGGCGCTTCGTGGCCCAAAGAATATGGTGGACAAGAACTGCCGCCTGTCTACGACGTCATCGTCGACGAGGAACTTGCTATTGCCGGTGCTCCGCCTCGGCCCAGTCTCGGATACCTGGTACACGGACTCGGCAGGCATGGCAGTGAGGATCTTCGCCGTCGATTCCTTCCGGGAATGATCAACGGCACCGAACGATGGTGCCAGGGATTCAGTGAGCCAGGTGCGGGTTCGGATCTTGCCTCGCTCACGACCACCGCCACACGGGAGGGCGACGAGTACGTCATCGCGGGCCACAAGATCTGGACCAGCTACAGCGATGTCGCCGATTGGTGCCTGCTCTTGGCACGGACAGAACCCGACGCAAAGCGTCACCGCGGACTGACCGCATTCATCGTCTCGATGGACCAGCCCGGTATCGAGCAGCGTCCGCTCAAGATGATGAACGGTGTCACCAAGGAGTTCGGCCAGGTGCTCTTCGACGGTGCGCGTGTGCCGGTCGATCAGATGGTCGGCGCTCCCGGTGAAGGCTGGGCGTTGGCCATGACCGTTGTCGGGCACGAACGTGAACCGTCCACGCTGGGGTACGCGGCGCGGTACGGCAAACTGGTCCGCCAGCTCGCAGCCAGGAGTGATGGACCACCGTCCACGGAATTAGCTTGGGCTGCAGTGGAAACAGAAATGCTGCGGCTGCACGTGCGTCGCCGGCTGTCGGAGCAGCTGGACGGACTCTCCCACGGCTCGGAGGGCTCGCTCGACAAGCTCCTCATGACCTGGGTGGATCAAGCCGTCGGACACGCAGCGTTGACGGAGGCGGGTAGCCGCGACACCGAGATGCTCGGGTCGTACCTGTACAGCCGCGCCCAGAGTGTCATGGGCGGAACATCACAAATTCAGAAGAACATCATTGCCTCGCGCATTCTCGGATTGGGAGTTTGACATGTACGACATGCCCGAAGAGATCGACGTCCGCGCAGAAGGCTCGCTGCGGATCATCACTCTCAATCGACCGGACGCGCTCAACGCCGTCAACGACAGCTTGCACACCGGCTTGGCGGAGTTGTGGCCGCGGCTCAGCGCGGATCGTGACGCGCGTGCCGCAGTGCTCACCGGCAACGGCAAGGCTTTCTCGGCGGGTGGCGATTTTTCCTACCTCGCGGAGTTGGCCGAAGACTCCGAGATGCGTGCTCGCACAATCGCGCACGGTCGTGATCTGGTGCTCGGAATGGCGCGGTGCCGGGTTCCCGTGATCGCGGCAGTCAACGGCCCGGCCGTCGGTCTGGGATGCAGCCTCGTTGCGCTGAGCGACATCGTCTACATTGCAGAATCCGCCTACCTGGCGGACCCGCACGTACAGGTCGGATTGGTTGCCGCCGATGGTGGACCGCTGACGTGGCCGCTGCAGATCAGTCTGCTGCTGGCCAAGGAATATGCCCTGGCCGGAACGCGCATCGGAGCTGAAAAGGCCTGCACGCTCGGCCTTGCCAACCATGTGTCTCTCGATCCGCTTGCCGACGCCATCGAGTGCGCGAAAAAGATTGCCTCGCAACCGCGTCAGGCTGTCGAGAGCACCAAGCGGCTGCTGAACATGCACCTGGAGCGGGCGATTCTGGCCACGCTCGACTTTGCGACGACAGCAGAAGAGCTGACCTTCCAGAGTGAGGATTTCCGGGACAACATAGCGAAGCTCACCGCTGTGAAGAGCTGAATCGGAGAAGTCGGAAGAGGCTGGGCACCAGGGGATCTGTGCCCAGCCTCTCCTTTTCGCGTCACCTACACTTGGAGACGATCTCTTCGGCGAACTTCTCGATCGGGGCTCGGTACTGCTCCGCGCTTCCCTTCAAGTGTGAGTGGTCGCCGCTGTGCTGGAGATCCCAGTTGGCCCAGGGTGAGCACATCACACCGGTGATGCCGATGTCTTCTGCCCGCTTGTAGAGGTCAGGTGTCCGTTCGTCGAACAATCCGAGAATGATCTCGAAAGGCTCGTTTTCGCGTCCGTATTCGCGGCGGTAACCCTTGATTCGGTCGATCCATACTGTGGCGTCTTCCAGCGTGTATGCAGTACCGACCCAGCCGTCGCAGTAGCGCGCTGCACGTTTGAGGGCGGCAGCAGATTCGCCGCCGCAGAGAATAGGGACCGGTGCGGGCGGGTGTGGTTCGATCATCATTTCAGGAATGTCGTAATACTCGCCCTTCCAGGACACCCAGCCACCTTTCCACAATGCTCGCAGAGCCTGAACCATCTCGTTGAGTCGAGGTCCGCGGTTGTCGAAGTCCTGGCCGAGCAGTTCGAACTCCTCGCGCATCCAGCCGGCGGAGAGTCCAATGGACACGCGGCCGTTGGACAGTGCTCCCGCGGTGCCCACCTGTTTGGCGACTTCGAGGATAGGGCGCGCGGGCGCGATGTAGACGTTGTTGCCGAAATGCAGGTTCTCGGTTACTGCGGCCATTGCACCGATGAGGACCCAGGCATCGGGCCATTCGGTGTCGGGTTGCCAGTATGGAACCCCGCTTTCCGTTGCAGGATAATGCGTTTTGAGTTCACGCGGGAAGATGAGATGGTCCGATACGAGGACGCCGTGATAGCCGTTCTCGTCGAGCATCTTTGCGACGGCAGGCATCTCGGCGGTGTTCATGAAGGCCGTACCGGTCCAGAATTTCATGCTTCTGCCCTGTGCTGACGGCTGATTGTCGAACATGTGGAAGTCATGCGGACACAGTATGGGAATGCGATTCAAGTTGTCGGAGAACCAGAATCTTCGATTGTGTCTGCAGGACAACGCTTTTCGTAGTATCTCGCGACCGGGTCGGGGGCGCCGTACTGCTGCCGACGCCCCCGGGCGTCGCGGTTCGGCAAGTTACTTCGGGGGGAACCGCAGTGCGCCGTCGAGGCGGATGACCTCGCCGTTGAGGTAGTCGTTCTCCACGATCGAGGAGACCAGCGTGGCGTACTCCGGTGAGCGGCCCATACGCTGGGGGTGCGGAACCTGCGGTCCCCAGTACGCCTCCAGCTTGTCGCCGGCCTTGCCGTAGGCAGGCGTGAGGAATGTGCCGGGCGCGATCGTCACGACCCGGATGCCGAGCGGCGAGAGGTCGCGTGCGGCAACAAGAGTCATGCCGACAACGCCGCCCTTGGCTGCGGAGTAGGGGAGCTGGCCGATCTGGCCTTCGTACGCGGCGATGGACGCCGTGTTGATGATGACCCCGCGGCCGGTCTCGAGAGCCTCCTGACGGCCCATCGCTGCTGCCGACAGACGCATCACGTTGAACACCGAGATCAAGTACGAATTGATCGTGGTCGTGAACGCCTCCAGGCTCATGGCGCTGCCGTCCTTGCCGACCAGCCGGCCGCCACCGGCGGGGCCGCCGTGGCAGTCGACCGAGATGCGCAGCGGACCCAGCGATTCGGCTTCGGCGATTGCGGCAAGGACGCTGTCTTCGTCACCGGCGTCGGTGCGGACGTATCGAACGCCGAGTTCGCGCTCGAGTTCCTTGCCCTTGTCGTCGGCCACGTCGGCTACGACGACCTTTGCTCCCTCCGAGTGGAGACGGCGAACCGTAGCCTCGCCGAGCCCTCCGGTGCCACCTACGACGATGGCGGAACAACCGTTGATCTGCATTTTGATTTCCCTTCTTGCAAGTATTGATCTCTGTTGAGAGAATAATGTTCTCATGAACATCACCATGATTGCAGAAATGGCCGCATCGAGTTGCGATCGGGCCGTAGTGACCGTCGAGAATCGGTCATTGACCGCCGCGCAACTCCTTGCCCTTGCCCGCCGCGCCGCCGACCGATTCCGGCAATACCCTGCCGTGCTCTACCTCGGCACAAACCACCTCGCGTACCCCGTCGCGCTGTTCGGCGCCGCGATGGCCGGGGTTCCGTTCGTGCCACTCAACTACCGACTGGGCGATCAGCAGTTGGCTGCCCTGATCGACCGCCACCCCGGTGCACTGGTGCTGCGTCTCGACGATCTCGACGATCTGATCGACATCGAAGCGATACAGCAGGATTCGGCCGAATCTGATGCCCCCGCTCCACAGTGGGACGGTGACAGCGTCGCCGCAATCATCTACACCAGCGGAACCACCGCTGATCCCAAGCCCGCGATACTCCGACATCGGCACCTACTCGCGTACGTGCTCAACACCATGGAGTTCTCGTCGGCCGACGAGAGCGATGCGTCGTTGGTCGCTGTTCCGCCCTACCACATCGCAGGCCTGACAAACCTGCTCTCCAACCTCTACACCGGGCGTCGGATCGTTTATCTGGCCGCATTCGACGCCAACGTCTGGCTCGACACCGTCCGGAGTCAGAGCGTCACGCACGCGATGCTCGTTCCCACGATGCTGGCGCGTGTTGTCGCCGAATTGGGGGACAACGATGCACACACGCCGTCTCTCGCGAGTTTGGCGTACGGCGGATCGAGAACACCCCGGCCGGTACTCGAGCATGCGCTGCGAAGCTTCCCTGACACCGGATTCGTCAATGCCTACGGCCTCACGGAGACAGCGTCGTCGGTGGCAGTTCTCGGCCCCGACGATCACCGGGTTGCTTTTGCCTCTGCCGATCCGGCAGTGCGTGACCGACTCGGGTCCGTCGGAAAAACGCTGCCGGGCATCGAGATCGAGGTGCGCAGCGAGGACGGCGATCCGGTCGGTGCCGGCGTCACCGGCCTGGTATTCGTTCGGGGCGAGCAGATTTCCGGCGAATACGGCAACCGGAGTGTGCTCGACGAGAACGGCTGGTTCGCCACGCGTGATCTCGGTCGACTCGACTCCGACGGTTTCCTGTTCATCGAAGGACGCGCGGACGACACCATCATCCGAGGGGGTGAGAACATCGCCCCCGCAGAAATCGAGGACGTGCTTCTTGCGCATCCCGCCATCATCGAGGCTGCCGTGATCGGCGTTCCGGATCCTGAATGGGGACAACGGATAGTTGCCGTCCTCGTCGGCGATGTCGATGAAGCAGAGATCAAGGCGTGGGTCAAGGAACGACTGCGATCGTCCAAGACTCCCGACATCGTCGTGTTCCGACACGAGCTCCCGAAGACCGAAACCGGAAAACTACTGCGCCGCGTTCTGCTGGCCGAATTGGAGAACACCCATGCCTGAAGCAATTATCGTCTCCGCACTGCGAACCCCCATCGGTACCGCCGGTAAGGGAACGTTGCGCGACACCACCGCTCACGATCTTGCTCACCACGTCGTCGCGGCGGCAGCAGAAACACTCGATGCCAGTCAGATCGACGACGTCATGCTCGCCGAGGGGCTGTACGGCGGCGGCGTGATCGCGCGCCACGCGGCAATTACCGCCGGCCTGACGACAGTGCCCGGCTTGGCCCTGAACCGGCACTGCGCGGCCAGTCTGGGCGCGGTGCAGGCCGCTGCAGGCTCCATCCGTTCCGGGATGGACAAGCTGATCATCGCCGGTGGCGTCAACTCCGCGTCGACCAGCCCGCGGTCCTTGTTCCGTGTCGACGGCGAATTCGTGCCGTGGATGTCCCCGACGCACCCGGATCGCCCCGATGCACCGAACAAGGACATGTCGATCACGGTGGGCTGGAATGCCGCCGTGAAGGCCGGAGTCTCGCGCGAGGACATGGACGCGTGGGCTCTGCTCTCGCACCAGAAGGCAGTGAGCGCCATCGACGAGGGGCGGTTCAAGGAAGAGATCGTACCCATCAGCACTCCTCACGGACTCTTCTCCGTCGACGAGCATCCGCGCCGCGAAACGAGCCTGGAGAAGCTCGGCTCGCTCAAGGTGCTGCACCCCGAGATCGAAGGCTTCAGCATCACCGCCGGAAATGCGAGCGGCGCCAACGACGCTGCTGCGGTTCTCACTATCGCCAGTAGCGAACTGGGAATGCCGGGATTGGGAACGGTCAAGTCGTGGGCATCCGTCGCGGTTGATCCCGCCTTCACGGGTCTGGCTCCGGTCGAGGCAATTCCGAAGGCGTTGGCACGCGCGGGAATGTCGCTGGCCGACGTGGATCTGTTCGAGATCAACGAGGCGTTCGCGGCGATGTGCGTCGCGACGATCAAGATGCTCGGAATCGATGCCGATCGGGTCAACGTCAGCGGCAGTGGGTGTTCGCTCGGACATCCCGTGGCAGCCACCGGTGCGCGCATGCTGGTGACCCTGGTGCACGAGCTACGACGACGCGGCGGCGGGATCGGTGTGGCGGCCATGTGCGCCGGCGGCGGTATGGGTTCGGCGACGGTCATCGAGGTTCCGGCTCCGTGATGTCGACTGTGAGATCGACTGGCACCGAGAGGTATTCGAATATTCGATGACGCTCACTACCGTTGCAACGATCGAGGATCTTGTCACCGCGGCGCGCTCAGGTTCACTGCGCGCCGCGGGCCGCCTGTTGAGTTTGGTCGAAAGCAGCCGACGAGAAGAAGTTCTCGACATCGTCGGTTCACGGCCGGTGCGAGTGGTCGGGGTGACCGGCCCACCCGGCGCAGGCAAGTCCACCACCATCGCAGTTCTCGTGCGGGCATACCGCCAACGTGGACTGCGGGTTGCCGTTCTTGCAGTCGATCCTTCCTCGCCGTACAGCGGCGGCGCATTGTTGGGTGATCGAATACGGATGGCAGAGCACATCGACGACGCCGACGTGCTTATCCGTTCGGTGGCCACTCGCGGTCACCTGGGTGGTCTGGCCGTTGCCGTGCCGGCAGCGATCCGCCTCCTCGCGGCGCTCGACTACGATCTGATTCTGCTCGAATCGGTGGGCGTCGGACAATCGGAAATCGAGATATCCGCTATCGCGAATCCCGCAGTCGTTGTCCTCAATCCCGGTGCAGGAGATGCTGTTCAGGCTGCCAAGGCCGGGTTGCTCGAGGTGGCCGACATTCTCGTGGTAAACAAAGCAGACCGAGAGGGTGCCGATCAGACGGTCCGTGATCTGCGCGCCGAGGCCGGAGTACCCATCCTCAAACTGATTGCATCACGCGGTGAGGGTGTCACCGAACTGGCGGATGTGATCGACGCTCACCAGCGATCGGACACGTTTGCACGTCGAACCGCGCGAGCGCGAGTCCAGATTCTGTCCCTCGCGCAGTCGAAGTTGCGCACCCACCCCGAACTCGACGATCTGGCCGACGCCGTCGCAGCCGGCAGCAGCGATGCATACACCGCTGCTGCGCGACTGCTCGGAACGTCGGGTTCTGCTTAGCTCAGATCGGCGACAATCTGCGGAAGATCGTGTGTTGTACGGATTCCCGGAGCAGCAGCACAGACAGAGAGGATGGCGTTGACTGCCCGGTTGGCCGTGTAGGCCGGGGCGGTCTCGCTCATCCTCTCCAACGGGATGGGAAAACGCAGATCGATGTCGAGCGGCGCATCCCCGTCCACGTCGATATGCCAGCCGGTGTCACGAATCTTCCAGTCGACGTCGAGTTCGCTCGAGCAGTACCACGTTGCGCAGAAGCTCAGAAGTTCTCGCCCGGCATGTGTGCCGCTCACCGTGATTCGTTGCGCGGCAACGGTGCCTGCTTCCAGGGTTCCTGCCGCGATCTGGACTTCGGTTGGGGTGGTGGCCAGCTCGCCGCGGGCGTCCACGGAGTCCAGTGGCAGGCCGATGGACTCGGCGATCAGCTGCAGTGACGGACCGAAGTTGGACTTCACGTGTGCGATCCGGTTCTCGTCGAAATCGGTCGGGGTGAGCCCGAATCCCATGACGTCGAAGAGTATCCCGGGTGAATTGCGTTGGGAGAGATCGGCAAATTCACTGATCGCCAGGTGGTTCAGGCGACGTTGAATCGAGCTCAACACCAGGGGGAGCGCCTCGGTCACAAATCCGGGGCTGCTGCCGGTGCTGTGGATCGACGTTCCTCCGGTTCGGCACGCGGCTTCGATACGTTCGCGCAGCGCTGGGTCCATCCCGGCGGGGTAGTGAAATTCTCCCCGGGTGGTGACGATGTTCGAGCCGGCGGCGAGGATGCGGCATACTTCGTCGGCGTCGAACTGGCGCGGCATGTACAGCACACAATCCGCGCCCAACCCGATGGCGTCGTCGATGCTGTTGGTGGCCAGCACCCCGGCGTCGTCGATGCCGCACAGTTCACCGGCGTCGCGACCGGCTTTGTCGGCCGAATGTACGTATACACCGGCCAATTCCAGATTTGCGTGTTCGATGACGCCGCGCAGCGAGCGTGTGCCGATGTTGCCGGTGGCCCACTGAACCACCCGATAGGGCCGGGGCACGGTAATTTCCTGAACAGTACTGTCGGACAGGGTAGTCGAACTCATATCACACCTCGAAGGTCGGTCGATTTCTACCGAGCAAAGGTTGTCACGGTAGGCGAAGCAAAGCTTCCTGCGCGTACGAGGCAACGAGGTTGCCGTCCTCGGAAAACACGTCGCCACGGCCGAAGCAACGGCCGTGAGCTGTGACGGGGCTGTGCTGGCGTAGTAGTAGCCACGAGTCGGTCGTGAAGGGCCGATGGAACCACAGGTTGTGTGAGGTGACTGCGGAGGTGAAGGTGGTTCCGTTGCCGAGTTGACTCAAGCCGTCGACGGGGCGCAGGGCTGTGCCGATCAGTGTGAGGTCGGTGGCGTAGGTAGCGAGGGCAGGCGCGAGGTTCTTGCCTACTTGCGGTGTGCGCATCCACATCTCGAAATCGGGTGTACCGATGTCGGTGGAGTTGAGGTCGACGGCGGTGCGTATTTCCCACGGGATCAGGTCGACGTCGGTCCGGAACTCTTCGCCGAGTAACGGCGCAATGCTGTTCTCGGACTGCCGATCCGGGCCGTCCTCGGGAGCGTGCATCGAGATCAGGGACGTAGCGATGACGCCTTTGGATTGGCGCGCCACGATGGTCAACGTGGCGAAGGAACGGCCTTCGTGCTGACGCGTTACTTCGTAGCGGACGGTCTCGTCGGCGCTACCTTCCCGGGCAAACAGGGAGTGAAGGGACTTGATGCTTTTGTTCGGGCAGGTCAGTTCGGCCGCGCGGACGAACTGACCGAGAATCTGCCCGCCGAAGAGTCGGTGGTACGTCAAATGCAGGTTAGGGCCCTCGAAAACGAGGGTGGTCGCATTCTTGTCGGTATCAGTTCGTCCGGTCGTCTGCGGTTGCAGGTCGAGGCAGGCGAGGAGGTCGTTCCATAACTCGGACATCGGCCGAGTGTATATAAAATTTCCTCAATTGAGAATGAAGTTCTCAAAGTTGTTTTCAGCCCTTGTGTGCGAACCCCTGAGAACAGAAGGCCCAGACCTCGTCGGAAGAAATGGGATGCACGGTCGCGTCGTCAGGGGCGCCGCTGGACTGCGCAATGAACATCACCGTCTGCATGGTCATGGCGGCAATTCGGCGGGGGTTGACGCCCTCGCGCAGCTGACCTGCTTCGCTCACCTTTTCCATCAACTCGACAAAAAATGCGAGAAGTGAGGAGTGTGCAACTTTGACCTCGGCCGGATGTGACAGAAGCAGTTGTGGGGCGAAATCGGTGAACAGCGGTCGCTGCGCAGCCGGGTCGGGACGGCAGAACTCGAAAAGAAGCTCGACGGCGATCTTGAGTTGGTCCATCGGCTCGGACGTTCCGGCCGTCGCTGCGCGGATCTGTTCGGCGCTGCGACTCAAGGCGTCTTCGAACAATGCCAACAGTAGTTCGTGCTTACCGTCGAATTGGAGGTAGAAGCTACGCAAGGACAGTTTCGACCGGTCGACCACCTCTTGCACGGTGAAGTCGGTGGTGCCTTTTTCGGTGATGATCGACTGTGCCGCATCGAGGAATCGCTGCACGCGTTGCTCTGCGCGAAGCTTTGCGGTCTTGATGGAACGCTCGACCGACCGTTGCTTCCATGCCGGCTCTTCGCTGGGCGTGGTCACCACTGCACCAGCCCCCTTCCGATTGTCAAAAACATGTTTGCACTGTACCGGAGATGTAAGCGCCACAGTGGAATGACCAAGTGTTATTTGCATTTTAGAGACTCTTACTTTCGCTAATCGAGAATGGTATTCTCAATCGATAATGCACCGCAGCTCCGACAGGGAGGCAGTTCGGGATGCTCTTCGAGTTCGACTCCGATCAGCGACTATGGCAAAACACCGTGCGCGAAGTGACGGCGAAGGAATGCCCGTCCGCGCTGATCCGGGACGTCGTCGACAACGACGCCAACCCAGTACAAATTTGGAAAACTTACGTTTCACTCGGTTGGACCGAGTTGACCGATCCTGATACCGCAGTTGAATTGGCAATCGTGCTGGAAGAGTTGGGCCGAGCGACTGACCCCACTCCCTATCTGGCGACAATGACACAATTTGCCCCACTTGCAAGCGAGTCGATCGATCCCGAGCAGCCGGGAACGGCAGTATTCGAGGGCATCAGCGCCAGCCGCGACGGAGATGGGTGGCGCCTGGACGGCACGGCGCACCGCGTACTCGACGGTGATCGCGCCGAGAAATTAGCGGTCGTCACGTCGGCGGGAGTCTTTGTCGTTCCGGCCGCGGACGTCACCACGACGCGCAGTCCGATTTTCGATCCGGTGCTTCACGTTGCGGAAGTGTCGTTCGACGGCGTCCGGGTCGGCGTCGACCAGCGCAGTAGCGCAGATCCGGCACGGGCAATGGACCTCGCGCTCACCGGAATGGCGCTCACGACGGTCGGAGCGTGTCAGCGCATCCTCGACTTGGCGCTCGACCACGTGCGTAACCGGAAGCAGTTCGGCTCTCTCATCGGCTCGTTCCAGGCTGTTCAGCACAAGGCTGCCGACATGCACCTTGCCATCGAGCGTGCCCGCGCCCTCGCGTATTACGCAGCGCTGACGATTGCCGAGAACGACCCGAGACGACGGTTAGCCGCGTCCATGGCCAAGGCTGCAGCCGGGGAGTGCCAATCGCTGGTGTTCCGCAACGGAATGCAGCTGTTCGGAGCGATGAGCTTTACCTGGGAAAACGACCTACAGTTTGCGCTCAAGCGTGCCAAAGCCGGTGAGCTACTGCTCGGCGGTGCGGCACAGCATCGGGCGCTGATCGCCGAGGAGTACCGTGCAACTCAACTTTGACGCCGACGTAGAGGAATTCCGGGCCGAGTTCCGCGCTTTCCTGGACGAGAATCTTCCCAGCGAGGCGCAGGCCGCTGAGCGCGCCGGGTCCAGCGCGGACATTCCGCAGTGGGCTCGCGCCTGGCAGCGCCTGCAGTTCGACAACGGTTGGCTGTTGCCGGGCAACCCGCCGGAATTCGGTGGGCGGGACGCCGGGATTCTCGAGCAGTACGTGCATTTGGAGGAACTCTCGAAGCGGCGGATCTACCACAGCTTCAATCCGCAAGGGCTGGGCATCATTGCCGCGTCGTTGCTCTCCTTCGGCACCGAGGAGCAGAAAAAGCAGTGGGCCGCACCGATATTGCGTGCCGAGATCACCGCTGCGCTCGGTATGAGCGAGCCCGGTGCAGGTTCGGATCTCGCGTCGCTGCGCACACGGGCCGATCGTGACGGTGACCATTTTGTGGTCAACGGCCAGAAGGTCTGGACATCCGGCGCGCATGACGCCGACGTGATCCTGACCTTTGTCCGCACCGATCCCGACGCTCCGAAACATCAGGGCATCAGCGTGCTGATGATCCCCACCGACTCGCCCGGCTTGGTTCGCCGGCCTTTTGCATCCATTTGCGCAGACGATGATCTCGACTTCAACGAAGTGTTCTTCACCGATGTGAAAGTCCCGGTAGAAAACCTGATCGGTGAACTGAACAAGGGGTGGTCGGTGGCAACCGGTTCGCTCGGACATGAGCGAAACCTGTTGTGGCTCAGCTTTGCCGATCGCCTGCAAGATCTGATCGCGGACTTCCATCCGGCGACGGACATCGACCGGGATCACTACGCGACCCTCGTGATGGACCATCAGGCGCTGCGTCTGCTCGGTTC
Source organism: Rhodococcus sp. NPDC056743 (assembly GCF_042790355.1). Lineage (NCBI taxonomy): Bacteria > Bacillati > Actinomycetota > Actinomycetes > Mycobacteriales > Nocardiaceae > Rhodococcus > Rhodococcus sp. NPDC056743. The sequence goes on along the minus strand of NZ_JBHTZI010000014.1, from coordinate 6,598 downwards.
GGCGGCGTTGGCGCGCGCTGCTCGCGGCGAGCAGGACGTGGCCGCCCTGTCGATACTCAAACTGCTCGGTTCCGAAGCGGTACAACGCTCTTCGGAAGAGGCCCTGATCGCTGCCGGACCTGAAGGTTTGGTACATCCGGCTTTGACATCGGCGTACAACCCGATGGACAACGAGGCCTTCAGTTCGAGTTGGTTCGAACGTTATGCACGAAGCTTCGCCGGCACGATCGCCGGTGGAACCTCCGAAATCCAGCGCACTATTGTCGCCGAGCGAGTGCTCGGCCTTCCCCGAAGCTGAGGAGCCTGACATGTACATTCTCTACGAGGTGGCCGACAAAATTGCGACCATCACCCTCAACCGTCCCGAAGTTGCGAACGTCCAGAACATGCAGTTGCTCGACGAACTCGACGCAGCCTGGACCCGTGCGGCCGAGGACGACGATGTCGCGGTGATCGTGGTTCGTGCTGAGGGCAAGCACTTTTCGGCCGGTCACGACCTCAATGATCGTTGGCCGTCGCCCAAGGAGATCACCTTGGAATGGATCTACCGCGCCGAAAGCCGTAGATACCTGGAATACACGTTGCGCTGGCGCAACACTCCCAAGCCGTCGATTGCGGCTGTTCAGGGCCGCATCATCGCGGGTGGGTTGATGCTGTGCTGGCCGTGCGATCTGATCATTGCGTCCGAGGACGCCTTGTTCTCCGATCCGGTTGCGCTCATGGGAATTGGCGGCGTCGAATACCACGGTCACACTTGGGAACTCGGTGCCCGTAAGGCAAAGGAAATCCTCTTCACCGGTCGTCCGGTGACGGCCGAAGAGGCTGAGAAGACCGGCATGGTCAACAAGGTGGTGCCGCGCGATCAGCTCGACGCCGAGGCCCGCGCCCTGGCCTTGCAGATTGCCGAGATGCCGTCCTTCGGCCTCCGTCAGGCCAAGCGTGCCGTCAACCAGACACTCGACGTGCAGGGATTCTACGCAGCTGTTCAGTCGGTGTTCGACATCCACCAGACCGGTCACGGCAATGCTCTCAGCGTTTCGGGCTACCCGATCCTGGTGAAGCTGGACGAGATGAAGGAAAAGATCAAGTAGGGCCTTCTGCCCTGTGCGCCTTTCTGGTAGTTCGAGCTACCGGAAAGGCGCGCAGGGTCATTACCACCGTGCGGGCGCAGGCTTCTCCAACGTCAATGGACGTTCGTACGACAAATCCTCACGGTCGCGGGTGCCGACGAGGTAGCCCTTCTCTGTGAAGAAGGGTGATTGCAGCACCCGAGCGTCGGCGACGAACATTGCCTCGACGGTTGATCGTCGAACTGCGATGCGCCACTGTTCCTCTCGCCGTTCCAGGCGATCGAGATAGCGTCCACTGATGAATTGCGCGCTTTTGCCGTCACTGCCGACGAGGACAACGATGACGTAGCTTTCGGCATGCGCGACCTCGCCGTCGATGTCGCACGAGTGCGTGGTGATGTTGTGCGTGTGTACCTGCGAGGTTTCGGCGTGGGCAGTGTTCGCCCATTCACCGTATTCGGGGCCCGTATTGGTTGCGAACCCATGTTCGTCGACGCCGTTGTCATGGTATGCGGCGGTGATGAGATCGATGTCGTGACGATCGCATCCGCGGGCGTGCCGACTGATGCAGTCCAGAATCGCGGTGCGATCCATGAGATAACGAACATCTTTCTGCAGTGTCTCGAAGTGCTGGGTCTCGGGCGATTTGTCGAGTGTCATCCTCTGCTCGTTTCAGCTGTGTGATGTCGGCGGTGAAGTCTGCCGCGATAGACGTATCGGACTATACAGTTGTATAGTCCCATCGTGGCGTGATTCGACCGGCGGTCATATTTCTCCGTCGAGGTCAATCCAATTCTCTGGCAGCATGATTCAAGCCATATGATGGCCGGGATCAGCCATTCCAACCTTGGAGGAATCATGCGAATCGGATTGACCGGCGGCGCTTCGTCCACCGACAAAATTGTCCAGCAAGCGCAACGAGCAGAGGCAGACGGTTTTACCTCACTCTGGTATGCCAGCACAGTCGCCGGTGATCCGCTGACCGCCCTTGCGGTAGCGGGGCGGGCCACGACGTCGATCGAGCTCGGAACTGCTGTTCTGCAGACCTATCCGTGCCATCCCCTGCTGCAGGCGAATCGCGCTGCTGCCGTATCAGAGGCCATGGGACGCAAGGGATTCACCTTGGGGCTCGGACCTTCGCACGAATCGCTGGTCCGTGACGTGTACGGCTTGTCCTACGAGCGCCCGGGTCGCAATACCGAAGAATATGTACAGATCGTCACCGCACTGCTTCGCGGTGAAGACGTCGACTTCCGCGGCGCGGACTGGTCGACGCGCAGTGCGGGCAGGATGGCCAAGGTCGTCCACGACGTGCCGGTGCTGCTCTCCGCCATGTCGCCCCGCATGTTGCGGGTGGCAGGGCAATACGCCGCCGGAACGGTGCTATGGATGGCGTCGGGCAAGGTAATCGACTCCCACATTGCTCCCGCGCTACATGCTGCTGCAGAATCTGCGGGTCGGCCCGCACCTCGAATTGTTGCAGGCTTGCCGGTGGCAGTTCACGACGATGCCGACGAAGCTCGCGCCGCTGTCGCAGCAAACGCCACCGCTTATGCCGGAATGCCCAATTATCAAAGGGTTCTCGACGCCGGCGGTGCAAGCAACCCGGCGGATGTGGCGATTGTCGGCAACGCTCGATCGGTACGCGCTCAATTGCAGTCTCTGCTGGATGCCGGCGCCACCGATATCTGGGCTGCCGTCTTCCCCGTAGGCGCAGACCGGAAGGAATCCGTTCGCCGCACCACTGATCTCCTCGCCGAAATGGCAACCCGGTAGCTCACGCCGGTGCCTGACCGATTGGACCTGTCGCAAGCAAGCGGCACCGGTGCCCGCGCGCCGGTGCCGCTTGCTTGCATCGAACTCGTAGCTCAGCTCAGTTGCGTTAGGCGCGGAGCATAACCCTGGGTGCGGATGAGTGCCCCGGCCTCGCGGGTGAGTTCGCGTGCGCTGCCGAGTAATCCGTCGAGAAGCATGGCTCGACGGACGTGATGGTGAAGGTCGTGTTCGGCTGTGAAACCGATCCCGCCGAGTACTTGCTGGCAGTGGCGGGCTGTTGTCAGTGCAGCTTTGCCGGCAGCGGCCTTCGCGAGAAGTGAGCCGAGGTCGTCGGTCGCGGTATTCAGCGTTGCTTCCGCGCCCTCGATGGCGACCAGCGTCTCGGCAAGCCGATGGCGAACGGCCTGGAACGATGCGACCGGCTTGCCGAACTGCATGCGGTTCAAGGCATGGGTGCGAGCGAGGTCGAGCATTGCGCGACTGGTTCCCACCAACCACCATCCGAGTGCCCGGCGACCCGCCGCGAGTGGGACGGTGTCACCGGCCTCTACGACGCGGAGCGGAACATCGGTGTCCAGTGTTGTTCCTGGTCCCTCGCTCCGCTCCCACCGGATCCAGCTCCCACCGGAGTACGGGAGCGCGACGGTACCGCCGGCGGGCAGACTGAGTGCGGTATCGGCCAAGACCACATCGTTGATCAGGGGTGCATGGGCGCCGGTCTCGCCGAGGAGCCGAAATACCAGGGGCACTGCTGTATCGGGCATTTCGGTGAGCATCTCGATCCAGCCGAGTTCGGTCATGGCCGCATCGAGTTCGGTGCCGGACACACTGAGCATCGTCTTGCGCAGCGTTTCGGTGAGCAGATTCAGCTCGTCGTCGTGCATGCTCATTCCTTCCCCAGATCCAGCAGTCGCCGCGCGATGATGTTGCGCTGAATTTCAGCCGTACCGCCGTAGATGGTGGCTGCACGCGAGTACAGGAACTCCGACCGCCATGGCGTCTCGTCGAGTTCGATGGTGCCGGGCAACAAGTCGCGCACGGTATCGAACAACTGCTGCTCGGAGGTCGCCAGCAGCACTTTGTCGATCGACGTCTCCGGGCCGATCTTTGCGCCCTCCGCCAACCGGGTTTGCGTCGCAAGGGACCGGGCTCGCACGGTGTGCAGTGCCAGGTAGGCGGCACCGAGTTCGGCGTCATCTGTTGCGTCTGTGTCGGATTCGGCGATCAACTGGTCCAGGCGTGAGAACAGGTACGCGATCCGATGCCAGAAGCAGGTGGAACGCTCATGGGGAAGCAGATCCATCGCCACCCGCCAACCGTCGCCCGGCTTGCCGAGCATCCGGTCCGCCGGAACAACAACGTCGTCGAAGTAGACCTCGGCGAACTCGTCGACTCCGTGCATGGTGCGCAGGGGGCGAACGGTGATGCCTGGGGTGTCCATGTCCACGAAGAACGCGGTAATTCCATCATGGCCCGGCCCGGTACGGGTGAGTAGGACACACCGCGCCGAGTACTGAGCCAACGACGTCCAGACCTTCTGGCCGTTGACAACCCAGTTGTCCCCGTCTTGAACTGCCCGGGTGCTCAGCGACGCGAGGTCGCTACCCGAACCGGGCTCGGAGAAGCCCTGGCACCATTGCTCACGTCCACTGAGTAGGTGCGGAACCATCTCCGCGGCCAACTCCGGGCGAGCATACGAAATCATCGTGGGAGCCAGGACTTCGATCATCGAGTAGATGCCGGGTTCGGCGAGGCCACGGGTCGCAACTTCCTCGCCGAGCACCGCACGCAGGACGGCGGGCCCGCCGAGTCCGCCGACCTCCTCCGGCCAGCCGTACCGCATCCAACCTGCGTCGAACAGTGAAGCTCGTACACGGGCGAGCTGTTCTACCTGGCCGTCGAGCGAATGATCGGTTCCGGGGGATAGATCGTTTTCGGCCAGCCAGGTCGCAACGGCCGACCGAAATTCGGGGACGTTCATGCCCCCGGACGATCAAAGGCGTGAGGAATACCCGAATCGTGATCGCCGTTGCGGCGCAGGAACGTCATCGCCCGCGTCTGCAGTCGCCACCCGTCCTCGGTGCGAAGGTACGTGTCGCTGTAGTAGCCGATCCGCATGTCGTGCGTTGCATGATCGACGAAACACAGCGTCTGGCTTCCGGTTGCGGTGTTGTCTCCGGTGAATTCGACGACCGGCGTCCCTGTCATGAACAGCCCCTGGGGAGCGGCCGCAACCAGTGCGGGAAACTCGTCCAGCGGGTACTTGTCGCCGAAAGCGCTGTACGTGCCGTCCGGAGTGAACACTGCGACAACACCGTCGACATCGCCCTTGGTCATGTTGACCGCATAGCGAGCGAGAAGTTGCGAGATCTCCATGATCTCGTCAGTTGTTGACATAAATCTTTCCGCCCTTCATGACGAAGCCGACGCGCTGGGTAACCGTGATGTCCTCCAACGGATCTCCGGGTACCGCGATGATGTCGGCCAGTAGACCTTCGGCCAGGCGGCCACGGTCGGTGACGTTGATGAGATCTGCTGCGACGGTGGTGGCCGCGCGCAACACCGAGATGTTGCTCATGCCGCGAGAGACGAGGGCTACCAACTCGTCGGCATTCTTTCCGTGCGGGATTGCCGGCGCATCGGTGCCTACGGCGATCTTCACACCGGCGTCGTAGGCGGCCTTGACCGAAAGGCGTGCGCGCGGGAACATTTCGGCTGCCTTGGCCTGGAGCTCCGGCGCGGCCTTGGATGTATCCATGGCGTCGGCCAGACGCGTGGTCGGCACCAGGAAGGTGCCGTGTTCGACCATCATCGCGATGGCCTCGTCGTCGACGAGGAATCCGTGCTCGATGCAGTCGATACCTGCTTCGATTGCCGCCTTCACCGCCTCAGCACCGTGCGTGTGCGACGCGACACGCAGTCCGCGTCGGTGCGCCTCGTCCACGATCGCCCGCAGTTCCTCGTTGGAATAGTGTTGCGCACCAGGTAGTCCGGTGTGCGACATGACTCCGCCCGAAACGCAGACTTTGATCAACTGAGCGCCGTGCTTGATCTGGTAGCGAACAGCCTTACGACACTCGTCGACACCGTTGGCGATGCCTTCTTCGATTGTCAGGTCCAACACTCCCGGTGCAAACGCCGCGAACATCGTCGGATCGAGGTGGCCACCCGTTGGAGTGATCGCGTGGCCGGCCGGGATGATCCGTGGGCCGTCGACCCAGCCCGCGTCGATCGCCTTGCCGAGAGCCACGTCGAGCAGGTAGCCGCCGGTCTTCACGAACAGTCCGAGGTTGCGGACAGTGGTGAAACCTGCGCGCAGAGTGCGGCGCGAGTTACCCACGGCACGCAGCATGCGGAGCGGGGGATCATCCTGAACCGTTGAGTAGACCGGCTTTTCGCCGCGCCCACCCATCAGGAGGTTGACCTCCATGTCCATGAGGCCGGGAAGAAGAATCTGGTCGCCGAGGTCGACGATTTCTCCTTCGGGTGTTCCGCCGATTCCGACGATCTTGCCTTCGTCGACCTTGATGACGGCCGGCCGGACGATCTCGCCGCTGTCGACGTCGAGCATTCCCGCTGCTTTGAGTGTGATCATGTTCAGTCCCTTGAAGATCAGACGATCAGAAGATCGGGTCAGACGACGGGTTCGACGGTGAGGGCTACGTAGGCGGCGCCGCTGTCGGGGACGCGTGGTTGTTTCCAGACTTCGATGGGGAAGGTGACCATGACGAAGGATTGCATGAGGTGTACGA